>CAVVXT010000019.1:0-608634 GCA_963752255.1 Nitrososphaeria archaeon | reverse complement strand
ACAGGAAGCAGTGGAGAGGTATAAGCAAGAACCGCCCATCTTCAAAAAGGAAAACTATGTCGACGGCTCATCAAAGTGGATAACTTAGCTTAGATTTGGAAGGGGCCTCCGTCGGGATTTTCGAACGTTTAATTTGTCGAACCCGAGCCCACGGCTCCACAGGCCATTATGCTACCACTACACCACGGAGGCCACGCCAGAAAGGAGAGGACTATAGTATATTAAATTTAATATTTCCCTTGGCGTTGCTTTCTATGAGGCAGAATACCTCTACGTCAGCTGTGACGGATAAAAGTTTCCTTATCATACACTATGAGACAGGAAGTTAAACCTCCCACCGTCTACGACCATTAACTGCCCCGTCATAAAGTTCGATTCATCCGACGCCAGGAATAGGGCTGCGTTCGCGATGTCCTGTGGCTCACCATTTCTCCTGAGATCGGCTACGTTTGCGATTTCATTCAGTAACTTGTCTACATCCTTCTGGGTCTTTCCTACGCTGAGCATATCCGTTTTAATAAGTCCTGGTGCGATAGCGTTTACATTTATATTATGGGGCCCTAATTCGTATGCAAGCCTTTTCGTTAATACGTTGACCGCTGCCTTCGAAGGCGCATACGCCACCTGATCCGAAAACGTTGTAGCGATACTCGCAAGAGAGGTTATGCTGATTATCTTTCCATACTTGTTCTTGATCATATAAGGCGCGACTGCCTGCACACAATAGTAGGTTCCAATTAGATTAACTCCTAGCACTCTCTCCCATTCTTCAGTAGTTCCTTCCAATAACTTGGTTGGCTTCCAATTAATTCCTGCGTTGTTGACTAGGATGTCTATCCTTCCAAACTCCTTTATGGCCTTATCGACCATGGCTTTGACTTCGTCTTTATTTGAAACATCGGCTTTAACTAAAAGGGCCTTTCTTCCTAATTTGACGATTTCTTTAACGACCTCTTTGGCTTTTTCTTCATTCTTAGAGTAGTTGACAATCAAATCAGCGCCCTCTTTTGCAAATGTTAATGCGATTGCCCGTCCGATGCCACGCGAGGCCCCGGTAACCAAGCAAACCCTATTTTTCAGTCTCATGACGTGAATACATCCGAAATAAAATAAAAACCTTTCTGCAATAGAAAATTGAAAATAGGATCAGCTTTAATTAATCCAGCCAATGGCCGTTAACGAGGTTTGACGATGAAAATGAATAATGATTTATATTTCGCACTAGAAAACTCAATGAAAACTAAGGGTTTACAGAAGCTTGCTGCTTTTTCACAAAATAACCTTTCGGGCATCCTGTGACCAAAGGCATCATAATAATAATTGCATGTAGATTGTCAAAGTTGTAACTTTAGTTTATATGGTTAGTGAAGAGAATAAAAACTAAAAATAACAGAGGAGTTTCCTCTAGTAAGAGGAGATTTAGAACGGGTTCTATTGGGTCTGTGTTTGTTGCTGTCGGAGTTATAGCGTTCATCATAGGGCTGTTTCTATTCTTTGCGGGAGTTAAATCGCATGGGTCTATGGATACGCAATACGGCAGATTCTCAGGGCCAGTTTGGTTTATCTTCTTAGCTTTTGGGCTGGTCTTAATATTATTAGGAGTTGTCTCGCCAATTTAAGAGATAGAGTAAGTGAAGAATAAATCTAGTAGGCTTATGTTTGTAGTGAACATCTGATTGCATGCCAACATATGTGAAAGGGCGATTAATCGTCTTGTATGACGGTATAATTTTTTGGGAATATTTTGGCTATATTAAAGCATAAATTCATGAAGAGCACATTCTTATTCTAAACTAGATTGGAATAACTATATACAATGACAAGAATGTGTATTCGAGGAAGTTGTTATTTTTTTCTTAAGTAAAAATTATCGCTTAGAGAGTATCATGCGATTTTATGGAGAAAACTAACGATAATAAGCGTAGAAGATGCATTAGACCAAGATATCATAACAGCTATAGACGTTTCCTGTCTGTCTAGTTCGGATTCTGCATAATATTGACCGGTTCTATGATATAGAGCGATGCAGTATTAGTCTCTGTTAGGTAGGGAAGTAAAGGATTTGATATGATTTCACTGCATGTCTTGCTGCTTCAGCCCTCTTGCCCTCAGCTATCAAGGCGGTTGCCTTTTCAAACTCCGCCTTCGCTTTCTCAACTGCGTTTGCCTTAGAAATTTTGATAAGCTGCCCAGCAAGCATGATGAATTCGTCGAGAGGGTCGCAGTTAAGATACGGCAGAGAAGAATAGTAGGCTAAGACTTCAGGCCAGCGGTCATCAACTGTATCTCCTGTGAAGGGCTTCTTCTCCTTTGAGAGGTCAGCTAGTCTGGCTCCGCTCTTCCTTAATTCCTTCAGCGCCTCTTGTAGGTTGAATCGTGAGACGGGCGTCGGGTCGATTCCCCGCATCTGCTTGTGGAAGAAGAAGTGGTATATCGACTGAATTCCGGAGAGTAGGCCTTTACCGGTTCCTCCGGCGATAGAGATTCCTAGAGCAGGTTTCCCGTTTGCGTTGGGAATTCTAATTCTGACCGTGTCCATGAAATCTTTCGTCAAACCGTTTATGTCTCCCCAGTAGACTGGGGCGCCAAGGATTATCGCATCTGCCTCCTCGCAGAGCTTATTCAAATCCTCTGGAGAGTACTTGAAAGCCTCTTCTGAATCTCCTTGGCCGGTGAATGTTTTTATCTTGTAGTCTACGAGGTATATCTTCTCTGTTTTAACGTCCCTTGATTTAGCTCCATCCAATGCAGCGTCGACCAATATATCAGTCCTCATATTCTTTCTAGGGCTTCCAACTATTCCAATAATGACCATCAGTAACGCCTAATACTAAGAGTTTTTAAGGAGAGATATAAACAATACTGTGTAGTATATGAGACATCGAATTCTAAACGTTAGCCTACATTAATTAAAATATGACTACAAGCGGTTGTTTTATTCATATGCTAACTTATTACTATTGATTTCAATTGGCCCTATCTTGATTTTTTCTTTAAATAAAGGTCATAACCTATTTAGTTATTCTATTAGACAATCGAGTACAAACTATTTACCTGAAAGATTATGGGAGGAGGTAAAAGAATATTACGAAATTGAAAGAAGAGCCAAAGAATTAGAAACAAAACTAAATAATAATGTTTAATTACTTAAAACATTTGTGAAGGTTGATTTATAAATGAGTATTTTTGTGAAATCATTTGGTCATGCAAGTTTCGAGATAAAAGCGGATGGCAAAATCATCTATGTCGATCCTTATCAGGGAGAATATCACGACAAAGCAGACTTGATACTGGTTTCCCATTCTCACATGGATCATTGCGACCCATCGAAGATTAATGGAATCCTGAAAGATGGTACACTGATCATTGCCCAGCCGACTGCGCCTCGAAGATAGGAAGAAGTGTAAAGTCACTAAAACCAGGAGAAAAAATTTCAGTTGGCAATATTACTGTGCAGGCTGTAGAAGCCTACAACTACAAGAGGTTCAGGTCTCCTGGCACACCATTCCACCCTAAGGGACTCGGAGTCGGATATCTACTGACAATAGGGGGCAAAACCATCTATCACGCGGGTGATACAGACTTTATTCCAGAGATGAAGAATTTAAAGAATATCTATCTTGCATTGCTTCCATGCGACGGAACATTTACGATGGACGGCCCTGAGGTAGTAGAGGCCACATTAGCGATCAATCCACAACATGTAATCCCTATTCACAGTGGGCGGACCGACCTTGAGAAAATCAAAAAAGAAGTCGAGGCAAAATCGAAAATCAAAGTTATACTTCTCAGACCGGTTGAACAATTCGAAATAGAATGATTTCCAACATCCATAAAGACTATTTTAAGTCCTGTTGCTTACATCCATACCTCTCTGCACACAACTTTCCAGGAGAATGGATTTCTCGCGAGAGCGGCTAATTAAATATGTATACTATAATATAGTACAAAAATAGGTCTTTTATTGTCTGTGTCCAATTATATAACAATGGGGAATCTGTTTAATTTTAATACACTTACTTTATTTGTATATGAAAAACTCTCTCGAGATTGACGCCTATGTATAGATTAAGAAGGTTAAGTCTCTATCATGTCCAAATTCTCCTTACGAGTATCAGGACTCCCAGTGATATCAGCGATAGAGCTAATGCCGCGAATGCTAAAGGTATGATGTAAAAAATCGGTGAAGTGGACTGTGTGGGAGACTGAACTGGCTGCGAGAAAGATGAGATCTTGAAATCTGTTACGACAGCGTCTACAGGGGATGAGACGTAGATGTAGTAGGGGTTCAGGTGGACGGGAAGTGAGATGTTCGCGTTCTGGCCTTGGAATCGATATGACCAACTTGGAGGCTGGCCTGTGAAATTATTTAGGCAGCATTGGTTTGGGGTTGAAGTTAGGCTTCCCTTTAGAAGCAGTTCGTCGTACTGTGTCCCGTTTAGAACGTAAACGCTGACTGGTCCGGTGGCGGTCCAATAAAGCACAAGTGTTCCATTAAAGTCTTGTGTTCTTCCCACGAACTGCGTGATGTTCGTGCTAAGGACGATGTTGTTTTCATCTTGGGCTGAGCTAAAGCTTGAAACGATGGCGGTAGGTGAACTTGTAACGAAGGAAACGGCGGCTGACAGTATCAGGATGCCTACAATGATGAGGATCGCTGCTACCACCATCTTTGCTAAAGAATGATTCTTTTCATTAGTTATCCTTTCGGGAAAGGTCTGAAGAAGTTCTGCGGCGAGTCTACCTTTTTCAGTCAAACGATATCTCCCCTCAACATCTTTTTCTATCAGCTCTCCCAAAATTTTCAGGTGATAGTTCAGTCTCCCCGTATTCATAATATTCAGAAGGGTCATGATGTCCGTATATGATAAGACGCCTTTTCTAGCTAATAGCTCTAGTATGCTCCGCCGTGTAGTATCTCCAATAATTTTGTGTAGCGCTGGCCAGTCGATTTCCATGCCTCTTAAATGCATTTGAACAAATTTGAACTTTCTTGATAAAAACCGTTATCAAAACTTTATCAGAACCACCGTCAGGCCTTTTAGATTAAATCCAAGGTAGAAATCGAAGTCTCAGCCACTGCAATACCGTCTAAAGATCTATATGTTGTGCAGCTTACTTTGTCACATCAAACATCGTTTCATAATCTACGTCTGTTGGAAAGGCTTCTTTGCAACCTTACAAACCTAAACCAGAATAATTTCAAGTAAAAGTGCCAAGAGGATCAGGCCGTGAGTTAAGCGTGTCACGCATGTTGCTGATGGTTTTAGTATTGGCACTGCTTCCACTGGTTGAGATTTTACTTAAGGTTACAATTGGTCTTACTGTGCTGGGGTATCTCACTGGCAACTGGCAGTCGTAGGGATGAGATCGGGCAGAGAATCAGGCAGTAGGCATCCCTTGGCGCTCAGACCGCAGTTTACCTTCTCCTAAAACGGTACCATCAACAGAAAACTCGTACTTCGGCCCCGCCCGACCCCTAATTAGTTTCACCTTCAGTTGATGCTTCTCTTTCTCTCCAACCAATAGGTCATACTCCCTTCTCCGACCAAGAGCCCAACCTGAGGAAAGCACTTCCTTACCATCCACAAGGATACTAACTAGGTCACTGAAGTTGTAGCCGATTCTAACAGCGACTTCTAGCAGATGTTTCTCTTCTTGCCCGATCTCCGCCGCAGCAAACAAGGTAGTTCGGGACAGCCCAAGATATCCTTGTCTCCTACTAATCACAACTATAAGTATGAGTACTAGACCCAAAGCAACAAAAACTATTCCGGTTGGCGTGAATCCGCTCACGCGAAACAGGAATCCGAGGGCTCCAAATATCAAAAATACCAAGCCTAAAACAAAATCGACCATTGCAAGCTTGTTCATTTCAGTGCCTGCAGTTGATTTGTCGAAGTACTATTAATGTGTTAAGGAGGCATAGACTTGATATCCCTCCATGTCTTGATTTAAAATATTAAGATTTCAAGGGACTACACCGGCAAATAAATGGCGTGAGGAGGAGGGCTATCGAACCATTTTTCAATCAGGTCCAACTTCGAATGATGAATAGGACACAAATTCCCATTAACCTTAAACCATTTATCAAATTTAAGATATCCTATTAATTATGGGTGGATGTGTCTCAGGGGTTCGTTTAACTTGTGTTCTCCTCCAAATGCATCTCCCCTTTATTTTACGAAGGAATTACATCGATGATTAAATATAGAATTGTTGAAAAGATTAATAAATAATTACTTGTTTGAATTAATCACCGCGCGTAAGTTGCCTGCTGTCTTTAAAAATTACATTTCAATGCTAACGCCAATAAATTCTTGGACAGCGGTCACACTTACCTTGGAAGGGACTCCCACCTAATATGGTGAATATTATTGGGAAGAGTTCTCTATCTGCTTCTTGCCGAATTTTATTGAACAAATCTTCGAATTCATGCTCATTAATTGGAACAGTCGATGAGGTGGTCCCAGTTTCAGTGTTCTCAAGCATGTTTTTGATTCCGTTGTAATCTCCTCCACTTTCATATTTCTTAAAAATTGTCAGTGTAATGTTTCTAATCTCCTTTTCTTTTCCCTCTTCTTTTCCTTCCCTTTTTTCTGCGATAAAAAACCCTGCCCAAATAACTCCTTTACCGACGTATTCGAAGTCTTGTCTCAACTTCTTTTCTCTATGAGTTAAATCGTGGATCACAAGTTCTGTCATATGTCTTATTATGGTATCGGACACAAGGATCTCTGCCTTTCTAAACTCATTCTTTAATTCTTCTTCGATATTTTTTTCCAGTTTTCCTAAAGCTTCTTTCACGTTTAAAGCAGCATCAACGTACACTATTTTATGGTGGCCAGTCTTAAGGTGTTGTTTGGCATACTTGATAGCGAATTCTTTGTCAAAATGAGACCTTAAGTCATGATTTCCTCCTTTTTTATAGCCTAAAGGGATCTCAGCTATTAAGACCTTCTCTGAGTGCAGTGATCCCCCGTATTGGTTCGATATCTCAATAAGACCGGGCAGAATAATTGAAGCATGCTTCATAAGCGGGACATAATCTTTTCTCCTGTAGGCAGCCTCATACTCAATATACCACCATAATCCACCCTTCTCATCCACGACCCCTAGAAATTCTAGATACCTGAGAGAATTATAAATATCCTTCCTCCAAGTATCCGGTACTTCCTTTGCTCGCTGACTTGCTTGCCCTTTTATTAATTCATTACTTGCAAGGTCTCCTACTGACTTAGGCCCTTCTTTTCTTAGAATATCTAGAATAACCTTTTCGCGTTTTCTCTCGGCACTTTCATATTTGTAAATTTTTTCTGGTGTTTGTGCTCCCCCTCCACTTTCATACTGACGATTTTTTTCCAATACGCTCAAGGAAATGGAAAGATTTCTGTAATATAAGTCTACATAGCCCAAATGAAATAAACGATGACAAAGGTTGAAAAGTGGAAAACTGAAATATTCCTAGTGACGCACGATGACACCATATATTGACAGCCAACTATTAGGTTGTGAACTAATAGTAATCGTCCTTCTAGAAGAAGATGCAAACAAGCTCAGAATTGAGAAGGAAGGGATAAGTGATGAGTAGCCCGATGTTTTCGGTGCCGCGTACCATTGAGTTTGCAAGGCTGAATTCGATTCTTAACCATCTAAGTGTAACCCATGATGACCTGCCAGCGATTGTAGCGAAGGAGCTTCTGGACAATGCTCTCGACGAAGCAAAGGGAAAAGTTTTGATTGAAATTAAGGTTGAAGGCGGGCGCACATTCATTTCCGTCTCTAACCCCACATCGCCTCATAGCCACAGGTTCAATATTGAAGAAATAAAGCGTGCCATAAACCCAGAGCTAATATCAAGCACAAATAAGTGGGTGTTTTTGCCGAAACGAGGCGCACTTGGCGGTGGGCTGAAGTACGTCGTAGGTATCCCTTACGCTTTGGCATTCGAGAAGTTGGAGCCAACGGATTTTAAGTCTCTTACAATTGAAACCGGAAAGGGCAAGTTTGAAATCTACTGGAGAGGCGTTTCACAAAATTCGATCACGCCGGAGGTTGTAAAGGTTGGGGAGGGCGTTAAGCGCCGCACGACGGTTACTTCCAACTTGCCTCTACTTTCGGAGGAGGAAAAAGACAAGCTTCTGAAAATGGTTAGAAAAATCGCCCTTTTTAATCCAAACGTGGAATTCTGGTTCAATGGGAAGGAAGTAATTGCGCCAAGGGGGGGTTGCACCCGGTTGTACAGTGGTCCTACAAACGCGTCTTGGTACGATTATAATGCCTTCCGAGATTTAGAGGTCACTGCCGCAGGCGAGGGGATGTCCTTCGAGAAGTTTGGAGAGCTGTTCGGACTGCCGCTAGATGGCCAACTTACTGTCAACGATGAGAACAAGATCAAAGAAATCTTTAAATTTTTTCGTTCTGTAAGCCCACCGACTACGCCGTCCTCACTTGGGGCGATTGGAAAGAAGGCATTAAAAATTGGGTTGATAGACCTTTTCGACATTTACCCGAATACATTCAGATACGCGATTGGGACGTATTCCATATCAACCGAAGGGAGGATAATCCCCAATGTGTTGGAATTCGCTTTCGGCATTAAGCGAAACGGGGACACGGAAATAATAACTGGAGTAAACGGTACCCCTACACTCGATAACCCATTTGCGGAATGCACTTTTAGACATGTACACCCCAACAAAGATGGCGTTGATTGGCATGGAATTTACGGCCCTCTCGACGAATACCATGTTGAACAAGGTGTGCTGGTGGTTCATGTGATAACACCTCTACCCGCTTGGCAGGGGGTGGGTAAGAACAAGTTTGATGCCCAGAAGTATGTTGGCGCTTTGGAAGTTTTCATGGTGAAGTATTTCAAGGGGTTTAAGGGCAAGATAGCGCGCCTTAAGGGGACGAACTCATCTGTTTCGCAAATCGGCATCCTGCGAAACTACTTGTATGAAAGAGAGCAGGCGGTCGAAAGGGATCCTACACTTCTGGAGACTGATCGCAAAACGCAGAGTTCAGTCTGGTACGATCTTCAGCCCGTATTCCGGGAGAACGGCGTTGAAGCGGATAGAAAGTACATAACAAGTATGATATCTGACGAATGTTTAAAGTTGGATGTTTCGCGCGATGAGCTCGGAATCATCGCCTCTGAAAGGTCACAGTTCTTCTTTCTTGGGGTCCACTACCCCATCTCCTTCAAGCAGATCGATAGCCTGATCAAGAAGGGTGTGATCATCCTGATCATTGAAAAGGAAGGAGTAGCCGAGGCTATCTCACCCTTTTTGGAAATATACGGCATCGGCATCATCAATTCAAGGGGATTCCTGCAGGAGTACTCCAACAGTGTGGCTTCGGGGGCTTCAGAAAGCGGTGCAGGTATCGCCATACTGACCGATTACGATGCGCCGGGTATCCTGATTTCGATGAAGGCTAAGGAGGTTACACAAGCTGTCCAGCGGATTGGAGTTGACCCAAAGATGGTGGAGAAGTTTGGCTTCAATCTTAGCGATGTTGAAGAGGCACTTTCACAAAAAACGCGGGCGGATGTCGGTAGAACCATAAAAAGCATAACTAATCGAATGAACAATGAATGGGAGGTCTATTTCTCAGCACACGGAATTAGTCTCGAATACTTAGCGGAGAAGCGTGTCGAAATAGATAGCCTGCTGCGAATGAAAGGGGGCGCTAAGAAGCTCGCTGAGTACTTGTTGAACGAACTTAATAGTCTGTTTCCTGTGAAGAATTATAACCGCGCAGTTGAAGTCCCTACCGTTGTGCTACCTGATGAAATGGAAAGCGTCTTCTCTCTGATCGAGGAAAAGGTTGAAGTGGCGCAGGCAGGTGAAAGAGAGAAGATTATCGCAGAACAGGAAACTATGAAATCATTCGTTGATGTTAAAGAAAAGGAAGATCTAAACGAGAAACGGTTAAAGGAAGCCGCGGCAAAAAACAAAGGCGTGAAAAAGATAATCGAAGAGCTCAGACAAGTTAACCTATAGTTTTGAGCGGTTTCTGGGCATGAGCACAAACCCCCAAAAACTTGATGTTAACTTGTGCCCAAAATCCCAAATCTGCTCGAATTTTAAGCGTTCTTCCTTTCCATTTGAAGCATAACCTTTACCAAATCTTTATGTTGGCACATCACTGATGATGATATTAACTGAAGGAGGCTCCAATTTATGCTAAATAGGTTTAGTAAAATTTCGCCCTATATGCGGTTGAGCCACCTATCTATGTCTCGATCGTGTATTCCTCCGCTGTCTTGTCGTCTCTAACCTTGATTGTAAAGGGATTCGCTAACTTAGAGTTCTTTGTGATCTTCTTTCTAAAAACTTTTACATTCAGCGTATAAATTAATTATCTGAGCCTGTTTAGAATCCTTAGTCCGATCTCCAAACAGGAAAAACGTCCGTCCCTATTATAGCGGATCCCCCAATAAACCCCAGTATTCCTTAGGAAAACAGGCAGGTTCCTCTATATATAGCAAAAAACTTTTTTGCTGTTTGGTGAACAGACGTTTGAACATTTGAACTTAATTATTACCGTACAGGTAAAAGACTAATTAATTATTACACTACAAGTAAAAGTTAAATTCTAACTAAGTAAAATAAAACCTCTTAGTAAGTTTTTATTGTTTTTCAAATGACCAAGTATATCAGTTATTTTATCAATATATAAAAAAACATGCACGTATATCAAGCAAGGAAATTCTTAAAGCCACATCCTTGGCAAAAAAAGATTAAAGCTTTGGCTTTTCCTTTTCAGAAATTCACTTTCGTCCTCGCTGAAATCATGCTGAGTCGGTTCCTCTGCTGCTGGATAGTATCTTGACATTTCTTCTTGGGAAATACTTTCAAAATTCAAGTCAAGTGTCCTTATCAGAAAGGGTGACGGCATCAAGGGAGTTTTCACAATGGCATTTCTCTCGTCCAACGAAGATAGAAGGCTGGAGAGGTAATTGACTTCATCAACATGGACGTAACCAAACATCCCTGCTATGACTTTTATGTCCCAAGGATCCTGTAACCTGAAAACGAAAAGGTTCAGGGAATTCTTGCGGATATCATCCTCGATGTTCGCTGGGCTCTGTGATATGATGACCAAAGATTCACCTCTTTTTCTCAGTCTTGTGGCAAAATCGGTTGTCGCCCAGGTGTCGGTTGAAACTGCCTTGTGCAGGATTTTCTGAACAAGTAGCTGTGCTTCGTCGGCTATGAAAAGATTCTTCCCGAATTTATCTCCCCGTTGTTCAGTGCCTCTCTCAGGTATGCTGTTGTTAGAGTGTTGTAGATTAGTCTCAGCTCTTTTTTGTAAGCAACTTTCATGTCCAAGCTGTGAAGGTCTATGATGAGATTCTTGTTCTTGATGGATTTCATAGCTATGCTCGATTTTTCCACGTAGAATATCGTTCGAAGGATTGGATTGTCTTTGTATGGATTCAGTCTTGTAAGAAGTGCTGTTCTTGTCAGATCAATATTCCTGAGAGGGAAATGTGTTTCAGGTTTATGTAAGATAATATTCTCTATGAGCTGTGGAATACTTTTGCTGATCAGAATGCACTTGTCAAGCAGAAAATCCATCTGAGGACTTAGGTCTCGATATTCTTGTTCTATTCCCTTGAAGATAGTCTCTCTGAGAATAAGTTTTATCAAACCTATGTCTTCGAGGTCGAAAGGATTTATTCTAAAGTTCTTTTCAACATCATAGCAGACAGTCTCTTTTTTCAGTTGTGGGATGATGTTCCTCCATTCTCCCTCAACATCAATCACCCTCAGATGCAGGCCCTCGTTCTCTGCCTTTATCGCAAGATTCATTGCAGCTCTAGTTTTTCCCGTTCCGGTAACACCGTAAAACGCAAAATGAAAGCCAAAACATTCTAATGGCAGCCGGAAAGCTTTCCCATCTTCCATGCAGCCAAGGTGAACTCCTTCAGGCGTTTCCGGTGACTGTATCATCAGAGGCATATGACAGAAGATACAAAATTCCCTTTCCGGTGAGATTCTTCCGCAGTTAAAGCAAGCAACATATCGGATAAAATCACCTACAGCCCCGACAAACCTTTCTAAAATAATGATAACTGTTCCTCCAAACCTCTCTGGTTGAAATGCAGTTCTGGCAGACGGTTCCAAGACATTGATCACATATCCTCATGCAAACAACACACGTCTTCTTTCCGCACACTCTGCAATTTCCTCTAATCTCCTCCCTTCTAACAATTGACCCACACGACTCGCACAGCAGATCCATCAAATTACTCCTTCAATTTTTGAATAAAACAGGTCGGACAAAGCATCTGATCATTGAGCAGCGTCAAACAGTCTCTGCAACACAGTCTGTTGCACCTTGAACATTTTCCACCTAGGTTCTGCATGGTAATTGCATGACCACAGTCAGCGGAAATGAATCTGAACTCCATTCAATCACTAAACGTAATAAATGATAGTGCAAGGACGGACTATCTTGATTACGGATGAGAAATCATGTTCTGCCGATAATCTAAACTATGCAGAAATTCGAGGTTTTAAGGGTAATCATTTTAACTTTGCTGGATCTAAACCAGCTTCTCTAAGTCTAGTAAGAACCTCATCATTAGAAAGCTCTTTACCATGTTTCATTGCTTGCTCTATCTCTTTCTTGGATTTGCCACAGTTAGGACATTTTTCTATTAGAATTTTAAATTTATCAGGATGCTTAACATATTTCGTACTTCTACCAGCTCTACATCTTGTTCTTTCGGCACTAAAACTGCCTTCTTTATGCATAACATTTATTGTTTTTTGTTTACAATATGGGCATTCTTCAACTATTATATCTGTCATACTATTTACCTTAGTCAATTAAGACCTTTGTTTCTTTTTTACTCTTTCTCAATTCTCTTAGTTCATTAAGACTATATAGGACCTGCTTTTTCTCTTTATCTAACAACTTCAATATGTTAAATATATAATCATCAAGTTCATATCTTATTCTTTCTTCAGATTTTTCATCATTATTCCTTTTAGCTTTGCATATTTCTAAAAACAAGTTTTCTATTTTTTCTTTTTCTGCTTTAGAAAGCATGTCAGGATTTAGAATAGGCACTTCATCAAAGTCATGCTTCATTAATCCTAAAGCGCCTTCACCTAACATTGTCTGCCCTGTAATTTCTATAAATAATGCAATTAGGCTAGAGTTTAAAATACCTAACAATGACAGCGTGTCTTCTTTGTTGTTTGGATAACACCAGTATAAAGTATGTGGCGAATATACTGAATCTTTATTCCAAGCAGCATACCATCTCTGCCATATTATTCTAGGTAAAATTATTTCTCCCGGTTTTAACTCGCCAAGAGCGTACCATATCTTTCTTGTGCTTAGAGCGGGAAGGTTCTGGTATCCTTTCACAACCTTACCTTTAGTTGAACCTCTAGTAATTTCTATGTCTTTGAGTTCGCCGTAATTTATATATTTTAATACGTTTGTTCCTTCAAGTTCATTTTTCTTTTCATTCACCAATAACATATAATTAGTTGTGTCAGTTTTTTGAATATCCAAGAATTTTATTCCTCTAGGTTCTATAGATGGTCTAAGAAATTTTGCTTCTATTCCCAACTGTTTAGCTTTATCTTTTGGTATAATGAAAAAATCGTTTGCTAAAGTTACAATGCCAACACCAACCTTAGCGATTTCCTTTAACTTTGTAATTTTTTTATTTTTAATAATCTTGAAGTATAGTTCAGGAGCTTTTAGATAAACTCCCCATTTATTATTTTCATAAAGACTTCTTTGGTCAATTAGAACAAATCTTGCTATTTCATCTTCATAAGATTCCTTTGTGATATTAATAATATCTATTATTTTATCTATAGCTAGACGTTTCTTAACTCTTACAAACTTAACTTTATTTTCGTCTCTTTCTTTTTTGTTCTCCTTTCCTGTTATTTTTTGTAGAATTATAATTACTGTATTAACTGCTGCTTCGGCAAATGACCTCTTATCAAAGTCTATTATGCATTTGATTTTAAAATTTTCTAAGAAAAACCTTTGCAAATCTTTACCAAAGTTAACATCCATCCATGAGTTAGAAACAATAAAGCCCATCATTCCATTTTCCTTAAGGAAATGAGTTGAATGTGTAAAAAAGTAAGAGTATATTCCTGCTTCTGTACTAAAGTCTAATTTTTTGCCATTGAAAGTAAGCGAAACGCCCTGTATAAAGTCTATGTATTTCTTGTTTCCTATGTCGTCTTGCCTTGTATAAGGAGGATTCGCAATTATAGAATCAAAACTTGGTAAAGCTATGTAAACTCCTTCTGAACCTCTTATAGAGAGCCTCTTATGCGGTGTGAGTGTAGCCTGTCTTGCTGGTACTTTAAAGAAGTCGCTTGCTATAACATTTACTAAATCGGTATGAGCATCCAGATTCTTTATTGATAAGTTTATGACAGATAGGTGAGCGGCAAATTGATTTATGTCTACGCCATAAATATTGCCTAATATTTTATTATGTATCTTATCGTCTGATTCCTCTTTATTCATCAAGTCAAGCAACCTTGAATATGCACTCAATAAGAAGCCGCCTGAACCACAAGAAGGATCTAAAACCTTTGCATCAGGAGAATCTATGCAGAATTTGGCTATAAGGTCACATATTATCGGAGGAGTATAAAACTGACCAAGTTTCTTTCTTTCGTCTGGTGGAATCAACTTCTCGTATACATGACCTATAACATCTCTCTTTATTCCTGATAGATTATACTGTTCTATATCTTTAACGAAATCATTTAAATATTCCGATAGAGCTGGTAGAATTGGAATGTCATCCAATATCACTGCATACTTGAAAACAGCCTCATAATCAACGTTTGTAACAATTTCTTCAAAGCATCTCCTTAGTGACCTAATAAAGCTTTCTGGATTAAAATCTTCTTCATATTTAATTGGTGTTAACTTTAGGTCTTTTCTCCTTACTTCTAAGGTCTTGTAAAATAAAACCCTATTCATCAAAAGGTATGCGAATTGCTTTGATATGTTTTCATGTGTCTTGTTGTTATATCTAAGTCCCTGTTCCTCTATCCAGTTTTTATACTCTTCACGAAACTTTGCATTTCTATCAAGTTTACCCTTTAGTGCATCAACCGACGAACTTATTAGAAGTTCATGGAAATACTTTAGCCTTCCAACAAATGCATCCCCTAAAGGTAAGGATTTCAAATCACCTGACAGATAATCTGATATACCCCTTAGAAACTGCTTGAAAAAATCATCGCTATATTTAATCTTGTAAGCATCCCCTATCTGCCTTTCCAAAATTGTTCCTTTTTTATAGGAATCAAAAAGAACAAGAATATCTCCATTTGTAGTGGCAAGGAATTGAGCATCCAAAGCTGCTGCATATCCAGAAGCTTGACCATATACTGTAACACTATATGGGTCTATTTTTTCAGAGTATTTGACAGCTTTCTTCTTTGTCTCTATAATAAGTTTTACAGGTTTGCCGTCTTTTTCTCCAAATACAACAATATCGGCTTCACCACCATCAGCAGGAAAATGAAACTTTACGTCTTTGTATATTACGTTTTTATGTTCAAACCCCTTATCTATAATGTTCTTTAGAAACCTGTAAATCTCGGAATCTATGAAAGACTCTTTTGTATTCATTCCAATGCCTCATATTTTATATTCCTTCCTGTATTTAACTAATTTATTTTTAATTCCGAATCTTCTAAAAGGCTCTTGTTTCCATCAATTTCTCCAACACCGCAGTAGAAAGTTAAGGATATCATACTAAATTTATAGAAAAATCAGAATTTAAGGGTTATCTCTTATCTTTAACAATCATCTTAGTAATTTGTATATTTCTAGTCATAAGAGAATTGTTTAGATATATAATAGGAGCTGCCAATAAAAACGAGAGGCATAAATCAGTTCCATATTGATACGTATGATATATAATTAAAGGCAATCCAAAAAGGATACCAAAAAGAAGTATATTTAAAAGTAATGTCCTTAAAGATTTAACTTCCTTTTCACTAGGGTGGCTTGAGAGTGTTGGAGACAATTCTCTGTAGTACTTTTCAAACTTATATTCCGTAAAGTCTTTATCAATTTCTTTTATTACCTTTAATGTAGATTTGTAATCAATTAGTCTATTAATAGAGAACGAGAATAAAGCTATAAGAAAAGACAATTCAAAGCTTAAATTGAAAATAACAAACACAGGGAGCATTAAGATAGTAAATATTAGTGTATAACTCATAATGATAATCAAAACAATTCTATCAATAAAAAAATTTTTTATTGCTGATAGCTTAAACATATTATCAATTATAGAAACTTGAGATTTAAGGGTTATTTCAAGACCACTGAAGAAGGCATTCTGTAACGGAATAAACGGAATCTTCACACACTCGTAAGGTTCTTTTTGGATTATCTACATTTCTAAGGTATGGTAGACACCTTCATCGAGCACAGGAATAGAGAGAGGACTGAACTATTGTCTTATGCCAAAAATCTCATCAATACCTTTGTTTTCGGCGAACACGGCATCGGCAAGACTACTCTGATTAGCGAAGTTGTTCAAGAAATATGAAGTCAAGGAAAATTATTATACTGCTGACGATTATGTAAAGGTATTCAATAAGCATGGATTTTCCAAGTTTGTTGTAAAGACAGTTCATGGACTTCCATTCTCAATCGACACCAGTATGATTATAGTTTTAAGGAAGGTGAATTGATGACAAAAATAGTTATCGTTGATGAGATGGGGAATAAAAAGAAGATGAAGAGTTATGATGACTTGAAGGAATTCTGGATTAAGCATAATGAGGATAAAGAATGAAAAAAAATATTAATATTGATGGTAATAGTGTTTTAGATAAAATAAAAAAACAAAAGGTTGTTTGAATTCACAATATTGACACCATATTAAAAGGAGAAACTACTAGAAAATTTGTAAATTCTATCTCTACTTCAAATCAACTCGGTCAACCTCATTCACCCACTGACCCAACATAACAGAACCAAATTTAGCACCGAAAACGCATTAGCCTTCCTGTTAGAAAAAACAGGCGCATTAAAGAAATAATAAATAATCGTGTATCTATTTTTAAATAGGATGCAAATGTGGTACGACTTCTTACCTATATTTATAATCATAACTTCTTTGAAGGCTGAAAAATATTTTACAGCCAGACCTTCGATAGTGGCAAATGTAGTAAGTATAAGTATGGTTCTCCTACCAAGATGGAACACGCTTTGGTGGCCCATGCAATATTATGTAGGAATAGGGTGGATATTGGCGATGATAGCTTTTATTAGTTATATGTTAAGAAAAAATGTTGATGCACCCTTTTATGATATTTCATGGTTACTATACAATTCTGTAATAGCTGCTCTGATATGCATTTACTTTACAATTGTCGGCTAGCAGTTCTCTTATCTCTAGAGAAGCTCTCTTTATCAAAGGAACTAATAACAAGAGTTTTATATTTAGCCTCCTTATTATTTTAAGAGTTTGGTGATTTAGATTCCTATTCCAGAAAGCACGAATAAATTTCGACAAATAAGGATGCACTTAATTATTTAGTTGCATACTGGCCGTCTCGAACCAACAATTTCGGAACCAAATCCAGCACCGAAAACGCCTTGGACCCCACCCGGTCTGTTTTATGTTTTGAAGACGAATGGGTTAAGAATGCTATTAGAAAGGAACGTCCTTGCCAGATATAATTAAGCCTAGAGAGATATGCTGAAGCAACAAAGATATTCATACTCTGTAGATGGTGGGCCGGCCAGGATTTGAACCTGGGACCTACGCCGTGTCAGAGCGTCGTCCTAACCAGACTAGACGACCGGCCCATGCACTTATTCCAACCAAATTAGCACATAAAAATATTTGTGTTCGTCCACATTTATGGCCTGATAAATCTTAGAAATGCGACCGCCGGGATTTGAACCCGGGTTACCAGCTTGGAGGGCTGATGTCCTAGACCAGGCTGGACGACGATCGCATCTGTCCGTAGTCCTGTCCTTTCCTTCTACGGCGGTAACAGTGTTGGCGGACGACTCACTTTAAATATTTTTCTACGAAATTTTGTGGATTAGTCTTCCGGAATTGATCTAGGCACGAGTATACATTAGTACATGATTTCCTCTTCAAAGAAGTCAAACAGAAACCATCCGAGATTAATGAACTTCAAGTCCTTTATTCAAATATATTCTTTAATATAAAATAAATAGTTTCTCTATCAATTTCTGAATCTACATCGAAGGTAGCAAAACGAATAGACTTATTGGAACTGCTGCTACGTGAATATTTTGATTTCAAGTTTCAAACCCAATTACTTGTCAGAGTATTTCATGCCAGACTGTTTAGAGCCCCAAGAGTATAGTTTTCGATGTAAGAAGTTGTCAGTTTTTGTTAGTACAAACGCTATAAATAACATAACCACTATGTAACTTAACAGAATTATTAGGTAAGACTGAATCGGGAGATGCATGAAATTAAACGTACTTCCAAATATTGGAAGATTAAAGGAAACGGTATGATTACTTACTAAATCAAAATATTTGTGTATGAAAGGCAGATTGATCAGAAAAAGTGCATAGGAATTGACCCCGACAAAAACGAAAACACTAGTAATAATCTTGAGAAACTTCACCTTGACAAGTAAATTGTATAGAGTCCAAAGGAATAACGTTAGAGAAACACCATACAGTTGTCTTGCTACAGGCCAAACCACAGCAAAGTTCGCCAAGTAGAAACCTATAAAATAGACTGGAACAAGAAATATCAAGAACTTGAAACTGGACAATATTTTCTCGAATTTTGTAAATCGATTAGCTAACACCATACCAAATGCGAACTCGAAAAGCCAACATCCTGCGAAGTCACCTGCAAGCGGACTTGAATTCATAAATATGTATAGAAAAATCGTCGATAACGCTCCCATAAGAACCAAAAACGTTACATCCTTGACACGAATCAGAAGGCCACGCAAGAGTGGAAAGAACATGAAAAGCTGTATTACCATGGTTATGAACCACAGGGCTGGATTAAGAACCCAAGCATTCGAACTATTATCATAGAAGCCTAAATACATCCCCAAAATCTGCATATTTGTTGCCCCTCCCAAATACACTCCCAAGGCCCTTCCGTACACAAGCACATCAAACGCTATTACCCCAGATAGGGCTATCCAGTATAGGGGATATACTCGTGAAAACCTTCTCCCGTAGTATCGGTAAGGTTCAAATACGACCTTATTGGTTGAATATATTGCAAGGAAACCAGCGATTATGACGAAGACATGAACACCTTGGTAACCCATTTCAGTTAATTTCAAAATACCCTTTGAAATGGACGATAGTGAGCTAAGGTCGAATCTGAAGTAAGTGGTGAAGACCCCCTCCTTCAAAAATGAGAAAAGGTCGTGACTAGGAGAAGTGGCATAGATGCCTTCATATGAATGCTGCATGATAATTCCAATGATCGCGATGCCCTTAACAAAATCTGGTGCCTTCATCCTATCCATGAAAAAATCATTTATGGATAAAGTCTCTTAATATATAAAATTATCAGTTGATCTTTTGCCAGTAAAAAATCTGTTTATGAATCTAACGTTAAAGAATCAGAGATTGACGGTTAAGGTAATGATTATCACCATAAACTACTTGATAAGCTTGGTGAATTACTCGTACTTTTCGGTCCCGTGCCCTTTGTACTCAGTATTTTTCTTCGAATTGGTATTGGCTTTGAGAAATATTTGACAAAGCAGAATTAGGGGCTTCACTGATATACGAATGTCATCATATTGATATATAATAATTAAATCTTGTTTCAACGTACCTTCTGAGTGTCGTGTGAAGAGTTCATGATAGTGGGAATTGACTTAGCTGGAGTTGAATCGAGGCCGACCGGATTCTGTGTAATGAATCAAAACATGAATGTGAAGACTTCTCTGCTCTACACAGATGACGAGATCGTAAAAGAAACTCTCAAAACAAGACCTAAAGTTGTAGCTATAGATGCTCCGTTGGCTCTGCCAAAGGGAAGGAGGAGCTTAAAAATTAAAAGTAATATCCATTTGAGGGAATGTGACAGGGAATTGTTAAGGATGAAGATAAAATTCTTTCCAATAACCCTTGGGCCTATGAGGAAGTTGACTGAAAGGGGGATTAGATTAAAGAAAATTTTAGAAAAGAAGGGGTTGGAGGTTATTGAAACATATCCCGGTGCTGCTCAGGACATCATGAAGATTCCTAGAAAGCAGCATGGACTATCGAAGTTGAAGGCTGGATTAGAAAAGTTTGGAGTCGGAAAATTGAATGATTTGATAACAGGAGATGAATTGGATGCGGTTACGTGCGCTCTAGTTGGAAAATTTTACTTGAAGAAAAAACATATAGCCATTGGCGATAAAGAAGAGATATTGATGATTCTGCCAAAAATGGATCATTTTAATTTAAATTGATACAGTTTACCTCCAAGTCTTCTCTTTTCAGACCTATACATTGATTATGAAACCAAAGGTTATAGAAATTCAAGAAATGGTTCAATAATTAAACGATTAATGAACTGGATCAGATAATTATCAACGGAGAACAGAAAAAGAAGTAAACCAAAGCCATATTAAAACATTGATGGTAGGCTCAAGAAATATTGAGAAGTTTTTCTGTTTCATACAAGATCCTTGAAACAACGACATGTGCTTTAAGACCGTATTCGCTGACCGAGAAAACATTGTTCATTAATTCAAGATTTCTTTCACTAAAGTGTCCCCTTGCAAATCCTCCAACTACAAAGACCGGTCTCTCATATTTTAGAGCATACTCAGAAACTGCTTCAAAGCCGCTGTGTTTCCCTATCCTAGAGAGCCCAATCACCGTTGAAGGCTTTACTTCATTTAATAGTCCCTCCAATGAGCTCTTTGAGAGTCTTAAAAGTTCCTTGCCCTGATAGCTGATACTCTTTTTAACGTAAAGTTGCTCGATTAGTCCGATAAATCTCTCATAAACCTTTGGCAGCCTTACGTCCTTTCCTATCCAGATTACCTTGTCATCTATTGTATGAAGGTAAACGTCTAATTGATCCCTGAAATATAACGGTATTGAAGTTGCTTCAAGAAGGCTGAAATGCACTATATCCGGTCTGCCACGCTTTTCAGGCTGATTAAGTTTCAATATCGCTTTATGGTGATAACTCTGGTCCAAGAGTGTCTGTTCTGGGGGCTTAGCTTTCCTCTTACAGAACATTTTTATGATTTTTTCGTTCCTTACTTCTTCAGGTATTATCTCAAGCGAAGATTCAGCTATGATCAGCGTTATCCTAGTCATGTTCGGATCACCTGCTCTTTTTATGTTACGTTTTTATTTAACGTTATTGACGGATTTATGTGGAAAAGAACAGGAGACTGCAAAAGAGAATAGGTGTAGAGCGTGTACAGATTATCTTCTCTAACGTAATGCACTATGCATCTATCGACCCAGAAATAAGTAGAAAGCAGTTAGAGGTCGCTCGACGGATTCTTCTCAAGTTTAATATACGTATGCCATACCCTGAAAGGCTATTCTACTGCAGGAAGTGTAAGTCTCCCATTCTCATAGGTATAGACTCAAAGATAAGGATAGTCAATTCACCAAAATTGCACATCAGAGTTTACTGTCTGAAGTGCGGTAATGTCTATAAAAAATTTTTAGATTAAGGCAACGAAACAATGATCTTTCCGTCTTCATCCTTTTTTACTTTAACCTTGATTCTTCTTGGAGGCCTCCTGATGCCCTGTGCCCAAATCTGTTCATTGAGTTTGTTGTCTATAACAAAATTTCCATCCTTGACTACCTTGGAAACCTCTTCCCTTAAAACGGAAAGAGCTTTCTTTGACCTTAGGTAGCTGCCTGTTTTGTGAGCCTTCCAAAGGGGGATGACAATCGTCCTTTCTTCGAACTCCTTTTCGGACAAAATTTTTCACCTTAAAGTTTAAGCTTGTTCCTTCTCCAGTGCCTTCTCTTTGGATTTGTTCTAACCCTCATTTTTGTCCTTAGCATAACCCAAGTAGGGACCTTTTGAGAGATTTTATTTTCGATCAAGAGTCTTCTTTTCAGACCTTTACTCTTTATTGATCCCATGATCATACCCACCTTATTTTGAATTCCCTCCTCTCCCTTCCTGCTATGTTGCTTAATATTTCTTTAACTTCCTCTTCATTCAATTGTCTCTTTAATTTTCCAGAATTAACAAGTTGAATTATCTGCTCTTCAACAAAATCGGCTATTTCAGGTTTCACCATTCGAACGTTGTTCAGACGCTGCCTTGCCTCAGAGGTCAGGAAAAGTCTCATTACTTGTTCTCTGAGCTTTTTCTTGTCATCTTCTCCCTTTGATGGCTGCGCAGCTTCGTACTCGCTCATTTTTCATCACTACAAATACTTCTTTAACTCGGGTTGATTCTTAACAATTTCCACTAGTATTTCTTTACTCGTTCTGTCGACAACGCTTCTCCCTTTGCCAGTTAGAATTCTTCCTTTTTTATCTAATTTAGTTACCAGTCCCGCACTTTCTAACTGTTGGATGACCTTTCTTACTGCTGCTCCCCCAGAATCCCTATGGTGTTTGAAGGCGTATCCTGTAGTCTTTGCTCCACCGTACATGCCTCTTAGGTCCCCTATCCCTATCGGTCCGTATAAGTAAATCTTCCTTATGAGAGAAGCTGCTCTCTTGTACCACCAATTCTTGTCCTGAGGCGGTCTTTCTGCATGGGACCCTGTCTTTACGTAAAATGCCCATTCCGGCGGAGTAACCTGTGCAACATTATTCTTAATATGTTCCACTAACTTGTCTATCAGTAAATCCGCGGGAACTTCATAAGCCGTTGTCATACCTAGTCACTGGGCATTAAAGCCCTTACTTATTTAATATTTAGCTTTTTCATCTGCAAACTGTTGATTATTTTAAAACTTAAAATGTATCAACTGCGCATTTTTTGGGGATGATTTAATGCTAAAAAAGGATCTAGATACCTTTGACAGAGGGAAGGAAGTAGGTCCAGCAATATTTTATGAGAGCATTATGTATGCGTCACCACGCGGCGCACTAAATACAGAGGGATGCAGGTGAAGCATGGCCAACGACTTGGTCAAAATTTTATAGCCGATCCCTATTATCTAGATAGGATTTTATCGGTTGCTGAATTAAACTGTGGCGATACTGTTCTAGAAATAGGCACCGGATATGGTGATTTAACTGAGCGTCTGTGTAAAATTCCAGATAAGGTCATATCTTACGAAATTGACCGGAGACTTTTTTATCTAGCAAAGGAAAGGCTCTCCTCCTGTACAAATCTGGTTTTAGTCAACGGAAACGGCTTAAAATGTGATTACTTTTTCAATAAGATTGTTTCTAATCTTCCATATGCAATTTCTAAGGATTTTATCTATTGGCTTATGGAGAAGGATATTATGTCGGCCACTGTTATATTGCAAAAAGATTTTGTAGAAAAACTTCTCGCACAGCCGAAAGCGAAGAATTTTCGAGCGTTATCCGTTATCGCACAACTTTCCTTTAAGATTTCTGTATTTGATGAAGTCCCGCCGGAAGCCTTTAATCCGATTCCAAAGGTTTACTCTCGCATCGTGAAGTTCGAACCTGTGAACCCTCAGGTTATCAATGTAAAGTTAAGGAAACAGATAAATCTGCTCTTCACTTTCAGAGGAAAGAAGGTGAATTCCGTTCTCAAGCGTCTTCCGCAGAAACCATGTGCTATTCCAAGGGAAGTGGATTTGATCAGAGATGAAAGAATAGAGCATCTTCCACCTAAAAGTCTTCTAACCTTAGGAAACTTCTTATTGTCGTCTGTTAAGGCGGACTAGCACATGTATAGCCCTTCAGAAGACACCTTTCTCATGATAAGGGGGATCGAAAAGATTGTACCCTTAGGAACAGTTCTTGAGATAGGGGTTGGTTCTGGAAAGGCTGCTGAAATTTTAGGTCAAAAAACTAATGTGTACATCGGATGTGATATAGACTTAAGCACCTTAAACCAAATAGCGCACAAGGAACTGCCAAGAACTGACCTAGTTTGCTGTGATTCAGCTGATTGTTTTATCGATTATCATTTTGATACAATAATATTTAATCCACCTTATCTTCCTTCCGAAGGAATAGTTGATCAGACGATAGATGGAGGGAGACATGGTAACGAAGTACTCCTTAAATTCCTTGAATCTTCATTTAAGCTTCTGAAACCAGACGGGTCGATATTTTTCATATCTTCATCTTTGGCCGATGTACTTGAAATCAAAGATTCCATCAAAGAAAAAGATTTCGATTGCGAAATCATAATGAAAGAACATTTTATGTTTGAAGATATATATCTATTCCGTTGCAGAAGATCATCTTGATCTAATTTCTACTACATCCTTGTCGTTTAATATAAAATTTCGTCCAACCCTTATCTCTTCACCAGCACGCCATAGCTTAGCGTAAATAAAATTCTCTGCAAGTTCTTTATGTATTGTTTTAGCTACTTCCAAGATATTAGACTCCTTCCCAACGAGTATTGGCCGCTCTGCGACTTCTGAGCCATGTCCTTTGGTGTAAATTCGTATCAGACCTAGTATTTCGAGAACTTGTCCTAGAAAATAATGGTTATTGTATGTGGAGGTAATAAATGGTACGTTCTTGAAATTGGCTTTTATTTCTGTTTCTTGTCTGGAATTTCTGCACAGGACAAGAGCTGGCTTACTGATCTGTCCAAACAGCACGGCTTCTATATCATCCAGTTTGGTTTCCTCTGATACCTTTATGATTCCATTGACTATCTTATAATCTTGCAAGAACTGTCTTATCTGATCTTCTGTGCAGAACTTTGACTTGCCAACTATTCTTATTCCACCGGTTCCTGTCCGCTCAATCTCCACTTCCTTCTTTTTCAAGGCAGAGAATTATGTTGTATTGAGTAAGCCAATTAATCACATCGGAGCAATATTGTATATGCTTGCTTTCTGGGAGGACAATTATTAATAGGTCAATATTATTTAGAAGGTTACCTATTTTCCTCTGTCTTTCTTCACTTAATTCTTTATCGAAAGGGCACAGAATTCCTTGCAGAAGCACTGAATCCATTTTTATTGCCCTAATGGTCGGCTTGGTATACGTATCAAATAGGTCAACCATCTTCCCTGTAAGTTTGCTAAAGTATTCAATTGATTCTTTAAGTCTCCCTATGACAGCTAGCTGTAGCTCCTCTCCTTTCTTTATGTACCAAATGTTTACGACCTTTCCGTGCTTCTTCTTTTTTCTTTCAATTTCCTCTTCAAGTCCTTTCATCTGCCTTTTAAGCTGCATTTCAAGCCTTTCTGTAGCTTTATGTTTTGGAAATGAGCTGTAGAACTGTCTGAGGAGTTCAAGCTTCTCCTTTGGATCTTTTGACACCATCGCTTTTGCCCAAAGCGCCTTTGCTCTTGCAGGGAGGTTAGTTGACATTATCTATCATTTCCCCTTAGTAAGTTCGATATCTATTCTGTTTAATGCTGTCAGAAGTAACCCAGCCTCCTTCCTAGATATTGAACTCTTACCAATTGTGTTCTTAAAAGCTTGTTCTATCATGCTTTTCTTGTAGTCAGGAAGGTTTGTTTTGGAAATTATGCCTTTAAACCTTTTTAAAAGGTTCTCTTTAGTATTCAAGTCGATTGTAGAAGATAATGTTATCCGTCCTATCTTCTTATAGATCTCATAGAATATTATAGCTGCCGCAGTAGAAACGTTTAACGTAGAATATAGAATATTAGCGGGAATTGTAATAACAGCGTCACAATAGTCTAGTTCTCTATTTGATAATCCTCTGCTTTCTCTTCCAAATAATATTGCGATCTTTCCGTCTGTCGAGGGGATAAGGGATGCAAATTCTGAAGGTGTCAAAGCGTTTCTGGTTAAATTGGAAGGTCTCTTAGCAGGTATTGCTGTTGTACCATATAGTAGGCTACATTCTTTCTTTAACTCTTTAAGGTTCTTTAGAATTTTTGCGTTTCCAAGTACATCTTGCGCGTGAGAAGCCATTTTTCTCGCGTTGTCTCCTATCTCATCTTTCGGGTTAATTAAATAGAGCTGCCTTAACTCAAAGTTCTTCATGCTTCTTGCTACCGCTCCTATATTGCCTTGATTTTCTGGTTCTATCATTACAACAATGATTTCTGCCATATCCGCGCTCACTCCAACCTTTTATCCTAGATTTATCAAAACGATTTAAATATTAGTGTAGAACCGGGGAAGTGAACGATATGCAGGGAAAGAATTATAGACATTCAGCAGGAATGCCCTACACTAGGAAGAAATATATCGGTGGGTGCCCTCAGTCTAAAATTGCGAAGTTCTCCCAAGGAAAGGCCAGCGGTGACTATGATTTAGAGTTTCAGCTCGTATCATTGACTAATATTCAAATTAGACATAATGCTTTAGAAGCAGCTCGTGTTGCTGCGAACAAGAAGCTTACAGACTTGGGCGAGACAAACTATTATTTACTTTTAAAAACTTATCCTCATGTTATTTTGAGAGAAAATAAGATGATTGCTACAGCTGGTGCAGATCGTCTTCAGGAAGGCATGAGAAGAGCTTTTGGTAAGCCTATCGGCTTGGCTGCTAGAGTCGGTATAGGGGGGGTAATAATGATCGTAAGAATTGGTGACGTCAACAAGGAAAGAGCAAGAGAAGCGCTTAAGGTAGCTTCTTCTAAGTTGCCCATGACGACTAAGGTAAACATAGTTGAATTAAAGAAGATAGCTCCCGCATAAGTGTTTTATATTTTCTTTCCTTCCTTCATTTTTATTAAATTACGCGCAGCGATTGTAATTCCGGTCCAAAAATTCTCTACTGATGAAGAATGAGTATCAAATTTTGATATCTATCTTGTTTATATTTCTTAGTGTATTTTTGTCGTATCTGATAAGCTCCTTCCAGTCCCTTATTTCTTCTGAAATTAGATAGGGTAGTCCGCACCTCGAATACTGTACGTAGTCTTCCTGGTCTATCAGTGTGATCTTGACGTTCTTGCTTTCATCTCTGGCCACAACCGCTGCATTGGTTCTTGCTACACCGCCACCTACGACGACAATTTTTTCCACATTTGCGGTTTGCAACATTTTAAATTAAATCTTTTTGTATTTTATGTTTGCAAGATACAATGATGCTAGTAGGTGTTGTAGGTAAAACAAATGTTGGTAAGAGCACCTTCTTTAACGCCGCAACTATGTTGAACGTACCCATAGGAAACTATCCTTTTACAACAATAAACCCTAATGTTGGGGTTGCGTACTTTAAGACCAAATGTGTATGTAAAGAACTAGGCGTTCAAGACCACCCTACAAATTCAGTATGCGTAAACGGTATTAGACTCGTTCCTGTTAGGCTTATGGATGTTGCTGGTCTTGTCCCAGGAGCCTCATCGGGTAGAGGTCTGGGAAACAAGTTTCTCGATGATCTACGGCAGGCTGACGCCCTAATTCACGTTGTTGATGCTTCTGGTTCAACAAGACATCGAAGGTAGGCCGATAACACCAGGTTTACATGATCCTTTAGAAGACATACGCTTCGTTGAAAATGAGCTTGATTTATGGTTGTTAAATATTCTTAAGAATGACTGGTCAAAAATCTCCAAATCTAGTGAATCCAACTTTGATTCTGGCGTGATCCAAATTCATCAGAAGCTGTCTGGGCTGTCTATACTCAAAGCTGACATTTTGACTGCCATTGAAGCCACAGGTCTAATGAATAAGAAACTTTCAACTTGGACTGAACAGAATCTCCTTGAATTAGTGAAGCATATTCGTAGGATCGCAAAGCCAACGACTATTGCAGCAAACAAAATAGATCTTTCTCCTGCTCCATTAAACTTTGAGAAGATAAAGTCGACTGGAAGATCGTGTATACCTTGTTCCGCTGAAGCTGAGCTCGTTTTAAGACGTGCAGCTGATAAAAAGCTTATAGAATATCTTCCTGGCGACGGTTACTTTAAGGTTGTATCCCAGCTCGGTGATCCACAAAAGAAAGCTTTGGAGCTGATAAAAGAAAAAGTGATGGATAAATGGGGTTCAACTGGCGTTCAGGAAACAATTAACTTCACATTTAAAGAGCTTCTCGGGCTAATCACGGTATATCCGGTTGAAGATGAGCGTACTTTATCAGATAAGAAAGGCAACGTCTTACCAGAAGCGCATTTAATCAAGAAAGGTTCTACGGCAAAGGATCTCGCTTATAAAATACACACGGATTTGGGGGAAGGCTTCCTTTACGCAATAGATGCAAGAAAGGGATTAAGGGTCGGCGCTGATCATGAGCTCCTCGATTGTGACGTCATAAAAATTGTTTCAGCTAGGGCTAGGGGCTAATTCTTTCTCTTCGTTCGTTTGATAACTTAACACCTTGAGCTTTCTTATGCTCGTATATCGTATCTTAACTATCTTCTTTGAACCATCAAATATTTCAGAAGCCATCTTTCCTAAAACTGATTCCAGCACGAATGGTCCGAAAGTAAGCTTCTTTGCCTTCTCTTGCACAATATCATCAGCTATCTTCCTTATGGCTTTCTTCCTAGAAGCGTTTATCTTAGTTGAAGTATAAATAATTCCAAAGACTCTGAGTTTCGCTCCATCTTTTGTTTCAATATTTTTATAGAAATCAACTATCGATGTTCCCTTTCTAATTAAACTCTTAAGGGTTTCTCTTGCAAGTTCAAACTGCTTGAAGTTTGTTTTTGCTGAGTTTCCCTGTACCTCTTTAACTTGAAACTTCAGCTTCATTGCATGTTGTTCTTCTTCCTCGCCTACCAAGTCATATAATGTTGTCTCTACTATTCTTCCAGCAGCAAGCTCTGTATCCATAATCGGGATCTGTGCTACCACTTTGTTCCCAAATATTGCTGGAGCTTCAACTTGAAGCCATGTCTTCTCCTTCCACTTATCCTTTACTTTAATCGCTTTTCTTGGCATTTTATTCACCTAAGACCTCTTGATATTTTTCTCTTACCGAAGCTGGCCAATCTTCCTCTTTAAAACCTTTTTCTGCAAGGAATGCAGCGACCCATCTGGATAAACCCAAGCCAGTGCATCCAGTCCATATTTCAACGTTATCTTCACTTTTTATTTTAAAGGATTCAATGAATTTCTTTTTGTGAACAAAGCAGCCTGCCACCTCGAGCCATTCAGACTTCCCCCTTGGCCCCCTATATGGCAGGTATATCTCTATGTCATATGCCGGGACTTCTATACTGTTATTGGGATTAAATTTAGCTGAAGATTCCTTGACATAGAATGGGGCTGCTGCTGTTATCCTCCATTCTAAATCTAATACTTTATCAGCAACATATATCCCTCTTTCCACTATTTTATCTCTTATCTCAACTATTTGTTCTGGTAGGCCAACATAGGTCAGCTCTATTCGCTGAAATTCTGTAACACGGACTAGACCTTCTACACCTCCGCCTTCCCATCTGTATGTATATCCTGAAGCGTCATAGTACTTTAACGGATAGGAAGAAGAATTGTGCCTCGCGACGCTGTAATATTGCCAGAAAGGTTCGCATTGTGCCGGAGCTAACACATAAGCCGGATCTCTTAAGACCTTCTTCAGTTCTTCTATCGGAATTTCTTTTGTGATTTTATACTCTTGCTTAAAGTTATCAAACGCTTCTGGCTCCCTAGGAGGCGGTGAAACATAGAACATTCCTTCTGGTATGCTGTCAAAATATCCGGGCATTTTCTTCATAACCTCAAATGGAATCAATTTTGGCAGAAGAAAAGGTTTGAATTTAAGCTTCTTTTCAATATCTTTAATCAAAATTGACTTGATTGTCTCAAAGAGTGCGCCATACTTGCTTGTGTAAATAAACTGGCCTCTACCGGGAAAGTTCACAATCCAACCTAACTCTAGTCCTGAAATAAGAGGGTCGCCAGAAAATTTCATTTCCTTTTTCTCTGACGTTTTAACTATAGGCTGCGTCTGTTCGTATGAGACATGTTTTTCTCTAGTTACTTCTTCCACTAAGGTTATCAGGCGATCTACAAGATTTTCTCTGAGATCTGTTTCTTCTAGTGGTTGCAGTTCAATTATCGTTTTCTCTTTATCTGGAAGCGCAGCTGAAACTTTGGGGATGGATTTTATTTTGTTTATTGATACATCGTCCATTTTCTGGTCAAGAATGATTTCAAATTTCTTTGTCCCTACATCCCTAATCCCTATTCTAAGTTTTTCTCCAAGATTCTTGGCGAAGACCTTTTTAAGCCTAAGCATGCCTACATGTGCTCTTACAAGGTTTCCTGATGTAAGATTAACATTCAAAATATTTCCATTAACATTCCAATCGTTCAAATAGCATGCGTTATCAGGATCTCTTTCTGATCCCTTAAGCAAAGCTAACTTAGCTTCTTCTACACTTTCTTCTATAACTTTGTTAATATCCTTCTGTGCTTTGCTAAGGATAAAATATCCCTCGACGTTAATTCTTATTTTTACCATCGTTGCCCACCATTAATGCTTGTACACATAAACCTATGCTATCGAGAACCTCACGAACAGTGGATATTAATGTTCCGTAACCTTCTTCAGAGGACACTATTAACACTATCTTGTTTCCTATAAAATCAAACTTGAAAGACATTTCCTTTGGAACGTTCACATTATCCGGTTTTAAAGCATTAAAGACGGCTGAGACAATCTTCTTATTTTCTGACTCAAATGTTAAGTTTAAGGTTATTCTATTCATCGCCTACCTTTTTAGCAATTTCTGCAATAAACTTTTCATATTGCTCCAACGGTATTTTTGCTCCTGCGGCTGCTGCATGTCCTCCTCCTGTTCCCCCTATCTCTTTGACAACTTCCCTTATAACTAGACCTAGGTTAAGATCTTTGTTCGCTTCTCCTCTTCGAGCTGAAATCTTTAGGTCGTTCTCTTTTGTCTTTGTGCGCAAGATTATTATTTTCTCCTTAAATGCAAGTGAGCTTGAAAGAATTGAGGAGACCGCTCCGAGCATCTTTTCGTCCACTAGATCGTCGCCGATTACCTGTACGATTCTCTTTCCACTTTGCATTCGTTTAGGATCTGTGTTTATGACTTGGAGGTACTGTGTCAGCATTCTCCTGTAATCTTGGAGTATCTTCTCTCCTCCAGAATACGCTTCATTTCTGTCTCCTAAGCATATTAGAATTCCTGAGCCAGCTTTACCGCTTCGGCCACACGCATTGAGAAGTGAACTAAACTCTCTCGCATCTCTTAGATTTGACCTCTCCTCCTCCTTAAGCATTGTATAAACATTACCGAAAAGTTCCTCGACGACATCGCTTTTAGCCCCTCCTTTAGTTATGTAAGGGATGAATATCTCTATTAGCTTCATCTTTTCTTCATAAGAGAGCTCAGAGAGCGTTCTCCATCTTTCGCCCTCTTTTACTTTGAAGTTGGCAGAAATAAGAGCTGCTAAGCATGCATCATAATTTCCTGTTAATAAGGGTATAAACGGCATATTGGTAGACGCTATTGCTTCATGGATGGGTTTCGTTTCCCGTCCATAGAATATGAGATCCTTTTCTTCTTTTATTAACCCTATATCCTTAGCGTCCTTTAAGGGAACTTTTTGATTTATTCCTATAAGGCTTTTTGATGGTCCCTGATCTTGTCTATCTCCAAGTGCTCCTACAACTGATATCGCTGAAAGCTCTCTGTTAGAACTGTTCATTTTCTTGGCTACGACATAAGCGACCCCTGAGCCGGAGATTTCAGTTCCCCCATCTATTTCAAATTCATGGGGGTTTAGAACTCTAGCATGCTCTATCTCATCCTTAGAACTTTGATGGTGATCAAGGATCATCCACCTATCATCAAGTTCTTTATCTAAAATGCTGACTTGTCCCATTCCGATATCTGTGAAAATATAAAAGTCATATTCTTCCTTTTTTAGATTAAAGATAACATTTGGGCTGAGATCGTTGACAGCTCTTATGATGGCTTTCCCATCTTCTTTGAATATACTTTTTCCAATAATGCTTCCTGCCGTCAAACCATCTGCATCAAGATGGCATATAACAATTATCTGTTTTCTTGCGTCGATAACTCCTTCGATGAATTCAGAAATACCTTCTGCTTTTTCTCTGAATTCTTTAAGCCCCATATATTTGGCCTTATTCGAGTTGAGCTATTATAGTTTTATATCTCCAACTTTTATCTAGTAATCCTTTTTCTTTATAGTATTTTGAAAGTCTGTGTATTCTAGCTTCTGCAAGTTCCATTGACCTAACATTCTTTCCATCCTTTTTGTGCGTTTTAAGATGCTCCTGTAATTTCATAGCTTTCCTGATTAGATTTTCTAGATCAGGGGGCGTTTTAGGTATAATATTATTTTCTTTTAAAATCTCTGTTATAGTCTTTCCTGTTATTTGTTTCTGGAGAGGTATACCATATTCATCCCTTAACTTGATCCCTATCCTACTAGGTACTATCTCATCGGTAGCCATTTTAATTATCAAAGAAGCTACTTCTTCGGGCGTGTATGTGACCCATTGGGGGCTAAGTTTGTAAACTGGTCTAGTAGAATGTGATTTTCCCTTTTTATGGGAATATTGTCTTGTCATGTGCGAACACACTCTCTACTTTTATGCTTTAAATATATTTTGTCTTTTGTAACCATTCTCCTAGCGCCCTGAATGCTTTTCCTCGGTGTGAGAGTTGGTTCTTCTCAAATAAACTCATTTGAGCGAAAGTCTTCACATTTCCTTCCGGAATAAATATTGGATCGAACCCGAATCCTGATTTCCCAACTTTAATGTTTGATATTGTCCCAGCTGTTTCTTCTTTAAAGAGCATTTTTCTTCCTCCATATTTGTAGCCTACTACCGAAATAAATTCCGCTTTTCTGACCTGTTCGTTTGCAATTAGCCTCAAAATTCCATCACATCCGATTTTTTTGAAGACAAAAGAAGAGTAGGGTCCTGGAAAACCATTTAACTTGTCAATAAACAGGCCTGAATCTTCGATGACAACAATTCTATTCTGTTTTTTGATTTGCTTCAGCGCATAGACGACTATTTCTTCAAGTTTTTCAGCCTGCAATTCTACTTTTTCAGTGTACACCGGTTCTACTTTTATCCCAAATTTTGAAAGTATCTGTCTTGCCTCATAAATTTTATTTTTGTTTTTTGTTGCAAAAAATATTTTAATCAGGGGCCGCATATCGTCCTCTCATCTCGATTTCTTTAACGTTCTCTAGAATTTCTTTAAGCGACGTGAACACGCTGCCATATCCCGTTAAAATTTTTTGGTATCCAGTTTCATAAAATTCTGAATGTGCGCTTTTCATGACCTGTTTTAACAGATGAAGGTCAACCGCCTTGTCTTCAAGCCTTAGGGAATGAAAAGCAAGTCCAAAGTCTATGAAATAGAGTTTATCTTCCCTAACAATAAAGTTTGAAGTTGTTGGATCACCGTGTATGACATTATGGGCATGCATACACGCAAGGTCTTTGCCTGCCTCGTAGAGCATGCTGTACCCTTTTTGAGTGTCCTTCTTTAGCAAGTCTTTAACCCTTTCACCATTTATGTATTCCATAATTATCTCTCCCTTAAAAGGGTCTACAAAATAAATAGTGGGCGTTAGAACGCCGTACTTCTTAACGGTGGAGATGAACTCCGCTTCCCTTATTGTTCTAACCCTTCTTAGCTTCTTGTCTAATTCCTCTCTCCAATAAGGTTTAGGTCTTCTCACCTTTCTAATTACTTCTGATCCACCCCAGTGGTCAAGGTATATGTTAGCTTCAGCACCCATCCTAACTAGTCTCTCCAAGTTACATCAACCTCATCTATCCTCCATGACTGTCTTACTTGGCTCCTGTCAATACTTATCAAATTGTTAGATCGATATTGCAGTAGCCCTACTAACGAAATTTGGGCTCCACAATCACCGCTAAATTCCTTTGGTATTGCAGAGAAACTTGAGCTGTGTACTTCACTCAAACCTTTTATCATATCTTGGAGTCTTCTGTTTGCAGCGACCCCACCGGTTAATATTATTTCATTTTTTTCTGAGAACGCAAGTAGCCTTTCGGTTACCTCTGTTAGCATTGCAAAAGCTGTTTCTTGAACTGAGAAGCAAACATCTTCTATCCGGCTTCCTTTCTTGATCAAATTTTTTGCGTATGTTAATAGACCGGAATAAGAAACATCGTTGCCCTTAACCGTATATGGCATTTCTAAGTAGTTCTTACTTTGGCTCGCTAAAACTTCAATACGCTTTCCTGCCGGGGAATTATAACCAAGCTCGCGTCCGAGTTGATCAAATAGCTGCCCTAAAGTGATATCTAACGTTTCTCCAAATATCCTCCATCTTTTTACTAGGTACGTTGAAACTAGCGTGTGTCCTCCTGAAACCAAGACTATTACAGGATCTCTTGATTTCGCAAAGAAGTTCGCCAATTCGATGTGCCCTATCGCGTGATTGACAGCTGTCAAAGGTTTATCATAGTAGGCGGCAAGGCTTCTCGCCACGACCGCTCCTACTCTTAGACATGGGCCTAAGCCTGGCCCTGCTGAATATGCTATGACGTCTACATCTTCTACACGTTTTCCACTCTTTTCAAGTGCATTCTGTAAGACTCTTCTAGCTACCCTAACATGGTGTTGTGCTGCCTCATATGGATGAATTCCTTCGCCTATGGGGGGTACATAGGTATCCTTTTCATTCGAAATTATTCTGTCATTCGATATTATTGCCACTGAAAAGGTGTGGGCCGTAGACTCTATACCAAGACAGATTTGTTCTTTTTCCATTTGTTCATTTTGGGTTAAAAATTTATTTATTTATGTTTATAGTAATCAGCGAATTAAAGATGGGACAGAAGCACAAAAATATGGTGGTTTTGGAAATGTCGTTTAGTGTTCACGCTACAGAAGATGAGAAGAAACTTTTAGGTATTCTGAAAAATAATTTTGGTATTGAAGAATCTGCCTTTTTTAAAACAGTTTTTGAAGGATATCACGGTAATCCTATTTCCAAATATAATGCTACAATAACAGATGCCTTGGCGCAGAACATTTTTAATATAATTTTTAAAAAGTTGTCCTCTAACGATAAAAAAAAGTTGTTAGAAGATATCTCTCAGAATATTGATTCAACAAAGTCTCTGTACGTGAGGTTGGACAAATCAAGTCTCTTTGAGGATCGATTTAGAATTAATGGGTCTAACACCTTCCATTTCAAATTTAAACCTAGGGTGAGATATTTAACAGAGGCGTCTGATTTTTACAAGAAATTAATTTTAGACTCTGATGATGCAGAGGGAAACCTTTAAATTGTTATCATGACTATTAAAGACTTGGGATGAAGTGCAAGCCGTCCCAGACTGAGCCTTGAAGGCATTGAAGAATTAACAACTACACTGACCAAAATATTTTCTTCATTTTGATTGGATGGTTAAAATAAAAAGGTTTAAACATACGTTTTAGAAGACTACTGTTTAGAAAAAAAGAGGTGTAGGAATATTTTCGGACCTTCGGCAGGCTACGATCGGGCGTTAACAATATTTTCGCCTGATGGACGCCTATATCAAGTGGAATATGCTTTAGAGACGGTTAGGAGAGGTACAATAGCTCTTGGCTTGCGTGGAGTTGATGGAGTAATATTAGCTGTGGAAGAAAGAACACGCAAACTTCAAACTCCAACTCTTTCACAAAAGATTTTTCAAGTAGACGATCATGTGGGAGTTGCCGCAGCCGGATACGTACCAGACGCAAGGGTTTTAGTGGATAAAGCACGAGTCTTCTCTCAATCTAATCATCTTCTTTACGACGAATCTGTTGACGTTGAATCAGTAGCTAAGTATCTAGGTGACTTAACACAGGAATTCACGCAATACGCGGGTGTTCGCCCCTTTGGTGTTTCGCTAATAATAGCTGGAGTTGATAGAAGAGGCTCCTCTGTTTTTCTAGTTGACCCCAGTGGAAGCTATCTACAATACGAAGCTGTATCCATAGGAGCTGGCTCTGACCAAGTAACCCAATTTCTCGAAACCAACTTTAATACCTCGATGTCCATTGAAGAATTGGCTGTTCTGTCTGTTAAATCGATTTATTTAGTGAGCGAGGATAAGGCAAGCGTCAGTCACATAAGGATAGCTTCTATAGATAATAAAACTAAGAAACTTAGGAGATATACGGAGGAAGAAGCTATGAAGTTTGCAGCAATGGCCAAGGAAAAATTCAACCCTCCATAAGGTGTAAAAGGAATGAGTAGTAAATTTACAAGTGTCCGCTTGACAGTGGATGGGGAACGTTTTGAGCTCCTTGTCCGTCCCGATCCAGCTCTTAACTATAAAACAGGTAAACCCTTAGAGCTCTCCCAAATAATAGGTATAGAAGAGGTATTCTCAGATTCAGCTAAGGGGCTGCGTATTTCTGAAGATAAACTAAAAAAGGTTTTTCATACCACTGATTTCTATACTATTGCAGAAACCATCCTTAAAAAGGGCGAGCTTCAACTAACTTTAGAGCAAAGAAGGAAGCTTATAGAAGAAAAGAAGAAGGCAATAATTGCAATACTGTCGAAAAATTTCGTTGATCCAAGAACGAATTCTCCTCATCCACCAACCAGATTTGAACAGGCTCTAGAACAGGTTCATTTGTCAATAGATCCATTCCGCCCTGCAGAAGAACAACTTCAGAATGTTGTGGACGCGCTGCGTCCAATAATGCCATTAAAATCACAGAATGTAATTCTTCAAATAAAGGTTCCTGCTCAGTATTCATCCAAGTCCATTGGTCTCCTCAAGTCTTTTGGAAAACTCTCTAAAGAACATTGGCTTCCTGACGGCTCATATACGGTTGAACTAGAAATTCCAGCCGGTTTACATCCTGCCCTTATCGAGAAGCTTGGTTCACTAACAAAAGGTGAAACCGAAGTTAACGTGGTGGCGAGGAAGTGATTCTAAAATGACGGTTGTTCGGTCAAAAGTTCTACCTGGTGATCTCATTGGAGACGTACCTCCAGGGCCTCTACCCTTTAACACTTATAGGATTGGAAACAAACTCTACTCATTAAAGGTCGGACTAGCGGAAGTTGAAGATAAAGAAGTAAAGTTCATTCCTCTCTCAGGGACCTATATTCCACGGATAGATGATTTCGTTATCGGGACTGTAGTCGATCTTAATGCTTTTACCTGGGATGTCGACATCAACTCCTTGTATATGGCTCATCTTCCAGCACAAGATGTCTTTGGAAGAAATTTCTCATCTGTATCAAATTCTTTAACTGAACAGTTTAGAGTCGGTGACATGATGATCGCAAAGATTGTAACATATGATAGGACAAGGGATCCGTTGTTGACGATCCGCGAACCTGGACTCGGTAAAGTAGTAAAAGGTGAGCCTGTCAAGCTTTCTTCTTCGAAGATTCCACGGCTAATCGGCAAAAAGGGTTCGATGGCTAAAATCATCGAATCAAAGACAAAGACAAAGCTATTCATCGGACAGAATGGTATTATAATTGTTCAAGGTCCTCCTGACGGAATAGTCTTAGCAATTAAAGCTATTCGATTGATAGAAGAAAAGTCGCACGTCGCTTCCCTTACAAATATGATTAATGAATTATTGTCAAAAGAGGATGTTTAACATGGGAGAATTGATCGACGAAAAAGGTATACGCCTTGATGGGCGTAAGTTAGACGAACTAAGACCTGTAAAGATTGAGGTAGGAGTAATAAAGAATGCGGATGGTTCAGCGAGCATAGAATTCGGCCATAATAAGATTATCGCTGCAGTTTATGGACCTCGAGAAGCGCATCCAAAACACCTTTCTCTTCCAGATAAGGCGTTCATTAGATGCAGATATCATATGTCACCGTTTTCCACGGAAGAAAGGAAGCCGCCACAACCAACAAGAAGAGAAATTGAAATTTCGCTAGTTTTACGCAGAGCCATGGAATGCACTGTCTTCCTAGAAGAGTATCCGAGGTCAATAATTGACGTCTATGTTGAAGTTCTTCAGTCTGATGGTGGTTCCCGATGTGCTAGTATTACAGCGGTATCTGCTGCTTTAGCAGATAGTGGTATAGCTATGAAAGATCTAGTAGTTGGTTGTGCCGTAGGAAAGGCAGATGATCAAATAATCTTGGACTTAAGCGATAAGGAAGACAAGGAAGGTCAGGGTGATATTCCTGTTGCATATATGCCAAATCTAGATAGGATTACCCTACTCCAATTTGATGGAATATTCACTGAAGAGGAGTTCAAGAAGGCTATCGAACTAGCGATTATAGGAAACAAGAAAGTCTATGAAATCTTAAGGAACGCGTTAACAGAAAAGTACTTTAAATTAGGAGAGGAAAAATAAATGTCTCTTAAAAAATCTCCAATAGTAGAGAACCTAAGAAAGACACAAATGCTTGATCTAATGTCAAAGCAGAAAAGAGTTGATGGAAGAGCGTTTAATGAATATCGTCCAATTACGGTAAAGCTGAATCCAATACAGAAGGCTAATGGCTCAGCAGAAGTATCTATAGGTAATACAAAGGTAATTGCGGGAGTCAAAATAGAAACTGGGACACCTTTCCCTGATACACCAGATCAGGGTCTCTTAGTGGTCAACGCAGAATTTCTTCCATTATCTTCCCCGTTGATCGAACCTGGTCCACCCGACGAAGATTCAATAGAAGTTTCAAGGGTAGTGGATCGTGGAATAAGGGAATCCCAAATGATGGACCTGAAAGCTTTAGTGATAGAAACAGGGAAATTAGTCAACTGTGTATTCGTTGATGTAGATATATTGAACATGGATGGAAACCTCTTTGATGTAGCTTTCATAGCAGCCGCTTTGTCGATTGCTACCGCGAAATTTGATAAGAAGATAGTGAAGGAGGATGGAACAGAAGAAACCCAGAAGGTATCGTTGCCATTGCGTACGATCCCAGTGTCTGTTACATCAATAACAATCGGCGATAACATAATACTTGACCCAACTGCAGAAGAAGATTCTGTACTTGATTCTAGGATGACAATAACCTTCGATGAACAAGGACATATATGCGCAGGGCAAAAAGGCGGATCTAATGGTCTTTCTGTGGAACAGTTATTTAAAATAGTTAGCATTTCCAAGGCTAAAGCAGAAGAAATACTGTTGATGATTAAGAAAGTGATGGAGACTGCCTAAAGCAAAAACACCAAGAAGCACTAAAGGACTAGGTCCACGCTACGGTTCTACTGTCAGAAAACGCACTTCTAAGGTTATAACTGTTCTCAGGCAAGTTAGGCAGTGCCCATCATGTGGTTCTGAAAGATTTAAGAGAACTAATACTGGTATATGGGCGTGTAAAAAATGTGGTTACGTCGTTGCAGGTGGAGCTTACGAACTATAGAATTTGGTGATATGGCATGAGTGAAGAAATCCCTCCATGGTTAAAAGAAAGGCTTGCAAGATTTGAAGAAACACAGAGAAACCTTCAATCGGTTCAGATACAGAAGAGGCAGGTCGAACTAGAAATCAACGATGTCGAACACGCTCTAAATGAACTAAAGAAGACGGCAGCTGAAGATCTCACGTACAGATTTTCAGGTCAGGTATTGATTAAGGTTAACAAAGATGATCTTCTTAAGGAGCTAGAAGAAAAATTGGAGCTAGACAAGACAAGAACAACAATCTTGACTAGGCAAGAAGAGAAGCTTAAACAAAGTCTTGCTGAAATTCAAAGCAAAATAAGTGGTGCACTTTCAAATCAGCCTGATCAGGGTTTGAAAGAAAGCTAAGCATGGAATCTCTTTTTTCGAATATAGATCGTCTTGAATTACTGACAGTTAAGAGGGTTTTCATTGTTACACATAGGCTTGGCGATGTGGACGCTTTCTGCGCAACATATGCCTTAAATTTTCTTTTAAAGAAAAAGAAGCCATCGATACAAATTGGTTTCATATTTCCCTGCGGTTTAGACTCTAAAGCTGAAGATCTTAGGAAGTACTTCTTAGTAGAATCGTCAGAAACAAAGGTCTTCGACAAATCTGACTTTATAATCGTGGTTGACACTGGTTCTCCTAAACTACTAGACGAGTACTTTGAAATTCTAAAAGATACTGTGGCTCAAAAGCTATTAATAGACCATCATCCAATACAGGAAGAAAGTAAGTTCTTTTACAATTACCTTTATGTTAATCAAGAGACTACCTCTTCTTCTGAAATGGTTCTCACATTATTTAGGAAGTATTCTGTCACTCTTCCATCTGATATGTCAAACCTCCTTTTATTAGGGGTCCTTTTCGATACGAGGCATCTTCTGGTGGCGCATGAAGAGACTATAAAAAACGTTTCATTTTTAATAGAATCGGGGGCTAGATTAGATTGGGGTCAAAGTCTTCTCACACATAAACATGATCGCTCGGAGGTTATCGCTAAACTGAAATCACTATCAAGACTCAGTCTATATGAAGCCGGCGAAATAATAGTAGCTATTGTCAAGGTCGGATCATTCCATGTATCAGTCGCAAATTTTCTCGTTGGCGCAGGCTGTGATATTGTAATAGCTTATGGGAAAGAGGACAGTCTTCTTAAAGGAAGTATCAGATGCTCTATCGAAGTAGGTAGGAACGAACTGGTCACACTAAACGTTCTAGCCGAAACTCTTGGGAAGAAATTTAATGGTGTTGGGGGAGGTCACAGGCTAGCCTCTTCCTTTAATATTCAATCCGATGAAAACGAGTTTATTTCGACAACTCTTAATTTAATTGAGAACATGTTATCGAAAAAAATAAGTAAACTACCATTAAAATAGTAATATCCTTTTATATTGTATTTTTGTCTGCTATGTGGAAACGTTGGCCCCCTCAATACAGTTTGTCGACTTCAGCTTTTCCTATCTAGGATCATCCACCCCTATTCTGAAGAATATCAATTTGGAAATTAATGAAGGTGAGTTTGTCCTATTAGTAGGCCCAAGCGGTTGTGGAAAGTCAACTCTATTGAGATGTGTTAATGGTCTTATCCCTCATTTATACAATGGAGTATATCAGGGTAAGGTCATCGTAGACGGGGAAATTGTGTCTGAAAAAAGTGTTAGTGAGTTAGCGACGAAGGTTGGTTTTGTCTTTCAGAACCCTGAAAACCAGATTTTTATGTTTAGTGTCGAAAAGGACATCGTCTTTGGCCTAGAGAACATAGGGGTTGATAAGGAAGAAATAAGTAGACGAATTTCTTGGGTTCTAAAGACATTAAATATAGAGCAATTAAAATATCGAGCTCCTTACGAGCTATCGGATGGACAGAAACAGAGGGTTGCGATTGCAGGAACGCTTGTTATGAATCCGAAGATATTGATACTCGATGAACCTACCTCCCTTTTAGATCCCCGAACGGCCTACGAATTTATTCTTACACTGAAAAGGTTGAACGTAGAACTTGGTATAACAGTAATTGTTGTAGAACACAGAATCGACTTACTTACAAATGTTGCGGACAGAATTATCGTTATGGATAATGGAAAGATCATGCATGACGGTTCTTTAAGAGACATAATAAAGCTGAAAGATTTGTATCTTTACGGTGTCTCTGTTCCTCCGATAATAGCGCTGCAAAACAGTCTTTCTGAATCTCAAATAAAACTACCAAATTTTTGTTTGAATGTTAAAGACTTTGCCAAAATGGTAAAAGAAGAGGTTTCTAGTAAATGATAGAAATCGATTCTCTCTACTTCAAGTATCCGATGGCAAAAGATAACATCTTAAAGAACATTAATCTAAAAATTGGTTTAGGTGAAGCTGTTGCTATAATGGGCAGCAATGGTTCTGGAAAAACTACTCTTATAAAGCATTTCAATGGTTTGCTCAAGCCTAATGAAGGTTCAGTCAAGGTTTTTGGGAAAGATACCCGTAATGAATCAGTGGCTTCCCTCTCAAAGAGGGTTGGTCTGGTTTTTCAAAATCCTGGACATCAGATATTTTCTGATACAGTTTGGAATGAATTAGCCTTTGCACTGAAGAACTTTAACTTAGAAGAAGAGGTTATAAAGAAGAGGGTTAAATGGGCTCTAGAGTTTTTTAACTTAACACAATATAAAGACACCTCTCCGCTCCTCCTAAGTGGTGGCGAAAAGAAGAGGTTATGTCTAGCATCCGTTCTAGCTTGGAATCCAGATTATGTTATTCTAGACGAGCCTACAGTTGGCCAAGATTTTCTTCAAAAGGAAAAACTTAGGGAAGTTATCAAGATGTTGATTACACAGAATAAATCGGTTATAATAGTATCGCACGATGTCGAATTCGTATGGCTTCTGCAACCGAGATCGGTTTTGTTGTCTAACGGTGAAGTGGTCAAAGACGATAAATGTATTAACGTCTTCAAGGACAAAGATTCTCTAGAAAGATGCGAAATAATAGATCCTCAGTTCGTTGAGCTCCAAGAAGAGCTTTCCCCTTTGATCTCAAGTCCTCCGATAGACGTTCTTGAATCAAGAACCGTTCTCTTAAATCTTTTCAAGGAGGGTACGTAATATTGTTCTGGCTTGCTCAAGGCTTAATCTACCGAAGTCAGAAAAGCCCTTTCCATTCACTTGATCCGAGGATCAAATTGTTTGTCTCAATAATGCTGTTTTCACTATCATTATTAAGTAACACGATACTAGAATTTATTGTAATCCTATCAATAATCCTCCTCATAGGACTTGTCTCTAAGGTTATTAAGAGGATGGCTAAGACAATAGTTTTTTCGGCTTCCTTTTTAGTTATGATATTTATAATAAATGTATTGGTTGGATATAACATACTCTTCTCCGTAATAGTATCCTTAAGATTCGTCTCTGTGGTCTCTTCTTCTTCTATATTCTTCTTAACCACATCTCCCGACGAACTTGAGCTTGTAATGAAATCATTACGTTTACCATATGATCTGATTTTTGCTTTTGTGACCGCGGTACGATTTGTCCCTGTAATAATGCTTGATGCACTTCAGATCTTGGATTCCCAAAAATCAAGGGGTCTAGAAATAGAAAAAGGTAACATTACGAAGAGAATAAGGAACTATCTTCCTGTTCTGGTTCCTTTGATAGTTCAGTCAATAATCAGAAGTGAAGAGCTTGCTGAAGCAATGGAGTCAAGGGCGTACGGTTTCTCCAAGAAAAAGACATCATATTATTCTTTGCATCTTAGGAAAAGGGATTACATGGCTTCTTTTCTATGTTTGATTTTCATAATACAGTTTATAATACTAGTATACTTCTTGCACATATAGCAGATGGGTATGAGTTACATCATCGTGGATCACAGAGAGTCCAAATCTACGGTGCCATTTCTGTTAAAGGAAATGGGTATCAGAGTTGAATTCAAATTTTTGGAAATTGGTGATTACATTATAAACCCTGAAATAGCTGTTGAAAGGAAGACTCTACACGATTTTATTTCCTCTCTATTTGATGGCCGCCTATTTCAACAGGTAGACCGTCTCTCATCAAATTATTCTTCACCTTTTCTGATAGTTGAAGGGAACTACAACGAAATTGAGGCATACGTTCAAAATCCGAAGTCAGTATACGGTGCATTAGTGTCCCTTCTGCTGATCTATAGGATTAATTTGATCAATGTACCTTCTGAAAGAGAAACAGCTGTTGTGCTGTCTTCATTAGCTAAACAATTTTCTAGAAAGCCCTCTTACTCCATAAAACATGCAAAGAAAGAAAGCTTCATAGACCAACAGGTTTACGTTATTTCTTCTCTGCCAAGTGTGGGAAAAACGATTGCCACTAGGCTTCTGGAGCAGTTTGGTTCCCCCAAGGAAGTTTTCCTAGCCTCTACCGACAAACTTGCAAAAATTAAAGGCTTAGGGCCTAAAAGAGCAAGAGAAATAAGATCATTGCTTGATACTTCATGGAAAAGATACAGAAATTACTTCGAAAACATAGGCAAATAACCTTTTTATTCCCTTAAAATCAACCAAAAAACATGAGCAATAATAGCACAAAGGTCAAAGACAAAGCTATTATTCTCTTAGATGTCATCAAGGAAAATCTATCCCAACTCGAAGAAAAAGAAGTTGAACAGTTCATCGAAATTCTTAAATCCCATAAAAGTAACAAAGTCCTCATAATGGGTGCAGGAAGAAGTGGACTTGTCGGACGGGCCTTCGCAATGCGTTTACTTCACCTAGGCTTTAATGCATTCGTCCTTGGAGATACAATCGTGCCTTCAATAGACAAGGACGACTTAGTTATTGCTATATCTGGCTCTGGTTCAACAAAACTGATTGTCGCAGCCGCCCAAGCAGCTCAACAAGTTGGCGCTAGAATTGTATCCTTAACGTCTTATCCTTCTTCATCACTTGCTAAACTATCAACTCATACGGTACTTCTTAGAGGTCGAATAGAAGTGTCTACAAAAGACTATTTTGCAAGGCAGATATTAGGTTTGCATGAACCTCTAGCCCCTCTCGGCACTGTCTTTGAGGATAGCGCGATGTTGCTTCTGGATTCTGTCGTAGCATCATTGATGGAGCAACTTAATGTTGAAGAGGCAGAGATGCGTAGGAGACATGCCAACATCGAATAGATTTACCAAAATCTTTTAAAAGTATCTGTTTAGTGGTTTAGTGTATGATTTACTATGCCAAGATATAAGTCTACAACGGAAGCATTAAAGATTATAGGCAACAAAGACCAGATTCGAAAGGCCTAGAAATAACAATTCTAGCCCGAATTATCTGGGCGTTGTTGCTCACGTAGACCACGGTAAAACGACGATGAGCGATAGCCTCCTCGCCGCATGCGGTATGCTCAATCCTTCCCTCGCTGGGCAAGCGCTAGCTCTGGATTATATGGACTTGGAACAGCAAAGGCAGATGACCATCAAAGCAGCAAACGTCACACTTTACTATGAGCAAGACAACGTTCCATATGTTATTAACCTTATTGATACACCTGGTCACATCGACTTTACCGGTAGAGTTACGAGAAGTTTGCGCGCGATCGATGGTGTTGTTGTAGTTTCAGATGCAGTTGAAGGTGTGATGACGCAGACTGAAACCGTTACTAGGCAGGCTTTAGAAGAGAGGGTTCGTCCTGTACTTTATATTAATAAGATTGATCGGTTAATCAAGGAACTTAAGCTTTCACCTGAAAAGATGCAGGCTTGGCTTGGGGACATTGTTAACGATTTTAATAATCTGATTGATATTTATGCTGAGCCCGAATATAAAGATAAGTGGAAGGTTAGCATACAAGATAGCAGCGTCGCTTTTGGTTCAGCAAAAGACAGATGGGGCTTCAACTTTACGACCACTCAGAAGAAAAGTGTAAAATTCAGCGATATCTACAAGGCTTATGAAGAAGGTGACATGAAAACTCTCTCGGAAAATTTTCCGTTGCACGAAGCCATTCTTTCAATGGTTATTAAACATCACCCACCTCCACACGTCGCTCAACGATATCGTATTCCAAAAATATGGAAGGGTGACCCGAATTCTGAAATCGGTCAATCGTTGGTTAACTGTGATGAAAAGGGTCCAGTCGTAATGATGGTTACAAACGTTGTAGTTGACCCTCAAGCCGGAGTCGTCGCCGTTGGAAGGCTGTTCTCTGGAACAGTTCATGATGGTGATGTAGTATACCTGCACGACGCTAAGACTCAAGCGAGGATACAATCGGTTAACATGTTCATGGGTCCTTTTAGAGAACTCGTAGGTTTCATGGGTTGTGGTAATATACCTGCTCTGCTAGGACTGGACGCCGCCAGGTCAGGAGAAACGGTTTCCTCAGTCAAAGATGTAACACCATTTGAGGTGATAAAATACGTTTCCGAACCTGTTGTCACAATTGCTGTTGAGCCAAAGTTTCCGCGTGATCTACCTAAATTGATTGATACCCTAAGAAGAATCTCTATCGAAGACCCAAACCTCGTCGTCAAGATCAATGAAGAAACAGGAGAAATGCTGATGGCCGGTATGGGTGTATTACATCTTGAAATCGCAACCACTCTCATACAACAGGCAGGACTCGAAATTGTGACGACTGAACCTTTGATTAACTATCGTGAGACAATCAGAAGTTCAGCAGGTCCAATCATGTCCAAATCACCTAATAAACATAACCGCATCTTCATGAAAGTAGAACCCCTTACCCCCGAAATAATTGAATTAATCAGGAATAATACAATTAACGAACAACTTGATAAAAAGACGGTGGCCAAAATATTAAGAGAGCACGGCTGGGACGCAGATGAAGCGAGGAATGTTGTTTCAGTTGATAACAAAGGAAACTTATTCGTTGACGCAACTAAGGGTGTGCAATTCATGCAAGAGTCAATAGATTCGATAAAGGTTGGCTTTTCGGATGTGATGGAGAATGGTCCTTTAGCGCAGGAAGCGTGTAGAGGCATTAAAGTTATACTTCATCACGCAGAATTTCACGAGGATTCAGCACATAGAACATATGCACAGCTTCTACCGGCTTCTAGAGGTGCAATATTGGGTGCAATGCTTCTAGCGAATCCAACGCTTCTCGAACCGATATTAGGTATCGAAGTCAAAGGAAGCAGCGATCTTATAGGTGCTATCGCAGGTGTTATTTCAGGTAGAAGAGGAAGAATGCTTGACGTCCAACAAAAGGGTATTCTGACGATAATCGAGGGCGTAATTCCTGCATCTGAAACATTCGATCTTAGTGAAGCTATGAGGGGAGCTACGGCAGGGAAAGCTATGTGGAATACTCATTTCAAAGAATGGAATATAGTTCCCCAAAGTCTATTGCCGCAGTTAATCGTATCAATAAGGAAGAGGAAGGGTCTAAGCGAAACGCCACCTACACCGGATGAGTTCATCGACAAAGAATGATCATCCATACCCTTTTCCCATGTTTTCTCATATGTTAGGGCTCAGCACTCAAGATCTATCTCATGAATGATCGATGCCGTTTTTCCTCATCGCCCTACAAAAATATATTTAATAGCTAATTTATAGACGTTTGTCTTGGAACCAAGCAGACAGGCGATGATATGGTAGAAATAAATCTGACTGTACATTTGGATAAAGTAAGGTATTTTCTCATAGATAGCACATGTCGCTCTTTCATGCCTATTAGTTATCTTAAAGATCCAGAAGTCTTTCCCGAAAAAGAGAACGGCCCAGGATCGATATACATCGAAGCTGTTGATAAAGTGACCTTAACAAAAATTCAAGATATCACATTCGTTGACGCCAAAGATATTTTAGGAATCATATACGTATCAAAAAGTGGTAATACTAAGTTGAAGTGGAGGCAGATAAGGGGAAGGATGGGGAAACTGATTGGTAAGGCTTCCACGAATTCCTTGGCCAACTTGGTAGAATCTGGGATTTTATCAGTTGATCAGGTAAGGACTATTGTCTCTAAACAGGAGGAAGAGTCGCCTTCTGAGCCTCCAAAGGAAGTTTAGTCCATCTCATAAATTCTTCGCTTGGTCTTTCATTTTGATAAAGTTCTTCACGCTTTGCCTCCAGCAGTAGGTTTGGCTTATCTTGATATTCCGCAAAGGTTTGCACTCTGTTTCCAAATTTTTTAGCCTTCCTGTTTAATTCTCTTACAAAGTCTAATGTTCTAAGGTCTCTTAGGAGGTGATGGTCAAGTATCATCAGCTTCGTCCCTTCTACAAGTCTACTGAGATTTCTTTTCGCCTGCTCAATATTTTCTTCATTTACGTTGCTTAGGTAAGTTGGTGGTCCCCCTATAATTAAGACATCGGGTTTCTCCTTTAAAATAAAGTCAAGCGTTTTATTCGATATTGGACCTTGGACGTCTGATGCGTGTATAAAAGTTAAGTCTCTACTTCTGAATATTGTTGCTAGAACATATCCTAGTTTGCTGCCCTCTTCTCCATGATACAGTGGTTCACTGAATTGGATCGTAGTTCCTCCATAGTAAAAACTCCTGCCATCTGCTATGTAAACAATTTTGGCAACATTTTTGAGTAATTTAGAGAAGATCCATCCCCTTCCTTTCTGACTATAATTGATGGAGGACTTAAAATCCTTGATGTATACTATTTTGTTTGAATACACTTCCTCTGCCACTTTCTTGTCGCACCAGGTCCACTTAGTGTCCAAAGTGCTGAAAAACGGTGAGAAATGATCATAATGATAATGGGAAATGACTACCACATCACTTTTTGCTGCGTAATAAGCTATCTTTTTCTTAGCCTCTCCTAGAGCCTTATATTCTAATGTATGGGGGAGTAAACCATTCCTTGGACCTAGAGCTGCACCCGCATCTATTAGAACTTTGATATCAGGTGTTTCTACATATGTTGAGGTAGACCTGACTCCTAGGCTTTCAGCGCATAGTGGCTTGACTAGTATTTTCAATCAACGGGGGGTATTAAATGGTAGAAGATTAATTTTTATTTCTGGGTAAATATAGTGGTGATGGTGCAAAAGCATGGTATTAGTTAAAGTATTCAGAATAACTAGCTACAATGCCCCTGATACAGGAGCTCAAGGAAAACAGATAGAGCTAGTTGAAGTAAAAAGACAACCGGTTATGGGCCAGCAATATGGTGATGATACAACTCGTGTTACTCAATCAATAATATCACAGATACAGTCTATGGGGATCTTTCCTCCCATGCCAAAGGAGATTACATACCCTAAAGTCATCCTCTTTCTTACCGAAAATGAATTTGATCAGCTCCAAGTTCCGATGAATGTGAACGATACCTACGAAATGACTTTCGAAAAAGAAAGAATGATATTTAAGCTACCTGAGTAAAAAAATAACATGCGGCGTTGATCCAGTGGCCAAAGATGCCAGCCTCCCAAGCTGGACAGCCCGGGTTCAAATCCCGGACGCCGCATTTTCCTTTAGAAATTAAACTAATGGAAAAGAGGACTTACGGAAATTGGTTCAAACCCCACTTACTTCAGCTCTTCTTTGAGATTTATATATGATTACATACGAATAATAAACTCGACTGATTTTGGAATTAACGACGTATTTGGCATTTGGTATTGCCATAGGATTTCTATTTTTTGTTCGTGTTTATGTAGCACCTAACTTCTCCCACATGTCTCTGTTCTTAAAAACCTACAGTTCTACCTTCCATATGTAACTGGATATTTGTTCTTTGTTTTCGTCTATTGGGCTGGCGAACTCGATAGAAAGGACAGGGATAAGGACAAACCTCTCAGAATACTGCCTCAGAAAATGCTGCAACATCGGGACTTGCTGAAGAAACCCTTGTTCATCGTAGGACTCGGTTTCCTCGCTGTATGGATTGGTCTATATTGGAGTAAGATACGGACAAACCTTGGGATGATATTCACTAATTCCCTTCCAATTTTTCTTGGAATTGTGGCGGTTTTGCCCATAGGCATTATAATCATAAAATGGGAAACGAGGGAAGGCAAAACGGCAATAGTATAGTAGTTGCTATAAGAGATACATATTCAGTTACATATTATCTGGAAGTTAAGTAGCGCAGCAATGGTTAACAAGAAACACTACACCTCAAGTTCCAATCTTTTCTTATCTTTCTCTAGTAGCCAGAAACCAAACAAAGCGCCAAAAAAAATAACGCTTACACTTTTTGTATAAAAGGTATAAGGAAATTCAGAAAACTGCTGGTTAAGAATAGTCTTTGTATACCAATTCATCATCCCATCAATCAGTTCATAGCTGGATGCAGCCATTGTTAAAAAAAGCCACCCCTGAAAATAACTATAAAGTCTTATCATAGAATTCTTTTCACGAAAAAAGAATAAAGAAGAGAAAATCACGAGGGCTAAAGCGCTATACATAAGCAAACTAACATAAAGAAGCCTAAAATTCATTATCCCTGGAATCGAGAACAGATTAAAGAAGTAGTCGTAGAGATTACCGTGAATTAGAGTGAGAATTATACCCGACAAGGCAGCCAAGACAGTTATTAATTCCAAAACTTTCACTTTTTGTAGTTCAGGAATTCTTTTCATCTTGATACGCCGTTATTAACTATAGAGCCATATCCAATCATATTAACTTATATATAATAATTAGTGGTGTACACAATTTAAAGTTCTTCTGAGCGAGCTATCTAGAACTAGTCACACGCCCTAACATCGGAGACGCTTTATATAATTTGATGGGTCGCTATCTTCCTGTATTTCCTGCTTATCCTGTCTATCCTGCTTATTCTTCTCTTCCACTTCCTTTCTTTAAGTAGTAAGAAGATTATAGATATGGTTTAACGTTTGTAAGGGCTATAAAAAACAGTTTAACTAAATCGTCTCTATACAACGTTTTCTTTTTATACCCGTCACTTCGGTTTCTATGAATAGGTGATACATCTTGGGGATGGTCGATATCTCTGAAAAGAAAGAGGTCAAAAGGGAAGCTATCGCTGAAGGTAAAATAATTTTAAAGCCTGAAACAATAAATTTGATCAGAGAGAAGAAGATAGAAAAAGGTGACCCCCTACAGATATCCTCGGTCTCTGCTACCAATGCTGTCAAAAGAACTCCCGAACTCGTACCTTTTTGTCATTTTATTTTACTGGAAGATATTAAGGTTAGCTTTGTTGTAGAAAATTTCTCTATCACTGTCAGGGTTAAGGTGAAATCGACTTCCAAGACAGGTGTTGAGATGGAGGCTCTTTCAGGTGTCTTAAACGCTCTTTTGAACATTTGGGACGTCGTCAAAAAGTATGAAAAAGATGACTCTGGAAATTATCCATTCACCTTCATAAAGGATGTTCGCGTAGTTAGTAAAGTGAAGGGTTAATGAAGAGTTATGAAATTCATAGGGCTTCTGCTCCCTCTAAAATACGATGTTCCGTAGTGACTGTTAGTACTTCGAGGTATATTGAAGCTTCTAAAGGCCACAAGTTAGACGATGTGTCCGGTCTGAAAATTGCCGAGAAGTTGATGAAAAATGGGTATATCGTCGCGTCTAGGAAGATAGTATCAGACGATATTGGCATGATTAGAAAGGAGACCTTGAGGTCAATTTACGAGGAGGGCTGTAGCGTGGTTGTTCTAACTGGTGGGACAGGTGTAACATCATCAGATGTGACTGTTGAAGCTTTGTCATCTCTTTTTGATAAGGAGCTTCCCGGATTTGGAGAAATATTTAGAGCGCAAACTTTCTTAAAGGCTAAGGGTGCGGCCCTAATTTCTAGGGCAAAAGCGGGAATAATCGCCTCTTCTATCGTCTTTTGTATGCCAGGTTCGCCTGATGCAGTCGACACAGCTCTGGACATAATGGTCGACGAATTACCACATATAGTGAAACATGCTCGTGAATAAATATGTTGTTGGATTTGTACAACCGTCCAGTTTATAATCTGAGAATTTCGGTTACCTCAAAATGTAATCAGGATTGTTTCTATTGCCATTCCGAAGGGGTTATGAACAAAGAAAATGAAGAAATGTCAATCGACGATGTCATTATGATAGCTAGGTTGGCCGCTTCATACGGTGTAAAGACGATAAAGTTGACAGGCGGGGAACCTCTCTTAAGGAATGATATAATAGAAATTGTGAAATCTCTTCGAGACATTGAAGCCTTTTCAGAGTTATCGATGGTGACAAACGGTCAGCTTTTAAAAAAGTACGCTTTGAAACTGAAGTCTGCAGGGCTGAAGAGAGTTAACGTTAGCCTTCCCACCTTGAATGAAAAAAATTATAAAGAAATAACTGGAGGAAGTTTAAAACCTGTTCTTGATGGTATAAGTGAGGCTTCGAAAGTAGGTCTTGATCCAATTAAAATAAATATGGTGCTGCTGAAAGGCATTAACGAACATGAAATCGATTCTATGATATCATATTCTGTAAAATCTGGTACATTATTGCAGATTATCGAACTTGAACCGGTGAGAATATCGTCGAAGTTTTATTCCAAATACCATGAGCCGATTAATGTTTTAGAGGAAAGATTGGCTAATATGGCAAAGGCTGTATATTTTAGAGATGACATGCATAAGAGGAAGATATTTGAACTTGATTCAGCAAAGGTTGAAGTGGTTCATCCAATTGAAAACACTGAGTTTTGTTCGCATTGCAATCGCCTTAGGGTGACGTACGATGGCTCTTTCAAACCTTGTTTGATGCTTTCAAATAATCAGATTGACGCCAAAAAGTATCTGGACTCTAAAGACTATGATGGATTAAGATATGCGTTTCTTCAAGCAGTTATGATAAGGAAACCATTCTGTACAGCTTGATATTAAGCGCTTATAATATAGCTAGCATAATTTTCTTCGCTTTTTAAACAATCTTTGCAGAGACATAGTGTGGATGAGTTATAATAATCGCATTTATGATTATATTCACAAGTTCGGCAATCTACTTCTTTCAAACAAATGGCACATTTCTTGTATATAATGACATCCTCTTTTAAAACTTCTGTCAAAAAAGTTACAAGGAGTTTCTTGTTAGTTCCATCATCAATCAGCATTCCCTTTGATTTATCATATTTTAAGCCCAAGGACATTAATGTTTTAAAATCGTCCGTGCCAACATATGGAAGTTTAAACCATTCTCCTTCAAGTATTTCCATCAGCTCTTCACCTTTTTCTCGAAAAATGAAATTATACTGTCATCAAAGCCCATGCGCTCTAGATAGCTTAGAACCGTTCCTTTATCTTTTCTAGCTAAACTGATTAGGCATGGTAAATAATACAGTGAAAACTCTCCCTCAGAGATGTGATACTTCTGATTAATTCTCTCCTTCATACCTTTAAACACTCTTAATTCCGTCCAATACTTTAGTTTCAGATCCCAGATAGGCTCTTGCTCAGAATATCTGAATCCTTGTCCAACATCTAATGTACGAAATCGTCCAACTATAATTCTATCATACCATCTTAGCATCCGCCACTCTTGCGTGCTCTCTAATCTTCTCTCAAACACGTCTATGTCTGCTATTGCCTTCAACCCAGCTTTCCTCTGTCCTTTTTCGAGGTAAGACGCCAAGATCGAATAGAATAAGATTTGTAGTTTTTCTCTGGCGTCAGCATCTATTTTTGAGAACTTGTTATACGCTTCCTCAAATGTCTTCTCTTGGAATAATGCGAGTGCTGCATCCTGTCTTGAGATAATTGCATCCTTTAATATTTTCATCTGTTCTATCGTATCTGGTACCTTTATCACACTCTGGAGGAGATTTATGGCTGCTCTAACATCCCCACCGCTCTTTGTTGCGACCTTGCTGAGCAATTTGTCGCTGACGCTAATTTTTTCTAGGTTAGCAATATGTTTTAAGTACATGGCAATCATTCTCAACGGCACTTTCTGAAAGGATATCATGTTGGTTTTTTTAGAGAGTTTTATAACACTCCCATTTAGGATGTCGTTCGCTGTTAACACTATCGGAACAGGCGGTTTTTCCAATAGCTGGTTTACGTATTCTGTTCCCCCGTAGTCTTCTCTTCCATATATTCCGTCTACTTCATCAAGTAGGACCATTCTCTTTTCATCAAAGAGATCTGAGGTGTAGAGAGAGTTTCCAAGCTTCTTAGTGAGATTCTCTTTCGTTCTTATGTCACTGGCGTTAAGTTCTATGATATGATATTTGAGTTCACGAGCTGCTGCATATACTGATGTATTTTTTCCGGTACCTGCTTGGCCTACCAAGAGCACAGCTTTGTCTCCTCTCTTCCAGTTCTTTAGCCAGTTGTAGAAGGACTCTTTTGCTTTCTCATTACCGATGATCTGGTTAAATTTTATGTTCCTATATTTTTCTGTCCACATCTGCGCCGCCATGCTATCGAATCACCATTTTTTCGGCAATAAATGCTATGAAACCAAACAGCATTCCAATTAAAGCAAATTTTTTTACACGATGTACATTTGCGCTCGAATAGTCTTTTAGTATTGAGTAAGAGAGATAAACAAACAGTATATCAGGAACCATCACCATGGCCAAATAAAATATTCCTGCTTGTTTTGAGAGGTAAGGTCCTAAGGTGAAAAACACCGCTAGGATAAAAAAAGTTGCACCAGCTCTAGCAGAATTTTCTTCTCCGATGGAATGAGTTATTGATTTGATTCCTCTTATTCTATCTCCTTCTGCGTCAGATATCGTTTTTATGACTTCTCTCCCGGTAACAGCTAAAAAGGACACCATAACAGCCCAGAGAAGCAAGTAAGATGAGCCTAGAAAAAATGTGCCTTGAAGAATTGGAACCACAGCAGCTGAGACCACGCTACCGTAGATATAGGGAATCGAGGTTGAGAGTGCGACCGTCAGATTCCCAATAATTCCCTGTTTCTTTAGATAGAAATTGTAAAACCAAGATATGAATCCAAATACTACAGCGATGATGAATCCTGTCAGGCTTGTTAATAATGAGAATACTATGCCAAGAAAAAGTAATGTTATAGAATAAGCCCAAGCTGCCGAAATTTTTATTTCACCTCTGACAAGGGGTCTATTCAGCAGATTTGCACGGTCAACCTCTACATCATAAATATCATTGACTACCATCGAGAAGCTTGCGACAAAGAAGCCAGTTAAAAATCCAAAAAGAGTTTTCCATGTGAGAACCGCCTGCAAAGAAGTAAGAATGACACCGATAATTACAGCTGCACCTACCATAATGCTATTTGTAGGCCTGATCATCTTAAGGTACGCGTTTAAACTAACTTTCTGCATTAAAGACCGCCTCAGATATCTGATAATATATCACTTCTCCCCTTCTATCTATAACTGCCATGATAGATTTCTTCCCCATCCTTTTAATATCGATAGCATCCTGTACGATCTTCTCAAATCTAACATCATTTCCTTCATTTAAAACGAAGACGACATATTTTGCTGTCTTTTTACCATATTCCCCTTTATCGTAGACCCTAAAGTCAACCCCGAAACCGAAGCCTTCTTTGACAATAAAACCTCTGCTCCTCAGGTCCCTATAGACTAGAAATCTGGTTAGAATTTCCTTATCTTTATTGTAGAGTATGCCTATTAAATTTTCAAAGTTTATGATCTTCTTCTTTCCAATCACGTCAACCCTATTAATGCTGCAAAGATAGAGCGCTTCATAGGGGTTCAACACAAGACTCTTCCTTTCCTTTTCTCCAAATCCACTCTGGTAAAGTTCTTGGGCATCATCAAAATTTTCAATGACAATACGATTTAATTTTAACTTTCCAGAAAGTCTTGTTTCCTGCCCCATAACCACTCGTCTCTACCATAAAAGCATGATTTAAAGTTCTTGATAAAATAATCCTATTTCGAAAATTTGTTATAAATAAAGCTTTTAAAGAGATGTTGGGGAGACTGGGTGTGAATAATTTGAACATCTCCCAGCTAAGGGATGGCATGAAACAGGTTGATATTGTTGGTAGGATAACTGATAAGCCAGAGCCTCGCGAGGTAATGTTAAGAACTGGTCAGAAAGCCCGGGTAGCAGACCTTACAATCACTGATGAAACTGGTAAGGTAAAGCTTACTCTTTGGGATGACCAAATTGATAAGGTTGATGTTAACGATACTGCTAAGATAGAAAATGGTTACGTCAACAGTTTCAAAGGGGAAATCCGTCTTAACGTCGGACGTTTTGGAAAGCTATATGTTATTACCAACGAATAAGTGTGATGCTGAAAAATACTAGTTATCTGTCTGAATATTCAGTATTGATGCTGAGCCACATTTTGGGCATCTAGAAACTGATGGGCTCTTAGCACCGCATGTCCCGCAAGAGATAAGATTCTTCCTTACTTTAAAAACACCAAGTCTCGAAAGCGTATTCTCTATGACGTCCCCTATCTCAAGTTCATCAGTTAGTGTTGAAACATCTAATATCGCATGATATCCTCCCTTTGTCTTGTCTATCCTAGTCTGTATCCTTTTAATAAAGTTCTCATCTTCTAATGCCTTAATCCCAAGAACCGGTATTTGTGAATACCTTCCGGTGGTTGATAGGGTCTTACTTTGGGCGGTTTCTGGAAAAAGTTCTCTGTCAAGCTCATAGAATCTTTCTGCTGAGCTATCCACGTAAACTGAAGTGAAGACTCTTGATTTTGTCTTTTCTACTTCTAGTATTTTCTGAGAAAAATCAATCAGCTTGATCCACATTTTATTTTGTTCTTCCACGTCTTGGGGTATAAGATATCTTACAAGCTCTTCTAAGCCAACCATATTAAGTACTATTTCTATACTGTTCTTTGGAAAAAGATCACTATTGTATTCGTAAACATATAAAAGTTTTTTCTCCATCAAATCTATTAGGATATTTTTCCTTGTTTCCATGATGTTATATGTCTTCTGGAGTCTGATCTTGAGTAGACTCTTAAGGTAGGATTCTTCTGTTCCACTGAAAAAAAATCTTGGTAGATTTAACGCTAGTGAGTGCAGGACTATTGTTCCCGCTGGTAAAATATCGTTATCTTCGAAGTTCTTCCTTATGCCGAGGTAGGAAATGGGTCTGGTTGGCTGTGAAGCGATCATGATGTTTCCTCCATTATTTAAGATTGTTATGAACGAACCTAGTTCCTCTTTGAACAAGGTTCTATCGTAGACATTTAGGACCAGCTTTACTCTAGATCTTAGTGTTCCTCTTAGATATAGCATGTAGGCATCTATGATGCATTCCAAAGCCTTCCTGTCGGTCTCCGCATTCAGGTTGATCTGGAAGCTCAAAATGTTTTTAGATATAGGATTTATATTTAATATTGAATTGGAGATCAGCTCGTAGACCTTTTCTTTTATCATTTGTCTATCTTGATTTCCACTTATCTGGGAAATGAATTCAACAAAATTTTCGATCACTATTTCGTCAGAGGTTTCCTCAAGCATTTTTTTAATAATAAGTTTTATTTTCATTAAAGCGGGTTCGCTGTCTTTTCCATTGCTCACCCTTGACATTGCAGGATTCTTTACCCCGAACTTAACATCTGATGAAATCAAGCATAACGCATCGAAGAATACACTATCTGGCATTATTCCCCAGCATCCAGAGTTGACAATACCAATATCTCCTGAAAGGTGCATGTCAAGCGCTTCAGAACCTATCTGCGTTAGAAGAAGATAGTCGGTGAATACTGCATCTGCAGCCGCTAATCTGAGAGAAAGGACATCACCCTCGGAAAGTCCTATCTGATATATTCTTTCTGCTACATCCTTTACCGGTAGACCTAATCTAGTAAGTTTATTTCTATATTCGTCTAAGCCCTTCTCGACAAGTATTGAGTTTACTAGTTCACGGATCAAGGGAGCGGTCAAGTGGACATTCTCTAGTTTACTTATTCTTGACTCCGCTTCTGCTGTAATCTTTGAAGCTAGCTCTCTCGGAATATTGGCTTCCCTTATCAACGACTGATAAATCTTGTCGCTGTCGAATTCCTCTATTTTATGTCTAGATGTTCTAACATAGATTTTACCTGATGACTGAAGTGCCGCATCCTTCAACTCATTTGTTACGGTAAGTACTACTCTTCCAAAAGGTGTCAGAGAATATTTTCGAGTATTTTTATTCAAGGAAATTAAGTTAACAGCAGAGAGAAGTCTCAAATGATAGGCAAACCTACCGGACTCCCTTTTCTTAACAAAACCACAGTTATTCTTTAATTCAGTGTAAGAAAGGGAACCGCTTTTATTCAGCTCCCTTAAAATGGACAAACGTTCATTTGATCCGAGAGCCGAATAGACACTTTCAAAATTGACGAGGTCATCAGACATTATAGCCAACCAACCATCAAGATATGGTTAGACAACTAAAAAATGTTTAAGAACAAATCAATAATTATATACACAATATTCCGTAAGACATGAGTAAGGGGTCGTGGGCCAGTCTGGTCTACGCTGCGCGGCTTGGGACCGCGCGGACGTGGGTTCAAATCCCACCGACCCCATTAAAATTGAAAAGTTTTTATGCAATTAAATGTTATTTATTGCTTTCTAACATCCAACTTGTTTATAACAACTTTTTGTTAGCAAACAAAATGTTAAGCTGAGTTGGAATAGAGTGGTCATGACTCCAGAAGTTTCTTCTAAGACATCATTTTTGACCGTTTTAATACCATAATTTCCAGGGTTTTGATTACGTCAATGGTTGCAAATACGAATTGGAACAAAAAAGGGAGGGTAGCCAAAATATAAACAGCATGTGTGGTCATTCTTTATTTTCCTTCTCAAGGAAAAGGAAAAATATAACGTTTTACATAATAAATGGCGGTAAAAGCCTAATGAGTGAAGATCAGTTTCGTGAATGGGTCAATAGTAGATCACGCCTACCCCTCGCAGTTAAGGGGCACTCGTTCGTAATGAAGGGTTATAACATAATCTTGGTTGATGGAGGACAGTTTGTGTACGAAGAGGCATTGCAGCTGGTGAGAATGCTTAACTCCAGGAATCCCTTTGCGCAAATCAATGCCAGCGTAATGATTTGGGAACGGAATGGGATTCTTCGCTTGGTCGTCTTGGCCCTGATAGCAGTTATTCTCGTTATCGTTATAATTCTTGCTAGGCACTAGACTCTGAACTGTTATGGCTTAATGGTAACATAGTATAACTCAGTCACACCTTGGGCAGGGATTCTGAGGATGCCAAAGTTAAGGTTTTCAGAACTGTCAACCCAAGCATAGACAGCTTTCCCAACGCTTCCTTGCCCATAATTTCTGAGCAGGCCTGTGACCTGAGCGATCGTTTGGTTCGCTCCTACACTGTTAAATGATACAGTACCCACATTGATCCAGACCGTGGGGTTGACAGATGTTGCGTTCACTAGATTATAGCCCTCTAATTTAATTAGATTTACTATCTGGTGAATTACTGCTCCCCTATCTTCGCTCTCTTCTGACTGGTTGCCTAAGCCTAAATTCTGGAACGCAGTCGTAGAATCAGGGCCTATACCCACCGCGCCTGTGGTCGGGTTCACTGATGTCATAAAAGGTAGCTGTGTAACAACCCCTGATGTCCCAGGGTTAGTATATACGGCCACGAAATAGGTGAGCTGCCCTCCAACAGAATAAAGAAGGTAGGTACCGAACCTGTAGTTGGGGAGGAGAGTCAACTGGGTTCTAACCTCACTGTTAGTCGTAAGCGCATTCTCAGCAGCAGAAGGTCCGATTATAACCGTGGCCTGTGATGGGTTTTGGTAGAGATAGATCTGTCCTAATCGATCCCCTCCATATGCTACATAAAGACCGGCAAGGTTCTTGCTTATCGCGCTCTGGTAGTGGATTAGTTGTATGCCAACGAAATAGGTCTTGTTCTCTACAGCAAAAGGAATGTACTGCACAGTATTGTTCTCCGGTCGCTCGTAGAACTGGGTTCCCGATCTGAAAACAAAGGGGTCATTTACGTGAAAGACGAAGTCGTAATCTAGCTGACCGGCAATGCCTGGAGTTCCAAGAAGCTGCTCAGGATACCTCAGCTGAGGCACAAGCCATGAGGGTGGGTCGGTCCACTTATCATAATATTCTTGATAATACTTTGTGATAAAGTCTGTGCTGTTAATTCCAATAAGGTTTGAAACCGTATAGCCCTGCATCGCCCCATCCTGAACATTCACGAGTACCACACCGAAGAATCTTAGGTATGGGCTCGCGGAGAAACCTGACTGAAGGGGGTAGTCTATGTAGATTTGTACAGCATAAAAGAGGTTCTTACCATCTGAGACCATGTAGGCTGAAGGATCTATTGTTAAGCCGGGAATAAGTATATCCCCTACTCTCGTAAAAATATCTCTGTTCCAGAGCATGTTTATAGATTGACCTGAAAAGGCAAAACCTAGCTGACCTTCTGAGAAGGTAAACCACATTGCTTTCTGCCACCCGTTTAGTACATAATCGGGTGCCCCAAGATATGATGCGTTCTGAACCTCATCGTAGCCTGGCACATGTACGTAAACGCTTTGGTCGAATCCAGCTCCTTCACCGTAGTAGATCAGAGGTTCTGCAGGAATGCTATAGGCCTTGGTCGCGGGTATGACTGATCCGTTGTGGGTGTTTATTACAAGAACTTTGGCCGCGTGCGTATAGATCAGATGCTCGCTTATCCAGTTGGTCTGGGGAAAGGTAGGTGTCGTAGGTGAAACCCAGTATTCGGTATCATTGTAAAATACTATTTCGGAGCTCGCTAACCCCATCCAATTGTATGCACCGATTTCCTTCGTATTTGTTACGGCAGCCGCCTGTTGGTCCCATTGTCTAACTAGATTGAGAATTGTAGAGGGGTTGCTTGTGGGCAGGTCGGTAATGTTGCTGACCTGAATGCCGCCCAGACCCGCGGACCATCTAGTCACCGCAATTTCCTTCTGTGTCTGAGGGTACCATTCATACGACAAGTAGTTATTATTCCAATTAAGGAAGAGATACGTGTAAGCCCCTAACTGAATCAATAGCATTAGGGAGAGCAGTATCGCGACCCACTTGAAGATGTTCAACCTTGACATTAAAACATTTCTTCTTGAAACGTAGAAGATGCCTACTATGGTAAGAATTAATGCAGTCCAAGCTATTCCGTACACGTAGGGGGTGGCGATGTTCATTAGCCAGTACGGAGCTCCGAGTATTACTTCGAAGATGACCGCAGCGACCACAGCGAGTATGTTCCTTAACCATACGCTGCTTCTTTTTGTTCTCAGGTTGGTCAAAAGACGTAGAATCATCCTTACTATAAAGACCAGAAGAAAGGAAGCGAGGACATAGGACAGCACTTCGTATTGAATTTGCATAGAAGGCATAAGCTCGACGAGCTCTTTACCTGAAGCTGGAAGCAGCGGAAGCATGAATATTCTGGGCACGTTTCCCCAGCTCCCTAAGCCCTTTGCTAACATCATTATTGGATTCATTATCTCCCCCTGAATCAGGAAGCCGTGTAGAGTTACAAATAATAGGAATCCGATTGACCACTTAAGCGTCTGCCATAGGGCCCAGATCCAGTCATTTACCCTTCCCTCACTTTTCAGTTCCATCTCCTCAAATTCGTATCTCCTAACGTACCTTATGATTGTATCAGCAAGCTGCCGGAGGTCGCTTCCTCCTACCTTAGGGTAGACTAATAGAAGGGAAAAGAGAGCTGCCGCTACAAAGATGTAGCCGTGGTAGAACGTAATCCCAAACCAGTCAACCCCCGCTTTTATTGAATACACATACTCGTTGATTGACCACATGAGTATTACCCATGCAAGAGAAAGGATCACGATAGTAGCGATGAGACCTAAGAGTACCCAGATTGATTTCCTGATAAATTCTGCACTACCTTTTTCCTCAGTTTCCATTTGTTTAGAAAGGTGAGAATTGGAATATTTAAGAATTTAAAAGTGTTAAAAAAAAGCTATATGTTAGGTGGCTCGAATAAAATATCGTTAATATTCTCTGAAGATAAATTATTTTTTATGATAGTTTTCTCTATTAGCTATATTAAATTTCTCTAAAATTATAATGATGAACTACTCATTAAGAAAAGCCGGTGTCATATGATATAGTTTAGCCTTTCCATCGAAAAGAAATAGAAGAAGCGGGCCCGGTGGGACTTATACCTAAAAGGGTTTAAGCCCCTAAAAATTAAACGTTCTTAAGATATCTCTGAACTCTGAGAGGAATCCATATAAATGCTTGGAACACTATTTTATTTTTGCTGATATATAAAGGTAAAGGATTTCTCACTTGTGTGATGAATATTCTATGAAAATTGATCGAAAATCTAATATTCTTTTAAAAAGTATTAAGAATATTTAAAAGAACAGTCATACAACATATAATTGTTATGATACTTGAACTCGTTGTCTCAGTTCTTCTTCTCATGTTATATGTACTTATTTTATATCGTATTGGTCGAAGCCCATTTCGCTTATTATTTATTGGAATCATATTTGGTCTACTTGTTTTTCCTTTAGCTGGTACCTTAGAATTCTATTGGCCAACTTTAACTGGTATATATTTAAAAGAAAGCCAAGGCAACATTATTTACTTTCCTGTAATAGAAGAGACATTAAAATTTCTTTTAATATTCTTAACTTTTTGGATTCTTAAACTTAAACCAAAAACGTATGAAATAATGTTATGTAAAAAAGAGCTTACAGTAGGTGCAAGTGTCGGACTTGGCTTTGCTTTTTTTGAGACTATTGGCTACTCTGGTCTCTTAGTGATAATTTTTCGTGGTTTCACAACATGGCTCATGCATATGACAACTTCGACTCTCCTTTCCTATAGTATAGTTATTATTTGGGCATTGAAGTCAAAAAGGAAAATGATCTTTGTTTTAGTACTGGTTTCGTGTGCTATAATAATTCATGTTCTGTTTAATTACATGGGATATGTTTAGTCCAGCTCTTTATTAAACACATTTCAAGGGATGTTTTAGTTAAACATCGTATGAGTGTCATTATTGTAATAATATTTTTGTATTATTTAATTTTCAACAAGAAAAAGGTTTTATTCGCTTCAACCAGTTCACTCCACCAATGTCCACACTATTTTAACCCAAAATACCCTCTACAGGAAAATACATCGAATGTACACAACGTACATGGTATTGATTATATTGACTTTCTAAAATTCGTCTTATCCCCTTTTAACTTTTATTTAAAACTCTGCGAACACGACTAGATAATACCACATTATCTTAAGATTTCAATCCATTTTGGTTCAAGTTTATATTCTGTATAAGCTAATAACGCAATATGGAAAGCCTTTATCTTTTCAAGCCTATTTTTGAGACCAAAGGTACTGGTACAGTACAGTTCAAGAACGGTTCTCAGACTCCTGCATCATTTCACCTAAGTTTATTGACAAACGGTATTACTTTAGGTGAAATAGCATTTCCACCCAGCTTTTTATCTGAATTCAATAAGTTAATGACTCTAAATAAGGTAAATGAATTTTCATTAAATGGAATGGCTGATTTAAATGATCAGAAATTAAGTATATCGATGCTTAATTGTTTTTTGACTGCCTTCAGTATGTCATCTGGTCAAGTAGGGTTGAATCTTAAAAGTGAATTTTTTATAGGCCTAGTCATTCTTAGTGAAGAATCAATGACAAGTCAACCATCAAATGAGCTTATAATCCAATTCACACTTACTAACATCTTTCAAACATTCCGAGTTTCTGTAGAGACAGACCTTGGAAGGCTTGAATTACGTCACTTCAAGGATGTAATAGATTTGGATGAAGTTATGAGGAACTATCGAATGCAATTAATCACATCATTAGCAATTCTAAATGTCAGCACTGACGGGACAACAACTTTGGATACTATTATTGACAAGGCAACTAAAATTGTTGAAAGCTTTCTAAAAATAACAACTCTTTCACAAGGTGCATGGCATGATTGGGTATCCGTCTCAGTTTATAGTGCTAGTTCGAATAAACTTATTTCTATGAAAATATCATCCCCAAAGAACAAGATACCGTATAAGTTAGGTATTACTAATAAAGTACATTCAGGGGAATTTATCCGATCTGCATGGAAAGGATACTCTGATGAACTAAACACACAATATGGGTTCAATCTTGCTCTTGAATGGTATACAGAGGCGAATATTGCAAGTGTAATTGAATCTAAGTTCCTAAGTGCAACTACATGTCTAGAACTCTTAATGGACAAATATCATACAAAAGAGAGTATTGAATATCTACTTCCTGATCCAATATTCAAAGAATTCATGAATCGTATCAAGGACGATGCAAGGTCATGGCTAAAAGAGAACAATGTTGATAAAAGTACGCGAGCTGCACTGTATAGTGCACTTGATGGCATTAATAGAAAACAGTATGTTGACAAGGCAAAAAAACTGCTTGACTTCTGGCACGTTAAGTATGATGATTTAAATATCACATTTGAGGAGATAGTGGAAATTCGCAATCAGATAACTCACCGTGGTGTAATTGGTCCCTCAAAGGAAAATGGGGAGAAACTGATTCATGCGCACTATGCTCTAATGATGATATTGACTAGGATTTTTCTTGCTATGTTAAAGTATGACAACCAATACTATGATTTAGTGAAGAGCAATTGGATTAAATTCAGTGATGTCCGTTCTTTACCTCCTGTTTAATGGAGGACTAAAGTATCGTTTCTAAATTGACTTGAGTTCGTAAGATAAGATCATTCAAGCCAGCGGATTAACAGATAGAATCCTGAATTTATCATGACTAACAAATGTCCCTCCAAGGAACAGGATTTCTTCTATTTTCTTTAATAAACCTCACAAGATTCAGATTATTTCTCTTCCGTAATTTTTTTATTCGAGAGTACATGTATTATCCTTAAAGTAGTTCAACAATAGGAAGTTCTAAGATTTAGCATATTACAATCATAAGACGTCAATTTTATCCTATTTTTCGACATCTTACGTTGATTTAGAAAACATACGATGTTAAATGAGCGATTGACCTTTAAGAACGCAGACAGTTTCTGGAAGACCTAAACTCAGTTAGAACTAAAGCACATTATAAATATAAAGAGATGAATTTCTTTATGTTTTCCAAACATTCATCTATCTCTATGGGTGGCTCTTCTTCAATGAAATATCTCGCAACAACAGGTTTCTGGTAATCATCTTTAATTTCATCGACTGTTTTGCCATAAAGGTCAAAAATAGCCTGTTTAAAAAGCTCAGGATTAGTTTTTTTCAGTATGTCACTAAAGTCGTTTTCTTTCCATTTGTGTACCTTGTTCTGATCAAACTTTTCCACATTTTTTGCAGCTTTATTATCACAGATTAGGAAGTACGGGATACCCCATCCTTCTATGATCTTAACATGTTTTTCAAAACTCTTTTCACCGCCAACAGTGTATAAGTGAATGTTCTTTTCATCAAGATCTAGACCCCGCTTTCCAAACCATATTGGCAAAAGCACTTCTTCATCATCTCCTTCAGTAAGTATCACAAATCTGGAGAATGGTACTAATTTCACCTTAGGATTCTGCTCGATTTCTTTTTCGATCTTTTTTCTTGAATCCATGTCTTCAAGTTCAAATCTGTAGGGTACTGTCCCTTTTTGTTCAAGTTGAAATCGTAGAATGTTGAAAAGATATCTTTGACCAACAAAATAGGGAGAATGCGTAATAATGAATACTTGGTTCTTGACTTTCTCTGGATTGCTTCCTTCATGGATCAATTCTCCAAGTTTTGTCAGAAAATCTTTCTGTTTTGTAGGATGAAGATGTGAAGCTGGTTCATCAATCAATATCACTCTGTCAGACCACCCTAAAACATGCGTTAGCAGGTAAAGGGCTTCAAAAATTCCAGAACCAGAATATTCAAGAGGAATCCACCTATCTGAACCTTTTGCTCTAACGACTATATTAGCAAAATGCTTGTATTTTGGAGTACGATCAGGTGTTTGACCCTTATCCTCCTCAACTCTTTGACCTAAAGTTACATCAAATTCGCTATCAAATAATTTAGAAAAACTATCTTTGACTTCTTGATACCTTTTTCGGTCATTCTGGATCCTCACTATTCCTTAGGTTTAGTAATAAAACGCTTAGATCCTCTAATTTTAGTAATTCATCCCCTTTATGACCAAGCATTTCCAGATTCGCCACTTCTCCGCGTGGTCTGATCCTTAGCTCATCAGTAAAGATTATGTGGCTTGGAATCATCTTGAAAAAGGATCGTCCTAAATAGAAGTTGCCAGCATCGGTGAATTCTCCTTCAAGTGAAAAGATTATCTCGTATAGTTCAGCCATTGCCTTTTCATAGTTTGTTCCAGCGGTGTTTAAATCAGAAGACGAAATCTCGATTTTTCCTAAGCCTCCGTGGTCAAAAGCATATTTTAAGAACGCGTCAGTTTCTACATCTTCGTTCAACGTTGAAGACAATTTTTCTGGAGTTGTGTTCTTGTCTGTCAAAATTTGCCCTATATAGTTTCCAAAAGCAATAGAAATCTCTTGGGGGTATAGTGTGCTCTCGCTGGAAATGAAATTTTGTCGTTGGAATATTTTTGCAATTCTTTTGTTGTCTATTCTAAAGTCGTAAGAGAGTTCTGGTCTCCAATTTGGAGGACCCTCATAACGCAGTACAATAGTTCCTTTTGAGATGCTGTCGCATACTGCCTTTGCAATTTTTTCTGCATGACCAATGGCAAAAGACTTTATGGTTCTAAATATCTCAAGATTTTTTTCGTTATTTGGATCTATAGATTTGGTAAGCTGTTGAACCGAAGATTCGTTAGAAAATAGCTTTCTAATATAACGATTTATCTCAGTATTCTCGAGAAAATGAACATCAAGTCTTAAGAAGTTATATCGGATACATAATTCTAAAAGTTTTTGGATTGAAGACACTTCTTTTTCGTTGAATTCTAAACCCACTTTAACTGTGAAACTTTTATTAGATTTCTTATCTCGCGTGAACACGTCCCACTCCTTCTTCGAGTTGAAAGGTGATTTGCTAAGCTCACTGATTATTTTTAGTACTCTAAAGAAATTGGTTTTGCCACAATTATTGGGACCAACTATAATGTTCAAATCCTTGTTCAAGTTTGTTAGTTTGAACTCTGAAAATGAGAGGATGTTCTCTGCTTCAAACGATGTTATTCTCATTATTCATCCTAATCAATAATTCTCTTATAAATATGATATGAGCTAAAGTGCTGTAAAGTTGTTGATTGACTTTTCATGTCGTGGAATACCTTCAATTCCTTACTGTAATATACTCCTCCAAATGCTGATTATTGCTGCGATTATAGTAACTATTCCCATTTCTTTAATCATTATATCGGTTCTGATAACTCTTAGGGGTTTCCATTATCTTTTAATCAGTGTATAATTTAGATCGAATTTTCCATTTACATGGTTATGATTTCACAAAGCCCAAGATTTCGGAGTTAGCTTACTTCATTAATGTCGTTAGTCCCAAGCAGATCTCGCACTTGCCCTTTAAAGGCTCGCCTGAAGCTATCTTCAATACGACCTTTGACAACACTTCATCAGCTAACTTTTTTGCGTCATAATACTTTGACTCTGCAACAATCTTTTCATCACACGTCGTCCTCAATTTTTCATCATTTCTCAGCTCTTTCAAGAAACTCCGGACCTCTTCTCCGTACCCCTTGGCGGAGATCCCCCTACCAAGTAAGTAGTCATAGTCAGAACTTGAAGTGTCGATTTGCTTATCAAGCTCTTCAGACTTATATCCCCTGAGCTTTCCCTCAATCTCAACAGAAACCAGTATCACTGGATTCTCAAGTAAATCTTCTGGAACTTTTCCTTCATCAAATCTTTCTCTTATCATACGCTTGGCTTCTTCTTTTAAGAGTTTCTCCTTCCCCGCTCTTTCGGCCATAAGTGACACGGCTTCATCCACCTTCTTCTTTTCCATAAGATAGGCTTGCAGATGAGATATCGCATACGGTTTGGTCTGCATCATGTAGCCGGAGCTGAACCGTAGATTAGACGATATTATGTCATGCTTATCCTCCCCAACATACTCTCTTAAAATGCTGGGTGGAACGTATTCTTCAAGTGTTCCCCCATAATTGTGAGATAGTGATATGAAGCCTGCCACCAGGTTCTTGCTGTGCTCCAACGCAGCTTCATACTTCTCAGCCGTAGCGAACATTTCAACCGATTCGAACCATTTGTAGACACCTCTTTCCTCCTTTACTAGAATCCCTGCTTCGACAAGGGTTTTTAGGCATCTCTCAACAGTTCTTTTAAGGCCCTTTTTTCCCTTGATTTCCTTCATAAGAACATCTACTAGCTCGTCGTGCTCCATTTCCCCGCGCGTTCTAACGTTTGATACGATCAATTTTAGAGCTTGTTCCCATATCATTTTGTCGCAACCAGATGACGTATATTAAGAATTTATTATTAAATATTTCTCTTTAAAAACATAAGCGACAAAAATGAAACGACAAAGGTTTATATACATACATTTTTTAGAATGTCTTTGATAAAATTGACAAAAGGCGATACTATATATCCTAGAAATGAAGAAGAAATTTTGGCAAAGCTGTTAGATAAGATAAAAACACTTGGGAGGGATATAGTATCGTGCCGCCTTGAATTAGAAATCTATTCACAGAAGGTTAGGAAGGCTATACAAAGGTAAAAGGGGATGCAACCGATGCCACATTATTTGATCCGCATAATAAAATATTATTGGAACCCCCTAACAAAGGGGGTTAAGCATAAGCCGGTGTTCAGCAAAAGCGTGTTTCTGGCAGAAGAACCCAGCCAAAATCTGCTAAAAGAGGTTGTCGACCTATTGACAACACAGTTATCGAAGGAACTAGGTGAACGTAATGGCTAAAACTGTTGACATAGCGAGGTTAAAGGTCTTTGCTGTAGAAGGCCTACCGAAAGATTCTAAATTGAGGGAGCTGATATTAACCGAGAAGGATATGCTAAACGTGGAGGAGTTTTTGGCTAAGATGGATGTCTGGCTGAAGCTGGTCAAAATGGAATGCGCCAAGTAGTGTGGAAAGAGGTTTGTTTCTGGGAAGGCGACCTTAAATGAAGGTAAGCGACGACCTTATACTTGTTAAGAAAAAGAACGGTAAAACCTACTTTAGAAGGCAGCGCAAAGACTACAAGAACCCTGCATTGAAGAGCCCTGCTAAGAGAGAGCAGGAGAGGCGGTTCGCTCAATCGTCCCATGACACATTCGGAGAAACTGGACTAGTCTGGTACAAAGGCCGTCTACTGCCAAAGAATGTGGCCTTCAACGCTCTAGCTATAAGGGGGAGAGTTAACGCCGAACACAGAAGCCAAGTAGTTGAGGCGAGGAAGCATAAGTGGCGGCTGTTCGAGGCGACGGGAAGGATCCTTGTTAAACTCTACAACGAGATTGTTGCAGTGATCTGATGCCGGACGGTGGCTTCCTAAAAGTTTTATTTGAAGATGAGATCGCATGTTCGGTCTATTAGTGCGGGGGGTGGGATTCGCGCATTAATCTACCAGTAGATTATCAGACAGCACTCGGGGAGCGAGTTAGATGGGAACTATTCCTTCATCTGGGACAATACCAGGGCGTCAGCTGAGTTCATCTGTGCAGAACATGGAGCATCCTCTACTGCGATGCAGGAAAAAGTGGGACGATGGAGGGATGCGGAAGGTTAACTCAAGGATTGCCAACGTTGCGCCGCGATGACATCCTCCTGGCGATCCACCTAATGAGTAGCATGGACGCTCCCATGAACAACGAAATGAAAGACCCCTGCCCTATGGAGTAGCCAAGAGGCTGGCCAAGCGCAAGGTATGAAACCACTCCGAAAGAAATGAAGGCAGATATCATCCAGATCAGGATGAACACGTTGGAGATGGAGTCGGCGACCCCAGTCTTCCTCTGACCCGCTTGGTCTCTAGCAGCTGCACTTGACTCTATGATTCGGACCGCCACCAAGGCTTCCTTCCCTTCATCGGAAAGCCGATAGTTCCCTTCAGGATCGAGGACAATCAACCCTTCCAGTTTCTTCAGGTGGTAGTCCAAGTTGCCGCTGCTGGAGATTCCCAGCTCATTCTTCAGCTTTCCAAAGCTCAGGGGAGTGGACTCGAGAACTTCCAGAACCCTGATTCGCGTAGGATGGGCGATCTTCTCAAAGAGCTCGGCTGAGCTGGACATTGCCTCTCAGGGTGCTCTACGGTTCGAAGCTATTTAATTCCTCTATCCTTGACCAGAAGTCAACAGTTCGAGACGAGTGGTTGGAATCGTTTGGAGTTTCGAATATCTGTTGCTACTGGAAAGGATTATGATATCCTTAAAGTTGAGCTTGAGTTGGAAAGGAAGTTGAGAGAGCGGCTAATTCCCCTCACGGAATTGATAGTAGCCGTTGTAAAGCACATTCCCAAGTCGGAAGGAATAGTAAGTCAACGAGACTGTCAGATTGTCTATCGCCGAGCAAACGCCACGTTACATATGCATTGTGGGAGGGAACTACATCTCTCATCAACGCACGAGCACCTCTAGCCGGAATGGGCGATGAAGTAATGTGGAGTTTTGCAGACATGATATTAGCAGCTAGGCAGGGGCATACAGGTAATACTGACGCTCCCAACCTTAGATTATTCTCATGGAGTAAGTGAGCACCTGGACAGAAACTGCAGCAACAGATTCGCTCTCAAGCCAGGAAAGGACGTACGTGAAACAAATGTGGAAACATGCGAGGGACAACGACATTTTATTTAGACTTCTGTTTTAGGTTCAACTAACCATGTTAAACATAAGATGGAATAAAATAGTCCTTTTTAGGTAACTGTTAGTATTGATGGATAGATGATATAGATGGAAAATCAAAGTAAAAATATTACCAAGATTGTTGTAATAACTGTTCTTTCAATCCTCTTTATAGCTCTCAGTATTTGGGCTGGTGCATCCTATGTATACATTGGAACACCATGGTGGGTAATGGTTGCAGTTTTAGGAATTGTATTCCTTTTCTGGTTCGCGGTGGTACGAAAAATCTGGAAATCGGATTGGGGTTCTGATTGAATCAGACATCCTTTCAACGTAAACTTTGTTGCATATTATTATCGTAAATAATTGGGCTTCAATTACATGAATCCTAAGAAATACCTTGAAAATCGAATTCGTGGCTGGCTCCCCAAAGAACCTAACTTACCAAGTTTTCCTACAACTATAAGCCGCAAAAATGAACAAAGTCGCAAAATCAAGTTTCTGATCGTTGTGACGCTTGGTTTAGGCGAAATCAAATCAATAAAGATTTATGCGCCTTTGATCATGTCTAGAAAAGTATCCAGTTGAATATCATGCACCTGTATAAAGGTCCAAGAATCTGGATAGATGAAGTTCAAAGAACTTACTTTACTGTCTTGAATTATAAATCTCCCTTGTTGAGCGGCGAATATGCTCCTTATGGTCGAGTTAGGATACTCTGCCAGAAAGAGGACCACCTGATCACCTGCCTCCATCAGAGGATCTTGACGGGCTGGGCACAATTCGGTGCCAGTTTGTCCAACCAGTATAATTGAACCCTCTTTAAAATCTCCTTTGACGGTCTGGTTTACATAGACCTTAAAGACCGTTGACAGATCGCCATTCGAAAACTTGAGATCCGTCTTCTCTACAACTGTTCCCACAACTACCTCGGAGGAGTTGCCCTTCAGACTCCGCAAGTTGGGGATCGGGATAGGATCTATTTCTATGATACAGGTCGTGGTAGGCACGCTCGTCTTGGTGTTTGTCGAGGTGACGCTTGCTATGATCGCATTCCATTCTGGCATCAGGTCGTGGCTTACTGAAACCTCATAGATTGTTGTTTCAGTCTCAAACCAGATCGTGGCTTCAGATTCACTTAGTTGAACTAGGTCGAGTTTGATAAGTGTCGAGTCCCTGAGCCTGAAGGTGAGAAACCAATCATATACGTATGGGATTGTGACTGAAACTGTGTTGTTGTTAACTATCTTGGTCTTAAGCGTTTCGCGAACGACCTTTGTGTTGTTTAGAAGGTGAAGTATTTGGCTGAAGGCCGCATCCCCTCGATTGAATGTTATTCCTTTTTTCATCGTATATTGTTTGACTTCTACGTTTTCCGATTCTGAAATTATCAGTCTTACTGCGTCTTCCCATCCAGTCACAGTCGTTGTTCGTGTTGTTTTTGTAACATTGCCTGAGGGGACACTGAAAAGTGCATAGTTATCTCCAAGGAACATAGGAATACTAAAATTATACGCTTTCCCTTGATATTCGGTTTCAAGTGTCATAACGTCTGAATGTGTCCAGTGGACACATACCCATCCACTGGAATTTGTCTTCACGTCCAGAAGTATTGTAGTCACTGTGGTGGTTCCGTTTTGGACGGTCGCAGGCGAGCAGTGAAACTCCACCCCTTCAATCGGTATTCCATCATAGTCTGAAATGACACGAACACAGACATAATCTGATAGGGAACGATTTGTTGTTGAACTGCTGGACGGACTTGTGGAAACTGTCGAAGTGGTGCCGCCGAGCACGTTTATTGACGTCTTTATTGTCAGGTTTTCGTACGTAACTCCGATTATCAATGTGTATGTTCCAGGCGTAACGTCCACTTTAAAATATGAATCTGTACTTGCTTGCCAGTAGAGAGTACCCATCTGTCCTTGAGGACCAGGCTGAGGCGTTTGAGTCGTGTGCCCGAGTCGATATGCTAACCCTTTGACCTGCTGGTTTTGAGAATTAAAAACGTCCAACTCCACGTACGAGGCGTTGACTTCCTGTGCCCCTGTCAGATTGAAGCGTACCCCGAGGTAACCGTTAGGATTCACAGAGGTACTTGAAAGTGTAACCTCCAGTTTCAGCCCTGAGGTTTCGTTGGTCAGCGTTGGACCGATGAACTCGGTAGGTGGCGAAGTTGTAGTAGTTGTCGAAGTAGTGGTGGGTGGAGAAGTTGAAGTTGTCGTTGAAGTAGCTGTTGGAGTGGTACCTGCAATGTTTGGCAAAACTAACAAGGTGGCCATCACTAAAACTACTAGAGTTATTATTACAGTGAGGATTATTGTAGTGTAAGAGCCTACAACATTCTTGGCCTTCAAACCTGCTGAGCTCACAGCATCACCACTACACCACACTAAGCAATTATTAGAGGAGCCTGTAGCTCTACCTGTTCAATCTCGTTAAGGTCGATGTTGTAGTAAACACCTTCAACAATGATGGTATAATTACCAGGGGTTTGTTTAGCAGGGGGGCTCCCTGGGCCTAGTTGGTTTGGCAGGTTTTCGCCCGTATCCCACGTACCACTGAGGGCCCAGCTATAACCTTTGATGAAGTTCGGTGGTGGAGGACCTGTGGGGCCTGTAGCGTAAGGAGACCACTCCCACCATACAGCGTTACCTTTTTCGTTGTAAATTGTCATGTTAAACATGCCATAGTATTCAAGCAGTGAAAGATGTGACGAGTTGTTGACATTTGTCATTGAAGCGAAATATTTGAAGATGCCGCCAACCTTAAATGACGGAGTGTAGGTTAGATTAAGTAAAATACCCTGCTCTTCGACCCACACCGAAACCAAGACACCACCAGCTTGTTCGGAGAAGTTGTTGTTAAATGGGAACGATGTCGTGAACGGTGTCGTGAGAGAAATTGTTCGAGAGAACTGTGCTGCGGTAGTAGTTGTATTTGAATGGAACTGTGCTGTGGTTGTATTTGTATTTGGAGGGCTTGTTGAGCTTCTGAATAATGTTGGGTTAGAGTAGATGATACTTCCAACAACTACAGCCGTAACTATAAGGGCGACAAAAGCTATCTTATAGGAGGATTTATCTACCGATTGTTTGATCATATCACTACACCTTTAGATCAGCTTGAGCTGGTTTGAATTGCTACAAAATATATTGTGTTTGATGATAGTGGAGAACTAAAGTTTAGATTGATGGTTTGAGATGTTCCCGCTGCCACTTTGATAGGTAGGCTTGGGTTTGAAGTGCCGCCGTTCACGCTTGACAGGGGTTTTCCGTTTATGAGTATGTCTGTAATGGTCTGGTCTGTGCTACCGCTGTTTTTGACGCTTACAACCACTTGAGATGGACTATTGGCGTAAGCGTTTGTTATTTCAAGTCTTCCTATACTTGTTACTGTAGTGGTTGTTGTCACAGTTGTCGTCAAACCTTGTGTTTGAGTTGTTGTTACGGTCACAGTTGCAGTACCGACTATTTCTGTCACAGTAACAGTTACAGTAGGTCCGGTCGTCATAGTCGTAGAACCACTTGTAGTAGCTGTTGTAGTTATTGTAATAGGTGTAGTCGTACCAATAGTTGTAATAGATGTAGTAGACGTCGTACCAGATGAAGTTGACTGTGTAGTAGTTGCTGTAGCTGTGCTTGTAGCTGTACTGGTCATAGAAGCCGTAGCTGTAGCTGTAGTTGTAGAAGTGGGAAATGTTGTGGTAGTCGTCTGCGTTGGCTGCATTGGAAGAAGGTAGATTGCTCCACCTGCCAGAACCAACGCTATTACAGCAGCTACGAAAACTCCTACAACTATCTGCCTCTTATACTCTGACATTGTGCTCATCAGCCAGTACACATGAACCTGGATATAGCGCTATTAATAGAAAGACTGGAAAGCGCTGTTTTCTAATTTTAGAAAGTGTTCTTCTAATTTTAGAATTTAGTAAGGCTTAATACGTTATCGTTTATCGCTAAATTGAAGACCGTTGGGTGCGAAGGAAGAGGATGAAGCAAAACTTTTGAGGGGTACAACTCTTAGAGTTTACCGTTTCATATTTAAGGAGGGAAGGCCTGTTGGGATTAGTGGCGTGCAGGAGGGTCTTGGCTTCAGCTCTTCGTCCGTTGCATCATATCACGTCAGCAAGCTTCTCGAGGCCGGGCTCATCAGGGAGCAGGACAAGGGCTACGTGGTGGATAAGGTTGTTTTCGAGAACATGGTCAGGGTGAGGAGGATGCTCATACCCTTCCAGACGGCGTACATGGCGTTCTTCGCTGTAGCATTCCTGATTCTGTTGACCTATCTGAGGCCGTCTCAGATAACGTCCACGTATGGTTTCGCTTTGGTGGTGTGCTTGGTGGGGGTTGTAACATCCCTGTATGAAGTGATTAGAGCGTTGAAGAAGGTGTAAGATAATGTCATCTATAAAGGCAAGGAACGTGTTGTTGGTGACATTTGTAGTGTTAACGATAATATTCGGTTCCCTATCCGCTTATGAGTTCTTCCAAGTTCAGCAGGTGGGGAGTACAAGCTCAAACACCTCGTCTACCACTTCTACCATTACCAAAACCACAGAAACTCTATTCACCACCTCTACTATAACTGTCACTGCTACGGTGCCAAATGTGCCGGATGAGGGTCTAATTGGTTTTGGATATGGACCGTACGAAGGAGTTTTTGCGTACAAAAGGGTTTCAGACTTTGGAGCTGGGACTTCAGTCATGTTTAGAAACGTCACATTCTACAGCATGCCGCTCAACACTTCACTTACGGGCTGCGAAGTCTACTACGTCAGAGTCACTTTTCCAGACGGAACTTTTGAGAGGGTTAATGTTGGGACTTGTGTTTCCTTTTATCCTTCTATAGCTTTCACGACGTACAGCAACCCGAAGGCGGGGGTAATATTTTCTCCAGGCGAGTATCAATTAGATGACAAGGCATTATCGCATCCTATCTCAAAAGGAATCTACCTTATGGTCAGCGGGGGGAGCTAATAATGTCATCTTCGAAGACAAGAAATATATTATTAGCAACATTTGTAGTGCTCACTCTCGTCTTTGGTTCTCTGTCTATCTACGATTTTTTTCAAATTCAGCAGTTAAAGAGTTCAGGTTCAACTACTTTGTTTACTAATTCTCTTTTGGAAAATATCACCGTTACTGCTTCGGTTCCGACTGTTCATGATGTAGGTAGCATTTATTTTTCTGGCATAGGCTACTTTCAGTACAAGAGGCTGTCAGACTTGCCTGTTGGGACATCTGTTATGTTCTGGAATGTAACTTTCTATAGTGTATCACTCAACTTTACAAGTTCAGGGTGTACAATATATAACATCACGGTCAGCTTTCCTGATGGAACTTCAGAACAGATAGGTGTAGAATATTGTCCTACAGGAGGCTCAGATGTAGTTTTCACGAACCACAGCAACCCGAAGGCGGGAGTAATACTGCAGGGTCCATACAATGATTCATTTATAGCTCTTGGGTTCTACCTTCTCGTCCAAGGTCGAATTTCCAGTTAAATCATACACTTCAGTAAAAGTCGTATAATCGCTCAGAGGTTGGTTGTATACAATCTGAAACAAACCAGCATAGCTCTAATAAGATTCTTTATCCTTTGAGATTCTTCATAGTAGATGTCTATTCGATTCAAATGATTTCTAGCTTTTATGCACGGGGATGGGATGAAAATATCTTAAATATTAACTTGGTTCAGGGATAAAAATATCTTCAATTCTGACTTCAAAGAATCTTGCGATTTTGAAGGCAAGTTCCAGCGACGGATCAAATTGTCCTTTTTCTATGGCAAGTATCGTTTGTCTTACTACCCTCATCTTTTCCGCAAGTCCCTCTTGTGTCAGATCATGCATCGCTCTATACACCTTAAGCTTATTCTTCATCTGTACCACTAGTCCCCGAATTTCTTACCGTAGTATATGCAAAGTACCCAGTACAGCATGTATATAGCAGAGGCAGAAAAAGCCAATGAGGTACCGATTTGTCCAACGGCGGCGTATCCACTATTGCTCAATACTATCAGAAGTACCCCGGTAAATGTAGTTGCTAAAATAACGATCTGGAGCGCCATTCTCGATGCTTTTTCACTTATTCTGTACGTCCGTTCATCTTCTTTCACTTCTTTTACTCTACGTCCGGCTAAATACAAGGCCGTCATTCCAACAATAACTGCAACTAACGGAAATACTGCATTACCAATTGCCACAGAGCCACCAATTACGGCCACCATGGCCGTTACAATTATGGCCTCATATTGTCCAAATTGCTTCCTGTTCATACCATCAACGTTATAGGTATATGACAAAATGTTATATAAGCATTACATTATGTCAACAATACTTAACATCTTAATACCTGCTTTGGTTAAGCGAGCAATTTCGGTCTAGACCAAACTTATTATCGTCTATAATATTTTTATATAGCATTTTTATTAATAGAACATAATGCCATTAGCTATTAGATGGTCATATTTTACGAAAGAAAATGTGAAGCGTGAAGGCGACAACTATGGTGTTTATGAACTTGGAAATAAGGACGATATTTTGTATATAGGTCACGGACAGCTTTATACCCGTCTTATGATACACTTCCCAGACGCTTCTGACCCAATGGTAGGGATTTCTTATTATAGAGTAGAATACACAGGAAGTAAAGAAAGAGCAGAAGAAAGAGAACGAGCTGAACTAAAAAGATATTATAGAAAAAATGGGCGCTATCCTAAATATAATAAAAGAATAGGTTAAGTAGACTGAGGTCACGATTTTTTCTTGCAGCGCTGAGGCCTTAACTCTAACATTTCTGTATTCTGAGAAGAATTTTTTTAAAGAAATATAAAGTTAATAAAATTGTCTTTTATATTTGTAGTAGCCTACGTCCATTGATACAATTTTTTGATATACGCTCTTGATACACTGATCTTACCATGTGTGTTCTTGACATATCATTCATACTTACCCAACTACTCGTTTGTTTAAATTGAAATTAATACGGTTTGATCGTAGTGTCAAACATTTCTTTCTCCAAAGGTTTTATAAAAGCACTCTAATATTTCTTTATGGAAGACAAGCAGATAAACGAAAAATTTGAGAGCTTAGAAAAAAGATTTAATGGAATAGAGGAAAAAATAGTTAAAATTACTTCTTCTCTTGAAAAAGACAGAAAATACAGAATCATAAAAGATCGATTATACTTTGTCCTTATAGCCTCTATTAGCTTTGGGTTTGCAGCGGCATATGATCTTGCAAAAGATTATCCATACGTGCTTTGGGTAACATTTGCAATTTATATGATTCTTTTCTTACTTTCATATTGGAAGTTACGATCAATAGAAAAAAATGAACTAAAGTAACTACTTCTTAGAGCGCCTTGGAAATCAATTTAATTGCATTAAGAAAAGATTGTATATTCCAAAATATTGAAAAGTTAAATAGAATGTACTACCAATTATTTTTTTATGTGGCCAGATGTCGATTATGATACCACTACTAAAATTGGTCGACATGATATAAGAATAGGGCTTCTTAGGAAAGAGGGTAGAGCAACATCGATTGGTCGAAGTGGAGGAAACTACGATTTCATAGAGAAATCTGGTGGAGGATTCTACGCGTTTCTTAAAGGGATCAGACAAGATCAAAAATTCCTTCTATTAGCAGCAAGTGAAGCAGCTAAAGTAGTGTTCAAAGAAAATTTTAATACTATGCCATATTTTCATCAGGAATCTACTGACGTTATTCAATTCTACCTAATGGATGAACCAGGTTGGAAGGTTTATCCTAAGGTCTTTTTGGATCGATTAATTGATAAAGCTAAGCAATTTTATGATGGATACTCCAATTGTAGTTTATGTAAAAAGAATATTGTAGATCAGTTATATTGGTGTGAAAAATGTAAAAGGTCATATTGTCTAAGTTGCTCTCCTGAAGTAGGTATATGGATTTTCAGAAGAAAAAAATGTCCTTCTTGCCAAAATAAATTGAATCATTATGATGCTAATTCAATATGAAAGCTTTTTAATCTTTTGAATTTCTAACCGAATCTTAACAACAACTTTTAGGCTCGAAGTTAATTCTTTGATAGAACAAAAGTTATCTTTCGCTCCTCTTTAGGTTCTTCTTGATCTCTATAGGGGTGTGTAATGTAATCTTTCTTTTGGCAAACTAATCGAATTCGGAGACTTCAAAGATTTGGTTATATTAGAATTAATCGTCAAAAGATATGAAGTTAAAGTAGATTGATAGCGGTATCTTATTTATTGTTCACGGAAACTCTTTCTGATGCTGAAAAATATTCTACAACACCGAAATTAGTATGTCTATGACCGCATTCGTCACACTCGATTTCTTCTCCTTCGTTAGACTTCCTAAATGTGTTTTTCCATTTGTGATAATCCCACCACTTTCGACCAGTAGGACGCATAGTTCCCTTACCACATTGATCACACTTATCACCAACTTTAAGCGATTGGCAATCAGGCATAATTATAAAAAGAAAGTATTCCATATAAAAGCCTTTTTAATTGAATGTAATGTAGTTATCAAGAGATATACTAAAGAAAATAATATATTGGATTATAAAAGGTAAATTTTTTTAGATGATTTTTATGTGTGAATCTCTGACACAGCATCTCCGAAGACACTGTTGATCAAATGTTACAGCAGAAGCTTGGAATACTTGCAGTCAATCTTTTGCGATAGCGATAGCCTATAAATTATCTAAATATGATAAAATGTCAATAAATAGAGGAAAAGATTATAAACGGTTTTGACAAATAATAACTTGCATTGAGTAACATTTCAAATATAATCTTCGGTGGTAAGAAAAGCAAGAAGCAAAAGAATAAAGAGAAAATGGCGTATATTCGTGCAAAAGGTAAAATGGCAGAACAACAATTTGCAATGTCTCAAACTCTTCAGGGGAAAGAAGTCGAAAGAACAGGAAAAGGTTCTGATTTACGTGTCAGGACAAGACATCCACTTACAGGTAAGGTTATAAAAAGTGGACTTGTCGAAGTTAAAAGTGGAGGGTCGAAACTCTCAAAGCTGCAGAAGAAGACTAAGAAAAAGAAAAGCCATTATAAAGTAGCACATGTCGAACCCCTATTTTTCTAATGCGCTCTATAATTGATTTTCGTACCAAGTTTGTCTAATGGTAAGTCTGTAATAATCTTATATATGTCTGTTGCTTAGTATTCTAGCAAGGGATAATTATAGAAATAGCGCCAGCTTGAATTTCACTAAGAAGTATAGAAATCCATCGGTGTTTTGCTAACCTAGATGTTGCTGTCCCTAACATGTCTCCACATCTGTTTCACGCCCGTCCTTTCCTGGCTTGAGAGCGAATCTGCTGCTGCAGCTTCTGTCCAAGTGCTCGCTAACTTCATGAGAATATTCTAAAGTTGAGAGCAACAGTATCACCTGCCTGACCCTGCTAACTGCCAAAATCATGTCTGCAAAACTCTCCATTACTCCATCGCTCATCCATGCTAAAGGCGCATCCATCACGATAGGCACGTTAAACGCTGACAGTTGACATGCGGCCAGCTTAGATGATAGCGTGAGCAGTCGGCGTTCTCCAGAAGACAGCAGTGGGCTATTGCTGTATCCTATTTCATTTGGTTTAGAGGCGAAGCAGTCTTCATCAATATCGGCTAAGAGGTTTCTATTCATAATCAGGCCAAGTAGTTCTTCTAGTCGAGGCCCAACTTCCTGTCTGATCCTTTCCCCTGTGAGCTTCTTCTGCTGCCTCATTACGGCAAGAACGTTCCAGTAGAATCCTGTCTGCTCTGTGCTAACTGAATTAAAGTAGCCTGCGTATCTGTAGACCTTGAACATGGCCTTCCTTGAGAACAGGAAGATTTGGTCCCCCTCTCTAGCCACAATTTCTACTGCAACCTTTCGATCTTTCATGTCGTCTGAGGCTTCGGCTGCTTTGATGTTTAGAATAGGCGACTGCCGCGGACTTGGATGATGTGGCTTGTCACCGTAGAGGCACCATCTGATCGCTCTAAACAGGTTCGTCTTCCCCGTGCCGCCTCCTCCGACGAAGATGTGGAGGTCGTTTCTGCCAGGCTTCCTGCTAAGAGGTATTTCCGTGTCCCTGTACTGCATGAAGTTTTTGAGTGTAATTCTTTCAAACCTCAATGCTGCTCACCATGTTCTTTTGTCAACATCTATGTATCCACTTTATACACCTTTTACTAATCCTTCTTTTTTATAAGACTTCCTAAGCCATCTATTGTGGAGACTGTAAGGAAGTTTTAGAACATTTTCCCGACAATTGCGTTGACCTTATCTACCTTGGTCCACTTTTCTTTTCAAATCAAGGATACGAAGTCATTTGGAAAGATAGATACGAAATCCGATCTTTTGAAGACCGTTTGAAAGGAGGGATACGAAACTATGTTGCTTAGATAGAGCCAAAACTCCGAGGCCACAATGTCCATTTCAACATATTCAACGCCTCCAGTTAGGACAAAGCCTAGACCGCCATTTGTAACAGCGACACCCTCAACAGTTCAGCCATCAATTAAAACCATAAAAATAGCAAATCTCATATTACCGGCGACCATTCTAGGTTTCTCATTAAAATCATGGGCCATCGTCGGTGCATTTATAACAGCGTTAATCGTCGCTTCAATAATACTTTAACGCTGGAAGGAAAGGACCAGCAAAGTAGATTTCCCTAGGAAAAAGGCTCTAGTGGACCCCCTTTTTTTATCAATAAGTGGTTTTAGATCCCCCCAAAAGTCCCGTAAAGTAGTATTAAGTTGATTTAAGTTGATTTTTCTATTAGTCCAAGGTCCTCCCATGATGTCTTAATCTAAAACATTAAGATTTCAAGGTATTAGACAGGCAAATAAACGGCGTCAGGAGGAGGTCTATCAAGCCATTTTTCAATCAGCTTCAACTTCGTATGATGAATAGGGCACAAATTACTATTTTGCTCAATCCATTCATTAAATTTATGATGTCCCTTCACGTAACAGGATTTAACTCCATCAGCCAAAAATCCAAACCAGTTTGGCTATGTTTAGATGCAGACAGATGTGAATTAGATTGATTTTCCATTGGCTAATAATGGTGTTGGTTAAAGTTAATGGACCTTAACACGTTTTGACTTTCTTCCGATCCTTGTTCTTGACCTTTTGACAAAAGAATATCGATTTTTAGATGCGCGTACACTAACGTTTCTAATCAATAAATTTGTTTATTGATCATCTATGGAAGTATTTGGCCTTTTTCGGCTTTTTTCAGGGTCTTTTCCTGTCTTTTTAGGGTCTTTTTTTTGCGGTGGAAATTTTTGGTTTTGGGTCAAAGGTAAACCTTTGTGCATTAGAAGGGCAGTTTTACTATTGCCTTGTCGTCTGGTAGTACGGCTTGGAACTCCCATCCGCTTCCCAAGTACGTGTCCAGTTCTTTTACTTCGACTATCTTCTGTTTTGCTCCGTTGTTGGCCATTGCGCCGAGCAGCTTGTTTCTCACCATCTTGTTGAAGTCTTCGCTGCTTATTGACGGCAGATCCATCTTTTCTACTTCATCCTGTTTGAACCCGGCTATCAATAGCAGATGTTTTCTCATGGAATCTTCTATCTTCTTTTCACTTGATGACTCACCATTAGTTGTCTGAAGGAATTCCTGAGACCTTCTATAAGCTTCTCTCATGTCCTCTATGACCTGTTCTGGAAGATTCTGCTTGTTCGTAGTGTATCGATTTTCGATGTCACCTTTATGCCCCATCCAAAAAGCACGATAATCCCTCAAAACCAAGCCTTTAGATTCTGCAAGCATAAGTTGTGTGTCAAAGTAGCTTCGGAGAACGTAGGGTCTCCATTGAAAACCTGCCTTTCTCATTGGATCCCTTATTAGATCTCCAATGTTGATTCCTCTGATAAATGGTTTCATCTTCTGCTTTGGAGTCATGATGGGAGATTCTGGTGTCAGCTTTTCTCCTTGCCTCATTCTTTCATCCAGATAGTCCTTCAAGTATTCGCATCCTTCCTCGGACAGAAATGTGAAGTACTGGTGTCTTGCCTTGCTTAGCTCCTTTCTAACCACTATCATAGTGGGGATTTTACCAAGTTCTACGATTCCATCTTTAATCTGAACTTCAGGCAGGTCCTTTAGCCTTAGCCCGTCATCGCCTAAGTAGTTGCCTAAGACTTCAATCCTCAGACCAGAATGAGCAATAAGAACGGAGGCTACCCTTGATCTCTTGTCACCAGATAGGAATATCTTCTTCAGCTCTTCCTTTGTTGGAACCCGCTCATCTTTCAGGGATGGTGTCTCTTCTACTCCTCTTATCTTCAGTCTGACCTTTATCTCCTTTCTGTTGAATGAAAGCCAAGAACGTACGGCTTTTACTGTTGATTTCGTGTAGCTTCCAGCAAATCCTTTTTTCTCCATGGAAGTTATGTAATCCAAAAGGATGTTTTCTATTTCCTGCTCCTTTAATGAAATAAGATTCTTAGGTGTTAATTGTTTTGTCTGGCAGAATGCACCTAATCTTCTCAAGTAAACGTCTGCCGTGACCTTTGAACCTCGGGAAACATTATCGTACCATCTTCTAATTTCTGTATCATCTAAGAGATTAGCGTACTTGGTGGACATTACCTCTGGTATAGTACTGTCTAATATTAAAGGTTTTAAACCGTAAATGGAACGGGCCCGGTGGGATTTGAACCCACGATCCTTGGCTCCGAAGGCCAATGCCTTATCCTTACTGGGCCACGGGCCCTTATCTCATCATTGTTTATGTTATGTGCATTATTAATTTTGCTAGTAACATCTTCTACACAAATTTTCCAGGGTTAAAATCTTTATTAAATAATAGATCTATGAAGTTAACACGTTCGATGCAAATTTCCTGATATTATTTTGATCCGACCTTATCTTAGGTTTATCTCTTGTTTCACAATTGGCAATTAATCGTTCTCTTATTTTTTCTTGTTCTAAATAATACTTTTTCATCGTCATTTTTACTCTTTGAAGTGAATTATTTCCTTTCACCATGTTTTTAAGGTATGTTAATTAATATCAATTCATTAATTATCCTCTAAGAAAACAGTTATAGACATTTTTATCCTACTAATATGTAAGCTCTATCAGATATAAATCGTGTAAATATCTTTAGTAACTTCCACCCTATTAAATTCTATCAGAAATCGTTTTCCTTATACTTTCAACATATGGTGGCAGGATTATACCTTTTTCTGTTATTATTGCTTCAACAAATGTTGGTGGTGTCTCATCAAATACAGGATTGAATACTCTTACACCCTTCGGAACTATTCTCTTTCTGCCTACAATTGCAATCTCTTTTGCTTCCCTTTCCTCAATAACGACTTCATTGTGGGCTGTCTTCAGGTCAAAGGTTGAAGAGGGTGCCGCAACATAAAATGGTATATGATGCTCTGCTGCTAGGACTGCGATCTGATACGTTCCAATTTTGTTGAAAACATATCCATCGGATGTAATCCTATCGGCTCCAACGATCACCTTGCTAATCATCCCCTTACTCATCAAATATCCTACAGCAGTATCCGCAATCACGGTTACAGGTATACCATCTGCAAAAAGCTCCCAGGCTGTAAGCCTGGCACCCTGCTGTCCTGGCCTGGTTTCGGTTGCAATGACATATAGACATTTTCCTCTCTCGACAGCTATTCGTATTGGGGCTAGAGCTGTTCCATATTTGATTGTGGCGAGTGCTCCTGCATTACAATGAGTTAGAACAGTATCTCCGTCCTCTAGCAAGGATTCCCCAAATTCTCCTATTTTCTTGCTGTTCCCTTCCTCCGTCATCATAATTGTTAAAGCTTCATTTATTGCCTGCTCCTTCATTGTGATGATACTCTTCTGAGCCTTTATTGCTTTAAGAACAAGCCCTACACAATATCCAAGATTGTATGCTGTTGGCCTTGCATCTGACAGATACGCTGCTCCTTTCTCAATTTTTTCTAAAAACTCTTTAATCGAATCTGTTTTGATGCTTATTGCAAGTAGTGCCAGACCAAACGCACCCACTACACCAATTAGAGGCGCCCCTCTAACTTGCATTGATACTATAGATCTATAACAATCTTCTAAGTCGTCTAAGTAAAGATATTTTACCTGTCCTGGGAGTTTACTTTGATCGATTATCTTTAATCTGTTTTTTGTCCACTGTATATGATTCATCCTTCATCTGAGCGTATCTTAATAAGTCTGTGAATTTAAACCTAGAGCCAAGAATTGACTTGGAGCCCTCATATCTTATAATCGTTCTGTCTCTCATCTGTTTTACTATATCATTCTTACTAATATCTTATTCAATAATTTTTCTTAGAAAGAAGGGTTTCGTTGTTGAAGATTTCCATAAGAAAGATAAAAGACTTGTTCCCAAACCCGCTGGCCCAGCCATTTTTGCCGGTATAAGTATACCGCTTATTTTCCTTTTTGCTTACACATCTGAAATAAAGTATTTTGCTGTTTTTTTGTCTATATCAATAATATTCTTGATCGGTCTAGTCGACGACCTGAAGGTTCTAAGCGGGAAATTGAAGACATCTTTAACAATACTTGGATCATTTCCACTGCTTTTCTTTGGAGTCTATGATTCACATCTGCTTTTTCCCATATTTGGTTCGACTAGGCTAACCATAATTTATCCGATAATTGTTCTTTTAGCTATTCCTGTAGTTGCGAACGCGTTTAACATGATAGACGTCTATAACGGAACAATAAGTGGTTCGAGTGCTTTACTATGCTTTTCTCAAATAATTCCTATACTGCTATATGGGAACTATGAAAACGTGATCTTCCCGCTACTAATATTTGCCGCATCATTTGCACTTTTTCTATTCAACAAATATCCTTCGAAGATATTTGCTGGTGACTCAGGAAGCTTGATGTTAGGTGCTTTGTTTGGTGCAAGCGCAATAGTTACTAGGACAGAGATTCCTTCACTTATCGCCTTTGTTCCTGCGATATTGAATGGATTCTTCATTCTTGCAAGCATCAAGGGTGTGGTTGAGCATCGATCAATAAAGGCGCGACCTGTTTACATGAATGAAGGTGGGCTCTTGGTGGCATCGAGAGATAAGGCCGCCCCGATGACTCTAGCGCGTCTGATTGTTGCCGACGGACCCATGTCCGAAAAGAAGGCTTCGACGAGGATTCTACTTTTGTTTGCCTACAGCACTATTTTGGCGATTCTTACTTCGTTACTGATAAAGGGGTGAAGCCGTTGAAGAACTTTATCTATCTTATTCTTCTTGTAACTTTTTCTTGGATAAGCTTATTGCTTTTAACTTTCGTCGTGTTCCTGCTAATTGTTCCTTTTCCTGGAATATCAAACGATTTTAACGGAAGGGTAATTACAAGTGTTCTTAAAGCCTTTTTCTCATTGGTCCTCTCCATGGCATGGCTTGCCTTGCTGCTTTTGATAAGGAATTATATAGCGAGGAGAAGTGTTTTTAGGTAGAATTTTTTTCCCACGTCTTCCTTTTTTCATCGTATGTTTTCCTGTCGTAGACTGGGTTTGCGGGGGAACCTATGACAAGAGTTTCAGAGGGGACATCTTTTGTTACAACAGATCCCATCGCTATTACACAGCCTCTTCCAAGCCTTACTCCTGCCTTTATGACCGACCTCGCACCTATTGAAACATCATTTTCTACGATTACACCTGCCATCTTCTTGCTTGGTGGATAAGGGTCGTTGGTAAAGACCGTAGCTGGACCTATGAAAACATTGTCACCTATAACCGTTTGCGGAGGTATATACGTCAATCCTTCTATTCGAACATGACTCCCTATCTTGACGTTATAGTCTATGTGACATAAAGATCCTATCATGACATCGTCTCCTATAATCGTGTTATCTCCTACATAGGTGAAATGCCAAACTTTCACATTTCTTCCCAGCTTGGCTTTTTTGCTGACATAATTAATTACTTTATTCATCCCTATCTTAAATCCACATTTCTGTTATCCTACTATTTTTACGTTTTTGTTCAGAGCTCTATAAATATCGCTGATCCAAGCCTGTTTGAAGTTAATGCGGCTTGGGCTATCTTGGTTGCCTTCACACCATCCTCTCCCGTAACTTCTGGTTGCTTCTTTTCTTTGATAGACTCCACAAAATGCCTTAGTTCTAATGTGAGCGGTTCTTCATATTTGATTCTGGGTATGTCTATTCTATCCTCTAGGTCGATCTTGATTTCCTGTGTAATAAAGTCTAAGGATATTATCCCGTTTTCTCCGACAATTTCAAGTTGCCTGAGTTTTCTTGGTGTTATCCAGTTTGATATTATCAACGATGAACGTTCTTCTGGAAATCCTAAAGTTAAGGCTGAAACCCTTTCTCTGTCTAATCCGAAATTTCCTGTTCTTGCAAATATCAATGTTGGTTCTTTACCGAAGAACCATCTTGACAGATCGATATCGTGTATTGTTGTGTCCAAAATAACTCCTACGTCAAGAATATGAGCGGGCCATCTGTTTTCTCTGATGAACATCAGATAAAGTGGGTCTCCTATTTTTCCCTTTGCGACGAGATTTTTAGCTTCTCTCATGGCTGGATTAAATCGTTCTATAAATCCAACAGTCATAATCGTCTTTTTTTCTTTAGCCTTCTTAACAAGGTGTTCTCCTTCCTCAACATCATATGTGAAAGGTTTTTCTACCAGAAGGTTTCTTCCGCTTTCTATAACCTTTGAAGCTATTTGGAAATGGGTTTTCGTAGGTGTGCTAACGATTACACCATCAAGGTCATGTTTAAGAAAACTGTCAACATCTGTATAAGCCTCAACCCCATATTTCTTAGAATTCTCTCTAGCCCTGTCTTCGTTTAGGTCACAGATCGCCCCCAATACTTTTAGCTCGTTTAACACCCTCAGATGGTTCTTACCCCAGCCACCTGTGCCTATAACACCTATCTTGACGTCTGCCATTTCATGGCCACCTTGACGGAGGCAACGTAGCCTTAATAACCGTAATCATCTGATTTTTCCCTTTTATCTGGTTTGAAACACTCTGGTAATCTAAATCTGAGCAGGCTATTAAAAATGTAGGGTTCCTGTTCAGGGCTGAAGAAAGAATTTTTTTCTGCACTAACTCTTGGTATGAAAAGACTTGTACGTCAACAAAGATGTCCTGCAGCAATAAAATCAGATCCTGCGATGCCTTTTCTATGTCCGGTCTTATATGATAGCTGCTCTTGCTCCATAATGCAATTATTCTTGCCCTGCTAGGTTTTACGTTATTTTCTTTAGTTAATCCTTTTAGGTAGTTTAATAGGTTTTTTGGGTAGCTTTCCACTATTCTGATCAAGGAACTTGAAAAACTCTTCAACTGCGTTCCTCTTCCTGTTGTTATATAGATCATTTTCAGATCCGTATAGTAAGAGAAGAGATTGCTGTAATAGGGATGTTCTTCTTCAGGATTGGTAGCGGCGGTCGAAGTGATCATCTGAGCTGTGTAGTATGAGAACCTTTCCAGTATTTTGCTGAAGAAGATCTTCTCGGCCTCTTCAAGCGTGAACTCTTGGATGTTTTGTCCTAGTGCTTCGCTCAACATCTTTTGGACACCTTCCACGTTTCCGAATGTTCCCACAACGGTTGTTTTTCCGTCAAAGAATGGTGGTAAAAAGATTACGCCGTATTCACTTTCATCGAGATTTGTATATTTTCTGACTATTTTTACTATTTCCTTTTGCCCATCGAAACCCAATGGCACCGAAAATATGAGGACTGATCCTTTAGACATAATTGGTATTATCTCCTTTAATGAACGCTCATATTGGTGATAGATTTCAGTGACTTCACATCTTATCTTTGGACAGTAGACGAGAACGTCTGAATTCGATATAGTGTCTTGGAGGGATGTGATTTCAGCTAAAGTTTCTTCTTCAAAAAAATCGTCAACAGTTTGACTTTTGGAGAAGTCTTTTCTGCTCACCTTCATGGGTGAATTGAGTCTTTCATCGATTATTGAGGTCTCAAACCCCTTTTCAGAGAATTTTGAAGCCATGTCATATCCTTCTTTACTCAGACCGTATACCGTGAGGTGTTTTTTGCTCCACGTCATCAACAAATTTAAAACCTCAACTATTATATAGTTTTGTGCTAAAAATATGAAAGTTTGGATTGACGCATTAACGCCAAAACAGGCCCTTTTCTTTAATGTAGTTAAAGACTGGTTGAAGAGTGATGGGCATGAAGTCTTTTCTACAACTCGGGCTGGTTACGGAGGTTACGAATTAGGGTCAATCGTTAACTATTATTTAGAAGTTGTTGGAAAACATGGGCTTACACCTTTCGAGAAACTTGTCGAAAGTTCAAGAAGAATTCAAGCTCTTTCAAAAATCATTTACGATGGATGCTTCGACTTAGCTTTGTCCTTTTCATCTCCAGAATGTGCGAGAGTATCCTTCGGCCTTGGAATTCCACATCTAAACTTTAGTGATAGCCCGCATGCCGTTCACGCATCAAAATTAACCGTCCCCCTTTCTAGGCTTCTATTCACACCTTGGATCATTCCTACGAACGTTTGGACCAAGTACGGTATTGAAGCGAAAAACGTTATTCATTACAGAGCAATTGATGCATCTATATGGTTGAGGAACTGGCACTTTAGAGACATGAAGAAGGAGCTAGGTCTGGAGAAGAGGTTAACCATCACAATAAGAATGCATGAAGAGTACGCGTCCTATCTCCTCGGAAAAGGTGGTAATGTGCTTGGTTTTGTGAGGGAGATCGTCAACCAATATGCCGATAAAGCCAATATCATCATATTATCCAGATATCAGAACGGGAATAGCAATCTGAAGACAGAATTTGGAGACGATATCACCCTTTTAGATTCAGCCGTAGATGGGCCTAGTTTGATCAAGAGCTCTGACGTCTTTGTTGGAATGGGTGGCACCATGACTCATGAAGCTGCTCTTCTAGGTGTGCCAGCAATATCTGCTTATCCAAGTAAAGCAACGTTGATTGAAGAGTTTCTAATAAAAAAGAAACTGATTTTTAAATATGATAATGTTAATGCTTTTATGAAATTTCTTTCCCTTGTATGTTGCGATGATGATTGGAGGATTAAGTACAGGAAGCGTTCTCATGAATTTTGGGATTCTCTGGAAGACCCTCACGAAAAAATTATTTCAAAGATCGAGACGATCGGGAAAAAGGTTTAAACCTATCTCTTCAAAAGGTGAGCATATAGCCCGGTGGTGCAGTGGTCAAACATAGCGGGCTTTGGACCCGTTGACACCAGTTCGAATCTGGTCCGGGCTATCTCATAAACAGTTTCCAAAGTTCAGAATAGGCTCCTTTAAGATTCTTTCGTTCTTCAGGCAGGTTTAAAATAATATCTATTGATATGCTTCCTGAATCCTCGGTTTACATAAAAATGGAGAGGTACTTGACTTTTAAAGATCTTCCATGAGTCGACTTTAGGAGTCAAAGAATTGTTCTTTTAGCCAGTTAGCAAGTCTTTCATATTCGATTATCTTCTCTCTTCCGCTTTCTAAATTCTTTGTGATACAACAATTTTCCTTATCTTCTTTTGGAGCCACGATTATAGCATAACTGCAATGCTTTGAAGCGTATGCAAATTGTTTCCTTAGATCTCTAGAGTACAGATCGGTTATTGCAGGGTATCCTTCCCTTCTAAGTTCTGCAGCTATTTTTTGAGCCTTGTGTTTTAGGTCTTCAGTTGCATTTGCTACAAAAATCATTTTTTTCTTGGCGTTTGAAAGGTTTTCTTTTTGTTCAAGCACCATCATCAACCTTTCAACTCCTCCTGCAACACCTGTAGCTGAAATATCATCTCTTCCAAAGACTTGCATAAGTTTATCGTATCTGCCTCCTCCTGCGATAGCAAGTTTGCTTAAAGAGCCTTCATAGAATTCGTAGACGATTCCACTATAATAGTCTATTCCTCTGACGATTCCTAGATTTATGTGGAAGTTCTTTATTCCTCTGCTATCTAATTCTTCAACAATGTATCTTAAATCGTTTGTTTTTTTCAGATGAAGTTCATCCAACTGCGACAGCGCGCTACTAGGCTCACCTGAGATTTTTCCTATTGATAAAACCTTTCTTACTTTTTCCTCGGTAAATCCCTTAGACGTGTATTCTTCCAAAATTTCTTCCTCACCCTTCTTTGTGGTCTTGTCTAGCAGTCTTAGGAGCTCATTGACTGCTTCTTCCTCTTTCACTCCTAAAATCTCAATTATGTATTCTTCTACGATCTTTCTATCATTCAGTTCTACTTGCACGCCTTTTAGTCCAACTTTGTCAAAATAGGTTGTTGATAGTTCAACGATTTCGGCGTCTGATTCTATTCGGGGCTTCCCATATATCTCTGAATCCCATTGATAAAACCATCGATATCGTCCGTGCTGAGGCTCATCGTATCTCCAAACACCTGAAAATGCTCCAATTTTTGTCGGGAACTCCAAATCTCTTCTTGAAGCAACATACCTGCTAATTCCGACAGTTAGATCAAATCTTAAGCCTAAATCTCTCTGAGCTTTATCCTTGAAGCAATAGATTTCATCTATTATTGAAGAACCACTTTTCGTCTCCAATGTGCTCAGATTTTCTAGGGGAGACGGTTCCATTTTGTTGAAGCCAAAAAGTCCTAATGTTTCTACGAACTTTTCTCTTAGCCATTCCATCTTAACGAATTCCTGGGGTTCGATATCCCTTAGCCCACGGGGAAGTTCAAGCTTCAAATTCTATCACTTTAGAGTGTCCTCTATTTCTGAGAGCAGGGCTGTAAGTTGTATCTCAGGATTTGCACCCATTATAATCCGATAATCATATTCGGCAAGAATTTCTGCGGCCTTTCCGTGGTCGATCCTATCATCCTCCATCAAAACATTACCTACAATCTTCAAGATTTCAGTTTCTGATACACCGTCTATTTTTAGAAGTTCTACCAAAATCTTTCTTGAATCATTGAACCTTCCTTTCAGCGCATGTTCGACCATTCTTTTAATGGTCTCTTCACCCATCATTCCAGCCTGTTTCTTGACACTTTCTTTTGTAATCTTTTCGTCTATGACAGCAGATTGGAGAAGATTTATTGTCTGCCTTAAATCACCTTCTGTAATATCGTATAGAAGGTCTAGTGCTCCTTCTTCTGGTTTAATGTGCTCATTTTTGCATATTTTAATCATCTGTTGAACAACCCCCTCCCTATCGAGTCTTTGGAATCTGAAGATTGCGCATCGACTCTGTAAAGGCTCAATGATCTGAGAAGAATAGTTACATACCATTATGAACCTTGTATACTTGGAACTCTCTTCCATTATCCTCCTTAATGCGGTCTGAGCATCATGTGTCATTTCGTCAGCTTCATCCAAGATTATAAGTCTGAAGGGAATGTTAACACTTCTATCTACGTACCCAGCAAAAGTCTTGATTCTTTCCCTCACGATCTTTATTCCCCTCTCATCTGAGGCGTTAAGTTCTAGGGTATAATCTCTCCAGACATTTCCCAGAAGCTTATGTGCCAAGATTAAAGCTACCGTAGTCTTTCCTGTGCCAGGTGGTCCTGCAAAAAGGAAATGAGGCATCTCAAGGGGCTTATCAATAAGTGGTACGATTCTTTCGATAACTTCTTTTTGGTTTACAACATCTTCCAGTTCTTTCGGTCTGTATTTTTCAACCCACATCAGTTCTTCTTGGCTCATTGTTTTTCTCACTTTACCAATAAAACATTGTGGATATAAGCGTAAATTACAGACATTTTTATCGATTATTAGGCTAACAGCAAGCTCTATGAATCATGCCTTGTCTCATTTTCTTTTTTAAAGCTTTTAATTGTCGGAACATCCTTATGTTGCGATTAAAGGTGTCCGTGTCGATCAAAGAGTTGTTTGAAATAAGAAGAATGGGTTTTCTTATAAGCCCAGTTAAAGTAGTTTTTAAATCATCGGTATCGAACATAAGGCTTGGAAGTCTCCAAATAGAAGCTGTTATGGAGGGTTCAAGCATGTCTCTGCCCCTTTGGGCTGCAGATGTGCTTGCTAAAAACGGATTTGTAGACGTTCAAGAGGAAAATTTTAGCGATGATTTCTTTAGGAGTGTTGCAAAGGAGAAACTTCTAAAGGATTCAGTAAACCTTTCACAGCTGGATGATGGCTTTTACATAAATCTGATTGATTTCATTAAAAGGAAACGTACGGAAAACTCCTCTGACGTTCCTTTAAGGAATGATTTCCTTAAAATCCATAATGACGCATCAGATCTGGTCAGCATAAGGATAAGAAAAATTCTGCACTATGCTCGAACCTACTCTGAAACTAGTGATGTTCTTCCTAAACTCACGTTGGAGGAGCGTATTCTGCTTCAGACACTCCAAAAGGATGTAAATGAGCTCACTTCCTCCATATTTGAGAAAGGTGAGTAAGCATGGAAGTTTCTTCTGATTCCCGTCTGAAGGATAACTTTTCAAACTTCATACGAGGCCAGCTCGACGAATCTAATCAGCCGAAGTATAGAGTTCAATTGAACAATATTATACAAAAGAATTCTAACTCGCTAGTTGTAGATTATGCAGATCTCTCAAAGTATGATAGTGATCTTGCAGCCGCCTCCACCAAGGATCCGAACAAGTATTTAGACATGTTCTCTAGGTCAGCGTTAGAATTTCTCAAGGAGACAGATCCTGATTACGCAAAGAGGGTCGAAAAATATTTTATCGTACGTTTCAGGAATCTTCCAGAAAGGTATCCCCTAAGAAAGCTTGACGTCAGCACCCTTAGTACCCTTGTAGCAATAACAGGGATCATAGTGAGGGTTTCAGAAGTGAAGCCTTACCTAATAGAAGCAGCGTGGGTCTGTCAAAAATGCGGCCATGTTACCTTTATCCTACAAAAAGAGCGAATTGTAAGGAAACCGGAAAGATGTATGGAATGTAATGAAGAAAATTTAAAGCTTGACGACTTCAAAGGCACTTACATCAATTATCAGGTTCTTCGTGTACAAGAACTTCCTGAAGAGCTTCCGCCGGGACAACTTCCAAGGCAACTTGACATAAGACTGTACAGTGATATTGTTGACATTGCAAGACCCGGTGATAGAGTAATTATAACTGGCATTCTTAAGGCGGAGGAAGAATTTAGTGTAAGAGGTGGACGATTAAGAACTTTCAACGCCCTACTTGAGGGCAATCATGTTGAGGTCTTAGGGAAGGCACCTGAGGATGTAATGATAGAAAAAGCCGATGAACTCAAGTTCAGGGAGCTTGCAAGGCGTCCTGACTGGGTGAAGACGATCATCAGCTCTTTTTCGCCATCTATATATGGGCATGATCTTCTGAAGGAAGCTATCCTGTTTCTGATCGTTGGTGCGCCTCAGATAACTCTTCCAGACGGAACTACATTAAGGGGTGACATTAATATTTTGTTAATTGGCGACCCTGGAACGGCCAAGAGTGAGCTTCTTAAGTATTCAGTAAGGCTTGCTCCAAGGGGTTTGTATACTTCTGGAAAAGGTACAACTGCTGCTGGTCTGACGGCTGCTGTTGTTCGTGAAAAGAGTGGAATGCTGATGCTTGAAGCTGGGGCCATAGTTCTGGCTGACCAGGGAATTTGTGCAATAGACGAATTTGATAAGATGACTAATATTGATCGTCAGGCTCTACATGAAGCTATGGAACAGCAGACGGTTTCTGTAGCGAAAGGTGGCATTGTTGTGACATTGAATGCTCGAACATCTATTCTGTCTGCAGCTAACCCATTATTAGGGAAGTATGATCCTTACAAGAACCTGTCTGAGAATATAAACCTTCCATCCCCCCTCTTAACGAGGTTTGACCTGATATTTGTAATAAGGGATGTGCCTGAAAGGGTTATTGATGAGCAGATAGCTTCTCACATAATGGCAATTCGTAGTTCTCGTTCATTTGTTCAGAAACCTCCATTAGATATCGCGTTTCTCAGGAAGTATCTGATGTACTGTAAAAATACCAGCCCTACTATAACGCCTGAAGCGGAGAAGATGATGATCGACTTTTACCTTGAAATGCGTACTCAGACAGAAAGTCAAGCTATACCGGTCACACCTCGACAGTTAGAATCCCTGATTAGACTTTCTATGGCAAGAGCAAGACTTCTACTCAGAAACGAGGTCACCAAGGATGACGTGGCTGAAGCAATAACGCTGACTAAGAACATGCTCTATACCGTAGCTATAGACCAGAAGACTGGAAAGATGGACATGGGCACGATCACGGGCACACCTGCAAGTGAAAGAAGTAAGCTTGAAATAATCTTCCAGAAGTATAAGGAACTTTCTGGGCCGACAAATGAAGCTGTAGAACTGAATGGTTTAATAAGATCCGTCGTCGAAACCGGCAAATTTAATGAAGTAGACGCTAAAATGTACTTTTCACAACTTGAGCAGAAAGGGGTCTTCTATATGGTTAAACCTGGCTTTTATAGAAGGGCTTAGGTATGCATGTTGAAGAACTGCAACTTCCGAATCAGGTTAAAGAACTTCTGAAGAATCTAGGCTATCAGACACTTTATCCTCCCCAAGAAGAGGCTGTAAACAAGGGGGTTTTGGAAGGTGCGAACGTTCTGATAACGTCTCCGACGGCCAGTGGCAAGACCCTAGTTGCAATGATGTGTGCCGCTAAAGCCATATTAGAAGATAGGAGAGTTGTATACCTCACACCACTAAGAGCTTTGGCAAGTGAAAAATATGAAGAATTCTCTCCCCTCTCTTCTCTAGTTAAGCCGGATGGATCCAAACCTGCCATAGCGATTTCGACCGGTGATTACGATAAGAAGAGCGACTATTTGAAGAACAAAGATCTTCTCATTTTAACGAACGAGAAGTTTGATTCAATGCTCAGGCTTGATCCAGGCTGGATAGAGAAGATAGGGCTGATAGTGTTTGATGAAATCCATCTTTTAAACCAAGACGACCGGGGCCCGGTCGTCGAAATGCTGGTTTCTCGTTTTCTTTCATCTCCAACTAAAACTCAGATCATCGCTTTAAGTGCGACAGTTTCGAACTTTAGAGATATCGCTTCCTGGCTTAAGGCTGAAGTTGTCAACAACAAGTGGAGGCCGGTGAAACTACTTGAAGGGGCTTATTCTTCGGGTAAGATCGTCTTCTATGATGGTCAGAGCTATAATACCCTACAAAGCAAATACGGCCCAGCTATAGATTCTGCGTATGTCATGTTAAAGGATGGAGGACAGGTGTTGATATTTGCAGAGAATAGACGGAATGCTGTGTCTTTGGCAGAGAAGGCCACATCAATAACTTCGAATCTTCTGTCGGAGGAAGAAAGCAAGAAGCTTAGGGATGTCTACGAAGAAATCATGACTTCAGATGAAATCACAGAAGTGGGAAGGAAACTGGCTGGTATCGTAATCAAGGGCTCATCATTCCATCATGCTGGGTTGTCTTCATCTTGCAGAAGAATTATCGAAAGGGCGTTTAAGGAGGGGCTTATCAAGGTGCTCTGTTCGACGCCAACCTTGGCAGCAGGCGTTAACTTACCTGCAAGAACAGTCATAATCAACAGCCTTTCAAGATATAACAGTGAATGGGGACAGAACGAGGATATAGGTGTTCTAGAGTATAAACAATTTTGTGGTAGAGCTGGTAGACCACAATACGATAAAATAGGGTATGCGATAACAATACTTAGATTTGACGATGTTGAATCATTCTTTGAACATTACGTTAACGGCACTCCTGAGCCTTTGTATTCAAAGCTGATAGACAACGAGATATTGAGAGATCATCTGCTCGCCACCATCGTAAGCTACCCAGGAGCATCAGAAAAAGAGCTTTGCGCATTCTTTTCTAAAACATTCCTAGGATATCAAAGGCGTCCTCAGTTTATTTCTTCTAAAATTAGAGTTAATTTGTCATATTTAAAGATCAACGACCTTATTGAAGAGGAAAACGGAAGATATATCGCTACAGAATTCGGTAAGAACATATCTTTCCTCTATATATCGACATCAACTGGAATACACTATAAGACGATAATGGAGTACTACGCTAGGCATAAAGATGACATATCGTCCAATGAAGATCTGGTTCTCCTTTCAGTTATATTATCAAATGACTTCCAGCCAAAATTTTCATTAAGAAGGGCTGATATGGAATCTTATGACATTCTCAAAGACGAAATAGAATCCTCATTCGGCTCGATCTTCGGAAATTTGTTCTCTGTTTATCAATTTAATGAGGTAGGGAGAAGCTTCATGTCCCTCAGAGAATGGTTAAATGAAAAGACTGAAAACGAAATATATGACAAGTTCTCCATCGAACCAGGTGACCTTTATCGCCAAGTCGAATCCATAGAATGGTTGGTTCACGCCTTCTCTAGAATCGCTTCGCTTCTGGAGCTGAGGGAACTTCAGGTGGTGGCGTCAGAGCTCGAAGAACGTATAAAATATGGCGTCAAGAAGGAACTTATAGAGCTTATACAGCTCGAAGGTGTAGGCCGCATCAGGGCACGACTGCTGTACTCAAGAGGTTTTAGGAATTTAAACGATCTCCGTAAGGCTAAGGAATTAGATATCGCAAGAATTCCAAAGCTTGGTCCCGTTATCGCTAAACGGATAAAGGAGCAGATTTTAAGGCCCCGCTAGAAGCTTCCAAAACACTTAAAACCTTTCAATCTCAAACGTGTAATATATGTCAAGCGTTCCAGTGCTGCCGATAGACTCCGGAAGATACGGTTCAGTTGAGTCTAAAGCAATTTTCACTGAAGAATCTCGCCTCAAATACATGCTCGAAGTGGAAGCCGCTGTCGCGAACGCTGAGGCATCTTTGAGATTAATACCATTGAAAGCAGCCAAAGAGATTGCTTTAAAATCTAATGTAAAATTGGTTTCCTATGAGAAATGGAAAGAGATTGAAAAGACTACAAAGCATGAGACAGCTTCCCTAGTGGAGGCACTTGTTTCCGTTGTATCTGACGAAAGTAAACCCTGGGTTCATTATGGTCTAACGAGCCAAGATATTCTTGACACCTCTCTTTCTCTGCAACTAAGGGATTATATCGAACTAATTGAAGGGAAACTTAAGAATCTAATCCTTTTACTTGGAAAAAACGCTGAAAAGTATTCGTCGCTTCCCTCTGTTGGAAGAACGCATGGACAACACGCTTCAATAATCTCTTTCGGTCAGAAATTTTCCGTTTGGGCCGATGATTGTTTGCTTCATATGAATAGGCTCTCTGAAATTAGACCAAGAGTAATGATGTGCAAGACCCTGGGTGTCGTGGGTAATGGTTCAGTTATCGGCTCTAAGGCATTAGAAGTCATGGAGATTACTGCATCTAAACTTGGACTGTACCCTGTCAGCTCAGCAACACAGGTCGTTTCGAGGGAGAACTATGCCGAATTCGTCTGGTGGTGCGCTCTAGTTGCTTCTACATGTGACAAGATAGCCACTGAATTCAGAAATCTTTCGAGAACCGAAATTAGCGAATTTGAAGAAGAGTTCTCCAAAGATCAGATAGGGAGTTCTGCTGTGCCTTCAAAGCGGAACCCAATTTCCTGTGAGAAAATCTCTAGCCTGAGCTAGGCTTCTGCGCTCTCTACCCACTGTTGCTCTAGAAAACATCCCACTATGGCATGAACGGGACTTGACTAATTCTGCAAACGAACGTTTCATAATACCCATGTCAGCTATTTTGCTCGATGATGTTTTAGACACCTTACTTAAGGTACTTGCAAAGATGGTTATAAGAGAAGACATGGTTAAAGCAAATATTGAGATTACGATGGGCCAAGTTTATTCCGAATTCGCCCTTGATGCCTTGTTGAAAAAGGGAATATCACGTTCAGAAGCGCACAAGATATTGAGAGAAGTTTCATCCAAATCTAGATCTAAGGGGATACAATTCAAAAACGCGATTATGGAGGATGAAAAGATAAACAGGCTAATAAGTGAAGACGAGCTTAATAGGATATTTATTCCGGAAGCCCACATCGAAGGCTCTCAGGCGATAATTAAAGGTACCCTGAAAAGGATAAAGGAGAAATTTGGAAAGTGACGTTTTCTCTAAAACAAATGGCTACTGCATATTCTTTGGAAGGAAAATTTTAGCCAGCTTTATTAGACCAATAATAAACCTGATGGAGTATAGAAAAAAAGAAAAAATTGTCTTTTACGATGGCTTGAGCTTCAAGGAAGCTCTGGAAGATGTAAGACCAAATGGAGTTGTCTCATGTTTTTTTCCATTAAACGAATCAAATTTATCAAGTGGTTTGATTCATGGCAGAATATTTGATCAGGAGAGGAACCAAAGAAGAATAAGAGAAATGCATCACCTTATTACAAAAAATGGCATTAAAAATTGTGCCGAGCAAAGTCTCTCTCTTGATATCGATGGAGATTTCTCAATCGCAATTGTCGATGGAGGCCAGCTTCTTGCTTTACGTTCTCCAATTTCCTCCAAACCCCTTTACTTCTTTAAGGGGGACGAACTTTTTGTACTAACAAGCGATCCCTACCCTTTACACCTATTGGGGTTACAGTGCGATTGTCTTCCCTCAGGCTCGATATTGCATGCAAGATTTGGCGAGGGAATTGACATTCACACAATAAGATACTATCATGTGGAAACACCTGACAAAAAGGATGAAGGGCTAGAAGATTCTGCAAGAACCTTGAAATCATCGCTTGAGTACTCCGTTCATGAAAATTTGAGGGGAATCAAACGAGTCGGAGTCGCCTTTTCAGGAGGCCTTGACTCCACCGTACTAGCCAAACTTATTGAATCACTTGGTGTTACACCCATTCTGTTTACTGTATGTGCCAAAGACTCTCATGACTCAGTTCGTGCCAAGAAGGTTGCCGATCTTCTTTCCTTAGATAACAATATACTTTATGTAAATAGTGAATCGGTAGAAAAGAGAATAATGGCTATTTCTAGGACATTCGGCAAGATGAGCGCAATGGATTTTTCTATATCCTTGGTTTTGAACCTTGTTGCAGAGGAGGCAGCTCGTGTCGGATTAGAGCACGTTGTAATCGGGCAGGGAGCAGACGAACTTCTTGGGGGATATCAGAAGTACTTGAACATACTTAGAACTTGTGGTGCAACATCGCTGGAAGACACTTTAAAAACCGATTTTGAAGAACTACACTGTCATAAAATATCTAGGGACGAGGCTTCCGTCTCGATGTTCGCAGAACCGATAATGCCTTTCATAAACAAGAAGGTAGCTGAAACCGCGTTTTCGTTGCCAGTGGATTTTAAGATAAATAGGGTAAGTGAAGAAAGGAAAGTGGTTCTCAGATCTGTAGCAAAGGAACTGGGGCTGTCCGAAGAAATCTACCTCTACCCTAAGAAAGCTATGCAATACAGCTCCGGTATTCAAAAGCTTGTATCAAAAACGATGGGGAAAGACTAACCGTTCCTTTTTCCAGAGAAACCGCTGTAAAAGGAAGGATACGATTTAATGAGGACAAGATTAATGCGGAGCACATTCACGTAAGGGCTTCCGAAAATCCACAAAGCACCCTCTTTATTTTGGTTAACTAGGACAATCAAGGAATCAGCTGAGATACCGGTTGCATTACTTATTCTCGGTATCTGCGAGTAGGCATCTTGAACCGTGATATCCGGATCGACTCCTGAAGCAGAATCATTCCGTGCATGAAAGAAAATGGGCAAAGAAAAATTTTGGGAAATCAAGTTTGACCCTACAGCCCCTCCATTGGACTGCACAATCTCGCCGTTTGCCTGATACGGAAAAAACACCTGACCTAGCACGGTTATGAAAAGAGGGAAAAGCATACCACAAATTATCAGCGAAACAACTGCAAGAGTAACAATCGGTCTGAAACTCCATTTTTCCTTTTTTTCCAAACCCATTTTTAATCATCCCTAAACGTGGAAAACTCCTATGAGAAGCAGGTCGATCAGCTTAATTCCTACGAAAGGCACGATGACACCGCCAACACCATAAAACAACGCATTCTTCAGGAAAAGAGTCATGGTATCGGTAGGCTTAAACTCGATGCCTCGCATCGCAAGAGGGATCAGCAACGGTATGATGATCGCATTAAATATCAATGCAGACAAGACAGCGCTCTTTAGCCCCAGATGAAGTATGTTCAACGCCTGAAGTTGGGGAATGGCAGCACCAAACAGAACAGGCATTATAGCGAAATATTTTGCAACATCATTAGCAATGCTGAAAGTAGTAACAGCCCCACGGGTCATAAGCAATTGTTTCCCCAGCATGATGACGTCAATTATTTTTGCAGGATTAGATTCCAAATCAACCATGTTCGCAGCTTCTTTCGCTGCCTCAGTCCCAGAATTCATGGCCAGACCTACATCAGCAACCGAAAGGGCTGGAGCGTCATTAGTACCATCACCTATCATAGCTACAATAAGACCTTCAGCTTGCTCCTTTTTGGCGATGCTGAACTTGTCCTCAGGCTTCGCTTGGGCCACGTGTTCATAGATTCCGACCTCATGCGCAATGCTCTTTGCGGTCAAAGGCTGATCTCCGGTAATCATAACCGGACGTATCCCCATGGTTTTGAGAGCTTCTATTTTCCCCCTAATGCCTTCCTTGAGAACATCCTTCAAGCGAATGACTCCGATGGCTTTGCCGTTCCGTGCGATGGCTATCGGTGTTTCCCCAGCCATCGAAATCTTCTCCACTAATGTGTCATAATTAGTAGGAACGGAAGGCACAAGTTTCTTTATCGATTCCGGGGCACCCTTTATTATTTCGATTTCAGGTTCTGGCATAGAAACAGTTGCTTTGGTGGCTGAGGAAGATTTTCTCCTGATTCGAAGCCTTTCGTCGATAGATCTGCCACCCTTCAGCAGCTTCATACCCAAGTGTTGAGTTATCTGCACTCCGCTGGTCCGCGTACTAGCTGAGAATGGTTGAACTCTCGACGTTGACAGAGCATTTATTTCGTTGGGCACCCACCCTCTTTCGTACGCGAGTCTAAGGATACTTCGCCCCTCAGGCGTATCATCGTGCCAAGACGAGAGGAAGGCTGCTTCACCCACATCACGTTCGGTAAATCCTTCAAGCGGTATAAATTCGATTGCCAGCCGGTTCCCTACAGTAATTGTGCCGGTTTTATCCAGAAGTACAACATCCGTATCACCTGCAGTCTCAATAGCTTTGCCCGACTTTGCAATAATCTTGTGCTTGTACAATCGTGACATTCCTGATAACCCAATTGCAGGCAATAATGCACCTATTGTTGTCGGCAGAAGGCAAACGTAAAGCGCTATGAGAACCGAAAGATCAGCATTAAGACGAAGCGTAACAGACATTCCAAGCAACGCCACTATTATTATAGTGAAAATCGCAGTAAGACCAATTAGAACGATAGTAATTGCTATTTCGTTGGGCGTTTTCGGTCTCTTCGAAGACTCGACCATCTTTATCATCTGATCGATGAAAGTATCACCAGGGTTCGTAGTAACCTTCGCCGTCAAAGTATCACTAACCACTCGTGAACCACCAATCAACGGGTCCCCCGGCGCTTTCCTTACCGGCGCGGATTCGCCCGTGACGAGAGATTCATCTATCATAGCAATTCCCTCAAGAACATGAGCATCCAAGGGAACTACGTCACCTTTCTCGAGAAGGATCAGATCGTCCTTTCTGAGCTCATTTGATTTCACCGTGATAACTTTTCTAGTCCATTCCTCGGTCAAGATTTTCTTGCTAAGCACTTCTGTTTCTAGCTTGCGCAAGCTTCCAGCCGTTTGTTTTGCCTGCTGCTCCGCAAGGGCATCCGACAGGGTACTAAACCAGACCGTAATAAGAAGGATGGAGGCTATTTCAACGTAGAAGATTTGCAGACTCGGACTCGCAACGGGTATAAAGGCCTTAGGAACAATAGCCATTGCCGCCACGATGAAGAATGTTATTTCGACGATCAGCATAACAGGGTTCTTGACCAGTGACTTCGGACTTAGTCTGACTATTGAGTCAACCAGCACCTTGCTTGAAAAAGCCGATTTCACGCCTCCGGGAGCTGAATCTTTCTTCCGTGGTTCGATCTTAGGTGCATTACCCATAACCATTCACCAACCCTTTAAAGAATGACGAAATCGGCCCTAATGCCAAGAATGGGAAGAAAGTCAAAACAACTAGTATGATGATGCTTGCGACTAGGACTATAGTGAATACTGGGCTGTCAGTCCTTAGACCTGTTGTACCGCCTCGTTTTCTCCCAATCATTGAGCCCGAGAGCGCAAGAAGGATCGAGATGGGAGCATAACGCCCAATGAAAATGACTATGGCAGTGCTCAGGTTGAAGAAGAGAGTGTTTCCTGATGCCCCCAAGAAATCGGAACCGTTGTTTGCAGCAGATGTTGTAAATTCATACAAAATCTGAGTGTATCCAGTAGAGCTACCGCTCACGCCGATAGCCGAAGCCGCACCTGAAGCATATGCGACAACAGTAGGGATTAGGATAATAATTGGGTGGATTAGAAAAGTTATCATAACAAGCAGCACATCTTGCCCAGTGATCTTAATTTCCAAGTATTCAGGCGTTCTACCGGACATGAGACCCACAATGAAGACAGTTATGATAATGAACATTATCATGTACATCATGCCAACACCCTTTCCGCCAGGGATTGACTGAACGAACATGCCCATGAACGCCGAAACTATCACCAGCGGATGCATCGCCGACAACGAAGAGTTTACAGACCCAGTCGTAAAGGCAGTAGTTATGACAGTCCAAAAAATGGACATGAAACCTCCAAACCTCGTTTCAATACCAGGCGCAACGAGTGGAATGCTCGGAAAGGAGGCTATCGCCAAATTAACTCCGATAAGAATTAACGCACCCCACAAAAGAGGCCTAGATTCCCGTCTCTTACCAAGCAACTCTCCGAAAACAAAACACAAAGCAAAAGGAAGTAGCATCATCAATGCAATCTCAAATATGTCTGAGTAAGGGCTCGGATTCATGAATGGATAGGCAGCGTTCGCGCCATAGTACCCGCCGCCGTTGGTTCCCAACTGCATAATTGACGTAAGGCTCGCAACAGGCCCGATGAGGATCGATTGTGTGGTTCCTTCAACGGTTTTCACAGCAGAGGAGGCATTAAGACTTTGAGGAACACCCATTGCGACAAGAATAACTGAAGCAATAATGCAAAGGGGCAAAAGGATTCTGGTGATGGTTCTAACAAAGTCAACATAGAAGTTCCCCATGTCTCTGGAACCTACGATGAAACCCCGTACCATGGCAATTCCCATGCATATGCCAGTCGCAGCAGAGATACATTGAAGAAATTGAATGGCGGTCATCTGACTAAAAATAGAAAGCGTGGCTTCACCATTGTAATGCTGGAGATTCGTGTTTGTGGCAAACGAAACAACCGTGTTAAGGGCTAAATCCCAACTTAAGCCAGGAAAACCTTGAGGATTAAGAGGCAAGTGGCCTTGAAAAACCAAAATTAAAAAACCAATTACCATTTGGGTGACGTTAAGCAGAAAGCCAGAAAGGAAGTACTGCTTCCAACCCATCACCTCGTCAGGGTTCACACCACCCAGTTTGTAAATAAAGTTCTCAACAGGACTCAGTATCTTATCTAAACGGCTTGGAGCTCGAGTGTAGACTCGCGTTATGTACGGCGCAAGCAGCTTCGCAAGAGCCACTGTCACGCCAAGTATTAAAACTACTGCCAGAGCTTGAACTGCATCTATCAATTATTCCGAAACTCCAAAGGCCAACAAACCAGTTCACTGTGACTCCTTTCCTCCATTATAGCAGCGATATTGATTTTGGCATTTTGATTTCCACCCTATTAATCAAGAAATCAAGCTAACGTTGACCGTTACATTTCCTCTTCACATTTTGGCCCCTTGTGAGCCTTGAGAACAATCGAGCTAACCGTGCTTTTGACACCTTTGATCTTCATTATTTTGTTCTTCAGAACCTCCCTGAACTCTTCTATGTCATCCGCGGAAACCAAAGTCACAATATCTTCTTCACCCGTTACCTCATAAAGCTCTAGGAGATTTTCAAGCAACTTCAAAGATGATATGACATCATCCATTTCAGTAGATTCCACGAAGATATCAACGAAAGCTAAGATTGTCATTTTAGGTCATTATCATTGCCATAATGGGCATATTATATCCATATTTATCCTTTTTATATTTTTATAAGATAATTTCACAATAGTTATGAACAAATCTTAACTACCTTTATATTCTAAACTAAAGGTGAATAAGATAATGTTTGGCGTGGTAAATTTGTTCTGGACATTTGTAATAATAGGTTCTGTAGCTGTAATAACAATAAAGCTGCGTGCCGAAATCAAAAATGATATTTAACCATGATAACTCATCATCTGTCTGAGTTGGCCTTTAGCTAACACCAGTTTTTTTAAAAAACCGCTTGGTAGATTTTAAAGAACAAAACTGTGAAGGTAGATGCCCTTTTCAGTTTTTTCCCACAGTATGTCTTTCCTCAAATGATGCATAGGGAATGCTTTTGGCATTCTTCTTTGAAAAACGTCTTCTCCAATAATTTTTAATGATGATGTGTTTCCATGACAGTACCGCAATGACCCTCAACTCATGCATTTCTGGGAAAATCTTAGCCACCAAGATTTCCTTATACTTTGGCTAGCAACCAACTATGAATGGTCCAGTTCTGAAAAACGTAAGAGGCTAGAAGCCCACGTATTTTAGAAAAATCGAAGAGGGATTGTCTGAGAATTTTCCCAGAGACCCTAATTCTACTGGCTGAATTGGCTTGCGACTTGTTTGAAAGCTACTCCCAGATCCCTGCTTGAAGGTTAAACAGGTGCTAGCACAATAGATGTTTCCGTGCGAATAACGTCTGGGTCTTTTTCAACTGTCCTGTACACTATTTGGTTTATGTTCTCAAGGGCTGAGGCCTCAATAATCATGACTGCATCGTATTGGCCAAATATGGCGTCTGCTGCGATCATTTCTTTGGTTTTCTCTTTTATTCTCTTGACTACTTCCAACGAGGTTCCAGGTTTTGTTCTTATTAGAATGTATGCTTTCATCCTTTTCTCCTCATTGATTTACTTTCCATCCCTTTTCGTTTGTTTGGGCATTTTAGGTCATTATCATTGCCATAATGGGCATATTATATCCATATTTATCCTTTTTATATTTTTATAAGATAATTTCACAATAGTTATGAACAAATCTTAACTACCTTTATATTACACTCGACATTTTTTATTTTTTACTATTGAATTGGTGAGCATCATAATGGAAGGAATTGTAATTTTCCCATTGGAAAAGATAACGACAGACGAGGCGCTAGCTGCGAGATGAACAGGAAGAATACCCTGCGCTTTCTTTCAAGAGGAAATTTTAGAGGCTAAAAAAGATGGCAAGTGACACGACAAGTATTCAAAACCAGCAGCCCCCTAAGATGAGGAAGACTCTGAGCCTTGCAGGCTTAACGATTAATGCCATGGCTTTAATAGCTCCAGGCGCGTTCTTGTGGATCACCATTCAGGTTCAAGCAGCTCAGAAAGACCCTGCTGGATTCCCAACAGCGTCCGACATATGGTTCGGGCTCTTAGTAGCTTTAATCCTATCATTTCTAACCGCTGCCTCGTATGCTTGGCTGGCCAAACGTTATCCAGAATCCGGCGCAGGAAGTTCATATTATTTTGCTCAAAGAGCCTGGCTTGATCGAGGCAGCAGCAACCGTTCAGCGCGCAACGCCAAATTCGCGGTCGGCTGGCTTTCTCACCTCTATTACTGGGTTTACCCAGGCGTGATGGTGGCATTCATGGCTGTCCTATTGTCATGGGTCTTACAGACACTAGGTTTAGCCGTTTCTCCATTCGCCCAGATAGCGATTGCATTTGCGTTTGCAACCGTAACCGGTTACATAGCCTACCGCGGAATACAGGGATCAACGAAGACAAACCTACTTCTCAACATTGTCCAGCTCACTATGGTAGTAGGGGTTACAATAATGGCATTAGCATATCGCTTCCTTAACCCCAATTTAAGCTTCGAGTTCTCCAACATCGGCAGCATAGTTATTCCTCACAACGCTAGCCACGTATTGTTTCAAGCAACTATCGCCATACTTGTCTTGGTAGGATTCGAAACAGCCACAGCCTTGACAGCAGAAGCAAAAAAACCTAAGGATGTTCCAAGAGCAGTAGTTCTCTCTCTCGCAATACAAGGAGCCTTTGTATACCTACTCGCATACTTCGGATTCCTAGCATGGATTCCTAAAGATGGGTTAGCGGCGGCTGCAGCATCAAGTGCTCCTTATGGAGACATGGTCCGCAATCTTGGAAACGTATTCCTTGGCGGAAACGGTTTCATTCTCATGATGATAGTCGCAGTAGTCGTTCTTGCGGCAATTCTCGGTACCACTCTCGCTTGCATGAACACAGGCGTGCGAGTTACCTATGCCATTAGCAGCGACACAGAAGTCCCTCAGCAGCTAAGCAAGATTAATCCACAGTACGCCACTCCAGGAATAGGGATCTGGGTGATGACTCTGATTTCAGCGATTATCGGTGCCTTCGGTGTCCTTTCCGTCACAAATTTAACAGCGATTTGTTTGCTTTCAAACGTTGGCACTTTCATACTCTACGGGTTGACGAACATCGTGGCGATGCTTGCCTTTGCTAAAGAGCGCAGTTCAATCCTAAAACGCCGGATAGTTCCCCTTCTTGGCCTTAGCGCAAACGTCCTGATGCTTGGAGTTGTCGTTTGGCTCGGTTTGCTCGGCGGTGGAGACTCAGCTTGGGAAGCATTATTTGCACTGGCTGGCACAGTAATTTGGTTACTTCTAGGCTTGGTATACTTCCGGGCAAACTCGAGAACACAGTCCTCCTCATTGTTCCCATTCCCAGGCATGGAGCCAACAAACAACAAGAAAACGAGATACACAACAAGAAAAGATCAAGGGGATTTCGATAGTCTTCGATAAACATCCTCTTTCTTCTTTTGTTCGAGAACATCATTACAATGCGTTTCTTTTTTGGTGTAGACTCAACAAGGCCTAGATTCGAATACATCACGCAATTCTTTAGAAAGAAGGTAAGTTGTTTACTAGCCAATTTATGCTTCTTATTACTTAATAAAGAACCAAACGTTTGTCTCTAGGATTTCTAAATAGGCTTAGAGTTCGAGAATTGCAGATAGCAAAATAGTCAGCGTTAAGGAAATGAGCATATCCATAACATTGCTTAAACGCACCTTTCCTTAGTCTTTCTCCTTCTGTCTTCTCAATTATTACTTCTAAAACCAGTAAATGAGTTCTTCCAATGTCATTCCAAATGAAGGTTATTTTACTCTCCACGGCCCCCTACTTGTTACGCTCACGCGAAGCTTAGCGAAGTCTTCTCTGATCCTAACATCAAAACCCATTGAGTTCAAGAGTGTCAGCAAGAACCTCTTGACGAACTCTTTCGAAGATTCCGACAGCAGAACGAGGGTGAACTCCCTATCCGAGAGTTTAATTACCTTGAAGAAATTGCAAGCCTCTAAACGCTCGAGGACGTTTTCCAAGGAGTTCCCTTTTGCAGTAAACTGTTCTGCGTGGGATTTCGCGATTTCCTCATTATTTTGCCAGAAAACGTCCTTTTGAGAGGAAGTTTCGATCAGTTTAAGAAAGAGCAGCCAGTGGTCCATATCAAGAATTACATGTTCCCCGCTGGAAAGCATATCTAGGTAAATGCCCAGTTTTTTGAGTGTCTTATCCCCTGCCATTTCTCTGTACTCTTTTAAGAACCTGATCGCTTTTCTCACTAGTTCGCTTTGGGAGATTTTAAGTTCGTCTTTCATCTCTTCAAGTAGTCTAGCTGTGTCTTCATCAAGTGCACATGTTACTCTAATAGGAATAGTCATTTAATATCAACTCCATATTGCAGAAGGCTACTAGAAAGTGAAGTGTGGGTAGGATTCATGTTTATGTGATCACGCTGATAGTTGTATTTCGTATTCCATCTAACTCCTTGCCATCCTATTGCATAATTGAATCTGAGAAATGAGAGTTCACGAACTCCATGCATATATTCTCTGCTCTCTTGAACGGAGTCGTTCTCCCATCTTGTCATATTCAATGACTCATATTGAGCATTATTTAAGTTTATAGGGGATTCTCAGGGTAATATGCATTTAAAATGCTTAGAACTATGTCATAACGATGAAAAAAGTGGAAGCCTAGCATATGAGGTGAATCTTAAACTGGCACCTTGCTATCGACTAGCCTTCTCAACCGGCAAACTGGAAAATTGTTTCGTCACAATGATAATTATTGGAGCATTCCTCAAAACTGTGCAGCCATTTAGAAAATAGGCCATTTATCCAGAGAAATCCTAACAAATTCTTCCCCACACTTTACAACCTCTCTTAATCAAATATGACGGGCAGCCCCTTAACATATTTTTGATTCAACTTAACTAAGAGTTAAAGTGCATTTGCTTCTTGGGCTAGACTATACGTTAAATTGTGATTAGAATTATACCATAAATTTAGTAATTACAAAAATTATATAAACTCTAAAATAATGACATGATACGTGAAAGAACACCCTAACCGTGTAACCAGGATTGATGTTCAAACTTTATCTGCGTCAGCCATTTTTGCTGCATTATCGGCTATACTAACCTTTCTTCCAACTCTTAACTTTATGTTTCTTCCTTATCTACAATTTCAAATTGCTGAGCTGCCAATTATGATAGGGGCACTTATTTATGGTCCAATAGCTGGTGTGATCTCGGCTTTCGCTTATTGGTTAATACTCAATTTTGTTGGAACATTTCAACCAATAGGTCCTTTTATGGCATTTTTGGCCGTAATGGGCCTCATTATAGGTGCATGGATCGGGCTATATATAGCAAAAAAAATCGGCTTAAAATCTTCTGGAATCTTTGGAATTGGCTTAATACTGACTTTTGGCGCTTTGATTCGCATAATTCTGATGTCAGTATTGAATTACGTTATAATCTGGATATTAATGCCAAGTTTCTTTGTTTTGGCAGTCAAAAGCTTAGGCGCTACACTAGGGTTACAGTTCCAAAGCAATATGGACGCTTTGATAGTGATTATGGTCTTTACTGCTGTATTCAACATTATTCAAACTTTGGTGTCAGTGATTCCTTCCTATAGTATTGTTAAAATTATCTTCTACAAAAGAAACTTATTCAAAAAGAGGACTCCTTGGATGTCTTCATCAACTGACAATTCAAATGGAACTCGCTCAAACAGTTAAGTTAAAGATTAATTAGTCAATATATCCTTTGCTTTCCGACCATAACCCTTTTAAAAATATTGGCTAAAGTTTTTTTTTGAGTTAAATCATAAATTTAACCATCGTAACTTGGATTACCAAATCAATATTGTTTGTGTTATATATTAAGTCAGACTTCGTAATCCTTGTAAATTACTTTTACATCATTGTAAACAGATATCGTTGCGCCTTTAGATGAAAATCTTATCTACATTATATGTGGAGAAGAATCTAATAAGATGTAACATAGTTTCCCTATAGTCTTTAGTTTCTATTCTTTTTAGGGTAGTTCGTGGGCCGTTAATCATAATTGGTCTTGACAGGTTTGATAACTGTTCACGTTAAATTTATTTATTCCTGTTTAGAGCATGGAAAGCTGTAATAATGGTGTAACATATGACTTTAAAGATATTCAGATCAGTCCTAATAGTCGCTGATGATTTTACTGGCGCTAATGATACAACCGCTCAGTTTGCCAAGCTCGGCTTTTCGACAATAACAACGTTGGATATTGATACCGTTCCGATTCTGATGAAGAAATATGATGTCGTTGCAGTTGATACCGAAAGTAGAGCTCTCGACGTCCAAAAAGCTAAAGATAAGCTGCAATCATTGGGAATTAGAATAAGAAAAGGTTTCGGCAACACACTCGTCTATAAGAAGATCGACTCAACTATGAGGGGAAACATAGTTCCAGAAATAAGGGGGCTATACGATGCCCTCGAACCTGATCTCGTAGTTTTTGCGCCTGCTTTTCCTAAACAGGAGCGTATCATTAGAAATGGTATTCTCATGGTTAAAGGCATTCCTGTTAACCAAACCTATTTTGGTAAAGACATTAGGACGCCTGTCAAATCTTCTAGTATCCCTGATTACTTTAATGTTGCATTCAAAGAAGTCTACCACCATATATCGTTAAAGGAATTGAGAAGCGGAAGAATCAGAGAACTCATATCTAGCAGTAGAGTGATTTCTTCCGATGCTGAAAACGATGAAGACTTGAAGATCATAGTTCAAGAGGTATATGAATCAGATAAAGGGAACATAATATGGGTGGGTTCAGCTGGATTAGCTGAAAGTATTGCCTACAACGTTATCATAGGAAATCGTAAGGGAAAGCCTGTGCTGATGGCAGTCGGCTCCCCTAATGATCTGGCCAAAGATCAGGTCAAGACCTTTACTCAAGAGTTTCCATCAAAGCTTGTGCTTGTAAAGATAGACGTCTTGGTTAACGATTTTGAATCCGAATGCAGGAGGGTTAAGAAGGAAGTGGCGGATGCATTAGCTTCCTTATCTGATATAGTTGTAACAATATCCTACAGTCCCTCTCAGATTTCTGAGGGTGAAGCTATGGCAAAAAAATTGGGCGTTAGCATGTCTGACTTTGGGCTTGTTTTGGCTGAAAAATTCGGCAATCTTGTTTCAGCTATCATTATAGGTTTCGGATGGAGCCAATTTTGCGGTCTTTTTATCACAGGAGGTGACGTCGCTGTATCAGTAATACGCAGCTTGAACATTGACGCGTTGGAATTGAAGGGAGAAATCGAGCCCGGTCTTCCGGTTCTCAACTACAATGGAAAATATATTGTAACTAAAGCAGGCGGCTTCGGGAACAAGGGAACCCTTATTAAAATAGCGGCGAGGTTGAAGGTTATGAGGCGAATGTAGTTGGATTCGAGCAAGCCCTTAATAGCAATAACTATGGGTGACCCAGCAGGATCCGGACCTGAAATAACCTTAAAGGCTTTGAAAAACAAGAGTCTTCCACAAAACGCCAGATACGTTCTAGTAGGCGATCTCCAGGTGTTCAGAAAGGCTTCGGAGACCATCGGAGCAAAGGAACTGAAATTCGTTAAGATATCTTCTCCCTCGGAAGCTTTAGACGCACCCCAGACCGTTAACGTCATCGACCTTAATGACGTTGACATGGCAGCACTTGTCTACGGAAAATCCTCCTCACTGGGAGGAAAGTCGGCCTACGATGCTATAGTTCAGGCAGTGCGCTATGCACTCTCAAATGATGTGCATGCGGTGGTTACCGCTCCAATAAGCAAGGATAGCTTGAACTCGGCTGGGTACAATTATCCTGGACACACCGAGCTCTTGGCAGACCTGACGGGTGCTAAAGATGTTAAGATGATGCTGGTTGCTGGGCCGTTCAAAGTAGTTCATGTAACCACACATGTTTCTATGCGCGAAGCTATAGATCTTATAAAGAAGGAGAGGGTGCTGAAAACTCTAGAGTTGACGCAGCGAAGTTTAGTTGAATTATTTGGGACTCCTCAAGCAAGGATAGCTGTCGCCGGTTTAAATCCGCACGCAGGGGAAAACGGTCTTTTCGGCGACGAAGAAATAAACGAGATCTCTCCCGCAATCAAAGAAGCAGCCGCCAAAGGCATAAACGTTACAGGGCCATACCCTCCTGACACGATCTTCTATCGTGCATATTTCGTCAAGCAATTCGATGTTGTAATAGCGATGTACCACGACCAAGGGCATATAGCGATGAAGATGGTCGGTTTCATGGAAGGGGTTAACCTTAGCCTTGGTCTGCCTATAATAAGAACTTCACCAGACCACGGTACGGTCTGGGGTAAAGCTGGAAAGGGCACAGGCAATGAAACAGCAACCCTAGAGGCAATAAAGTTGGCTGTAGAACTTGCCACGAAAAAGTTCAAGCTGTGCGTCTGAATAAACCTGCCATCGTCTTGCATTTTTCACGTAGTCTTCATTCTATAGTAAATTGCTTTAGAAAAGCTTAAGTCAACTCATCTGAAAGTTTCTGCAATGCTCGGAAAGGGAATACTCTATCTATCTAAAGGGGATGTTCAAGCTGCTGGGTTGGATTTCAAAGAGATGATATCAACTGTCAAGGACGTGTTCGAGGAAAAATACCACGAAAGGGTTGAAATGCCGCCAAAACCGGGCATTCATCCAATAGAAGATGCCTTCATCCACGCCATGCCAGCCTACATACCGAAGATCGATGCCGCAGGCATAAAGTGGATAGCCGGATACCCACAAAATCCTTCAAAGAATCTCCCGTATATATCAGGGTTGATTATATTAAATGACCCAGGTACTGGTCTGCCTGTCTGTATAATGGACGCCTCATGGGTGACTGCAAAGAGAACAGGTGCCGTAACCGCACTTTCTGCGAAGTATCTTGCACGAGAGAACCCAGAAGTAATAGGTATAGTGGGGTGTGGCGTTCAGGGAAAAAGTCACCTGGAAGCTTTGTGCTCTGAGTTCAAGAGTATAAAAAATGCTAAAGCATTCGACTCTTCAGAGGAGAAGCTAGAGCAGTATGTAGAATATGCTAAGAGAAATTTTAACGTCGAAGTCATAAAGGCAGCAGGCCCCAGAGAGGTTGTGGAAGATTCGGACATTATAGTAACTGCAACACCGATATCGAAGAAGCCTAATCCTGTGGCCAAGCTCAGCTGGGTGAAGAGAGGTGCGCTCATCTGTCCTATCGAATTTGATAGCTACTGGGATTCAGACACCTTCCGCAAACCTGATAGGCTTTACACCGATGACTTAAAACAGTTCGAGTACTACAAGACAATAGGGCACTTCCAGTCTGTTGAAAGGGTTGATGGTGAACTCTGTGAGCTTATTGCTGGCGTAAAGCAGGGGCGCAAGAATGAAAATGAGCGAATAACTGTAGTGAACTTGGGCCTAGCGCTTGTTGACCTGGCGGTTTCTAAAGCGGTCTACGATAAAGCACTGAAGAATAAAATCGGCGTAGCTTTACCATATTGATATAGAACTGCACTAAATTATTTCCTCTCTACGTTCTATTACCCCGTATTCTTTCTATGGTTCCAGTCGTCAACGGTAGCGTAGCCTGCTCCATTACTTCAGCCATTGCTATAATATTGTCCTCGGGGACAAAATTTTCTGTTGACGCGATAAGCATTATCCTTTCCGATGGAATGGTCTTCTCTAACTGTTCCAAAAGATACTCCTTTACTTTGGAAGGTCTTGGTCCAAGAGCTGTTGAAATCGCTGAAGGGAAATTTATCCAAATGATCTTATCCTTCCAGAGCGATAACGCCGTGTCCAGAGGCAGGTCTCCCATCGGCGGTGGAGTAACAGCCTCCACGATATCCACTTTGGATTTGGCGACAAGTCCTGTAAGCGCTTTAAGTTTTCCGTCCATGTGGACGTTCAAAAGTTTACCCTTAGAATGGAGTGTCCTCCAACACTTCTCGTAGGTTGGCAGATAGTATCTCTCAAACATCTGCGGATTCACTAGCACACTGTCTATGTTTCCCCCGTAAGCTATTACTTCGGAGGGTGAGTCCGCGGATATTGGAAAGAGCTCATCCTCATATTTCTGTTCAAGAGCGTTGCATACTTCTTCGACTTCCTCCCTATTTTTTAAGAGGTCAAGATACAATCTTGATCCAACCCATGTTATGAGAAGTCTCTGCATCGGCTCATAGGGTATCGTCGTTATAACTATGCCGTCGTCTCCTATCCTTTGAAGCTGATCTTCTACAGGATAATAGTAGGGCTCGTATTTGGTGTGTTCTATTATAAACTTGAGAATTTTATAATCCTCAGGTTTCTTCACAAGATACTGTGTCCTTATAGGCTGCATTCCCCTCCAATCCCTGCCAAACAGTGCTTGGCCGTAGCCGGCACCTACTCTTATCACTTCAGTTAGACTGCCTATGGGTGTCCTATATGTTGTAACGATTGAGCCGGGTTCGTTTTTTGTTGTAATCTCGACATCTGATATGGATTCGTTGTAGCATGGTCTGTAGATTAGAAGTGCCATGCCCATGTTTCTTGCTTTTCTTTCTTTTTCCCCTCGAGGAAGATGCCTGTCACAATGCGCAAACGGTATCCTATCGGGCATACCCCCATTCAATAACGTGAGTACTCTTTCTCTCTGGTTCATCGTGATGCGCCTTCCTTAATTATCATATACTCACGATATATATCCATTGTTTAGGTTTAGAAGCAAATCTATTCAACTGAAATCATCGAAATCATGGTAAACCGTAGGCTGGAGTCTACTCAGATAGCAAATGGTGTCTCATATCTGTCAAACGAAGTTGGAAGACCTGTGGGAACCTTTTCTCTATGCTTTTCAATATTTTTAATATGCTTTTTAAAATATTTATTAGTAGGCTTTTGAAATCTTCGGCGGAAAATAAATTGAGAGCAATTTCGGTAAAGTTTGTCGCAATAGCTGTAGCTGTTATTATTGTCATAACGGGAGTTAGCATCGTCATGTTTATTGGATTAGTTGGGGCCAAAACTGTAACTGCAACTTCTACTACAACATCAACTGAGACAACTACGGTACCATATCTCACTACAACTACTGCGACAGTTACTTCAACAACTACTATAACACCGACAACGTCCACTGCTACAGCTACCTCAACTGTTACAACCACCTCAGTAACTACTACAACTTCTTTGGTAACAACTACAATAACGACTACAGTAACGCCTACAACTACAATATCCCCAAACATTACTGGAAATGAAGTTTTAAGCTTAGATTGGGCAGGCTATGTTGTTGTCTCAGATTATCAAAACCCTCAATCCGTTATAACAGGTGTGAACGGTTCATGGATAGTTCCAAGCGTGTCAATTTCACAGAATAATACTCTCTCTTACTACAGCGCCTTATGGATAGGTATCGGCGGTTTTACTGATAGAACGTTGATCCAATGTGGTACCGAACAGGACTCTGTAAACGGACAAGCTCAATATTTCGCTTGGTTCGAATTGTTACCAATGTATTCAAGGACCATAATGAATTTCAATGTCTCGCCAGGGGATAAGATTGTCGCTTCAATAACCTTAGTTGATCCAACAAGGGATCTATGGCTAATAAACCTGAATGATACAACTACAACACAGGCGTTTCATCAGAACGTCTTCTATCGATCAAGTATGCTTTCAGCTGAATGGATTGTCGAGAGACCTACATTCGGCAATCAGCTGAGTAATCTGACCAACTTTGGGAGCGCATCGTTTTCGAACGCCACTGCCATAGTTGGCAACAAAGTTGGAGCGATAGGAAGTTTCCCGTACTACGTGACTATAATGCACGATAGTCAAAACAACAACCTCACAAACATTTCTCCTCTAACATCTGATGGGTTAGGTTTCACAGTAGACTACCTTCCAAACACCACTCTTACACAGATTACGGGGATAGCCGTACCGTATCTTGCATACTTTGCACTAGAGAGCGGAAAAGATGACATGTTTAAGCCGATATTTTAAATAGCAAATTCCACATCTATTTGTTAAAAATAATTCTATCTCCTAAAATTTTGACCTCACGATAATCCAAATCAAAGTTAGAATGCAACCGATTCTACTATTCTAAAATTAGTACTATATCTATGGCCTCCTCTATCTAAAGGTGTAGAAAGCGTATGTCAGAATATAGGAAGCAGATTGTTGCTGGTTCTTTGATAGCTGTCATAATCGCGCTAGTTCTTGCTGGTTCAGCAAGCTACCTTTTCCCACTGCAACCCACCCGAGGCGCGTTCCCGTCCACTGCCAACCCAACTGCATTTACGACCACAGCAATAGCCGCCTCCACAAGTTACATTACATCTGGGTCTCCCAAGACTTCGAGTGGAACCACCTCTGTACAATCTGGTACCACGACTTTTACCGGGTCTTCTACTACCATAGTTACTAACTCTCCAGTCGGAACCACTGTTACGATAACTATGACTGAAACGGAGGCCTCAGCGACTGTAACCGTGGGACAGATCATATCAACTACAACTGTGATAACAGAACAGATTCAAATTACTGATGTAAACGCTATCAACTCAACTAAGATAACGATAACCGCTTTAAACGTGGGAAACGTAGACGAGACCTTAACAGATATATTAGTAAACGGAAATCCACTGTCAAGCGTTAATGGAGGGATATCAAACCCAAGTCTTCCTATTACAATAGCGTCAGGTGGTTCACAGGTCATCGTCCTAAACTTCAGTTCCCCTCTTCCCTCAGGAACATATGTTATAACGGTTCTCACAAGAACAGGCTGACCGAGTGTGGTGATACGATGAACTTTAACGATTCTAATGTAAACAGCAGGAGAGTTTCGTATATTACAATAATCCTCGCTGCAGTTATTACTCTGACGGTGATTGTGATAGCTAACGCATTGGTTCTACCAACCATGACAAACACAACTACAACAAGCACTTTACCCACGAGTACTTCAACAACCACCCAGACAAGCACTTCCACAACGACCCCAACCACGACAGGCAGCTATGGAACAGTCCGAGGACAAGTTACTATCGGCCCCCTGTGCCCAACAGAACCCTGCAATAAGGTTCAAAATCTGACAGGCTACAGCCTAGCGTTCACTGGAAATAGTGTAGACTATTTTTATGCTCCTCTTTCTGCCAGCGGAAACTTTTCTATTAAGCTGGAGGCAGGAACCTATGCTGTGACCCTGAAGCCTTCTTGTCAATGGATCGGCTGTAACCGTGTTTTTCCAAAAAATGTAAGCGTTTTGGTGGACGAGACGACTGGTCTAGATATTTCCATAGATACTGGGATAAGGTAAAATAAGGCAAAAGACCTTTTTATAATAAACATTTGTTATGATATTTTAGCATTAGTCTAATGAAGTTTTTATTAGTTCAATCTTTATATTATTCTTCGAAAAGAATGAATCCTGTATCTGTTAATGTAAGTCAAGAGGAGTATTTGGTTTAACAAATTTTAAGATATTGTTTTATATGGTCTTCCAAATGGGGAACTATAGCTGAGACAGCTGTGGCAAAAATTTCTATACTATAACCACCTATGAGGGGTACAAATACATTGCTCAAAGGAATTAGAACACTAATACCTACATAGGCAAGAACAACTGTGATAAGTAAGACATTGAAAGCTTCATAACGGGCACCCCATTGACTTCAAAAGTTAGCCACGAAGTTACAGTTCACTCTATATATGAGGAAATCTCTAAAACAGTTACAATACTATAGACCAACCAACATCAATAAGAGGGGACTTAAACCCAAACGGGATAGGTACTTTAAGTGTACACTAAACTTGCAACACGCTTAACATGAATATGAGACCTTCCGTCTTGACAGCTGAAGTTTATCATTTGTGTCCATTGACGGGCTTCGGCAAGTATGGTTCTTCTATATACGCGACTTCTTTTTCGGATAAACCTATTTCTATCGATTCAACCGCCTCCTGCACGTGCTCAGGCTTCGTGGTTCCTATGATGGGTGCTGTAGCACCTTTATGAAACAGCCACGCTAACGCGATCTGAGTCGGTTTCACACCCTTGCCCTGTGCTACCTCCGCAACCCTTCTAACGATTTCAGCGTTTTCAGGGGGGTCAACGTAAAGCTTTCCATAGATTGGGGCAAGCCTATAGTCTGGTTGAAGCCTCATCATATCGTTGCTACCAATCTCAATCTTTCCTTCTTTCATATGACGAGCAGACAGCAGGCCGGCTGCAACAGGGTTGTATGGTATTATTCCAATGTTCTGTTCTTTGCAAAGAGGAACCATCTCCCTCTCCTCCTCCCTGTAGAGCAGGTTCCACTTGTTCTGCATACTCGTAAACTTCTCGAAGCCCTTGATTTCACTTGTGTACAGCGCCTTCGAAAACTGCCAAGCCCACATACTGGACGCTCCAATATATCTAACTACTCCACCTCTTACAAGGTCGTTCAACGTTGACAGCGTATCCTCTATTAGCGTTTCGTAGTCCCACCTGTGAATCTGGTAGAGGTCGATGTAGCCTGTTCCAAGCCTTCTTAGGGACTCCTTAACCTGCCACATTATGTGCTTTCTTGAGAGACCTCTCTGGTTCGGCTTTTCTCCCATCTTGCTGTTGACCTTTGTAGCGATTATCACATCTTCTCGGACGTCTTTTAGAAGCTCTCCTACAATCTCCTCTGACCTGCCTAAGGAGTAGAGGTTTGCGGTATCAAAGAAGTTGACGCCCAAGTCCAGTGCTTTGTTCACAACCTTTCGTGCCTCCTCTTTTTCGATCATCCACGGTTCAAGGTTTCCGAACGACATGCATCCGATTGCTATCGGAGACACCTTTAATCCTGACCAGCCTAATCTGACGTATTTCATGTTAATCAGTAAGTTTCTTCTTCTGTTCTACTTTAAAAAGTTACATATTCTGTTCTGCCTTAAAAGAATATGTGCGCTCTTTCAGTTAGTTAACGACAGGAGATTGAGAGAAAGACAATTATCGTTAAATAATATACCACATAAAGTAAAAATCAATACTTAATTAAGGGACTTAAACCAAAATGGGTTCAAATCCCATTGGGCCCATATCTTATATGGGGTTATACACATTGCTGGAAAATTTTGACCTTTTAAATACTGGCATCAGAAAGCAACTTTTTTGTAAAATAAAAATTTTCTTATAGTTGACCTCTTTTCATTGTCTCTAACTTTGGTCACTTGTTTGTGAAAGACCTTTTCTTTCAGAGCTTGAAATATGTACATCCCTTATTATCTTGAGAGGTCTTGTAATATATTTGCACTCAGAATTCAGTTTGTGTTTGATAATGTCTGCTTCGATATTCCATATTTTCTAACATCCTTTGGTTTAAGTGTGAACATCCATTGAACGATTTTTCTCATATCCTCATAAATGGTGTATTCCTCACCCGTTAGACCTGTCAGATACACTAGTTTCAGGACGTAATGGAGCATATCCAAAAGAGTAATTTCATTTTACCTGAATTTAATATAGAAAAAAAATGAGTTTTTAGTAGAGCTTGTCTGGTTACCACTGAATCTTCTTAAGTCCAACTGTCTCAGTTATCTTCAGTGAAGCATGTTTGCCCGCGTTTATCTGGTTTTCCGAGTACTCCATGGCGTCCAGTATGTCATGGAAGCCTTTCTTGATGGTTTTTCCGCTCGAATCCTGAATCACAATGTGCGAGGCTTCTTTCACTATGCTGCAGTGAATAATCTGCATGTTGCTTAGTCCATATGCGACCAGCGAAGCGCCAGTGCCTGGATCGGGAGAATGCCCTGAGGCGGTGATCTTCGAAATCGCGTCGGTCACCGTGTTGGTTGGGCTAGCTACGGAATCGCACAGCACCTGGAAAAACTGAACCGCCGCTGGACTCCCATGCGTGCCGCTTGCGTCCTTGGTCCACCCAGTGTAGCAGCCAACGCCTCGGTCGAGAAACGTTTGAATCATATCGTTTTGAGCATCGGGATTTGCGCCTTCGCAAACTAGTAAGTGAATGAGACTGTTCGGGAAGTATCTCTTGTTCATGTACTGGCTTACAAACAAGTTGTTGAAGGCATATACGTAGGCCCAGCCTTGCGCTGTGCAGTTTGTGTCAACCGTGAATACTCCGACGCCTGTATAACCTGATGAAGGTGGGAAGCTCGTGAAAAATGGCCTTGCCATTATGTGCAGTTTGCTGTCTCCGCTGACGTTCATCATGCCGCCATGAGCCATTATGAAGACTATGCCGTATTCTTTCTCGTCTAGGTTTGAGTAAAACTTCAGGTTCGCATTGTTGTTCTTAATCAAATCCACTTCGTAGCCCGCGTTCTTTAGTGTGCTCACAATGGTGTCTGGAGTGGCTGTGCCCGGCCAATCATCGTACAAGGTGTCTATAACGCATGCTTTGTTGGAAATCGGGTGCGGGTCAAGCTGGGTACTCAAGGTTCGCATATGAACAGCTGAAGGGGCTACCTTTGATGCTCCACTTCCGCCACCTCCGCCGAAAAGGTTCTTGCGATTCATCATCACGCCGACTTGAGTGCCGTCCTTGAACTTCACCGTCATATCTGAATCGCCTATCAGGGCCACAGACTCAACCTCAGGCTGCTGTTCTAACCAGTGCTTCACGTTCTTGACGCCTTCTTTAACAGCGGGAGCAGGAGCAGCTTTGAACGCCTTTATTTTCTCGTGAACGCTGCCAATGATAGCATCTTTTCGCGTCGCCGCAATCTTCGGAACGACTACTTTTTTCTCTACTTTCTTTTCAATCTTTTTCTTAACAGGTTTTTTCTTGCTCAATATTCTCTTGTCCTCTTATAATTAAACACTTCAGTTATATACATTTGTTCATGTCTAATCAAAATCAAACAAGGAAAATAGTTATTGCAGTTTTACTTTAAAAATACTGTATCATTTATATAAAAAGATATATTTACTTAGGTTTGAATCAGATTTTCAAAGTTAGCTAACATTTTTCAGGCCAGATGCTGAGTAAAAGGGTCAAAATTTTAGAGACCTGTATATAACCCCCCCATATCTTATATTTTCAAGTCGTCTTTGTCAGTATCTTAGGTTCTTTCCATTCTTCCTTAAGGATACTATAGAGATACGCATCTCTCCATTCTCCTCTCATGAAGAAGTTTTTACGAAGTGTTCCTTCCTTCTTAAACCCAACTTTTTCTAAGACTTTCTGAGAGGCTACGTTTCTCAAATCAGTTAAGGCTTGAATACGCATTGTGTCTTTAGAGAGAAACAGGAAATCCACCATAATCTCTGAGGCTTCAGTGCAGTAGCCCTTTCCCCTCTCACTCGGCACCAAAGAATAGCCGATTTCCAGTTGCCTGCCTGCAGGATGTAGGACGTAAAAATAAGCTATAAAACCGATTTTGCTTCCATCTTTCTTTTCTATTATGAAAGGCTTCAGTTCGTGAGGGGTATCGAGCATCTTCTCTGCTTCTGTTCTGGATATCTGATGAAAAGGATTGTATTCACCAAAGACTTCAGGCTTGTTAAACCATTCCGCAAATAGTGGCAAATCCTCTTTCTCCATAAGCCTCAAATTCACATTTTTTCCTTCAAGCAATTAGTGTCCCCATCTAATATAATAGAAATGGTTCTACTATAACTTTTCTGCCAAATATTGGTCTTCTCAAATGTTGCTAATATCTTTTCAACTCCAGAACTTAACCCTAATCCTACAATTACAAGGCTTATTCTACAGAACAATATAACTAAGAGCATTTTGCCGTGATTGCTATCAATTATACTGTGTTATATCTTCATCTTCTTTAAAATGTCTTCTATCAATTCTTAAGATTCATGTTCCTTTTTAATTTTCTGCCTGACCTCGGCGTCGGATATCGCAGTTATCGACTTCACTCAGAGATTTGAGCCCGTCTGAATGCAAACCAAGCGATGAGGAGAAAGGCAATGATGTAAGCAAATGCGACTCCTATGGCTGTGAGCAACACCTCCAAGAGCGGTTCGGTTGAAGTGACAGTTAAGGTGGGAGCCGTTACCGAACTGCTAATACCGCTAATCTTTACAAATAGCACGTAATACGAAGGATGAAGCACGTACTTCACCAGAGCAGCGGCAATCCCATCTGTCCCAGTTGATGCAGATGTCGTTGACAGACTTACGGAAGCATTCGCAGTGCTGGCAACATATCCTGCATTCCCGCCCCCGGGTATGTAGGTTAGAACCCATGCCTGCCCTGAGAAAACAGCGAAGATTCCCGCGCTGATGGATATGGCAATGTAGATCACAAAAGGTCCTAGCGCAGCAAAAAGAGAACTCTTTGTGACAGATCCTATCGCGAGCACAATCGCCATCCAGACCAGCGTGCTGATGATGTTGCCGAGGAAGGAAAGAGAAGCGAGGTAGAGATTGTTCTGCGGTCCATAAACAATGATTCCTCCAACGATTTGTATGACGTAGAGCAGGATGTACACAGGAATCAGTGTCAGGATCGCCGCCGAGACCTTTCCCAGAAACACCATAGTCCTTGACACAGGCTTGGTCAACAGAGGCACTATCGTCCCGCTCTCAAATTCCCCGGAAATGCTGTTCATTACAGCAACCAGACCAAAGAGGAACATGATGAGCCCGCTGATTCCACCGGAGGTCGCAACGTAGTCAGGGTTCTTCGTCAGAGTTTGACCAACGATGCTAATCAAAGCTGGAGCGAGTGCGAGCGGAATAATCGAGAAAACCAGCGCGAACAAGACCATACCAAGTACTTTTTTCTTTCGTATGTTCCAGAGTATTTCGTACCTTACGATTGCCCAGAAACGCAAAGCACTGTTGGCCTTCATTTTTCTTGTTTCAGTTTCTGCGCTCAATTACTTTACAACCCCTCCTTCCGCTTTGCTATCAGATTTCGCAACCAACTGAACAAAGACATCTTCCAAGTTGTGCCCTTTCATGCTCATGGAGACGATGACTCCTCCGCGCTTGGTGACCTCCTGCGAAATTTGGGCCCGCACATCATCACCAGTACTCAATTCAATTGTAAGAGCATTTTCTGTCTTGGTGACATTGGAGACAAACGGAAGGCTCCTCACACCCTCGATCATAGCATCTGTGAGGTTGACCACCTCGATTTGCAATGCCGTGCGTCCGTGAAGCATGCCCAAGACGTTTTGAAGAGAATCTGAAACAAGAAGGTTCCCTTGATGAATTATTGTGACATAATCGCAGATCTGTTCGACCTCAAATAAAAGATGCGATGACACGAACACTGTCCTCCCCTCTCTTGCGATCTCCTTCATCAGCTCCCTTACCTCGATCATGCCAACAGGATCTAGACCAAGGCTGGGCTCATCCAAAATCACGAGTTCAGGATGGCCAAGGAGCGCCTGCGCGATCCCTATGCGCTGCTGCATACCCTTGCTGTATTTTCCGATGAGGTCTTTCTCTCTCCCCTTGAGGCCCACCATATCCAAAAGCTTTGGTATCTGCTCCCTGCGTTCATGCTCGGGCATTCCGTACATCCTACCATAGATGTCGAGGAGCTCAAATCCTTTCAGGTGTTTGGGGAACCTGGGTAGCTCTGGCATGTAGCCCATCTTCATCCTTGCAGCAGGGTTATCGCCTCGGACCTCCTGCCCTAACACCTTGGCGGTACCTCCGTCAGGCTTCAAGAGGCCAACGAGCATCTTTATCGTGGTTGTTTTCCCTGCACCATTAGGGCCCAAGAAACCATGAATCGTGTTTCTCTCGACTTTCAAATTCAGCTTGTTCACGGCTGTGAGAGAACCGTAATTTTTCGAGAGGCCGATAGTTTCTATCGCAGGTTCCACAAAAGTAACCTCAAATGGTGTCCGAAGAAGGGGTGTGGATATAGGTCTTTCTATAACTGAAGTCGATCGAAAACTGAGAAAAGATGTTGTAGAAGCTGACCTATCGTAGGCGTTTTCTGAAGAAGTCATTTGTATCAAATTTAAAGTTGGTCTTCAAAGTGTTTATATTTCTGCAACGCTGTCATAAGGACCATAATGCAATATCGGAGGTTAGGCAGAACAGGGTTTGACGTCTCAGCTTTAGGCCTTGGATGTGTTCCGATAGGCTCGTCTGAAACAGGCTATGGGGTCAGGATAATTCTCAGAGCCCTTGAACTGGGCGTAAACTACATCGACGTAGCGAGATCCTATTGGGATAGTGAAATCAAGTTAGGCATCGCCCTCGCAGGGAACCGTGACAAAGTGTTCCTCTCAACTAAGACCACAGCCAAGACGAAGGAGGATGCTGGAAGGGAGATCAGGGAGTCGCTCGAACGTCTGCATACGGGCTACATAGATAACTACCACCTCCACGGTGTAAGGAATATCGAAGATCTTGGGAAACGTCTTGGTTCAGGTGGAGCTTTGGAAGCCCTTGTAGAAGCTTGCGATAAGGGCCTGATAAGGTACATAGGGTGCACGAGCCACAGAAGCGATGTGCTCATAGAAGCGATCAACCGCTTTGATTTCGACATAATTCTGGTGCCCATGAACGTAGTAGAGAGGGAACCTCTGAAGGAGCTTATCCCACTCTGCAACAGCAGAGGTATAGCGGTGACCATCATGAAGCCGCTGGCAACAGGTCTGCTTCCTGCGAGTTTGGCGCTGAAGTGGCTTATCAACCAACCAGTATCCACTGTAGTACCTGGTGTAACGACGTTGGAAGAGGCGGAGGAGGATTTTATGTTAAATCGTATGCAAGACATTTCCCTTACTACAGAAGAGAAGAGGCAAGTGGATCAGCTGGCTGAGAGTTTAGATCAAGTGCGATGCCGAATGTGCACTGAATGTGAACCGTGCCCCAAGAAGATTCCAATAGCCAGCCTCTTAGGTTCAGATGTAATATTCGATCACTATCGAACGATGGGGCCACAAGCATTCGAGCAGTTCCCATGGTCTCGGGAAAGAATGAGCAACTCTATAGCTACAATTGAAGAAGAGATATCCCAAATAAGGTCATGCGACGGCTGCGGAAGGTGTGAGGAAAGATGTCCCCACGGTCTCCAGATAGTTACTATGCTTCAGAATATGGTGGCGCCCAAAGAAGACATCTTAAGGATCTTTAACAGACTTCTCTTCCAGACTGTCTAATAAACCCTAAATTTGGTATATGGAAAAGTTATTACTGAAACGAGTTAATATGCCTGAAAGCAGAATTTATGTCCTCAAGGTTAATTCTCCTTTGAACTTTGAAGGGTGCGAATATGGAAGTTTTCACCAAAGCAGTTACAAGAACTATTCAACAAGAAATCAATGCAGGCACTCGGACTAAATGGCAATTCTCGTCAAAAAATTGTTCCTACTAATGAGGTTAGAAACTGGATACTGCAGGGGTGGGAATACGTGAGAGAACTGCCAACGGATGAAGCCATAATAAGGCTGCCAACACATTAAGAATAAAGAACCTATGATAATTTTCCAATTATAGTTCTAATGGGATTCCAAAGGAGTCTTTAAAGAAAGTTTCCTTGAATGCTTTTAAAGCTCTTGGGGGTGGGCTCTCATTTGAGATACCAATGGCAATTAGCGCGATAACTGCTAGATTTTCAGGAATCTTTAAAATCTTCTTAACTTCAAAATCATTAAAACCTGCGATCCAACACGTCCCATACCCAAGTGCAGTCGCAGCTAGAACCATATGTTCTCCAGCTAACATCGGATCCTGTTTGTACCAAGATCTTTCTGAGCAAACAAACGGAGACCTATGTTCTTTCTCCAATTCTGGGTTACTTACCAATACAATTATCGTATCTGCACTGGAAAGGAGCTTTTGATTCCTCTCCGACTTGCTTGAAGCTGATACCGCCTTCTTTGTCTCTAAATCTCTGACTGCTATGAAATACCATGGTTGACGGTTGCCACCTGATGGTGCTAAACGTCCAGCTTCCAAAATCTTTCTCAAATGCTCTGTAGCTACAGGTTCATTCTTGAACTTGCGTATGCTCCTTCTTTTATCAATGACTTCGAATAAATCCATAGCGCTTACCTATTTGTAAATACTTTGTTTGCATTTAAAAGGTTAACTATTTCGAATGAATCAAGACTTGTCGTGAGACATCTAAATAACTGAGCCAGCTTGATTGTTGGTATTACCTAAACCAGTTTAAGGCCTCGGCACCAGGGTGTTAACTGCAGAATAGTGCTGGTTAAGGGTTTAAAGAGGGTTTAAACCACCTGTCTGCCTGAGTTGGAGTTATTATAACAGGATTCCCACCTTCTGTTATTGTTACATAATTATATTAGCTTCGATTATCTGAGTCTAAAAGGTGCATTAATCGGTTGATTCTCTCTTGTAGAGGTGGATGAGTGTCTGAGCCTTCATCTTTTCTGTACATGTTTTTTAGACTTTCAAAGACTGCGATTAGAGCCTCTGGAGTAAAGGCTTTTGCTCCTTCCATATCTGCCCTTAATTCATTGCGTCGAAATATGCAGGGAAATAAGAGCATCATAATGGCGAACTCAGCAAAAACGCTTGCTACCGGATTAATTACTCCAATTAAAAAAGTGATGGTCATTGTACCAAAGATGACAAATATTAGTTAAAACAACTTTAATTCACATGAATATCGTGGACCAGATTAAGATTAGTTAGCTGTTTCTGAAATTTAGAAGTCGGCTTTGATAGCCTTTGCTCTTAATCAGATATCCTTCCATGTTAGTAACAAATCTACTAAGACGCATCGCTATCGAATATAAGATGGAGTCCTACTATATAAAGGAGCCCTTATTCACCAGTTAAATAGAGATTTAATGTTTGTTTAAGTAGTGTTTGAGCCCAAATATTTGTGTTAATACCCTCTCACTACTCAAAAAAAGAAAAAAACATATATTGACACAAAAACTTTATACGAAGAAAAAAAAGAGGGGGAGTTTTTAAATTTACCTGTAATCTTCGCAGTCTAATATCGCTAATGGATAGACGCCTTCTGTAGGCAGCTCTGGAATCTTGGCAATCACTTTGTGGATAGCAGCCATATCTTTGGCGTTCCATTCACAGAATAGCTTGACTACATCGCCCTTTTCATTTAGTTGGGCCCAGCTTCTTACCCAGTAGGCATCAAGTGTAGAGTTGGCCTTAACTTTCTTTGCTAAAGGAGTGCCTTCTTTAACGGGTACAGGTTTTGGGAACGGGTGAACGGCTAAGAACTTAGGCATTATAATTCACTTGTGATTATTGTCACCTCCCTGTATTTATCTCTTTGTGTTGGATATAGTTGTGTGATGGCAGATGATTAAGCCAGTTCCAGTTGTATTTGAGGGTAAAGGCACGAATATTTATGGGTTCTTCTACAAAGCCTCTGGAGTAGGACCGTTGCCAACAGTTGTCCTCTGTCATGGTTTTCCAGGAAACAACGCAGACGTGCTTGGACTTGGCAAGAGATTGGTGAAAAAAGGTTTTAATGCTCTTGCCTTCAACTACCGAGGCACGTGGGGAAGCGAAGGACTACATACAACTGCTAACTCCCTGGAGGATGTAATCTCAGCTATATGCTATGCGACTTCCAGCGTTGCTGTTCGAGAGTTTGATGTTGACCCCTCAAGTATTACAATCATTGGATATAGTTTTGGTGGCGGAATGGCTCTATTAGGCTCATTGAATGATGCCGCCGTGAGAAGAGTGGTTTACATTGCTGGAGGCAACCTAAGCGAAGTGGGAAGGATGATGCAAGAGAGTGATGAGTTTAGGCGAGCGGTTTTGAAGATGGTAGACCAAGGCATATCCGATTCAGGTTTCAGAGCTTCGAAAGCTGAAGAATTGTTTGCTGAAGTATTTGCAGACATGGACAAATACGATTTGGTCAAACATGCTCAGGCACTATCTTGCAAGGATATTCTTATAATCGGTGGGTGGCGTGACCAAGAGAACACCATAGAACATCACATATTGCCTCTCTTCAGAGCCTTGCAGAGGCATGGAGCTAAGCAAGTTCAAATAGAAATCTTTGACACAGACCACTCATTTAAGAATGTCAGAAATCAGTTGGCAGACAGAATAGTGTCTTGGCTGAAGAAGGAAAAGTCAGGAACATAGTAGGTTGCCAGCATTGTGTAATCCACGTTGACCAGCGGGCATGTAATTTAATATAGGACTTAAACCCTTTTGGGTATAAGTCCCCCCAGGTCCATTTGCTTGCCTGAACTTGTATCTACTTAATATTGGTAAGCATATATGAATTTTCTTTGCCAACAATATATTTTCCATTTATCCTAACCCTTTCCTAAGGGCCTCATCCTGAAGAATATCTGCACAACTAGGATAATAAAACTCACTACGGCTCCAGCCACATAAGGGTATGAAGGGCCGAACTGAGCGACCACTCCGCCCACAAAAGGGCCTAGGAAAGAGGCCAAGCCGAGGGTGCTTTCAAAGTTTCCGGTTACCTGACCCCTGTTCTTCTCGCTCTCCGTCATCAGGTAATAGAGTGATGAAGAGTAGAGGATTCCCTGCCCCAGTCCCAATCCCATAAAAGATGGTGCAAAGGCCAAGGCATCCTTAGCAAACGCCATAAGGGCAAAGGAGACGGTGAAGGCTGCCGCGCCAATCAGGAAGGACGTCTTCCCGAATCTCCGGATCAGTTTCCCCGAAAAGATGAAGACAAGGGTCTGAACTAGGCTCGAGAGGAAGAATAGGAGGCCGATCTGGAAGGCGGGAACACTTAGACGAGTTGCGGACACTGGGAAGAGGGTGTTCACGATTCCGCTGTTGAAGGAGTAGCCGAAGGCGGCGACCATAGGCAGGAACAGCACAAAGCGACTCGGCCTATCCGTGGCGACGTCCACCTTCGACTGCATCGGTGGCGGGTCATCACCAGTTCTCTTCCGTAGAACCAAAAGCATCACCGAGACCAGAAGGGCGAGGGCTGAGGAGACGTAGAAGGGGAGGGTCAGAAAGAAGGCGGTTATCAGAAAACCCGCAAACGGTGAGCCTACCATACTAGCTGCTCCCCAGGAGACATTGTATCCCACCAAAGCCCGATCCACCTTATTTTTCTGAGCGCTCTCAACGATCATGGCCTCTATTGCAGGCCAGAAGAGAGCTAGACCCAAACTCTGGGCTATCCTAAGGGGAATTAGCTGCGAAATGTTACCGCAAAACGGGTAGGCCAATGAAACAACGGCTTGAACAGCCGCACCTATGGTGATGAAGTTCCTTTTCGAGTATCTGTTGGAGAGGACACCCGTGAGTCGTGCCATAAGTGAGTACGCCAAACCCCCGACAGCGCCCATCAGCCCAATCTCGAATGGTGAGGCTGAAACTGCCAAAGCGTAAATCGGTAGGGTCAGGAAGGCTATGTTCAATGATGTCTGAAGCCCTCCACTCGCTACATAGAGGATCAGCAAGGATGAATTGCGACGCGTCATAGTCTAAAGACACTCCCGCTGTCGCAAAATTCTTACTGGGAAAAAAGGTTTCATTCAGCTTTAAATTCTTCTCCAGGTTTAAGTATAATTACTTTGATTTTGGATTTTGCTTCTACATCCTTCTTAAACTCGTTGGGATCCGTCTTCCACCTATGCATCGGGATGACAAATTCTGGTCTGATCGCCAACGCAGCCTCTGCGGCCTCAGGGTTGTCCATGGTGTAGGTTCCGCCGCTAGGAAGTAGCGCTAGATAGATGTTCCTAAGGTTCTTCATCTCCGGAATGAAGTCTGTGTCCCCCGCGTGATAGATCGTCTTGTTCCCTACTGTTACCAGATATCCTACCCCGAAGCCTTTTGGATGGAATGGGTTACCAGGAGACCTAAACCTTTTGTAGTTGTATGCTGCGACGGCTTCCACCGTAACATCTCCGAAAGAACTCTTTTCTCCAGCTTTAAGGGACTTTACGTTTCCACCTACCTTTAAGGCGCAATCGGCAGGGGCGATAACTGAGGTGTCCTCTTTTCGGATATCCTTTATCTTCGATGGCTGGCAATGGTCATCATGGGAGTGAGAAATCAATATTAGGTCCGCTTTATCCTTATATTCTCCTTCGTAGGGATCGATGTAGATCGTCTTATCCCCGGCCTTTATTTCAAAGCTCGCATGCCCTAAATATTTAATAGAAATTTTCATCTTAAATCAAACCGCTACAATACTTTATTCAGGTATGACTTAAATTTTTTTTGATCTTAGCCTTATATTCCATGAGGTTGCTGTGTCCCGCTGGATCTATTGATCGACACGACGCTAGCCGTAAGAGCCGGCGCCGTCCAGAGGGTAGTATCCCACCACCTTACGGGCATGTTCTATGTCCCGGTGTCTCCAACGATTATTTGAAACAACATAAAGGATGTCGAAGCGGAGGTCTTCTGGTGCGGCGATACATTTGTCCACCATTTGGGCGGCATTCCTTAGACTGCACCATACTACGAAGTCCCGTGGAGTTGTAGGCTTGTCATCCGCCTTGACCCGACCGAATCGTAGGCAGATAACCGAAATGCCGAACACTTCGCTGTAGTAGCGACCGATGGCTTCACCCCATACCTTGCTGGCACCGTATAGGTCGTTGGGACGTACCTGCGATTCCGCGGTCAACATTGGCCAGTCTGGCGGCACCTTGTCATATTCTCCCTTTATGATAGCGTCGTATGGGAAGTCTTTCTCGTATCCCATGACTACTGCACCACTGGATGCGAAGATGATGCGTTTCACACCTGCCAATCGGGATGCTTCGAACACGTTATAGCAACCGACGATATTAGTGTGCAATATGTCTTCCCAAGATGCGCCCCCTAAGACTGCTGCCTAGGTGCACTACCACGTCTTTACCTTCAAATGCTGGTCTAATGGCGTTCAAGTCCGCAATGTCGGCTCTGTGAGCATGGGACTCCGGGGACATCGCGGCGGTTCAGTGCTGAGAGGTCGTACTTATCGCCTAGGTGCTTGAGTACAGCGCCTCCGATAACCCCACTTAGGCCAGTCACCAAAACTCTCTTCTTGACCATACTTATCCATCTACCCAGATTACAGAACTAATATAAAAGGGGATGTACATGATAGAAAGAATACTATAGTATAATGAACTCAAGAGAAACAGCAATTAGAGGCATTTTGGGTTAGGCAAGTGATTTCTAATAAAACGCCGAGCTAATCTCTCTAGAAGAATTAATTAGACTCACCTTAAGCGTATGCTTGATTTACTATCCAATTTTTATATTTAACCTAACAAGTATATTAGTTGGAAAGGCTTAAAATCAAGTCTCATCCAACTAATTGTTATGACTAAACCTGTCATTTTAAATGCTTTAACTGGCATCCTTGGTACTCATCTTTCAGAAAAGTTCAGAAAGAAGTACGAGATAAGATCTAATCCTTACAAAGGTAATATGACAAGAGATCAATTGATCAAAGAGATCAAAGATGTAGATGCCGTAATAGCAGGTGGAGAACGTTATACAAAAGAAATCTTTGTGGCTGCAAAGAATCTTAAGATAATAGCAAGATATGGTGTTGGCTACGATATGGTAGATATGGCTGAGGCCACAAAGTTTGGTATCTTTGTTACTAATCAAACTGGTTTGAATTCGGAAACGGTAGCAGAACATACGGTGGCCTTGATCTTCGCACTTGCCAGAGGGCTTGTAGACGCTGTAAGATCCACAAAGCCGAAAACATGGTCAAAGATAGCGTTAAAGTATGTCTCAGATAAAAATACCTTCGAACTTCATGGAAAAACTCTTGGAATCATAGGTCTAGGGTCAATAGGCTCGAAGGTCGCAAAAATATGTTCAGGCCTCGACATGAAGATTATCGCATATGATCCATATGTAAAGGAGGAAAAAATGAAACAGCTTGGAGTTGAAATGGTAGGTTTTGAGGAACTGCTTAAGACATCAGACATAGTCACCATACATACTTTCCTCAATGATGAAACAAAGCACATGATCGGGGAAAAACAGTTGAAAAAAATGAAGAAGAATGCTATTCTAATCAACGCCGCAAGAGGACCTATAATTGATGAACTAGCACTCTACAAAGCCTTAAAGGAAAAATGGATAGCTGCTGCAGGATTAGATGTCTTGGAAAAGGAGCCTCCCGAAGATGATAATCCACTGTTCAAACTCGATAATGTCATAATCACACCACATATTGCATCATCAAGTATTGATAATTTCATCAGAAGTGATGTGTTGACGGAAGAACAGATAGAACAAGCGCTGAATGGGGAAATACCAAAGTTTACTCTTAATCCTGACGCGATTAAGAATAGAAGAAATAGATGAATCTAACTCTTTAATCCAATTGGTGGAGACCTCCGTTCAATGTCGCAACATCTAGTCGGTATCTACGCAGTCAGGTCCTCCCTCATTAGTGCTTCAAAGATTCTACTTCTTGGCTTCATATTCTTTTTTTAAGTATCTTTATGTTTAAAGATATTAAGATGATTTGCATTGCAATCCCTCAAAGAATTGATGATAGAAAAGAACTCACTCATGATATCAAAACGTGTTTGCCTGTACCTTACAATAGATCTGCAGCTAGGGTAACTTCAAGGCAGCTATTGCTTGCTCACCTGCAACTGAAGGTTGTCTGTCTTCTACGATGCAGTTTAAGAAATGGTCGATTTCTTCTCTGATACTAAATTCTACAATTATATTTAAGAATGTAAAGCGGAAGGGAACGCGATTACAAAGATATTCAGTTTTGCAATTTGATTTGACATGACCTGTCGATTGGTTTTAGGTATGGTAAAAAAAGAAGATGTTTTTTTCTAAAAACTTAAAAATCCTGATATTCTCCCAAAATGTATGTTAGAGAACATAAAGGAATGGCATAAAGAAGCTGTTGCTAATAGGGTTGTCAGCTCTTTGAAGGATAACGGTTTCAACGCATATTACACAAAGACGAGGGAAGAAGCCATTAAGAAGGTTTTAGAGCTTATACCTGAAGGCGCAAAGGTTGCAACTGCTGGTTCCTTGACAATCCGTGAACTCGAACTACCTGCGCTTCTCTCTAAAAAGGGATTCTCAGTACTCATTCATGACGCACCTAGTTCCAAGTCTACCTTTGAAACAAGACGGGAAACCCTAACTTCTGACGTGCTCTTAGCCAGCGCTAATGCTGTAACAATAGATGGTAAATTGGTGAATATCGATGGCGGTGGCAATAGGGTTGCTGCGATGAGCTTCGGACCTAAGAGGACAATAATAGTAGTAGGTGTGAACAAGATAGTGAAAGATTTAGAGGCGGCTATTTGGAGGATTAAGAACGTGGCCGCTCCCATGAATGCTAAGCGGTTTAACAGGGATACTCCCTGTGTAACTGACGGTTTCTGTTCCGAATGTCCTCCGGAGAAAAGCATATGTAAAGCTACTTTAATACTTGAAGGAAGGCCGTCTTTTACAGACTATCATGTTGTGATCGTAGGGGAAAGTCTAGGCTTTTAGTCCATTTGAAATGTAATCGAATACATCATCCAGTTTATAGATCACATTGATTTTTTTACCTTTATACTTTTCATTTCTATCTATCAGGAGGGCTTGCATCCCCGCGGATTCAGCACCAACGTAATCGTATTCATATAAGTCTCCTATGTGAATCATCTTTTCAGGTCGTGTATTGGATAGTTTTGAGGCTATTTTGAAAATCTCTGGATCTGGCTTCTCGTACCCCACTGTTCCTGAGGCCACAATTATGTCAAAGTAAGATTCCAAATTTACTGACTTAAGGAAAATTCTCAGATTTCTCTCCGATGATACGTTTGAACAGATAACGAGCTTAAATTTTCTATGTCTTAGTTGAGATAAAGTTGGTTCTACATCTTCAAATGCTTTTAACTGGACCCTGTATGGAAATATTTCTATCATTTTTGAAATAACTCTGCTTGGCGATGGTAACTTCAGGCTCGTTAATATCCTGTTGACAAAGTCCGCTCTTGTTTCTTCGGTCCATATTCTGCCTTTTTTTCTTTCTACCAGCATCCATTCCAAGGCTTCATCATATCTTTTTTTGAACTCCGATAATTCAGTCACATATCCAAGCTCTTCGAAGATAAGGTGGTAGGTTACATAGTCTTCTTTTAGTCCATATGCTAAAGTATCACCAAAGTCGAACATTACAGCTTTTATATGGTTCTCGTTCATTTTGTGTCCCTTTCTTATGAAAGTATCTACATCTAGATGGGGTGTATATAATTCTTATCGGATCTTTGACAAGATTTAAGTCAGATAAAATCGTAAGGGTGTGAAATGATAAAGCTCGTCATTATCGATGCCGACAGGACGATATGGACTCATCATAGCGTTAGCTCGTTGATAGCCCCAATTAAGCTAATATCACGAGATGTCGCTCAAGATGTGAATGGGTCAAGGGTTGAATTGCATCAAGGTTTTAGGGCTTTCTTGGACTTTGTTAGCGAAAATAAAATTTTCTTATCTTTAGCAAGTTGGAACGAGCCAGAAAATGTCTTTGAACTTTTTTCTTTATATGATGTGGATAAATATTTCGTGTGCCCTATTGCTGAGCCCCATCCAAACAAGTACCTTATGGTGCAAAAGATAATTATGAACTTAGGCCGGAAAGGGATCAGCATCCTGCCAAGAGAAATTTTGTTCATAGATGATAACGATACATATCTTACTGAAATCAGGGAAGCTGTAGGTTATGTCAACTATCTAAAGTATGGTGAAGATGTTAGAAATTGGGTAGACGTGATAGAAAAGATAAAGGACCTTAGCTGATTCCTTTAACCTTTTACTCAGCTGATATCTAATCATGTTTGGGAATAACGCTTAATAGTACTTAAGGGAACCATTTTCGGTTAAGAGAAGGTTAACTTGGTCCTAAAGATAGATGATCTAAAGAAAACCTTAGAGAGCTACGATAACAAGAAGATTACTATAGGCGTTCTAGGATCACATTCCGCAGAAGAAGTCGGTGTTGCGGCAAAGATTTTTGGCTTTCCAACGGTAGTAGTCTGTCAGAAAGGGAGAGAAGACCTTTACATAAAATTCAACAGGCACGTCTTTGACCATAGCATCGTCTTAAACTCCTTTTCAGATATCATAAATAGGGAGGTTCAGGATGAGCTTCGTCGTCTGAACACAATCTTTCTGCCTAACAGATCATTTTCTGTTTACGTAGGATGCAAGAATATTGAAGACAATTTCCGAGTTCCAATCTATGGCAACAGGTTCATGCTCAAGACCGAAGATAGAAAGTTGTCAAAGAACCAGTACTGGCTTCTAGAGGAAGCTGGCGTAAGAACGCCTAAGAGGTTTAGCAAGCCTGACGATATAGATAGGCTTGTTTTAGTGAAGGTGTGTCAGAAGGCTAAGCCCCTTGAACGTGCCTTCTTTACGGCTAAGAACGTTGATCAATACTGGGTGAAGGCTAAGGAACTTTCTTCCAGGAATATAATAGACCTTGGGGACCTAAAGGATGCTGTGATAGAGGAATTTGTCCTGGGGCCGAGGTTTAACGCCAACTTTCAAGCTTGGGCTCTGGACGATGTTTTCGGGGATTTTGACTTTTTAGGATTTGACGACAGAAGGCAAGTGAACCTTCAGGGAATACTGAATTTAACCGCTCGGGAACAACTGGAGCTTGAGGTTGACGTAAAGAACGAGGAGATAGGCCACTTCGGTGTAACAATGCGCGAATCACAGAAGCCTCTCGCCTATAATTCTGCGTCGAAGTTCCTTGCCGTCTGTAAAAAAGCCTATCCTCCAGGACTTGTTGGACCGTTTGCCCTCCAAGGCGCCATAGCCTATGATCCAGAAGATCCAGAGGGTAAGAGGTTAGATTTTTTTATCTTCGACGTTAGTCCACGCATACCCGGCTCACCTGGAATCGGGCCTACATCTCCTGAAATGAGAAGATTACTCCTCAAGTACAGGTCTCAGATAGCTGATCTGAAGTTGAAGGTGCAGAATTTCGAGTCCGTGCTAGACTTCTCCATGTTGGAGATTAGTTATGCTGTTAAGAGGGACAGGTTGGAGGAGATAATTACATGATAAATAGGAAAGAAATACTTCAGACGCTGTCCAAGTACGATCAGAAGAAGATTTCTATAGCGACAATATGTTCTCATTCCGCTCTCCAGATCTTCCATGGTGCGAAGAAAGAAGGGTTCAGAACCTTGGGAATCTGTCTAAAGGATAGGGTACAGTTCTATAAAGCGTTCCCTGAAGCTTCCCCAGATGAGTTTATTATCGTGGACAATTATCGGGATGTTCTAGAAGCAGAAGTCCAGGAGAGGCTTGTTGGCTCCAATGCGATTATTATCGCTCACGGTTCATTTGTAGAATATGTCGGAGCTAAAAACCTGCAAGACTCTTTCTATGTCCCAATGTACGGCAACAGGAAAGTCCTTGAGTGGGAGAGCGATAGAGAGAAGCAGCTGGAATGGTTCAGGGAAGCGAGTCTGCAATTTCCGAAGGTTTTCGACGACCCTTCGAAGATCGACACATACGCCTTTGTTAAGGTCTATGGTGCTAGGGGTGGCAAGGGCTATTTTAGGGTCAAGAATTTTAATGAATTCCGTGAAAAGCTTGCAGGAAAGGTGCGCGAGGGTGTGATCAAACCTGAAGATAAAACGTTTATCCAGGAGTTCATAGCTGGAACACGTTACTACCCGCATTACTTCTATAGCCTAGCAGGATCAAGGGGGCTAAAGCTGTCTACGGGTGGCTTGGAGCTGATGAGCATGGATAGACGACTGGAGCCTATAGATGAGATATATAGAGGGCTGCCTGAAATCATCCCCGATTACCTTGACTATACGGTGTCAGGAAACCAGCCTGTTGTCGTCAGAGAGAGTCTTCTACCCGACGTCTTAGCTATAGGCGCTAGATTGATCGAGGCTTCCATCAAGCTGTTTCCACCTGGACTTATTGGGCCCTTCTGCATAGAAACAGTCTATAATCCAAGTAGAGGTTTCATAGTCTTTGAAGTTTCTGCGCGCATCGTTGCCGGTACTAACCTTTATCCTGAAGGCTCCCCATATACACCTTACATATTTAATGAACCTATGTCAACCGGAAGGAGAATTTCCTTAGACATTAAGGAAGCGTTGTCTGGGAACAGAGTTGGCTCGCTTATTTACTGAAGGATAATCGTTATTCTTAAAATTTTTGAATTATACGTTTATTCTATGAGTTCGGTTACGATTTTCCTAATCTTCTTATATGGTACCTTCTGCAGTAAGCTCTTCAGTTCCTCTTTGTATCCTTCCTCAATATTTCTTACATTGTAACCTCTTTTAGAGTATATTTTCGCCTGTCTTATAGTTGACACCCTATCAGCAATCTTCACGAGTATAGCTTCTACACTCTTACCTTCCTCGTATTCATTGAAATTTTTTTCCAATTCAGCTAGTCCACCAGCGACCGCGATTTCTTTTATTATCTCCTTTTCCGTCCTGCTCTTAGACTCCTTACCTATTCTTTGCGTGAGCCCTCGTGGCATATCGCCTGACACTGATTCGCTTAGGTCATGTATTATGCCCATGATCAGCATCTTCTCGTTATCGAACGCCTCTTCCGATGCATATGAGAAGATGGTCAAGATGGTTACGACCTCGAAGGTGTGTTCTGCGACTGTTTCCGCCTCGTAGGATGGAACACCGTTCTGCAGCCAGCCAGTCCTCGGCATGTTCTTAAGTATCTCGGCTGCATCCACTATAATCTTTGCTTCCATATATCTGTCGATTTTGATCAACCATGATATTGCGTATAACTTTTTCCCTATAGTGACCTCTGCAAAGCGACAGCGACTATTCGGTCTTGATCTTCTTAATTAGCCAGACCATTCTTTTTCCAAAGTTTCTCGCCGTCTGAATTCCCTCCTCGTCTTTGGCTACTTCACCTTTTTCCCTGCCGAAGGCGATGTTCCAGTATGTAGAACCGGGTACGATCATTCCTTGGTGCAGAAAGAAGAACAGGAGCTGGGCAAATGTGAAGTTTTGGCCCGCTCTCCTCGCGACAACCAAAGCACCGCCAACTTTGTTTTCGAAAACCCTTCCTGTACGGTTCGATAGTGTGCCAGCTCGGTCAATTAAAGCCTTTATCTGGGGGGTAGCTGACCCAAAATAAACTGGAGACGATAATATAATACCGTCTGCTTTAATCATTTTCTTATAGACGGCAGTAAAATCGTCCTTTATACGACATTGTCCTGTGGTCTTGCACGACCTACAGTCATCACAAGGTTTGATTTCTTTGTCAGCGAGCCTCACCAGCTCTGTCCGAGCTCCTTCCTCTTCTACAGCTTTCAGAGCTTCCAGCACAAGTCTTTCAGTGTTCCCTCCAATTCTGGGGCTTCCGCAAACGCCTAATACATATATCATATACGAGTAATAGTTTGAGCTGTATAAAATTATTACCTTTCACAAAATAATTACCGATGGTTATGAGAAGAAAGAGTTATTACCAACTTTATGTGATTCTCTCGTGTGCCATTACTAAATGTGGGCTTTCATGGAGAGAAAATATTCCAAGTCGACGCTGATCTAATAGTAACTGGCAGGACTTGTATAATAGGCTCCAGTGGAAGTGGCAAGAGTTATGCCGTCGGCGTCTTCTGTGAGGAGCTCTGTAAGGCTGGAGTTCCATTTGCTCTCATAGATATCGAAGGAGAGTATTCTGGGCTGAAAGAAAAGTATGAGATGATATGGGTTGGAGAGGACGAAAAATGCGATTTAAATTGGAGCGCCTTAAACATCAAAGAACTGGCTGGACAGGCTCTCGACATTTCCCCCTTAATCCTCGATGTATCAGAGGCAGAAGATCCCAAAGGAAAGGTGGGCGAGTTTCTTTCTGAAATGTTTAAAGAGGTTTCTGTCAGAAGGACACCCTATCTTATAGTTCTTGAAGAAGCGGACAAGTTTATTCCGCAGGCAGGAGAACGGCTCAAAATTATTGAAGAAGTGGCTAGGAGGGGACGAAAGCGTGGCCTTGGCCTAATGCTCTGCACACAGAGGCCCTCTCTTGTAGACAAAAATGTCTTGAGTCAGTGCTCAAATCAGCTAATAGGAAAGCTAAATATAAAGAACGATTTAGAGTCGGTCGCCCAGTTTTTCCTTGGATATAGTCTGCCAAAACAGCTAACAACCCTTCCCCCAGGCGTTTTCTATGCACTTGGAGGTTTTTCACTCACTCCCGTTTCTGTCAGGATCAGGTTAAGGGAAACACGGCATGAGGGAATAACCCCTAAACTTAAGGATCGTGTCATCCAACACTCTGAGGAAGTTCTCAAAAAACTTCGCAGCCTAAAAACAGAGAAGAACTTTCTTGGGCTTCCTCCACTGATAGGCTTAAACGATGTGCCATCTATTGTCAAGAAGGAAAAGCGGTTTATCTTTTTCGGAGAACATGAAGAGGTTTCCAGTGTTCAGCTGATCTTTAACCCTTTGATTCAGCTAACTGTTAGCATTAGAACTGGGTTGCTTAGGAAAAGGTTCGAGAACAGGTTCTTTATATCAGATGGTGTAACCGGAAGATATGTCATGCTCGAGGATGGATTAGTTTCCAAGGAGGGAATTGAACAGCTCATCGGTTTGAGCCGACAACATATCGAGGTTTTGAAGTTGCTTAGTCCAGATAAAGATTCCACGTTGATTGATATATCAGGTGAATTGAAAGTTTCAGAGCCCATAATGCGTAGTCTGCTAAAGTCCTTAGAAAAGAAGAGGCTCATCAGCTCCTACAAGGATGGTAGATTAAGACGGTACCATCGTATAGTAGAATTACCTAAGATCGACTTAGAAGAGAAAACGTTGATTCTAGAAAACATTAGCACACAGAAAGCTGAAGTTGTAAGCGTTAAATTAAAAGAAGCTGAAGTTCGTGAAGCTATCAAAGGTCTTTTTCCAGGCTCCGATCTTCTAGAGTTCAAGCCTTTCCTCTATCCAGTATACAGAGTTGAATTGGTTTTGGAAGATAAAAAAAGGTTAGTCTGGGTTGATGGTAGAAGCGGAAAGGAAATAGACCTAAGAGTCCCAAGTTCGTCTTAGCCCATTATCTTATGTCCCCTCATAAAATAATAGCTTCTTACGGGTTTAAACCCGACTCTAGAATATGCTGTAAAAGCTGGAATGTTATCGCTTAATACGGATAGTAGCACGTATTTTGATCTTTCAAGGAGCTTCCTTGATAACTAGTAAACCATCGATGTAGCATATCCTCTGTTCCTGTAGTCCTTGACTGTTGCAACTGCATTTATGTAACCTACTATGCCGATCGTTTCCCCGAAGTCCTTTTCTTTTGCCAACGCGACAGAAACTATTCTGTCGTCTTCTTTAATGCAATAACATGGGTCACCTTCATTTATTCTTGAATATATTTCCTCTGCTGTAACCTGGCCCCAATGAATTGGCAAAGATTCCATTATAATTTTTGATGTTTCTTCTGAATCATCTGTGACCAGCTTTGTTAAAGGGTATTTTGGGTGGACACTGTCGGCTACATTTTCAAGTTTCATCAACGTCAACTTATGCTCCATCATAGGTTCGTATTTCTTAAGCAGTATCGATTTGTGTTCTTCGTAGCAATTTGCTTCAACATCATCCAAGTCAATTCTGTCCAATAATGATTCGGCTGCGTTTAAACTCCCCCTTATTGAGATGATTTGATTCTTAAAAACTATCATCGTTCCCCTGATTTTTCCATTTTCCTGTGCTATCAATATTTTTGTATCTTGCCGGTTATACTTCCAATCTAGTATGAAAAAATAATAGTTAGGTACATCATTCGAAATATGTTCGTAGAAAAGGGGCTCCAGATTTGCGTTTAGCTCCTTGACTTCTATCATGCTATCATTGATTTTTGAAAAATTTACCAATATTTATCTATTTATTTTGTCTTTAGAACCCGTGTCCTATAAGCAGTGATACAACAACTGCGACTGCAATTATAACTATTGTCTCGATCAGTGTTATCCCCCAGTGAATCTTAGCCCTCTTGGATCTATATCTGACTAGGAAGAAGCCCGCTATCCCAACAACAACTCCCAGCGATGTGATCAGGTTGAATGGCTTAGGCAGTGTGAGAAAAGTGACTATCGGTACTAGGCCAGCAACAAAGGTGGTTACTCCTGAAATTATGGCGGCGAACAGGTTCGTCCTTCTCCTCTCTTTGTTCAGCAATTTGAACATATGTTCGAGCAATTTAAGCGATTTTTCTCTCTCGATCTTGTCTGGTATGTCGCTGAGGCTGTAGTCCATCAGATTCTTGAGAGTTAAAAGGTCTGCGATATCCTCTGTTCTACCACCTAGAAGAAAGCTTGAAAAGTTCGTTACCGCTACTGACGTTAAACTCAGGACTGCCGCAAACGCTGCTGTACCAGTCGTCAGTCCTGCAAGAAGTGTAGAAAGTATGACCACTAAGCTCGCAATTGAACCATCGGTTAGACCTGCTACAACCTCCAAAATCGGCTCTTTTTTCAGAAGCAGGTTTTGCCATTCTTTGCCCAGCTGGACACCTTTTTCCGTCGGTTTGAGCACATTATTTTGTTCGATAACAAGACCTTCCCTACCTAATTCATTTAACGCTTCATCAACGTCTTTTGTTTCGACACAGATGTAGCCTGAGCAATAATTATCTAACTGATTTTTCAGGATGTTCTTATCTAAATTTTCTTCATCAGCGAGTCTAACAAGCGTAATTATCTTTATTATGTCAAGTAGCTCCTGTATCTCAAACGACAAATATATGATTCACCACAAGCAAGTTAGGGTTATACCTGCAGCAAGATTACATTTATTGCGTTATTAAATTTTTGATTCTAGAACGTTATTCATCTTAGACGTGAGTTGCTCCAGACATCGGCGTCGTCGCTGTAACCTCTTTTCTCCCAAAATCCTAGTTCCTTCTTTTTCGTGAAGGTTATCTTCTCCACCCACATCGCACTCTTGTAGGCGTATTTGTCCGGAACTACAAGCCTAAGTGGACCCCCAAAGGGTTCGTCTAGAGGCTTATCATTTAGCCTGTAGGCTAGGAGAACATCGTCTTTAAGCAGCTCCTCCAGGTTTAAAGAAGTCGTATAACCATCTGAGCATTTGAAGAACACGTATTTAGCTTCCTTAGCTGGTTTAACAAGTTCGACTAATGTTTTGAAGTTAACGCCGTACCATCTACAGTTTCTGACACTCCATCCTTCCACGCAGTGAAAGTCGCTTTTTGATTCTATTGATGTAAGTTTTAGGAAGTCTCCCCATCGAAGCTTAATTGGTTTTTCGACTTCCCCATCGACAGTTAGAATCCATTTTTCAAGATCGATCCTCGGATTCGATGAAATTATTCCGGGGTGATCAATGTTCCACCTGAGGAGGTTTGGGATTTCATACTGGTCTGGAGGTAGCTCTTCATCTGTCATATCATCTGATTTTGTCTTTTAGGATATTAAAGTTTTACAAAATCTGTGGAAAAGACATTTTTTCTATGCTTGGAATTTCATATATATTTTTATATATAACTTGAAATTCTTAAAAATGATTGGAATGGAGGACATTTCTGAGAGGGCAAGTTCACATTTTAGGGAAGGCTATAACTGCTGCGAATCTGTTTTGATGGGATACACGGAAGCTAATAAAATAAGCAGCAATATCGTACCAAGAATCGCGACCGGTTTCGGAGGAGGAATCGCCAGAAAGGGGTCTGTCTGCGGTGCCTTGACGGGTGCAATTATGGCAATAGGTCTTATGTATGGGAGGGATAGGCTTGACCAAGACGCATATGATCTTTGTTTAGCAAAGAGTTCGGAATGCTATGAAAGGTTCAAGAAAGAGTTCGGTGATGTTCGATGTCGTAATCTAATAAAATGTGACCTTTCCACATCAGAAGGAAGAGCTCTTTTCAAAAAACTCGGGTTAAAGGAAAATAAGTGTACTAAGTACGTTGAAGGAGCTTCAAAAATTCTATTTGACCTGACAAGGTCATAAATATCCCAACAAATAGTATTTCTTCTAAATACAAAGTTCAAATATATGATATTATGTCAACTAGATTTGTATGTTTTCGAGGATCTTTGGCAGGTCCCCTTTAGCAGCTAAACCTGGACTATACACGTTTAGGGGGAAAGGAGACTACAAAGGGCTGTCCGTTCAGCTAAGGGTTGAGCCTGATGGCAAGGGTGTTCTTGCAGTTAACGCTAACGCAGTGTTTTACATGAATGAAACCGCAACTTTTCACGCCTACTTGTTTGTCAATGGTCTGACCGTAGAAAATGCTGTTAAAGATATTACAAGAGTTTACAAGGTGTCAAAAAAAGAAGCTAAAAAGGATCACGAACGTTTTCTGTACACCGTTAACACGTTAGCTAAGACTGGGAAGGTGTGTCCTATATCCTATCTTGGTGTTGGGCGTTTGGAGCCATTTAGTGCCCCTTCAACGGCTCCTGTTAGGATGGATCTGGCCCTGACGTTCAGATGCCAAAATGATTGCATACACTGTTACGTTGGAGGACCAAAAGAAGGTATTGAGCTTTCAACTTCTGATTGGATGCAGGTAATTAACAGGGTTAAGGATGCAGCCATCTTTATCGTTACCTTTACAGGTGGAGAGCCCACTTTGAGGGATGATTTGCCTACACTATTACAGTACGCCCAGAACTCGGGTCTTGTCAGCGGTCTTATTACAAATGGTCGCAGACTTTCAGATAAAAGCTACGTCAAGTCCTTAGCCGATGCAGGTTTAGATTTTGTTCAGATCACCGTCGAATCTCATATCCCTGAAATACATGATAAAATGACTTGTTCACCTGGAAGCTGGAATGAGACTGTAGAAGGATTAAGGAACGCTCTCGAATCTAAGATATATGTCTCAACAAATACTACTCTCACGCGATTAAACGTCGATGGCGCTTTAGAGACCATGGAATTCTTGAAGAACCTCGGCGTAAAGAGCTTTTGCTGTAACAGTCTGATCTATAGTGGTAGAGGAGAGTCCTCATCTAAAGAGTTGGCTCTTCCAATTGAAAGGCTTAAAGAAGTTTTGACTAAACTGGAGGCCAAGGCCGAAGAGTTGGGGCTGACTTTCTCATGGTTTACTCCGACTAGATACTGTGAACTTGACCCAGTAAACATGGGATTAGGCATAAAATCTTGCAGCGCGGCTCTGATGAATATGTGCGTTGGTCCTAACGGTGATGTTTACCCATGCCAGAGCTACTTTAAATCCTTAGGCAATATTCTGAGCGACAGGTGGGCTGACATCTGGAACAACCCTTTATCGGTGGAATTGAGAACTAGAAAGTATGCTCCTTCCGAATGCGTTGACTGTGCGGACTTTAAGACTTGTGGCTCAGGCTGTCCACTCGAATATGGTGCTGGCCATTATGTTTGCGGTCAGTCTTGATAGGTGAAAAAATTTGAGGGTCGTGGTAGTTCTTGCAGTTATCCTGGCTGCAGTGCTGATATTCTTTGGCATAATATTCTTGATAGCATCGGTTTACGAATCTTCTAGGATAATACCTGGATCCGTTCTCGTCCTAGTAGGCCTATTAATACCCTTCTACATCTATATTACTCGACCGCGGTCTCCTATAAGATATCAAGTTGACCTTCCTGCCGATATACAGACTAAAGTAGTTAAATGTCCTCAATGCTCTGCACCGGTTCCGATTGGGAACATCAAAATCGTCTCGGGAATTACTTACATCAGCTGTCCCTACTGTGGATCTAGCTCTCAACTGTCAGAGGAACCTAAATGGTAAACAAAACCATTTGCACATTTACCGTTTTAGCACTAATTTTTCTAGCGGTGTCTCTGTCTTGGAATGCTGCACTAGCAGCCGAGCCCTTAACTTATCAGGTGGATCGTGAATACATAAAGATCTGGATTAATGGCGACGGCACAATCGACCTGCTCTACAACATGACGGTGACATGTACTTCAGGCGTTATGAGCGGTTTCTATGTCGGTCAACCCAACGGAGACTTCAAGATTGGCGAAGCAAAGGATATAGGAGGTGCAGTATTGAAAGCTGTAGACGCTAGTAGTGGTAGCAATTATCGGGTGGATGTGACTCTTCCCAAGCCGATAAATGTCGGTGAATCTTCGGAATTCACCCTGCTTACAAACGTCGGGCAGATGATCTACAACGATGCCGACAATAAGGGAAACTATGGTATGAAATTTATCGCATGCTGGTTCGACGACGCAGAAGTGTCTGACCTAAGAGCAATGATCGTCTTTCCTTCTGGCACAAAAGCAGGGGACGTTAAGAACACTCCTAACTGGGATCAGGTTCCAACCGAAGAAGGGGGAAGGCTTGTGATGTATTGGGAAAGAAATAATCTTACAAAAGGACAGAAGTTTGAAGTTGGCGTCTCCTTTCCTTCTTCTTTGATGCCTAACTATAAGGCGAATAGTGGAACATCAGATCTTTTTACCCTCCTGATTCCCTTGGCGTTCGTAGCTTTCATCGTTTTATTCATTATTTTGGCTATGGTCGGAGCTTTTGGCGCTCTCAGAAAGAGAAATTATTTAGCTCCCCAGATGAATATTGAAGCCCTAGGCGTAAAAGCCGGTTTAACAGCTGTGGAAGCAGCTCAACTCCTTGGGCTGCCCCCACCTAAGGTCGTTACAGCCATATTGTACGGTCTACTTTTGAAGAAAGTGGTCTATGTCGAAGGCGTTGAACCTAGTATTAATTTAAAAGTTCAGTCTCGTCCACCTGATCTTATGTACTACGAAATAGGTTTTCTCGACGCGATAAAGCCTGATGGCTACTTGAGCGAGGAAAAACTAGCAAAGACGATAATGAACCTAAGAGATACTGTTGACAATAAAGTCAGGGGCTATTGTAGAGAAGATACTGTGAACCATTATAGGTCAGTGGTTGAGCAGGCATGGAGTCAAGTTGAAAAAGCGCAGACGCCAGAGCTTGCTTCAAATCTTTTCAACGAACAACTTCTTTGGCTCATGCTAGATGATGGATATGTAAATAGGACTAAGCAGAAGTTCACTCCAATCATCTTTATTCCAGGACCTGAATGGGGCTGGTACAACTATAATAGCAGATATCTACCTAACGTTGCTCCTTCACAAAGCGACTTGAAGACCGCTCAACCTGCCGGCAAAATTAGCATCCCCGGTGCGGATTTCGCTGATTCTATTGCAAAGTCGTTTGAACAGACGTCTTCAAAATTTGTTTCTAATATAGAGCAATTTACTAAAAATATTCTTCCACCTCCAGCCCAACAGGCTCAATCCCGAGCTCCAGTGCAGCATAATTCTAACTGTGTATGCGCTTGTCATGCCTGCGCATGTGCCTGCGCTTGTGTAAGCTGTGCTTGCGCCTGTGCTGGAGGGGGAGGACACTAACCAGCCTACGTACGATTTTGAATGAAACCCGTTTATCTGAGGGACATCTATGTATATATGTCATTATTGGGCTTAGAGATTACTTCGAGACCATATGAGTAGTGTCGGTAGAACCATCTTTTAACAAGATCAACAAGTGCTAAGTAAACGATAAGGAGGCCTGCTAATATTATGAAGAATGTAAAGGGTGGTACTTCGAACTTGAACAACCTGCCTATAGGCGTTAACGGTAGTATCAGTGCAAATGCAACAACTCCTAAAGTGCTAATCAGTAGAAATTTACTAGGTCTGCTTTTATAGAACGGCGTCTCCCTTGTTCTTATAACGAATACGACCAAAGACTGTGATGCCAAAGATTCGAGGAACCATGCTGTCTGGAAAAGTGGTGCAGAAGCATGAAAAACGAACCACATTATGAAAAACGTCAGGAAATCGAAAATTGAGCTGATGGGACCCAAAGTTATCATGAACCTCCGTATGAAAGAGATATCCCATCTTTTTGGCGTGCTCAAGTATTCTTGATCGACATTATCCGTGGGTATTGTAAGCTCTGAAAAATCGTACAGCAGATTGTTAAGGAGTATCTGTATTGGAAGCATTGGCAGAAACGGTAAAAAGATTGACGCTCCTGCGACACTGAACATGTTGCCAAAGTTCGAACTGGTCCCCATCATGATGTACTTCATCGTGTTTCCGAAAGTTTTCCTTCCCTCTAGAACTCCATCCGCTAGCACAGTAAGGTCTTTATGCAATAATATGATGTCCGCAGACTCTTTTGCGACATCTACAGCGTTATCCACGGATATCCCGACGTCCGATATTTTCATGGAAGGTGCGTCATTTATACCGTCGCCTAGGAAGCCGACAACATGGCCGTTATTTCTTAAAGCAGAAATTATTCTGCCCTTCTGAGCCGGCGTCACTCTGGCAAAGATATTTGCCTGCTCAACGACTCTCGCTAATGCTTCATCTGTTAGCTGTGAAATCTCTTTTCCGAGTACGATGCGTTTAATGTCGAAGCCTAATTGTTCGCAGACCTTTCTTGTTACAATTTCGTTGTCGCCTGTTAGAATTTTAAGTTCGATAGAAGCTTGGCGCAATTGTTGTAAAGATTTCATCACAGTCTCTTTTGGGGGATCAATGAAAGCTATGAAACCCAAAAAAACCATATCAACCTCGTCATCGACGCAGTAAACCTTTTTTTCCTCTTTTACCCTCTTGTATGAAACCCCTAAAACCCTGAACCCTTGAGTGCTAAGTTCATAATATTTTTCCTCAAACTCTTTTGTTAACTCAGATGTCATGTCGTAATTAACTTCTTCAATTTCACAGAAGGTGCACACTTGGAAGATCTCTTCTGGAGCTCCTTTGGAAATCAAGATTCTCTCATTTCTATTTTCGACAACCACTGAAACACGTCTTCTTGTAAAATCGAATGGAACTTCATCAATCTTCTGGTAGTCTTTAATGTCTATCCCTTTGTATACCAGAATTGCATCATCAAGAGGACTTCTAAGCCCAGTTTGAAAGGAGCTATTTAAAAAAGAATATAAAAGTACCTTTTCGTCATCTTTTCCATCTACATCTATATGTTTTATGAGTGTAATCTTGTTTTCTGTTAGAGTACCGGTTTTATCCGTGCATAAAACATCCATGCTTCCAAAGTTTTGGATAGAAGCCAACCGTTTTACAATAACCCCCTTCTTAGACATCGAAATCGCACCGTTCGAAAGGTTCACTGACAAGATCATCGGTAAAAGTTCAGGGGTCAGACCGACCGCTAAGGCTAAGGAAAAAAGAAGCGCTTCAAGCACATGTTGTCTAAGAAGGGCGTTTATGAAAAAGACAAAGATCACGAGGATAAACGTTACCTCCATTATTAAGAAACCAAATCTTCTAAGCCCCCTCTCGAACTCCGTTTCTGGCGCTCTCTCAACAAGCTTTTTGGAAATTTTTCCGTATTCAGTTGCGCTTCCGGTTCTTACTGCAACGGCGTTCGCTGTCCCGCTGACAACCGAGGTCCCTAAAAAGAGAAAATTATCCCAATCCGTAATTTGTGAACTTTTTGTTTCTAGGGGCGCTGTTACTTTTTCGACAGGAAATGACTCTCCAGTCAGTGCTGATTGGTTAATGAATAGGTCCTTTGCACTGAATACTCTTGCGTCTGCTGGTACGATGTCTCCTGCTGAAAGGAATAGTATGTCGCCAGGCACGATGTCAGAAAGTTTCACCTCCTGTTTTATCTGATCCCTTAACACAGTTGCTGTAGTGGTTACCTTTTCCTTCAGAGTTTCCGCGGCTTTCTCTGCCTTAGATTCCTGATAGAAAAGAAGAATTAAACTCAAGAAAATTATGAAGAATATTATGCCCGCATTTATTATTTCTCCAAAGAAGGCTGATACGAGACTCGCAAAAAGCAGTATTATTACTAGAGGGCTCTTCAACTGCAGAAGAAATTTTTCGAGGGCGCTTCGCCTCCTTTTTTTGGCAAATTCGTTTCGTCCATAGGTCTTAATGCGATCTTCTGCCTCTTTTGATGTAAGACCTGACTTTGAGGTACCAAGTTTAGAGAAAACCTCTTCGATCGGCTGACTTAGGAAATCTTCCGTGCTTAAGATTACGTGTTGGTGTCCGGAATCAACCTTATCAGTGGTCCCCTCTGTCCCCCCCATAACTTTAACGACGCATCTCCATAGGATATTCTTATAAATCTTCTCATAAGATTGATTTACATACAGAATATTTCCTGATCTTATTTTAATCGAATAACAGCAGGGCTATAAGAGTTTCGCTAACAGGTCTTCGCTTATTTTCCACTCTCTTTGTGCCCTATAGCTTGAATGGGGTTTAAACTTTCTTCTGATATTGTCAACGTTTTCCCCTATGACATCTATTCTTTCTAGGTTACCTTCCCCAAATCCTGTTGTTTTCAAGTAATGGAGGTATCCTATCTCATTTGGATCAAATCCCATAACGTATGCGCCGATGGTGTCCGCTGCTAATGGATCACTGCTTGCTATAGCGATCTTCATGTCAACCTGCTCTCCGAATTCCGGTCCATTTCCCTCCATGGCTGTGAAGCCGTCGATAACCGACAGTTTTGGCCATACGTGCTTTGAAAGCTTATAGAGGTTTAAGTTGATGGCGGGGTAGCCTTGATGTATCTTATGTTTGTTGCCACTTACTAGGCTGCCGACGACCATGTTCTTGATGGTCATTGTCACAATTACGTTATCATGAGTTTTCAGCATAGCTGCTGAAATTATGTAATCGCTGTCTAAGACTGTCTGGGCGACTTCAAATGGGATTGGGGTAAAGTCCCTGTCAAATGCATAGATTTCTCTATAATTATCATTATTCAAATCGATAAGTTTTACGTCATACTTGCCTTGCAGCTGATTAAATCCGTAGTTCTTAAAAGCAGTTTGAGTGTCATATGCTGAACCTTCTCCTATCGTAATCTGTTTACCCGCTAAAGGCTCTATAAAATCAAGAATTGCCTTCATCGTATCAACGTGGGTGGCTGACAGCTGATTATAGGGTGAAACCAGATTCGGCTTTAATAATATAGACTTCTTACCTTCTATGTCTTTGCAGATGTCTTCCCTTATAACTTCTAGCGCTTTCTTTATATTGTCGTATCTGTTTTCCCCCTTGATCAATGCAACTTTGACCATTTTGCCCCAACCGTTTTGAAATTTCTTCAATATTAAAGCTTTAGGAATGTCAGTTTAAATTGGTAAAGGTCACTCTTGCTGTGGGAATAAGGATGCCTCTCTAGAATCTAAAAAAGCCTTTTCTCCTGTCTTCCACATTTTGGCCGAATTCTCCGCTTAATTCCTGTAGAAGTTCTTTCTGACGCTGAGTAAGGCTCTTCGGTACAGATACATCAACGTGAACCAGCAGGTCTCCTCGACCGTATCTATTCAATCTAGGCATGCCCTTTCCAGACAGCTTCATTACTGTTCCAGGCTGTGTTCCAGCCGGTATCTTTATCCACATGCTCCCATCTATTGTCGGAATTGATACCTCTGTTCCCAGCGCTGCTTGGGGAAAGCTGATTGACAGCTCATATAAGAGGCTGTCTCCTTCCCTTTGGAAGTATTTATGAGGCGCAATTTTAATCTGTATAAATAAGTCCCCTGCTGCTCCACCGTTGGGTAACACATCTCCTTGGCCCTCGAGCCTCAGCTGTTGGCCATCATCTATTCCGGGAGGTACTCTTACAGAAATCTTTCGTATCTTCCTTACCATGCCTGTTCCTCTGCATTCCCTGCAAGGGGATTCGATTATTCTTCCTGCCCCCCTGCATGTGGAGCATGTCGATATCTGAACAAAACGAGCGAAGCCGCTTGAGCGCACCTTCTGAACTTGGCCGGTCCCTCTGCACGTCGGACAGGTTTTCGGCGATGTGCCTGGGCTTGCACCCGTACCACGGCATACATCACACCTTTCAGTTCTTGGTATCTCTATCTCCTTTTCAACACCTTTTGCAGTCTCCTCTAGTGTTACCTCGAGTTCAACTGAAAGGTCTCTTCCTCTCATAGGTGATCCTTCGTAACCACCACCTCCTCTTCCGAAGAAGATGTCGAATATATTATCGAATCCGAATCCAGAACCCATGTCTCTTAGGATCGATTCGAAATCCGTTCCTCTGAAGATGTCTTCCGTGCTGTACCTTTGATCAAATCCGGTGTGGCCCAGCGTATCGTACTGTTGGCGTTTTTCATCGTCTGATAGAACAGCATAGGCTTCAGAAATTTCTTTGAACTTTTCCTCTGCTCCAGGTGACTTGTTCCTGTCAGGATGGTATTGCATGGCCAATTCTCTATAAGCATCTTTGATCTGGTCCTTTGTAGTACCCCTTTGCACGCCGAGTACTTCATAGTAGTCTTTCTTGTTGGACATGCCACCGCCTTAGGACTATTAACGTTCTAGAACTATTTTACTGTATAGCTTGTGTCAACGGTGTTATCCTTATCTTTATCCTGAGTTTGCGTCCCCGCTTCAGGTCCTTTCTGCTGTTTTGCATATTCTGAAGCAGCCTGTTGATAGATCACTGTCCCAACTTCCTGCAGAACCTTCCTTAGCCCCTCCTGCTTTTCTTTCATTTTATCAATTTCGTTTCCTGCGAGAGCTTCTTTCAGTTCGGTAACTGCTTTGTCTATCTGATCCTTCTGCTGTTGATTAAGCTTCTCCCCTAAATCCTTCTTCGTCTTTTCAGATGTGTAGATCAGAGCTTCGGAATCGTTCCTTATTTCAACTTCCTCCTTCTTCTTTTTGTCCTGCTCGGCGAACTCTTCAGCCTCTCTCACCATCTTTTCCTTAGTTTCCTTTGAAAGTTTAGTCGAAGCTGTTATCGTTATCTTCCCCTCTTTACCAGTTCCTAGGTCCTTTGCGGTAACGTTGAGTATCCCATTCGCATCTATGTCAAATGTTACTTCTATCTGAGGCACCCCCCTTGGTGCAGGAGCTATTCCTTCAAGATTGAACATTCCAAGAGATACATTATCGGCGGCCATCGCTCTTTCTCCCTGAAGGATATGTATTGTAACAGCGGTCTGGAAATCTGCAGCGGTTGAAAAGACCTGGCTTCTCTTGGTAGGTATCGTCGTATTTTTTTCCATGATTTTGCTGAAAACTCCTCCCAGGGTTTCGACACCAAGTGAAAGCGGGGTGACATCAAGAAGCAGGATATCTTTCACTTCACCTGAAAGCACTGCGCCCTGTATTGCTGCTCCAACCGCTACACACTCCATTGGGTCAATGCCTCTCTCAACAGTTTTTCCGATCACTTTTTCAACAAATTTCTGCACAAGCGGCATCCTGGTAGTTCCACCTATGAGAATTATCTTGTCTATTTCTTTCGATGTTAATTTTGCGTCGTCAAGCGCCTTTGTAATTGTTCGGCCTGTCTTCTGGACTATCGGATCGGCTAGTTCCTCCAGTTTGGCCCTTGAGATGGTTATATGAAGGTTCTTTGGTCCTGATGAATCCGCATATATAAACGGCAGATCTATGTCCGTATTCAGTATTGTTGACAGCTCTATCTTTGCCTTTTCACAGGCTTCTTTAAGTCGAGCAGCAGCCATTTTATCATATCTAAGATCGACTCCCGTCTGTTTTTTGAAATCCTCAATTACGTAGTCCACCAACGCCTGGTCGATGTCCGTGCCGCCTGTTTGAGTATCCCCACTTGTGGAAAGAACCTGGAAAACGCCTTTTCCAAAGTCCATTACTGTGACATCGTGTGTTCCGCCTCCGAAGCTAAAAACTAAGATCTTCATATCTCTGTCCAATTTGTCGATACCGTATGCAAGGCAGGCTGCTGTCGGCTCGTTTATTATTCTGAGAACTTCGAATCCTGCAATTTCCCCCGCATCTTTGGTAGCCTGTCTCTGGTTGTCATTAAAGTGGGCTGGTACTGTGATGACTGCCTTTTTTACTGGCATTCCTAGGAATGTTTCCGTGTCCCTCTTTATCTTCTGCAGTATAAAAGCAGAAATCTGTTGAGGCGTGTACTCTTTTCCGTAAATTCTAACCTTATAGTCTGTACCCATTTTTCTCTTTATCTCAAATATCGTTCCCTCAGGGTTTGCAGTGGCCTGTCTTTTAGCTGACTCTCCTACAAGAAGTTGCCCGTCTTTTGTGAATGCCACAACAGACGGAAACATCTTTCCTGAAGCTGAAGGGCCTTCAACGCTTGGAATCACCGTTGCTCTGCCGCCTTCGAAGGTCGCTGCCGCTGAATTTGTTGTTCCCAAATCTATTCCAATAACTTTTTCGCTTGTCTGAACTTTACTCATTTAAATCACCTTTAATTTCATCTTTTTTTACACCTGGCTTAATTGTTACCTTAACAATACTCGGCCTTATTATCTTATCGTTCATGATATATCCTTTTCTGATTTCCTCCACAACAACGCCTTCCTCTACGTCTTCCTTCTCAACTGTAGCGATTGCGTTGCACTTGGATGGATCAAAAGGCTTTCCGAGACACTCTACGGGCCTAACGTTCTCATTTATTAAAATCTTCTGTATTTTTTTAAGAGTCATCTCAACCCCTTCGATCAATACTTTCGTGGAGTTCGAATCTTGGCCAGCTTTGACGGCTATTTCTAACTCATCGACTACTTCGAGCATCTCAATTACAAAGCGTTCGTTGGAGTATCTTTTAATATCCTCAAGTTGTCTTTCAACCCTCTTTCTGTAGTTATCAAAATCAGCTTGCAGATATTTAAGGCGCGTTAGATATTCTCCGCAGAGTTTCTTTTCTTCTTCAAGTTCTTGAATTATCTTTTCTGTCTCGTGACTCGTTTCTTCTGGCACCTGCTTTTCATCACTCATAAAATTTATCACGCAAGTAATAGAGCGCTAAGTGACTTAGATATATATTTTTCACTCCTTTAGAAAAAGGTCAGATATTAATTTGTAAGTGCGGAGGTTAACATTCTGCACAGAATCATGGGATGCCGTTTGCAGGTTACGATGGTGTTATCCTGTACCCTGAAATCTTTTCCATTGATTTGATCGCTGCCTGTGTACCCTTTTCCCTAGACCTTCAGCTTCAGCGATCCTAAAGATCTGGTTCACTAAAGCCGTTCCAGGCAGTGGAAGATCAAGTTCAGAGGCTGTTTCAAGCACTAGTCTTAGGTCCTTTTGCTGGGTTTTCATCTTAAATCCTAGTTCTAGGTCCCCTTTTACGATCTTTGGACCTTGGTTTGCAAGTTGCCAAGAGTTTGCCGCGCCACCTGTCAATACTTCGATCAGCTTGTTAAGGTCTATTCCCGCCTTAGCGCCTAACATAAGTCCTTCACATACGCCTTGGATGTTTAGAACACACATTATCTGGTTGCAGAGCTTAGCTATTTGGCCGTTTCCATGTGCACCCATGTAAGTTACTTTTTTTCCCAGAGCCTGGAGGATTGGAAGACATTTTTGGAAGACCTTTTCGTTTCCTCCAACCATAATAGAAAGCGTAGCATTTATCGCCCCGATTTGACCGCCAGTAACTGGGGCATCGAGCATTTCCACACCTTTTTCTAACAACCTTTCCGCTACCTTTTTTGTGACCTTTGGAGAAATTGTGCTCATGTCTATGACAACAACCCCATTTCTGACCCCCCTTATCACACCGCTTGGGCCGAGTATGACCTCTTCTACGTCAGGGGAGTCTGTTAACATCGTTATTACAACATCAGTTTTTTCGGCCACCTCTTTAGGGGAACCTGCTCCCTTAGCATTTAGAGCTAAGATTTCATCCATTTTTGAAAAGTTCTGTTCCAAACCGTCAATGAGTAGCCTGCTTTGATCAAGTTTGTTGCCATTGGTTTTCCCATTAACCCTAAACCTATGAATCCAATTTTAGTTTCCATTTTCGAACCTTACCTTATATCAAGTATCATATTCACAAAGATAATTAAAACTTTCTGTATATAATCAGATTCTAAAGATGCGAAATTTGATACCCTAGTCAAAGATTTCTGCAAGTCGCCATATGGAGCTGAGCGTTACACTATTGATTCTAATGCTGCAGGTAGTTCGGAGATATCATTGATTACTGCATCCGGTTTTACTTTATCACTGTCTGCCGGAGCAGCTGCTTCAGTATTCCATTTATAATTCTGAGGATTCCGCAGCAGTATAGCTTTTAGGCCGAATCTCTTGGGATAATAAACATCGTAGACATACTCGTCTCCAACCATGACCGACTGCATTCCCTTGGAAATGAAGGGTCTGAAATATTCAATCTCATTCTTATAATAACAAGTCGGCTCGGGTGTTAATATATAGTCAAAATACTTTTTTAAATCGAGTTTCTCCATAATGGGATTCTGGTACTTGAAGAAGCCGTTTGTTGCCGCGCATAGAACATATCCCATCTTCTTGAGTGTCCTAAGCGTCTGTTTTGCACGGGGAAATAAAAAGCCGTTTGATAGAGTCAACTCCTCTGCGAGCTTGCCTAAGTCTAAACTCCAGCTTGTTCCAAGCCTTTGGGCGACCTTTTTAACTATATCATCCCAATCGTACCGTTTGTCGCTCAGGTTTCTTTCCCTCATAATTTCTTCCTTAATCATAATGCTCCTTATTTTCTCTGAACTTGTCTTAGTCCTTTTAGAAAACTCTTGAAGTACAAAGGGTAAGACCTTGCGTTTGAAAGGGAATTTCATTAGGGTGCCATCAAGATCTATAAATATAACGATACCATTTTTGGAAGCTTTTGATTCAATTTTCTGATAGTTGGTTCTATGGTACGCCATGGAGAAAAGCTCGGGTTTTACTTCTAAAAAGTTTTACCTTGATAACTGAGAGATTGACATTAAAAAATAGTAAGGACTGAGAAGTTTAAGCGCTTTCTATTTCGATCTGTTAAAACGGCTTCAAAATGTTCCGTCATCGTTTATGCAAACATTCTACATCGTAGAAGCCTGCGTAATAAGATAAATCCTTATATTCTTCATGGCTCCAAAGATATTGAGACGATTATGAGCAAAGAAAAATTTGTCAAAAAGGCTCTTGAAGAAGGAGCAGGAATTGTAAGGTTGGCGCCGGCGTGGGTCCCCAGAACATCACCACCAGGAGGAAGAATGAAGCTTGCGCCCCAAGACCTCTTCGCCTTAGGCGTTGGAAGAGGCGGCTTCTGTGAAAGATGGTTCGCTTCCGCAGCAAGGGCAGACAATGGGCCTGGAACGCCTGAAGACGAAGGCATGAGCTACATCGTAATTAAAGAAGGATCAGCGTTTAATAAGATTCTGTTTAAGGACGCCGTCGGCTTCGATGGCGAGACTTTCATTGGAAAAGCGATGTTTAGGAAGTATAAGGGCTGGCCTATCTTTTCAAAGTTCTACGACTACCTGTACGCGATACCTTTCCATTTACATTTAAGAGAAGAGCATGCTCTAAAGGTGGGTAGACAGCCGAAACCTGAAGCATACTACTTTCCACCACAGTTGAATGCTATACCCGGCCGTTTTCCGTACACGTTCTTCGGACTAAATCCTGGCACGACAAAAGCGGACATTAAAAGATGTCTTCAGAGGTGGAATAAGGGTGACAATGGTGTACTAAATTATTCGAGAGCTTATACGATAACTCCGGGAACTGGATGGGTGATTCCAGCAGGCATACTGCACGCGCCAGGAACCTTGGTGACCTATGAGCCTCAGTGGGGGTCAGATGTGGCTTCCATGTATCAGTCGAAGGTTGAAGACATGCTGGTTCCATGGAACAATGTGATAAAGGATGTGCCAATAGATCATCAGAAGGATCTAGATTATGTCATAGACTTGATCGACTGGGAGGTCAACCTCGATCAGAATTTCAAGGAACATCACTATGTAGAGCCAAAACCGGTTAGAAATACAAGGGAAATGCAGGAAGAAGGCTATTTAGAAAATTGGGTTACATACGGCACAGAGCTTTTTTCTGCAAAGGAACTCACCGTTCTACCGATGAAGTCCGTTAAGATCAAGGACAGCGCAGCCTATGGACTGATCGTCGTGCAGGGGCATGGAACATTTGGGGGTTTTGAAGTAGAGTCTCCCACAATGATAAGATATGGAGAAATGACAAACGATGAACTGTTTGTTACAATCGGAGCCGCAAAGGATGGCATCAAGATAGAGAACAAAAGCAGTAAGGAGAATCTTGTTATCCTCAAACACTTCGGACCCGAAAACTCCGATGTACCAAAATAGAACACGCAACATAAGGCTAGACTAGAAGCTATCTATCCTACACTTTTATTTTAAGTTACATAATGTAATATATAGATATAGAATTTTAGGTAGGACCAGTATTAATAATACTGGAAAGTATACCAAGCCATTAAATTAATATCAAAATTTCATTTGTTCTCTAGTTATTCGATAAACTATGTTCGGTTAATCCAATTAAAGGTTTAATTATAGTAGCATGCCTTCAACATTAAAAGGCATGTGATGTTTTACGTCATCAACAACTTTCAAGAAACAGGTTCTAAGAATTGACCTTAAAAAGAAGAAAGTTCGTACTACATATGAAATGATAGCCGTTGAAAAACCCTTTTCAATCTATGTAAATGGCAAACACATTTTTTCTACAATGATCACCCCTGGGAAGAAGAAGGCGTTTGTTTTTGGTCATATTATGGCTGAAGGCATGATTGAAAAGATTGACGAAATAAAAAAAGTTTTGGTGAACAGATCTCGAGCTGATGTCAGACTGATTAAAGTTCGTACTGAGCGAACCAGATATTCTTCGAGTGCATCTACGGATTCGATGATGATGGTTGAAGCTAAAGAAATAGCTAGAATTGCGAATGAGCTCAGTAAAAAAGGAAAAGTTTACCAGGCAACTCATGGCACTCATTTTGCAGCTCTGGTTAAGATCGACGGCGAAATCGTATCATTTGTGGAAGACGTTGGCAGGCATAATGCAATAGACAAGGCTTTAGGTGAAGGGTTACTGAAAAAAGTCGACTTATCCACATGTATCCTGTTCGCCTCTTGTAGGCAACAGAGGAGTACAATATCGAAGGCATCAAAAGTGGGTGTAGTCATCGTTGTTTCGCTTGTCGCTCCACTTCAATCCGGTATAGATTCGGCGAAAGAAATGCATATAACACTAGTCTGTGTTAAACGACAATATCTGAGTGTCTATACCCATCCTTCGAGAATTCGTACAGATTTCTGATTTAATCCTTTAACTCGCATTCGTTTAAAGATAGGCCTTCCGATATACTTTTAAGAGGTATGTCTGAAACCTAAACAAGATATTGGCATGACTGAGCAAGAGGAGGGAAAGAAACCATCTAGAAGAAATTTTATCAAAAGTCTTGGTGTCGGAGCGGCTGTTGGTATCGCTGCTACAGCTGGTGTAGCCAAAGTCATGACTCCTCCAGCATCTACAACCACAACAACTGCGATGGCTACGACGACGGTAACTGCTACAACAATTAGCACGGAAACTTCGACAGTTCCCTCACAGAAGTTCTTAAAGGCCGGGGTGATAGAATATTCACCCGAAAGATGTGTTGGCTGCCAAAGGTGTGTGCTCGCATGCGCATCAGTCCACGGTGGCGCCATATCGTTTCAACTCTCTGGAATAATGTGGACAGAAGAGTTCGTGGGGGAGGAAACATTCGAACCAATGTTCTGCAAGCAGTGTGACAGCCCTCTATGTTACTGGGCTTGCCCAAAAAAAGACCTAGCTCTTTCAATCGATGAGGTAACAGGCGCTAGGTATATTAACGATGATAACTGCATTGGATGCCAATCATGTATCAGAGCGTGCCCCTATACTCATCCGAGAATAAATTTTGATACAGAAAGAAAGGTTTCTATCAAATGTGATCTTTGCATGGATAGGCCGAACGGGCCAGCCTGCGTAGAAGTATGCTCAAATGTAAGCGGTGACAAAGCTATCAGTTTTGTGAAGAAGGAGGATAGACAGTAGAAATGTACGGCTGGATGGGCAAAGTTCTGAGGATAGACCTGTCTTCCGGGGACATAAGCGAAATCAGCACTGGTAAATATGTCCCTGACTTTATTGGCGGGTATGGTCTTGCATTAAAGCTGATATGGGATGAAACTGCAGGTAAACAGTTCCCGAGTGAATTTGATCCAGAAGCGCCGTTAGTTCTTGCTACAGGTCCCCTTGCGGGAACTCCTTCGCCCGCCGCTGGAAGAAGTGAGGTTGCTGGACTCGCCCCTCAGAGCTATCCTGTTGCTTGGGTCACTGACTCAGGCTTTGGAGGCGACTTTGCTACAAAATTGAAGTTTTCAGGGTATGACGCGATACTAATAGTTGGCAGGTCGAATGCGCCAAAATACATCTATGTGGAAGATGGTACTGCAGAAATAATTGATGCCTCATATATATGGGGACTATACACCATAAAAGCCGAGCAATTACTTCTCCAAAAACACGGCCTCGATTCTGCTATAGCGACGATTGGGCCTGCTGGCGAAAATCTTGTAAGAATTTCTATAATAACAACTAAAACAGAGAATGCTTCTGGACAAGGTGGGTTCGGAGCAGTTATGGGATCAAAGAAACTAAAGGCTATAGTAGTCAAAGGCAATCAGAGGATTGGAGTGGCCGAACCAGACGTCCTAATAGACGAGGTGAAGAAGATCACCGCTGAATTTGCAAACGGAACTCCTAAAGGAACATTCATGAGGAGACCATTATCAGAAACCAATTCTACGTATACCGTTAGGAAGCACAGTGGTTGTACAGGCTGTGGTGAGTGCATGAGTGTCACTGATTCTTTTCCTGATTATTATGAAGACGTTCAGCAACGTTGGACTGGCACTGGTATGATATCCGGCGATATGCACTGTATTGGCCGTAATGCGTCTAACCTTGTTGGCAATATCCAGAACGATAATGAAGAAGCTTTTGAATTCAACAAATTAGCTGAATATCTCGGGATAAACCATTGGGAGCTCTTTGCAGGAATGGGCTGGTTTATTCAGAACTGCTACAACGATGGTAAGCTTTCTGAATTAATGGGAGAAAAGCTGAGCTTGAACAAAAATCCGTTCTCAGTGGGCCTTCCACCGGAGCTAGCTGCCAAATTTATCAAGGCAATAGCCTACAGAGACGGAGATGGAGATATATTTGCAGAAGGGTCCCCTAGAGCAGAGGAAAAGCTAGGTATCCAAGATGAAGCATGGAAGACTCACAAGCACGGCTACGGTCCACACTGGGATGGAAGGTACCTGCATATGATCAACTATCCACTTTGGGTGATAGCTGCTCTTCTATGGAGTACGTGGGGGAGATATCCTAACAATTCGACACACTGCTGTGTCGAGAACTACTTCAACGCAGTCAGAGAATGGAGTGGAGGACCCATATCGTATGAGCAGCTTAAGGTGATAGGTGAGAAGGTATATGGTACGGAAGATGCTTTCACAGGATGGAAGAATGACGCTGACCTAGGTTATAAGGACAAGGAAATTGTTGTAATATATCACCAGCACAGAAGTATGATGAAGACAAGTCTTCCGGTGTGTGACTGGATGTTCCCCATGACATGGTCAACAGCGACACCAGATAAAGTAGGAGACTACGAAGCGGAAGTAAGATTATTCAACGCAGTAACAGGACAAAATTATACTCTCGATGACATGCTAAATTCAGCGGAAAGATGCATAAACGTCCTGAGATCGCTCCATGTCAGACAAGGAAGGACAAGAACTGACGACGAAAGCGTCATTAGATACTTTAAGGAGCAAAAATCTGTGCATGCCGATGAAATTCAAACACTCGACCAAGCTAAATTCGGTACGTTACTGGACAATTACTATGAAAGGAGAGGATGGGACAAGGCAAAAGGATGGCCTACCAAAGATAAACTAGAGTCTTATAGGTCTCAAAAGACGTTTCTGATGAGTTGGCAAGAACCGGAAACCTACCATAAACTATGGCAGCATCAATATTAATTCGAGGAAGTGCAACTTCTACGAACCTATCATTTCTGTATTTCCAGATGGAATATAAGTTCTTAATCTTAAGATGAAGATCTGGATAACAGCAATACGCGCAAACATTGGTTTAATGTCCGAAGAGAGATTTTGATATTTTTTCGATTTCAGGTTTATCATACATATTTTACTTAACATTATTATCGTCCTTTTCACGTTTTGCAAAAATTTTTGAATTAACATTAGAAACTGGATACTTAATTTAGTTTGAAGATTTTAACATTGTCGTCAGAATACACTTGAGTAAAGCCTCCTATACTTGTACCGTTTAAGAGCCTAAAAATCATCGTCTGCTGTCCTAAATCCGTGTAGTCTTGTGGATTAAATGTTAACGATGAAGGCTGAACATATTGGGTTTGGTTAAAGCCAGCAAATTGATATATCCAGGGAGCCTTTTCGCCCCCATCCTCTGTTGTTATAAGAATGTACGAAGCATTGTACTTGTCCATTATGGACTTCGTCAAATTTGGGTCAGTGGCTGTCAGAGCTTTTGCTACGTCGACCAATGTTTCATTTGAGTCGAATTCAGTAATTTTGTCCGGGTCACTTACAGAAGAGAGTGCCTCTTTTGAAGGGTTTCTGATTATTGTCCCTCTGCAGGTAAAACCAACGATCATATGGCCATAATCCCACCAATTGAGAAAAACGGCATCTTCCGAAGTATTCGCTTCTATCCACAGTAAAGAACTGTTTAGGGAAGAAGAATAGAACCCTCGATGCACCGTTCCATTTTGGGTGTAAACGATTTCGCCGCCTATAAAACCTTGATCATCTAAACCTTCGATGATTATTGTCGCGTTATACTTTCCTCCGATAAATTCTTGCTTAAAAGTTACTGGAGCGAAAAACAGATATCCAAGAAATGCAGAAGCTAAGATGATTGAAACAATTATTATTGTGAGGTAAAGTCGCCTCATTCGCGGGTTTTTTCTTAAGCTTTTATTTAAGTATTATTTATTGTCGTAACTACTTAACAGTGTCTTTTTATTCTGAAAGAATGGTACGGGTTTAAGAAACTTGTTACAGAAACATTGAGTTTAAGATGTGAGCACAGAAAGGATGTTTAAATTCAAGCAGTTTAATCTTTTGATGACCTCACTCCTAATAGGTATTAGAGCTTGAGAACCCTACTTTCTCTATATAATTGTAAAGGAATGACATTAAACGTGCTGTACTAAATAGGACGCTCTTCCATTTTGCGACAACAAAGTTAATATCTATGTTTTTCACATACATATTAAAATGGCTTTAGCATTTGTTTTAATAAATTCGGAATTAGGTGCGGAAAGTGAAATAATTAAGGAACTGAAAAAGATTGAGGAAATAAAAGAAGTATATCCGGTCTACGGCGTTTACGATATTATAGCTAAAGTTCAAGCAGACGCTCTTGATAAGGTTAAGGACATAATAACTTGGAAGATCAGACGCCTAGATAAAATCCGTTCGACCCTAACAATGATCGCTATCGAAGAATAGAATAAAAATTTCATGAAAGAAATTTATGTTTACCTAATCAGTATTATATTCTTTTTATCTGAACATTTTTTCATATTGCTCCAAAGCTCTCACTTCTCAATCGTTCACGAGCAGTTCTTTTGTAGTATATTATCATAGAAAATATCCTACATATGTACTTTATCCAGATCAAAGTATGACACATGAACATTCGACATTTTAAGCATTGGCAAATTGATTAGGAAATTTATTATTTTAAATCGAATAAAGCTCCTTAACGTATCTCTCAACAATTATGTCCCAGGAAAATTGCTGAGCAAATGGAACAGTATTTTCAGCCATTTCGTCCCTATTTGCTATAACATATTCTAATCCACTTGCTATAGATGATGTATCACTGCCGTCCACCAACACCCCAGTCTTCTTATCTATGATGTTCTCTGGTAGTCCACCCACATTTCCGACGACTACGGGTAGGCCGCAGGCCTGAGCTTCGACAGCGACTAGACCGAACGCTTCCTTGGTTGAAGGGAATGCTCCTATAGACGCTGATCTGATCAACGAAAGGAGTACGTCGTCTGGCAATTGCTCCGTATAAATCTTCACCTTCGATCTAATGTCTGCTGGGAGGCCATTATATTTATCCAAGACATCGTTATGGAAATACTCCCAGTTAGAGGGTATGCCAAAGATCGCTAGGTCATATTCTGTTTTGGACTTATAATAAAGCTTATCGTATGCTAGTATCAGATTTGATATACCTTTCACAGGGTCTATTCTTCCCCAGAAAGCGATGTACTTCCTTTTAAGGCCATATCTTTGAAGCAATTCCACATCCTTCTCCTTCTCCTCCTCCGTCGGTGGCCTGAATTTTTTCAGGTCTATTCCGTTTGGGATGCAGACCAGCTTGTCAGACCTTATTCTATACTGAGTTCTTATTATCCTCTCTTGGCTCTTGGACATTACGTGCACCTTGTCAGCAAGCTTGCATCCCTTTTGCTCCCACTGAAGTCTTTCATCTCCTTTGACCTCATCCTCTTTTCTATCAGAGCTCATGTGGACGGACAGAATGCATTTTGAGTCCGGCATAGCTCGAGCAGTCTTCAGATTGTAAATGAATTGAGCGCCATAGAAGTCGTGTCCGTGGATAATTGTACTTTCATCAAACATCTTTCGGCACAGTTCACCGTTAGAATCGTAAATATAATTAAGTGTTGTAAATATATGGTCCCAAGTTACTATGCAATCAAGTGGATTGTCGACATAGAGGCTGCCGCTTTTTGCCTGGATCTTATCACCTAGGCCGCTGCATGGAGGAATGGCATAGACGTCCACGTTTGATATCGGCCTATATTGAACGACGTTTTCTGGGTTATAGTAGGATTTGGGAAAGATGGGTGAGCCAGTTAAACTCTTCTTCCTTCGCAAGAACGGTTACATTGTAACCGAATGATGGAAGACGCTCGGAGACTTCGGCTACAACCCTTCCCATCCCACCCCACTTTTCTATATCTTCCATTTTCCCCTTTAAGACTTCACCCTTCCCTACATTCCACCAGTATTCCGGGGAAAACATTATGATTTCCTTATCAACCGACATTGAATCGTCTATCGGATGTTTAACATGTATATTTAACTTTCTTTCCTTTTGCTATCAAAAATTTATATAAAAGGCGATTCAGAGCAAAACCCGAAAATATTGGTGGAAACTTCATTTCAATGCGAGCTCGAAAACACCGCTAGAGAACTTGGAGCGGATTTATTCGGTGTGGCAGACCTTACTGAAGCACAAGATTTTGTATGTAACCAGGGAGGGGAGTACCTGAGGAAGTTCCCCAGGGCTATATCAATAGGTATTCGTCTGATGGACGCCGTTGTCGACGAGCTACACAGGCATGAGGAGCGCCCCGTAATCTTCACTTACAGGGCACTATATAATTCAGTTAACTCTAGGTTAGACCATATCGGGCTGCTCTTGGCTATAAGGATCCAAAAAGAAGGCTTCAAGGCATATCCGATTCCGGCATCTCAGGTCATCGATTATGACAGACTCGGGGGGACGGTTTCCAACAAACTTGCACCGAATTTGGCAGGGTTAGGGTGGATCGGAAAAAGCTGTCTTCTAGTAACTCCAGAATACGGTCCAAGAGTAAGATTTGCAACAATTCTCACGGATGCTAAATTGAAGGCTAGTTCTTCTATAAAAGTGCAGTGTGGGGAGTGCAGGGCGTGTGTAAACATATGTCCACCTAAGGCGTTTTCAGGGGTTCCATTTGATCCTAAAGAGCCTAGGGAAATTAGATTTAATGCACACGCGTGCTATGATTACATGAAAAGAAGGGAACAGAAGTTAGGTGAACAGCTCTGCGGATTATGTGTCTACATATGTCCTTACGGTAAACGGGAAAGGTTAAAGAAATCTTCCTAGGAAGAGTATTTACCCAAGCAATTACTAAGATGAAGTGAAATAATCTCATAGCCGTGTAGCTTGGATGAGTTCGGAAAAGTTAATATTGGGAAGTAGGCTATAGAAAGGGTGAGGTTATAGAAGGATTGAAAGCACAAGTTTGCAGTCGTATTGGTCCGATTGAAAGTGGGGTAATGTCTTACGAATCTGTTCCCGATCCCATATTGGAACCTAACAAGGTACTTATTAGAATAAAAGCCTGCGGTGTTTGCCATTCGAACCTCAGTATGGTAGAAGGAGAATTCCAGGTTTTCGGTGTTCCTTCTAAGCTCCCAATAATCCCTGGTCACGAAATAACTGGAGTTATTGAGAAGGTAGGGAAGGATACGAAGGGAGTTCGAGAAGGACAGAGGGTGGGTGTTCAGGTACTATATGACAGCTGTGGCAGATGTGATTACTGTTTGACCGGAAATGAAAACCTGTGTTTGACAAAAAATGCGACAGGAGAAACAGTCGATGGAGGCTACGCCGAATACATGGCTGCACCATATGATTACATTTACGAACTACCGGATAATCTGGGGTATGAGGAAGGGGCGCCTCTCTTTTGCCCCGGTGTAACAGCATACCGCGCTGTAAGGAGGGCTGGAATAAAACCTGGGCAAAGTGTTGCAGTAATAGGCATAGGCGGCGTAGGCCACATGTCCCTGCAGTTCGCAAAATTAGCTGGTGCTGAAACGGTTGCCATTGACAGGTCTGAAGGCCAGTTAAAGCTCGCTGAGGAACTTGGAGCCGATCATGCCCTTCTGTCAGAGGATGTTAAGGATTACATATCAAAAAAAGGGAAGGTGGACGTAGCAATGGTTCACGCACCCTCACAGAAAGCGGTTGACCAAGCGTTAAGCATTGTTAAACACGGTGGAGTCGTGCTGATGGGCGTGTTAGGCAATGTCAACGTAGTCTTTCCGGAAGAAATTTCTATTATATCAAGTGTGATAGGCTCGAGACATGACATGAGAGAGGCTCTAAAGATCGCGTCAATGGGAAAAGTGAAGGTTAAATGGACAGCATATAAGCTCAGAGAAGCGAATAATGTGCTCCAAAAGTTGAAGCAGGGTCAGATAGTGGGAAGGGCAGTCTTAGTTCCATAAGATAACCAATCTCTCAAAAGAATTTCAATCCCACTTATTTTTTGAGCTCACGTGTACGATTGTTTTTTTATTGAATAATATGTCAGAAAGCCTCGAACAGAGTAGTGTTGCCTAAGAAAAAAAGGTGGGCCTGCGACTACAACGATATCTTTAGAGTTTGTGAGAAGCTAATTCTACAATGTCCTCGTAGTTCTGTAAGAAGCAATTCGTGTAAATCATGTGGGGTGGGATGACAAGGCCGGGGTTGACTTTTGTCTGAATGAGACTGCAGCCTGCCCCTATGCGTACTGCGTTGCCTATGACCGATCCCGATCCGATATACGTGGAATTTTCAAGGGTTGACTCTATAACGACCTTTCTGCCAACTATGCTGTCCGAAACCTTGGCGTAATTTTCAATTCTAACAGCATCTAAGATCGCTGACCTTTCTACTTCTACATGATCACGTAATATGCAGAAGTTGTCGATGTTAGAATCAGAGATCCTAGAGTTGTCCCCTATTCTTGTGTGTCTACCTATTAGGGCAGCGCCTTCTATAGACAATCTTTTTTCATTGTACTTTTTGATGATTTCTTCCCTTCTCTTGACTGATTCTTCACTGTATCCTTGAATCCAGACGTTTCTGCCCGGTATAGCCCTTTCTTCTGTGATTCTTATGTTCAGGGTTCCATAAAGCACATCATGCATTGCCTTCAAATATCTTCCAGGTGTGCCTACATCATACCAGACATTTAATTCATAGGAGTAGATGGGATAGTTTTTCTCAATAAAGTATGGTATGATGTCATATCCGAAGTCTAGCCTCTTTCTCTCCTCCAGCATTTTCCTTATTTCTTCGCTTTCAACTATTGTTCGAACTTCTGGAGAAAGTAGGTATAGGCCAGCGTTTGCAAGATTGCTCGGTGATTTACCTGCAGAAGGTTTCTCAACAAAATTTTTGATCCGAAAGTCATCAGCTACATCGGCTATGCCGAACTCTTCAGTATTGTCGACTCTAGCAAGTGCGATGGTCATAATCGCTTTAGTGTCTACATGCCTTTTTACGAACCCTTTCAGGTCGATGTTGAAAACATTGTCTCCTTGAACTACTAACACCGGGTCGCGGACATCATAGTATCCGATGTTAAGCCTATACGAGTCAGCGCTTCCTAGATCGTCAAGGTTCGGTTGATGTTTTATGTGCGCCCTCGGTTGGATCCTATACTTAGCTGAGAATCCTACTCCTTCCCCATACAGATCAAAAAGGTTGGAATAATTCGTGTAACCATTTTCCCCAAAAATAAAGCTCTTTATTCCCTGTTCAGCCAAGGTTGCCATAGCAAATTCGATTAACGGTCTATTCAGGAGTCTAATACAAGGCTTCGAAATGTCCTGCGTTAAAGGCCTTAATCTTTTGGCTTGGCCTCCTACAGGAATAAAGCACTTTATCTTTCCTATATCCATGCCATATATTAGCACAGCACAATAATTTAAACCATACTAGTGGCATAAAACGTCATATTTCATCTTCTCCTTGATCATTATGAGTGCATCAGAGCGAAGCCAGTCGAATTTAGTAAATGGTGTTTAAATAAAGCTGGGTCCCATAACTTTATCACCCTATTCTAAATATTCTAGGCGATGGCTTATGGTAGAAATTAAGGAACTTTTTGAATACAACTGGTATTGTAGGGCCAAGTTTCTCGACGCAATGTCGAAGCTTCCCTGGGAAAAAGTTGTAGAGAACCGTGAAGCGAGCTTCAACTCTATGAGAAACGTCTTCCTTCACAGCCTTGGAGCTGAGGAGGGCTGGTTGAAGCGCCTTACTTCTGGAAAAATGGATTTTTGGCCGATTCACGATTATGACAAGGACTTCAAAGGCATAGAAGAAATGAGAAAATACATGGTGGAGGTTGAGACAGAGAGCCGAGCCTACCTTGCGAAGCTCACGCCCCAGGATCTCGATAAGATGGTCTCTTGGCTGGGCAAAGACAATACAATGAACAGGTTTCGAGTTGAGGACATACTATTGCATCTTATAGAAGAGGAAATACACCACAGAGGAGAAATTCTCTGCCTCATGTGGCAGATTAACGCTACGCCACCATACACAAGCTACACCACATATCTAAAAGAGACAAAGAAGGCATAGTGGCTTCAACAAAATTAGAGATTTTCATGACCTAAGTTTTCTTTTTAAATTAAGTGGTGAAATTTTAAATACTCATATTCAAAAGTAATCATAATTGAGTGTGATGTAAATGAGTTCGGTCATGAGACTTAGGCTTAAGGAAAGGGAAGAAAACGGTAATCCTGTAAAGGTGGGCGTTATTGGCGCGGGTTTCTTTGGTTGTTCTGCAATAGGGCAGGTATCAAGAATACCAGGAATCAAAGTCTCTATCATAGCAGATGTCTACAAAGATAAAGCGCTCCGCGCGTATGTAAAATTTGCTCGATTTAACTCAAAGAATGTTGTAGAGGTCAATGATGTCGATACAGCGAACCATTACATAGAGAAGGGCACTCCCTCGATTACAACAAATAGCAGAGTATTGATAGAAAGCAACTTGGACGTCATCCTCGAATCAACCGGTGTTCCAGAAGTAGCTGCTAGGCACGCTTATGATGCGATAAACAAGAAAAAGAACATCGTCATGGCTACAGTTGAAGCTGAATGCGTAGTTGGGCCACTTTTGGCCAAGATGGCACAAGAAAAAGGTGTTGTATATAGCCAAGCTTATGGAGATCAACCTGCTTTGATAGCAGAGCTTTATGATTGGGCAGCATCTTGTGGATTTAAAGTCATAGCTGCCGGTGAAGGAACCGCGGCAAGGCTCGAATGGAGACATTTAAGCCCTGATGACGCGTTAAAGCGATTCGGTTTTACACAGGAAGAAGTAGTTCGTCTAAGACTGAACCCAAAGATGTACAACTCTTTCCTTGACACGACGAAATGTGCAGTAGAAATGGTCGCTGTCTGCAATGCGACAGGATTGAAGCCGGATGTTAGAGGCATGCATTTTCCCTTAGGTTCAGTGAAAGATGTGCCCAAACTCCTAAGTTTGAAGAAGGATGGAGGAATTTTGGAAAATGAGGGTATCGTCGATGTGATCACCCGCGTACGTCCGAATGGAAAAAGAATCAGACGCGACATACGTTGGGGTGTATTTGTCGTGGTCACTAGTGATAGCAGGGATGTCAGAGGTCTCTTCAAGACCTATGAAGCACCAAGAGGAGGAAGGGGTAAAAATGCCCTCTTCTATAGACCTTTTCATTGGGCGGGCCTTGAAGCATCAATGTCCTTGATTCAAGTAGCACTATACCATGAGCCGACTGGAGTTCCACTTCCTAAGGCACCTTCTGCTGAGGTTCTAGCTGCAGCCAAGAAGACACTGAAGCCTGGAGAAACATTGGATGGCGGGGGAGGGCACTTCGTCTATGGTGTTGCAGAAAGAGCGGATATGGCAAGAAAGGAAGATCTGTTGCCTCTTGGGCTTGCCGAAGGCATCCATCTTGTCAAAGAGGTTCCTTCTGATGGGATAATAAGATACAAGGATGTCGAACTGAACGAGGACTCCTTCCTTCTCAAGCTGAGACGGATACAAGACAAGGCATTCTAGGAAGATATAAAGTTTCGAGTGTCTTGATTAGTCTACATATTGTGGTCTTTTCTATAGTTCAATTTCTTCAATAAGACCTTTCTCCTTGAGCCTTCTCAAAGCATAAGAAATCTCCCATAGATGGCAGTCTGTTGAACGCCAGAGTTTCGAGAGGTTAACCTTACCTTCTTTTTTGATCTTTTGGAGAAGCTCTTTTTCAAGTTCCTCGACATTTCTTCTATTCTCTAGCGTTCGATGTGGCCCAACTACAATGTTTGTAAACTCTTCAGGAAGCCCCTCCATATAATCTGTCAGATAAAGGAGATGCCTCTCTTTTAAGAGTTTACAGGGTCACCACTCTGATAGGATGTCAGGCGTTATAGCGTAGTAATTGATGTCTCTGATAATTTGAGTCTGTTATTCTTTCTGTAACTATTTGGTCTTCGTTTGAAGACCTCTGTCTTCTATGTCCTGACATAAGGTGAAATATTCTATTTATGGGTCTTTAGTCGCATCCACTTTTCAATTTCAAGCCAAGATGTTGACTAGTTGGAAACCGCTATCATATGACGGCTATGTAGGCCATCACAAATATTATCGCTATCTGGAATATTGTCTGGCTACCTGCGAAATAGATGTTTCTCATGCCAAGTTTCACAACCTTGTCTATGTTTGGGCTTTCCTTCCTGAGCTCTAGAAAGACTCGAATTTCGTTTGGCAGGATTAAACCGAAGCCTTGAACAAATAGGATCAGTACAATGATGCCGGCGATGATTATAGGGGTGGAGAACAGGCTTAAATTATCAAGACCAGCGAGGTAGATGCCGGATGTGATGGCCACCGAAGCTAAGGCGGGCATGAAGAATAGCATGATGGGCACAAGTTTCTTTATCATTTCAGCTCGACTTTGTGGCGCAAGTCCACGTAGTACTCTGCTCATTACTAAACCCATGAATAGGTCTATGCCAGTCCAAGTTCCACCTGTGAGCACGTGAATATAATCGAGTAGGAGAAGGCTTCCGCTCAATAAGGCTACGATCAGAGCAGCGATGGGGACAACCAAGGTCAAAATGGAGGCAGGCCCTATTAAATTGCTGGCTTCGCTCGCTGACGGTTTTGTGCTGGGAATTTGTGCCATAATCTTTCAATGGAGTAGGTGCTATCTAATAAGTATTCTTATGGCAAAGTTTTCTTGCCTTAAACGTAAACAACAGGTCTTGTATAAAAAGAAGATAAACATCGAATACCTAATAAGATGTAAGATTAAGTAAGCAACTTTAAGGCAGTCGATAATTACACATGTACAAGCTTTACTTATCTGATAGGTGTCATTCGCAAAAGTTATTTTCGTTATACCATCAAATACAAATTTCAATTTGTTGTGCCAACCCTATATGCAGTTGTTCGTTATTGAGACTGTATTGTTAAACCCTTTCTTAGATAATAGTTCAATTTATTTCGTGTGTTTTAAGGAAAGATTGGTTTAGACGCCAAGAAAATACTAATGTGAATAATCGATCTTTCTGATCTTTGTGAAAAACTTTTTCAGAAGAGCCCTAATCATCTCCCCATCGGTGTATTCAGTTCCTTGCATTTCATGCTCATACTTCTCCATGAAGTTACCTATTGTTAGAGGCTCCTCGTATTTGTGTACGAAAATTGTAGGTGTGATTATAGCCAACGTACCAGCTTTTCTTCAGCACCCTATGGTACTCCTTTAAAGAAGCCTCCAATAAGTCCTTTCTCGGAACACCTGTAACATCGACTAAATCCAAGAAGTTATCTTTTAGGGGGATAGAGGTACAGCCACCTTCTAAGGACAAAAGGTTGTCAAGTCCCAAGTCTACTTCTAATGAATTAGGCTTAACGAGGTAAATCCTCCCCTCTGGTATCTGTTTGTGGAGACCATACAATACCTTCTCGTGCACTACTGAATAGTCATCAATAACGTACGCTATGCTGACCTTTCCCTTCAAGCCAGTAGCTAGTAATCTGCTAATCTTGTTAAAGACATTGATCTTAGGAGGGAGATTCAATAGGTATTCGCCATAAAAGCTGTGGACTGTCTGAATGGCATCAAAAAGTATTTTCTCTCTTTCTCTCTTTCCCTTTTCTCCAAGTCCGTACATTCGCTTCTTGGGGCCAAGTGGGCTTTTTTCCCACCTACCCTCTAGCAACCTCTCATTAAGCATCATGTTCAGGGTTCTGTAGAGACGACTGATTCCTACTTCTACATTCTCAGAAAGCAGCTGCCTATGAAGCTCGTATCCATAAAAGGTTCTTCCTCCTATAGTACTAAGTATGATCTTTCTGAGTTCTTTTGTCCTGAGCATTTTTGGAAATAAGTACAAAAACTATACTTTTAAGTCTTCCGCACGGGAAACTGATCACAATTTCCAACTTTCCTGTCCACTGCCAAATAAGACGGTAATCTCAGTCCTTACTGCAAATCTCATGCGGAAACTATATGCAGTATGGTACTATAGTTTGATTTGCATACCCTCTTAAATAAGGGCAGTTCTTACCATTTGATCTGAGATGAAAAAATTGTTCACTCAGAAACGTAATTACGCAGCAATCTTCATTGCAATCGCACTGACGCTTTCAGTCATTGGACTTACCGTAACACCTACTCGGGCACTCTCTAATCCGACTATAACACTTCTCCCACCTGCTGGACCCGTTAAGACACCGATCACTGTCCAAGGAACCAACTTTACACCTGGAAATATGGTGAACCTAGCATGGTTCGGATATATCGTTGATGTTCCAGGCATAAGTGGGCACTTGGGCTATTACCTCATAAAGAAGAACATCCCCGTTGCTCCCGATGGCAGCTTCGTCACAACGATCATCGCGCCCTACGACTTTTGTGATATCGCACATCATGTGAATGCTACTCAGAACGGTGTCGGAACAGGGATCGTAAACGCGACATTCACCATCGTACCGAGCTTGCAGCTTAGCCCACAACCATCCAATTCCGGATACAAGCAAGGACAACAAGTAACGCTTTTCGTTTACGGAGCACCACGTGGACCAGAAGCTGTCGCACTGGGACTTAGCGCTACCCCTACCGTCCTAAAGTTCACCTATGACAACGGCATGTGGGGGTATGCGACATCACATTTTGTTACTGAAGGACCTGTCGTTAGCGGAGGCTTTGTCGGCGGAGACATAGGAGGTAATGCGACCATAACTTTTAAAGCGACTGGAGGTGTCGGCACACACGTAATCAGAGCTTATGAGGGTGACCCAAGCTCTTCGCTGGCTTGGCTGCCTTGCATATTGGGAGGAGAGGTCGTATTCTCGATATCCGGGTTTTCCATTGATATACCTGCACAAGCAAGCTTGAACCCGTTGACTTCACTTAATTCAACAACTGTTTACGTACTTCTATCGGCCATTAGCCTGCTAGTCCTTCTCGCCATCGCAGTACGAATGAATAGTTCGAGGAAAACCCTTTAACGGTGAAAAAAATGGCTAACTGGTCAGAAATAGACAAAATAGAGGAAGAACTAGGACAGAAACCGAAGGAAACAGAAAAAAAGAAGAGCAAATTTCATCTGTTCTAACTACCTCATTTAGAGAAAACGTTGCTCGTCTTAGGAGCCCAAGAACTGGGCTCACTCTATTTTCTTTAACATATCTTCATCAACGTCAGATAAAATCTCATCCGAAATATTCTGAATGTCACGGAAGCAGGATACAAGTTAGCTAAAAAATATAAAGCATCTAAAATATTTTTATATAACAACCTTATCTTACCTCAAAATATGAGTTCAAAATCAAAGCCGACTACCGCTTACATATTATCGCTGATTTCTGGGGTTCTGATTCTTATAGGCGGCATAGGTAACTTAATAGTCAGCGTTTTAATAAGAGCCTACATTAGAACATTTTTAGGCCCATACAGACCGCCGCTGATGCTGATCTGGCGACCCGGTTTAAGTATTGTATGGAGCATAATTGGAATGGCGTTCGGGGTCATCGTCATATATTCGGCTATAATGCTCAACTCGGCACCAAAGAACCATACTATGTGGGGCACCCTCATCTTAGTGTTCTCCATACTAAGCTTCATGGGTGCTTGGGCTGGTTTCGGAGCAGGTCTTATCCTTGGAATAGTCGGTGGTGTTCTAGCGATTAGCTGGAAAGAACCTACCTTAACTCCAACTGCTACCCCAGGATTAACTGTTAAATACTGCGTACAGTGTGGCCAAGCTATACCCGAAGGTGCCAAGTTTTGCCCACATTGCGGAAAAGAGGCAACAGCATAGTATCACAAAGCTACATCTTCTACGTCAAAGTTACTCGGAGGATAATAGATCTTCTAAAACACCGCTGACATCAGGTAAAAGCTTCTGATTACCATCTCCCTCCAATAGATCACAAGAGTGAATGCAGAATTTCTTATTAACATCTGACGCATGTGCTAGAAGGTGGGATGTCTACGGTTAAGGTGACTGTGCCCTTAGAGTGTTGGCTTAACTTAGTGGTAACGAATCCAGTTGTCTTGATAACAACGGTTGATTTATACGGAAATGTGGACGGAATGCCTGCCAAGGTTTTTACCCCCATCTCATATTGGCCGCCCATGATTTTGCTCGGGGTCGCACCGTTTGAACACACTTATATGAACATAAGGGATACGAAAGAGTTTGTTGTCAACTTACCTAGCATGGATTACCTAGAGCGTATTTGGATAATGGCTCAACGTTTCCCCCGGCGGATCAACAAGGTTGAGTTGGCAGGTTTTAGCGAAGTGGATTCAGAAAAGGTTAAGCCTCCCCGCATAGAAGAGTGCAAAGTCCACCTTGAGTGTGAGATGAAGTGGATGAAACGAGCTGGTGACCATTTTGCCATTATTGGTCTGGTAGTGGCTGCTTCAGCAAACAAAGAAGTCCTCACAGAGAATAACCGTCTAGTGTTAAATAAAGTAAAGCAAGTGCACCACCTCGGTTTTTCAGGGATTCCATTTGGCCCAGACTTTATAGGCCTCGGCAGAAAAGTCGTCCATGTCAATAAACTTGGCTCAAAAAAATACGAGATAGCCCCCTTCCAAGAATGGTTAGCTGAGGTGATTGAACACAGAGTAACGCCTGAAAAAATGGCTTTAATAAAGAAACTCAGCAAGAAATTGGAAGGCAGGAAACCTGAAGCATACGAATCGTGTAAAAAAGAGCTAACACAACTTCTCCGCGAGCTCGTTGTGCTATAAAGTGGGGGATATTATCGCATTATTGTAGAAAATTCGTTGTAGAACATAAGAGCTACAAAGGATACAAAAATCACGAAATTATGGAGGTAGCACTTTTATGAAACCTTAGAAGTTCGAACTTCTTAGGTCATTGCGTGCATCGTCTTGGTTTTAATGCCAGGCTTAGTTATTGTCGTTGATTACAAATATTACTGTGCTCATTGTCTTTATGATCAATATTTCATTATTAAACCAAGTATAACAACTTTGCCTGATGCAAACAGAAGAACGTAAAATTGACCCTAAACCTTACATTCAGTTAATGATCTTAAATCTATGTTCATCTCAGCATTTCTTGCCCAGAGAAGCAAGTTTTACCTTTGGAATAATTGGTGGTGTTCTAGCGTAAAGCATTGTAACCGTAGTTTTCCAGCGCCGTTTGGTCCAAGGAAACCAAAAATTTAGCTAAGGTCAACTGAAACGTTGAGTTTATCTAATGCTACGAGTTAGAGCTATTCAAAGCGCGGTCACTATGCCTGCAAATAATAGAATGATTATGCCCAGTAGCAAGCCGGTGGCGGCTAATCTCAATTGAAGCCTTTGGAGCCTTGCCAATTCAGGCGAAGGTCCCTTTGCAGCTAACTTGGCCACTTTAGGAGCTAATACCTCAAAGGAGTAGATAGTGAGCAGAACCAAAGCTATCACAAATAAGTGTTTGACCATGATAAGTTGGCTCCAAGTGTTACCATTCTCATTCAGCAGTTCCAAAGGAACCCCGGAAAGAAGTAGAAGAAGGATGCTTCCATATACTAAGCGGCGGAACCGCTTCATAACCACTCCAAGAAATCTGCCAGCGATCGCTGGTTCCAGTGCTTCCCTCATGGAAGGCATCAAAACTAACATGTTAGTTGTCATTCCACCAATCCATATGACCGTTGCAAAAAGATGCAAAAAATTCAAAATCGACAGAACTACTTGTATTCCAACATCCACCAATTTTATTACCCTATTTTCAATGACATACCTAATACTTAAAGATACATTTATTTGTCAGCAGATAGATTGTTTGGAAGAGAGAAAAGGGGATTACCATCACCCCCAATAGATCACAAGAGGTTATCTTTTATAATTAAATGTTATTTGAGACATTCTTTATAAGCTACTTTTACGATAATAACTTGTTCTAATCATCGGAATAGATTGATATCTGTCCTATGTAAAGTAGGGGCCTTTCGGAGGAGCTATTTGGTTGATCCTTTCTAGATCCTCTTTACTTAAAACAAGCTCGGTAGCGCCAAAGCTTTCTTCAAATTGCTGAACATTTGACGAGCCGACAATTGGTGCTGTGATAGCGGGATTAGCCAGCATCCAAGCTAGAGCAACCTGAATCAACGGCCGTCCAAGTTGCTTAGAAAAGTCTTCCAGTTTCTGTACTATTTTGGTGTTGTTAGGATTTTCCCAAGATAACCCTTTGTACATCTCAAAGAACCTAGGGCTTGTGGTGGCTCTACTACCAGCAGGAGGTGGAGCACCAGCTTTGTATTTTCCTGACAGAACTCCGCCAGCAAATGGGGCGTAAGGCACGATACCGATTCCTTGATCCATGCATAATGGTATTATTTCTCGTTCAATCTCTCTGTTAAGAAGGTTATAGAGAGGTTCTATAACTACAAAGCTCTCAAGATCGTAGACATCACTAATCCATAAAGCTTTGCATAGTAACCAAGCTGGAAAGTTCGAGCATCCAATATAATGAACTTTACCACAGCGAACTAGATCAGAAAGAGCACCAAGGGTCTCTTCTAAAGGAACAGGCTCCCCAACAATCCCCTCAATGTTATCGACGTTACTTGCCCTATGAATGTACAATATATCGATGTAATCGGTGTCCAGTCTTCTAAGGCTTTCTTTTACAGCATACATTATATGCTTGCGACTTAATCCTTCATCGTTGGGGCCTTCGCCCATGCGATGTCTTACTTTTGTAGCTAGGACAATCTGTTCTCTTATGCCTTTGATCGCTCTGCCGACGATCTCTTCAGATCTTCCTTTAGCGTACATGTTTGCTGTGTCGATAAAGTTTACACCGAGGTCTACGGCTCTTTTTATGATACTAGTTGCCGTAGTTTCATCGACAGTAGAACCGAAATATGCGGTCCCCAAGCAGATTTCTGAAACATTAACTCCACATTTTCCAAGACGCTTGTACTTCATTAATATTCACTGAATTGATCTGATAGTGTTGCTGTAACTTATTTAAGTCTTGCCAATTCCTTCGAGAGTACAAATAAGGAAACTCGACAGAATTGTGAGTGAACTTAGAAAAAATAAAGCCAAGATAAAGAAGGGTATATCTGACATAGGTCAAATTTCTTTTAGAAGAATCCCCGATCCCGAAGGTGAAGTTGCTATTTGTATCGTCTTCTTTGTTGACAGCGCCGAAAAGGCGATAGAGTTCAGGAACGCGCTAATCGCTGAAAACATCCGAACCGAAAGTGGAGGTTATCCTGGAGTAATATGCGATCCGAGCAATTTAAAAGATGGGCATGTATTTCTGAACTGGAAACAATACTTGAGGAATAGTGAATTCTTGAAGATGAGATACCAAAAGTCAGTTGGTATAATGACTAAGGCGGTTCATATTGATACAAGTCCTCTGCTCACTGATGAAGATATAAACGATATCATCAATGCAATTCATAAAGTAGCCAGTGCAATTCTTTAGTTAGCTCATTGGCAATGTAATACAAATGATGTTAAAGCTTGCTAACAAACTTAAGTCTTATAATCTAATGTGGTTAGAGGATATCCTGTTCCACCTAAAAAAGTTGACGCTATGCTTACAGTTACAAGCACTGTTGATGTCCCCATATGTACAGAAGAAAAGTTAAGTACAAGATATTGAATAAAGGAGTGATTGTATGTCGGAGAAAAGGGCTAAAGTGGGTGTTATTGGATGCGGTTGGATTGGTCAATGGCACCTCCGGACCATCGCTGAATTGCACGCTGGAGGACTTATAGAGCTCGCCGCAGTCTGCGACATTGTTGAAGATAGGGCGAAAGCTATTGGCAAGAAGTATCACGTACCCTATTCCACATCGTTAGAGAAGATGTTGGACAGGGATCTGGACTTCGTATACATTGCAACTGAAGACTTCAATCATCACGCTTTAGCGAAGTTGGCAGCCGAGCACGGGAAGTCCGTCCTAGTCGAGAAGCCATTCGCAATGTCGCTCCCATGCTTCGACATGGTCATAAACGCATGTAAGAAAGCTAGTGTCTACTGGGAGTGTGCTGAGAACTACTGGGGGACTACTTTGGAGCTGGCTATGAAGAAGGTAGTAGACCAAGGTGTGATCGGAGACATTGCTCGGACCTATGCCATTGACCCTTCTCCAGCTATTGGAAATGGGTCTGCCTTCAGCGCCCACTCAGCTGTATTTAGACTGCATGACATGGGTGTGCACCGCATGTCTCAAATACGGAGATTCGCTGGAAGTGACGCCAAGAAGGTCGTTGCAAAGACGAAGGTCTGTACGCCAGGAGAAGAATTCGATGATTGGGGCCACGCGACCGTGGAATTCGAGAACGGAGCTGTCGGCATCTGCAGAGCTCGGAATGGGGACAGCGGGCAAGGTCAATTACAGGGAAGTTGTAGGTACAAAGGGAGTCATCCACATGCGGGGCAGATTAAACAATGGGCCTGCCGAGCTTACATTGCTTTCTGAAAATAAAGCCGTGCTCGAGGATAAGAACACGCGCGCGACGATAAGGCGCCCGACGATAAGGAACATCGATATACCTGTACAAACAGTGTACTGGGCGCCTGGTGCCGTAGCAGACTTGTCCGTCGAGAAGGTTGTAGTGTGGACGGACCCGCCGATCGTCTACGAAAACCCCTATGCCGATGTGGTTTCTACAGAGTGGGGTACTGGATTTGCTAACTGTGTGATGAGTATAGCGAATGCTTGCGTCAAGGATAAATCACCAGTCTACGGTATCCAAGGTAAAAAGGATATCGAGATGTGCGTGGCCATGTACGAGTCTAGTCTCAAAGGCATGGCGCCAATAAGTCTGCCGATAACGAGCTTGACCTCTTGGGAGCGGAATCTCCACGAGCTCTACAGGAAGACCTTCGGTAAAGATCCGACAGACGTTTAGGAACTCCGGTAAGGAGTAGGGGACCTGCATTTCGGCTCCTTGGGCAAAGTGGCCCACTTGCCAATTGAACAGCGTAGGGTCAGCACCGAGTCTTTTGTAAGGGTTTCGGAGTTAAAGCTAGAAGATGTACATTAATGTTGTTTTGTATTAAAGAAATATAAAACTTGTCATACCAGAGAAAGGCTTAGGCCCTTTTCCTTAGGGCTTTTCCTAAGGCTTTAAAATACAATATGTCAACAGATAATTTTTCAACTGTCAACAATCATCAACGCTCATCATCAACCATCAGGAAGAAAATGATTCTTTTAGATCATCAAAGAGTTTTTAATTCTATCCTTAAATCTTATTTTAGGGGTGCATCTGAGCTTATGATATAATTCTCTTAGATGTGGTATTTCATAGTTCATCCTTATCTCTTCCAAGACGCTTGTACTTCATTAATATTCACTGAATTGATCTGATAGTGTTGCTATAATTTATTTAAGTCTTGCCAATTACATAATATACAACTTTCACTTCTCCTTAAGTATAACAATATAGAAACTTTAAAGTAAAATGGAAAGTATGGTCTGTTGTTGCAGACAAAAGAAAAGGAACTAAAAGCTGAGAGAAGATCTAATACTAGTATTCACGAAATCATCTTAGAGAACTTCATGTCATACGAGTATGCACGTGTTCCGCTTATCAAGGGATTGAATATCATCTGTGGTCCTAACGGGTCAGGAAAATCCTCCATATTATTGGGAATATCCGTTGCAATGGGCCAGATTTACACGGAGCGGTCGAGAAAGTTAAGCGACCTCATCAGGCGCGATAAAGATCTAGGAAGGGTTACCATAATCTTCGACAATAAGCCTGTTGACGGTAAAAGGCCTGTTCCATACTCCAGGTCTGACTCCTTTATGCTCTCAAGATATTTGAGGAAGGATGGGTCGTACTGGTTTGAAGCAGACTACAAAGAGGTGAGCTCCGCCGAAGTTAAGGAAATCCTGGCGGGTCTGAACATCAACCCAGACAACATGCTGCTAATAATGCATCAGGGTATGGTTGAAGAATTTGCCATAGTCGACGCAGGGGACAAGCTAAGGATGGTCGAGGAAGTGGTTGGGTTAACGGGATACAGGGAGAAGGTTCTAGACTCCCAGAAAAGGCTTCAGACTTTGGTCAGCGAAGAGAGCTCAATAAAGCAGCTGATGGGAATGGCTGAAGAGACTTTAACTCATTGGAAGGACGTTTACGCGCGATTCCTAAAGAAACAGGAGCTTGTTACAAGGAGAGAAGCATTGGCCAAAGAAAAGTTCTGGGTTCAAATGGCAAGAGTGGAAAAAAGCATCGACGTTACCTTGAACAGGCTGGATATCAAGAAAAGAGAAGTGGGTGAACTCTCATCGAAGGTGAAAGGGTCGGAGGAAAGGTCAAAGAATCTAGAAACGGATTTCCACACGTCATACAATCAGCTCAAGAAGTCCTTTAGCGCATTGACTTTTCTAGGATCAGATAAAAGCTCTTCTGATGTAAGAAGAAAAACACTTTCTGAGATCATCAAGTCCTTTGAAATGATATCGAGCACAGTTGAGAAATATCTTGTAAACAGCAGGACCGAAGCAAGCGATCTTAAGACATTACAAAGAGACCTGACCTTGCTGGTTGATTCATGGAATAAAGAAGTGGAAATAGAGGCTCGAAAGGGTGTGGATACATCTAACGAGATAGAAATGATCGAAAAATCTCTTTCTCAGAATGAAGGGGGGATGTTCAACCTAGTAAAGGAATACGCGGAAGAAAAAGCGAACCTCACGCTTCTATCCTATAAAAGAAAGCAGTTAGAGACAGAGCTGGCTGAACTGGAACGAGGTCTTCGAGAGCTTAAGGAGGAGTTGGCTGCCCTCGAGCTTCAAAAACCATCGATGGAACCGAGAGTGGCTCCAAATAGGCAGCTGAACGAGATCGACTCGGAACTTTCGTCGGTTAACGCGCAGATAGAAGTTTACGCTGATGTGCCGGATGAAGCGAAGAACATATTCGAAACCTATACGTCTAAGTACAACGAACTGAAGGGGAGGCTGGAAATGGTTCTTGAGAACAAGAAGGTCATCTTGGCAGAACTCGAGGAAAGGAAGAAGGTCTGGCGTGAAGGCATAAACATAGTCCTTGAGTCAGTGAACCCGGTATATCAGGAAATCCTAAGAGGGCTGAACGCCTTCGGATACATCAGGCTCGTCTACGAAGAAGACTTCGAAAGGACGGGGCTTGAGCTTCTCATAGGGTTCAGGGGGACAACGCCTGCCATTTTGGACGCATACACCCTGAGCGGAGGGGAAAGAAGCACAGCTACAATATCGTTTCTGCTGGCCCTACAAAGGCTCTCCTCCTCGCCTATCGTGGCTGTTGACGAATTCGATGTCCACATGGACCCCATCAACAGGGAGAGAATCTTCAGGTCCATATTCCAGAGGGCTCAGGACGATGAAAAGCAGTACGTGATCATCACGCCGAGCCAAGTCAAGATCATGGGCGATGACATAAACTACGTTGTTACCCAAACGATCGAAGGTAAGACGGAGGTCGGTGTAATTGCCAAATGATGAAAAGATAGAAAAGGTGCTAAGGGTTGTCGAAGCCCTGAGAACAGTCATTGGAAGCAGCTCCGACCCGTTTAATGTCGACGTCAAAGCCCAAGTGGAGACCCTAAGGAAGCTTCTTCCGGAATGGAAGGAGCTTGGGGAAATTCTCATGGACGTCGAAGCGTTGAACCTGCTGTCGAGGATCGTTGAGCTTCAGGAAAAATGGGTCAGATACCAGGCGTCATCCCTCTACGTTGACCCACTGCTCGTCGAGTTGAAGATAGTTGCGTCAGCTCCCGAGAGGCTGGCCGAAGTATTCACGGGAAGCTGGCACCCGATACTCAAGGTGGAGCAGGTCTCTATAAGGGAACTGATGCGGGCCGTCGACTACTGGAATGTCCTACTACCCTTGGGGGAGCGGTACAGGGAAGAATTTGGTCAAGAAAGGGGACTTGCCTCTCTGAATGCGACAAGTCTGGTCGAGATGAAGGTCTTGACAGAAGAGGAACTCAACAAGAGGATAGAGGAGGTCTACGGGGAGCTGGTTTCTATGCTCGAGACGCAGGGAAGGGTCGACTACTGGAAGTTCATACGTGGAAAAGACCTGAACGAGACGGTCACAAGGGCCGTGATACTTTCTCATGTAATATCTTCTGGACGTGCAAGCCTAGAGATCAAGCCTCTGGAAGAGAACATTTTCATCGTAAAGCATAATGCTGACAAGCACCCCAAATCTATGGCGATAGCCATTTTACCTACAAGAGGTGAAAGGGAAAAATGAGCGATGAAGCAGAAGTAGCGATAAAAACCAAGAAGGCGCTTCAGGTCATACTTACGCCCAAAGCCAGAGCCCCCGGTGTCAAGGGTTGGGAACTGAAAAGGGCGGTTGGAAAAGACTACTATTCAATAATCCAGGTCCTCGGCACTGAGCTGGACAAACTCGGTCTTGTAATCAAGGTGGTGGGAGAAACCGGTGAGCTGCCCCCTCAGGTCGAACCTGAACAGCTGGATGATGCGAGGTATTACATAGTATTCAAGGAACCTCTCCCAACAAGGGAGGCTAGCCCTTCGGGGATGAGCGTCGACGATATGGCCGCGTTAGCGATCACCCTGAGCTATCTGACGTCCAAACGAGGAAAGGCGCCTGCGAACGAAGTGGAGAGGATGCTGAAAGATAAGCTGCCAAAGTGGAAGGTTGAATGGAACATGAGAAGGTTCGTCAGAAAGGGGTACATTATACATAACGATGATGATACGCTTTCGATAGGTTGGAGAAGCCTAGTGGAAGTGGACTTCAAGTCTCTTCTGACATTACTGCTCGCGACTCCACAGGGGGAACCGAAAGAACAAGAAACAAGTGAATCTTAGAAACAGTTCTATAACTCTTTGGTAGATGTACATTGAGTTGTACTACCAACTATCAGGCGACAAAGAAGACTTTATCAGCCAAAAGAATAAGGTTTAGCTGAAAAGGTTTATTTCCTCAAAGGGAAAACAAGGTCCTATGCCAGCAGATAAGATGAAAAAAATTTTGGTGACTGGTTCAACAGGTCAGATCGGTTCCGAACTTTCGATTGAATTACGAAGAAAATATGGTAGCAAGAATGTGGTCACTGCAGGGCATAGGCGACAACTCGATGAGAAGTTGAAGTCTGGCCCATTCGAGTACATCGATGTTACTGATAAGGGTAGTATAGAGAAAATTATCAAAGAACATGATATTAACACGATCTATCACCTAGCAGCTATTCTCTCAGCAACAGGTGAAAAGGACCCTAAACTCGCCTGGAATGTTAACATGACTGGGCTCTACAACATACTTGAAATATCAAAGGAGCGGGGACTATATCGAGTCTTTTGGCCCAGCTCTATCGCGGTCTTCGGTCCTTCAGCACCACGGGTTAATACACCTCAGGAGACAGTTTTGATCCCAGGAACTATGTATGGCGTGTCTAAGGTGGCAGGAGAACTGTTGTGCAACTATTATCACCAAAAGTATGGGTTGGATATCCGTAGTGTTCGCTACCCTGGTATAGTAAGCAGCGAAACACCTCCAGGTGGAGGTACTACGGACTATGCTGTAGAAATATTTTACAAAGCTCTTAAGGATAAAAGGTATACATGCTTTGTAAGAGGGGATACAGTCCTACCTATGATGTATATGCCTGATTGCATCAAAGCGACCTTGGATTTGATGGAAGCTGATACTTCAAGCATAAAGTGTCGTACTTCGTACAATCTAGCTGGAATGAGCTTTTCTGCAAGCGAATTGGCGTTGGAAATCAAAAGATATGTTCCTGATTTCGAATGCAATTACAAACCTGATTTCAGGCAGAAGATCGCGGATTCGTGGCCGATGTCTCTAGATGATAGTGTGGCAAGGAAAGAATGGGGTTGGAAGCCCCGCTACAACATGGCTTCCATGGTAAAGGATATGATTGAAAAGTTGGGAAAGCGCTTCGCTGATGGAAATAGTTAGAAATAAATTATAAATAGGGGCTGTGCTCCGAGTAAGCCATGTCTTCTCAGACTCCACCTAATAGAGATTTTCATTCATCCATCAGGCAGAAATTAAAGGATATGGAAGTAAATAACCTTCTTTGGAGGCCTAGAACGTTAGAGGGCCCTTCTGCTGTCTGGGCTCAGGTGCAAGGAAGAAAAGTTTTGGTTTTATCTTCAAACAATTATTTGAGTCTTTCAACTCATCCCAAATTGATCAAGGCAGCTAGGGAAGCTATCAGGAAATATGGTGTAGGTTCTGGCTCTGTTAGGCCGATCTCAGGAACCATGCGGTTACATCTAGAATTAGAGGAGAAGCTCGCAGAATATAAGAAAAAAGAGGCTTCGATAGTCTTCCCCTCAGGTTTCATGGTCAATTCTGGATCAATCCCTGCACTTGCAGGACAAGGGGATCTCATAATAAGCGATGAGCTAAACCATGGGTCAATAATAGATGGAGTCAGATTATCTAGGGCAGAAAGAATGATCTACCCTCACAAAAATTTTGAAAAACTGGAGGAGCTACTTGAACAGAACGGTTCAAAATATAACAGGATATTCATTATAACGGACGGGGTCTTTAGTATGGATGGAGATATCGCTCCAGTACCTCAATTAAATAAGGTTGCCAAGCAGTATAGTGCCGCTCTTTATGTGGATGATGCACACGGTGATGGCGTTCTAGGTGAAGCAGGAAGAGGAGTTGTAAACCATTTCGGGCTAGAAAGAGAAGATATAATCGAAATGGGCACATTCAGCAAAGCATACGGTGTCGTCGGAGGGTATCTTGCAGCAGGCAAAGATGTAGTTGATTATTTGAAGAATACCGCCAGAACCTATCTGTTAACTGGGTCAACTCCTCCTCCGATAGCTGCAGCATGCAGGGCAGCTCTAGAAGTATGTGAAGAAGAACCACAGCTTATAGAATCGTTGTGGAAAAATACAAAATACTTTAAAGAAGGACTGAAGAAACTAGGCTTCAACACCGGCCAAAGCGAGACACCAATAACCCCAATCATAGTCGGCGATAACACACGCGCAAACCAAATGGCAGAAGAAATATTCAAAGAGGATATCTACGCACTACCGATAGTCCATCCTATGGTTGCACAAGGAACCGCAAGAATAAGAACCCAAGTCAACGCAAAGCACACCACAAATGATTTGGACCTAGCTCTAAGAGCATTTGAGAAAGTAGGTAAGAAATTAGGAGTAATATGATCTATAGTATTGGAAAAACTGCGAAGGGAAAGCCCAAAACATTCTGAGGTTCCTAAAAGGTTCAAGAAGCATACATTTTCCTCCAACCTTCAAGACCTGAAAGATTTCTTCTATTGCTAAAAAAAGAAGAGGAGTGACTCCAGAGATTCAAGCCTAAAATTTACTTTGGAGCCGCTTGGGCTAACATCATCTGCGTGAGATGTACAACGTACTCCATGGTTGGTGGATAGCTCTGCACGACAGGCACGAACTCGGTTCCTTTCTTCAGTACTGGGCAGTATTTTCCGAATAACTGTTCAAGGGTAGTAGGGTTAGGAGCGACCCAGACACAGAAAGCTCCATTAGGCGTTATATTATTATAGGAGAAGAGTAGATCAACACCTTTCGGGAGTTTTCCATCTCTTTGAACTGTGAAGAGCGCTAGAGTCTCTTTTATGATAGTTGGTAATTGTTCAGGTTTCCATTTATGTACGGCAACAAATAAAGCCATATCGCTCGACAACAATTATTTTAAAATGATATATAAATGTTGTCAATTTTTTAGTTGTAAATCTTGTTATTTTTTTATATTCTTTCTTTAATTACATTTAATTTGCAAAAAAAACCAATTCTGACAAAATGTGCCGAGCGCAAGCCCACTCTCTTTTTAGCTATTGCAGTGGAATGTTTAGATAAGTAACTAGTGGAAAATATTCTAAAATGGAACGTTTAGATCAGGAAAGTTTCGTTCAATTATGCCCAACTCAGATGAGCAAAAATGTCAGTTATCTTGGTGTGTCGATTCGTTCATCTGCTTGATTATTGCATCGGTGAACTGCCTCACTTTGTCGAGGTAAGTTTCTGTTTCCACTTCTTGCTTTTGTCTTAACATAAGCGCTGCAACTGGTTTCCTTTCGCATAGAGCCTCCATTTCTTCGAATGGGACTTTCCCAGAGCCACCCTGCGTGGTGAAGAATGCGACTTGTCTGAAGCTTTGTTTGTACTGTGTTATGTATGTCCTGATGGGCGTAGACAATGTGCCACCCCAAACAGGGGTTCCGATTATAACCGCGTAATACGAGCCTGGGTCTTTCTTTGGGGGTTTAATTACGGTGAGTTTTTTTGCGCGGGCATCCCTGCCTGACCGCAGCCAGCCAAGGACGCCTCCCCTTTTTTTTGTGTCGAATACTTCTTCAACGTCACTTCCCAAGATGTTTGAAATTGCCTCTGCAACCTTTTTCGTTGTCCCACTCCTCGAGAAGAACACTACTAGTGTTTTCATAAAATCACCGTGAAAGTCTTATCGCGCTGTAAACTTGGCCGGAAATATGGTAACATTCAAGAATGCATTGATTCTGGCATGCTCCGCTTTGTCTAATACTGAAAGCCAGCCATTTCTTAATTTCCGAACCCCCTGCCGATGCTGAAAGGTTTCTCAAGTTTAGCATCCAAAAATCCCCGAACACAGATAATATAAATATTGGCTTTAAACCCAAAGCTTTGATGACGTGATAGAATGAACGAAAATTTTCCGCCGGTAACAATCCGTGATTCAGAATTGAGGTTCCTTAAATCGACATTGTTGGGAAAAGAGTACAAGATTCAGGTCGCATTACCGGTAGGTTATGCTGAGAGCAAAGAAACGTATCCTGTTCTCTACCTGTTGGACGCAGATGTCTGCTTCGGCGATATCACTGAAACCGTTCGGTTCCTGGCAGCCTTTAGGAAAATGGCACGTATCGAGGTGCCCGATATGATCGTCGTCGGTATTGGGTATCCACTTGATCCTGCGAAGCCATTCGAATACTATGCAGGATGGTTTAGCGCGCGTGCTAAAGACCTTACGCTGACTAAGGACCCTACAGGTGAGTACAGTCCTTCCGGCGGAGCCAACGACTTTATGGCCTTCATCCGGGATGACCTCAAACCCTTGATCAACTCGAACTACAGAGCCAACCCAGAAGACACCTCCTGGCAAAAAGCTCTGACTGGTTGAACCACATAGACATCTGTTGATAGCGGGATTGGTGGGATTAATGATCATATCGGTCTAATTTTGGGATTCAAATTAGAACCACAAATAAGTTATTGAGTTGACTCCCAGAACGAAAGTCGCCTGCTTATTTTCTGCGAATCTTCCTCATTTATAGACTGTGTAATATGATGTCGTAAAAAAGTAACCTGTTAGTCCGCAAAACATTTCTAGTATTGTCTATTAATGGCCATATTGTACCAACTGTCTGGGGATGAGCCATATATGGATTTTTTTGAAGCGATAGAGAGAAGGAGAAGTATACGAAAGTTCAAGCCTTATCCGATATCCGCAACTGATCTGAAAAAGATTCTGGAAGCCGCACGCCTGGCGCCTTCAGGCAGCAATCGCCAACCGTGGTATTTTATAGTGATAAGGGACTTGGAGACCAAGAGGCTAATATCGGTCGCTGCCAACAATCAAACCTTCATCGCCGAAGCGGACACGATAATCGTGGCGCTAGTCGAATTACCGCACAGACAGGATCCTATGATTGCTGTAGAGCATATGGTTCTGGCTGCGACAGCGCTTGGCTATGGAGCATGTTGGATTGGGGCATTCGATGAGAGGAAGGTTAAGGATATTTTGAAGGTTCCTGAAAGCCGAGAAGTCATTGCACTTCTTCCTGTTGGTGTTCCTGACGAGAATCCATTTGCCACACAAAGAAAAGCGTTCTCTGAAGTTTTTTTCAAAGAATCTTATGGGATTCCATTAGAACTGTAACTGGTATGTATTTTTTCCATCTCATAGATCTTTACCCAAAGCGATGGGGCTTTTAAAAAAAGAACCTTTTCCAGCGATAATTATCAGGATGCTTGAAACTATTATTACGACTGTTCTAAATATAGAACTATAATCTGGCGTCCTTATATTTGGTGCATGAGCAAAAGCAAAGTGGACGGTTTCCTTTTAACGGTAGTCTTAGTTGCTATTGTAGCAGCCGCGGCAATCATTGCCACAGATCTATTTCTGTCTAACCGGCAGGGTTCCGTTCCACCCCAGCCTGCTGCCGCGTCCTCCTTCGACAGTGTAAACGGATTGAACCTCACACTTTCGTTGAGCTCGGTTTCCATCAAAAGGGGGCAGGTTGTCAATATAGTAACAGATCTGACCAACACGTTGGACCACAACCAGACCCTGGCAAAAGTCTTCGATTGGCCTTCAGCTCCAGAGCTGACTTTAGCAGCCTGCCCAAACGTACCTTATCCCTTGGGGATTGCGATCTGCCGAGGACACTTTATGGACCAGAACATCTCTGATGCAGCTTCTCTCTGGATGTTTACACCTGCACCCTGCCCTCTTTACATTCCAGCCGTAGACGGATACCGGTTCTTGCCCAACAGTAATCTCGCGTTCTCTGTGTACGGCAATAGCACATCAACTGGTCAGCCTATGCGGATGGGCGCCGATTTCAGCCTGAGTGGTTATTACGTCAACGGAACCTTGAGGGTCTTTCCTGCCGGCGAATATACAGTGGTCTCAGGCACCATGTGGGGATACATCGCAGTACTGCACTTCACGGTGACTTAAGAAATTCATGAGTCTATACCCTCTTTTGGAACGCACAATTTTTTCCCTTTTAAAAAAGTGATCCTATTTTTGCTTAACACAAGTGTAAAAACAAATTTGTGTTTGGTCACAAAGAATAAATAATGATTTATATAAGTTATGGCAATTCCATTAAGTGGTGTATTTTGTCAGAACCCTCTAGAGGCCATTTAAGAGAGCTTCTTTGGGAAGATAGAGGCGCACTTTATCCAGATAAATACGTTATTGCAATTTTTTTTGCTGGGATAGGCCGATATCCACCAAAACGGGTGGCTGAAGAATTGGCAGTGGAAGATTCTAGCGGAATATGTACTCCAGTCTTGTATGAAACACCTAAAGTTAGAAGGGAGTACGGCGCAAAAATAGTCGGACTTATCAACGCTAGGGACCATGAGGCGCTACAGGCTGCAATAAAACTGGGGGGTCAAGAAAGAGCCCTCCTAAAATGTTGGAATTATTTGATTTGAGGTAATAAGATGCTGGTAAACTGCTCTGGTATACTCGTATGTGACATTATAGCAGCCGGCCTACCCAGAATATCGAAGCCAGGCGAGCTCACATTTGCGCCTTTAGGAATAAAACCACACGTTGGTGGACATGCTGCAAATGTTTCGATCGACTTGATGAAGCTTTGTCTACCAAAAGGGGAAGTAAGTTTGGTCGGCGCAGTTGGCCAAGACCTTTTTGGCGATTTCATAGAGGACGAGTTGAAAAAGTATGGAATAATTACGCACATAGAGAGGGTAAGAAAAAGCTGGAACCTCAGTGGATGAAGTATTAGTTGTCACCGGGGAAGATCGGAGGTTCCACACAAATGTAGGGGCAAATCTCTGGCTGGACCCTGACCGCACATTAGCTATTCTAGAGGAGGAGAAACCTCTTATCTTTTACGTTGGGGCAACCGGGATCCTAGGGGAATTCGATTATCGGCTTGCTCAGATTCTTCAGGCCGCAAAGAAGCTAAACTGTCTCACATTTGTCGATCCAGTTGTCCCATATCAACATGGATGGGATCCACTTATATCAGCCCTAAAATGGATTGACATATTCCATTGCAACGATGTTGAAGCTTTAGAAATGACAGGAAAGAAGGAGGTGGACGAAGCTTTAGAAGTCATCTCAAAAGGCGCTAAACTGACAGTTGTAACAACAGGCGAACACGGTCTGCTCGCCAAGGTTAAGGAGCGGAAGATAACTATGCCCGCATTTAAAGTTCAAACAGTAGACCCCTCGGGAGCTGGTGACGCCTTCTGTGCGGGGATGATCTATCGTCTCACCCAAATATTAAGCCGTAAAAAGATAGAAGTACACGGAATATCAACTGAAGAACTAATAAGAGTTTTGTTGGAGGGGGCAGCAAGCGGTGCTGCTTGAGTAACTGGCGTAGGTACGACAACTGCCGTCACCCGAAGAAAAGTTGACAAACTTCTTAAAGAACAGGGCTCAAGTATTTCAAACAGGGTTCTTGTTTACTCGAAATAAGCTGAATAAAAGTTTGTTATGTGTGATGGTTCATTTGGGAAGTCGTAAGATTAACTTCGGTATGCTTTTATCATCTTCTGTTCTGATAACTCTTTGGGAGATGCCATTTGAATTATCCTGCTGCCATTCTTTCTCCTTTTAAAGGCCATAATCCCATATTTCCTTTTCCTATGTTTTATTACCTATTTTAATGTCATTTAATCTCGAGCAGATCTTGCATCTCCACTTTAGAGGTTCACCAGAAGATATCCTCAGTACGATATCTGATAACACTTCATCTGCTGACTTTTTTGCATCATAATACTTTGACTCAAATTCATTCCTCTCATAAACCATCTCACTCAACTTCGCATCATTTCTCAGCTTATCCAAGAAACTTCGAACTTCTTCCCCATACCCCTTGGCAGAAATCCCCATGTTACCTAAGAAGTCGTAGCTTGGACTTGAACTGTCGATCATACCATCTAATCCCTCGAACTTGTATCCCTTGAGCCTGTTCTCGATTGCGACATAAACGATTTCTGCAGAGTTTTCAAGTGCATCCTGTGGGACCTTCTGTTCATCAAAACTTTCTCTTATCCTGTGCTCGATTTCTTCTTTTAAGAGTTTTTCCTTCTGTTTCCTTTCGGCCATAAGTGATATAGCTTCTTGGACCTTCCCCTTTTCCATATCGTATGCTTGCAGATGTGACATAACATGCGGTTTAGTCTGCGACATATAACGGAAGCTGAGCTGCAATTCGGGTGATCTTGCAAACTTCAAATCAGTTGTCACTGCCAGAGGCTGACTTTCCGGTTTCAGAACATACTCTCTTAGGATATTGGGGGAAATGTATTCTTCAAGTATTCCACCGTAATCATGGGATAGAGCTATGAATCCTGCCACCAAGTTCTTGCTGTGTTCCAGCAAGGCTTCATACTTTTCTCCTGTAGCGAATGGTTCAACTGATTCGAACCATTTGTAGACACCCCTTTCGTCCTTTACGAGAATCCCTGCCTCGACAAGAGTTTTTAGGCATCTTTCAACAGTCCTTTTAAGACCTTTTTTCCCATTAAGTTCTTTTAAAAGGATGTCTACTAACTCATCATGCTTCATTTCCCCCCGCGTCTTTAGATTACCTACTATCAATTTTATTGCATCTGCCCAGATCATTTTGTCGCTACCCTATGCTATCGCTTGAGACTTTCTTTATAAATTTTTCGCATTATAAATTAAAGCGACAAAAACCAAGCGACAAAGTTTAATAAGGAGAGAGGATAACAAGAATAACAGTTTTAGATGATAAGTATGAGCAATAAAATAAATAAACAGTATTCAGACGCCGGAAATAATGTGAAGGGGTAATATGGTTCTTGAACATAGAAAAATATACAGTCGGGGGTAAATCTTACATAAAGGTCGGAATCTGCGGCGTTCTTGAGTCCAGGTGCAAGCTGATAATGGGGCGTTTTCTGAACTTTGTGGGAGACCTTCAAGACGGATGGTACCCGGTGCAAATTGAAGGGATTGAGAAACCTGTCTTATTCTCTCAGACCTGGGTAAGTACGAATTCCCCTCTCTCCGAGGGAGAAAATTTAACTATGCTTTGGGATACGATCGACAACGCTGTATGGCTGATCGAGCGAACCGATATGCCTCTTTCAATGGAGCCTGAAGATATGTCTACGGCGTCATTAAAGCAGATTGAGCAGAGTTCTTCGACTGACCTGCCGGCAGGCGCGGGCTTGAAAAAAGAAGATGGAAATGAGGGGACTCGCTTTGGCTGAAGAAACTGAAAAGCCTGAAGATAATATCGTTCTTCAGCTTCGGCAATCCGCCAAAAAACGAGGATACCTGCACCCCGTATTAAAGGATCAGCTTGGAAGGATCGTAGCGGGTGAAACGAGGAAGAAGGCTGATCCAAAATGGCCTGAAAAGACTGTGCACATTGAAGATGACCTGGACTTCTACCTGAGTAAGATCTCAGACAACATCCATGGAGTGAAAGATAAAGCTTGGTGGGATGTGCAACTAAACGCAATAGCGAAAGTGCTCGTTGATCAATATAATGTTAAGAAGGGTAAAGTTGTTGATAAGATGGTTGAACTTCTTAAAATTTCAAGGTCAAAAATAGAATCTTCTCTATCTAAAGAATACAAGTCCGAGGAAATGTCAAAACTGGGTAAATTAAGTGCTAAAGCAAAAGCGGATGCGCTCGATAATTCTTTACATAAGGTGTCTACGAAAGGAGAAGCCGTCACAACGGTTGTGACGGACGGCACAGCCGAGGTTATAGAAAGCATGACCGGAAAGCCCTCAGAGCAGGGATCTACTACTAAACCTGTACCTAAGAATCCTGTAGCCGATTTCACTGTGCTGCTTTCCGAGATCAACGTCTACCCTGAGACTGCAGTTAAATTTGAGCCGGGGCCTGAAGAAGTGCTGCTTCCAAAGAAAAAGAAGAAACCCTACGTCGTGGACTTCCTGATTGGAAACGTTGCCATCCAGCTTGACAAGAAGGTTGTCCTTAACCCTATGAAGGAGAACGGCCTCTGGAAGAACCATGAGCTTAAAGTCATCCACATTCCGATAAGGCTGATCTACCAGGAGCGTGAGGCCTTAGAATCCTTGATCGACGCAATGGCCAACTATTGGAACCCAGGTGCCCCTGAATTCAGAAACTTCCGTAAGAGTGACTAACTTTCAACCTTCTCCTTCCTCGCCCCACTGCTCATACTTTAACAACCCCCCCCACTTTTTCTTAAACTTATGTCTTGAGCCACCTAAGTCTCGATCGTGCATTCCTCCGCTTTCTTGTCGTCCCTAACACTTGATTATAAAGGGGTTCGTTAACTTAAAGTCCTTTGTGATCTCCTTTCTAAAAACTTTTACATATAGTGTATTAATTAATTACCAGAGGGTATTTAGAAGGTTCAAGCGGTCTCCAAACAGGAAAAACGCCCCAGCCCTATTAACGTACATCGCCCGTTAAACCCCAGTACTCCTTAGAAAAACAACCACATCCCTCTATATATAGGGGAAAATATTTTTCCTGTTTGACGTACAATAGACCTTGACCTAAAAATAATTAGTACATTATATGTAAAAGTTAAATTAATTATTACACTACAAGTAAAAGTTAAATACTAACTAAGTGCATTGTGAAAGTAAAGAATGACCTTTAAAGTTGATATAAATTTAACAGATTTTAGAAGAATGTAAAAAATTAATGATGCTGTTAAACAGTATGGAATCTTCTTTAAGATTTGTTTATCTAAACCCTCCGTAATATAATTCCGATTATTGCATACGCACTTAAAACCTTTGGAACTCACCGGTATACGTTATTCCTATATACATCGAGATAGGTAATCGTGCCCTTGGTTTTGACGTCAAAGGGTCCCCTGCATCCAGAGATGAAGAAGCCCGTTCTAAATATTTCAAGAAACACGGCATCAGTTTAATATGGCTTTCCAAACGGTTCGCCATCGAATATTCAAGCATCTTGGCGCAGGTCATACAAGCGATGATGTGAAAAATGGCGGAAATATCAGACGTATATGCAGTGGAAGTAAGAGGATGTATTAAAGAGCTCTATAAAGCGGACAGGGATTAAGTGGAAGGGCTCATTCAGAAACTGCAGATTTTTAAAGCCATAATGAGATAAGGTAGATAAACTCGCAACACTTCATCCAGTTAATAAGAATTCACGAAATTGTTGGAGGAAAAATTCGGCTTTAAGCATTTTCTTCTGCATGTTCAGTTTCTTCAACATTTTCTTCAAATTCGTCGGAATTTTCTGTCTCAGTTTCTTCGTCCTCTTCTGTGTCTTTCATATCTTTTTCCCAACTTTCTTCTTGTTTTTCAGGTTTCCTATTTTTTTTTACAGGTTTTTGGTTATCTTCAACATCTGCATTAGGCATAAGATAGCAATTAAACGGTTTATTGTTTTATTTAAAGTTAATTTTAAAAGGAAAGCTGTTACTGGTTTCTTGCTCGCAGTTAAACCGCATAAGAATCTCTATTTAACTGGTGAATAAGGGCTTCTTTATATAGGAGGACCACTATCAGAAACCGATAGATATGTGCCTTAACGGAACTTACATTAAAGAAGAATATCTTAGTGGGAGCATAGGCTATCAGCGTCGTCTTAGAAGCTATAGGAACGGATAGGGAGCCTTAATTTTTGTCCACGACGTTAATGGAAGGCTAAAGTTGTTATGACTTTTTTTGCTAATCTGTTTTTAATTTTTTTAATGGATAAATCGTTACCTGATCATTATGAGTATATTATTTCATGATTGTTCATTATATGCTATATGATAGCGTTGGGAAGAGAAAAGGACGACTTTATAGGTTGTAAACAATTTCAGATACTATTTCATATATTAGGAAAAATTTAAAAAGTTAGGGAATGTTTCTAGATGTAACATTTACGATTTCAGCGAAGTAGCACGTGTGATAGTCTCCTTTGTCGTAGAATCTTTTTATCATATTGCTTGGAACATCCTTTTTAACAATCCTTTTCTTGAACATAACTTTACATTCCAACGTGACTAGACAATCAGATAAGGTTGGGCTCTTCACTGCTTTCGAAGGCTTGATCTTAAGGCCGAGCTTTTTAATTTTATCAACTTTTCTTCCTGTCTCAGTACCGCAAAAGTCTATGATCTTTTCAAATCCTTCAGGAGGAACGTTTACCGTAAAATCACCGGATTGCTCGATCAGTTCATATGTATACCTCGACTTCCTTATGAAGGCAATAAAGAAAGGCTTCGACCAGAGTACCCCTACTTCCCCCCACCCGATCGTCATGACGTTGCTTTTTCCGTCTGCTCCCGATGATGCGACCAGTAGGCCTTCTTTTGCAAGAGAGGTATTGATCAAAGATGAAAATTTATAAACATTTGAGAGATTTGATGGCATATTAAATTTTTTAGCGAGTTAATATAATAAAGGTTTCCTTAAAAGATTGTATGTGCAAAGCGTATGATAAGACCCAGAAAGGGAAACGGGTCTATGGCAGCGGTGACGTTTACCTTTTTGGTTGATTGACTGTTTTTTATCGTTGTTGTTCCGGCTCAAACGGTAAATTGGCTAAACTGTCTGCGCAAACTCTTTTTGTTGGCTCGACGGAGTACCGTCCTGCATGAGAGCTGTACGGTAGTGGATTATGCTCTGGGGCTTTTGTCCGGGCCAGTTTCTAAGACGTTTGCGCTGTTTGAGCGGATATTTTTTTGTTTGAGCCGGCACGGTCTAAAGATTCAGAAACCATTATTCTTTTGTTCAATAAAGTTGCATATGTGCCTGCCAAGACTATATAAAAGAAACAAATAAGATATTTACCAGTAAAAAATGCTCCGGCCGAGCTTAAAAACCCTGCGGTTAAATTCCCTGTATGTCCTAGCTTCACTCTCCACGCCTAAGTCTCTCATAAACAACCTTCCTGTCGATGAAAGAAAAGAGTAACCTAGGTTTTTTCCAAACTATTTCGTTTTTCTTCTTTAATCGGAAAATTATATTTGTTTTATATTTCGATAGCAAAGAAAACCTTGTTCTGCTGGACCTCGGCTGCGGTAATGGCGTGTTATCTAAGCGTATCGCAAGCAACTACCCCAAAAATGAATTTCACCTAATGGATGGTTCAGTATTGATGCTGGAGAAGGCAAAACAGAATTTTTATGGAGCAAACGTTCACTATAGACACCAATCATTCGAGGACTATATCACCTCACCTGCAAATGATGCACTGTACGATTTTGTCTATTCAGCAAACGCAATACACCATCTAGATTTCCTAGGTAAATCTCAGATGTACGCAAAAATATTTAGTGAATTGAAGTTTGATGGTCTTTTTCTTAATTTCGACCCTGTCTTGCCTAGCTCAGAACGCAGTGAACAGTGGCAATTCAATATGTGGACAGACTGGATTAAGGAGTATTTACAAGAGAATGGCTTAAAGGAAGATCTTCTTCTAAAGTCATTAAGCGTGGCAGAGATCAATGCTATACCAACAAATTATAAAATGAAATCGGAGAACAAGCCAAGTAATCTTTTCGACCAACTGCAACTATTAACCAAGATTGGCTTTAAGGATGTAGATTGTTTTTATAAATATGGCATATTTGCTTTATTTGGTGGTATAAAAAGATCGGATGTGCTGTTTGCGGTAACCGAAAGGTAACACCAACATCAGTCAACCGCAGAGTTAACAGAAGCATTTATTTATCAAATAGAACTTTTTGAAATCGTATTGAAGGCTTAACTCACGCACAAAAATTTTATATTATGGCTTATTAATTAATATTTGATAAATTTGGAAAAAAAAGAGGTTAAACCCCCAGATAAAGAAGTCAATTTAGCTGCGATAGAGGTCTTTTCTGAACAGGTTCACACAGATAGACTAAATTTTATTTCATATATCTTAACTTTCTTTTTTACATTCCTAATTATTGATTTTATGTTATACAGTTCAAATATTCAAACATTTGTCCATTCTACATTTTTCGGATTAATCATTGTAAACATCGAGCCATTTTCCGGATTAATCATTGTAATCTTAATTTTAACTATTTTTTTTCTTTCGTTGGTGAATAGGTCTTACCACGACAAGGTCAATAAAATAGGAATAATGTTAGAGGCTGTAAGGCAGGGAAAGGAAATTCCTAAGTTAACTAAAATGGGGAAAAACCTAAAATGGTATTCTGACAACAAGTAGAACTTTATCTTTATGATGAACTTTCCGATATGTGATAGATCGCATACTGAAGGCTTAACTCTCACACTAAAATTTATATCGAACTTTTCTTATTACACAAAAGTATGAGCAATGACGAAAAGAAAGAGGAATCAGCTATAATATTAGATAAGTTGGAAAAAATTGATATTAAATTGAATCAAATGGATACTAATAAAATAGAAAAATTGAATCAAATTGAATGTAAGCTTAATGGGGTGAACTCTAATACGCACAACGATTTTCTCTTTACGCTTGGCATTACACTCCTTATTCTTTCAGCAAATTTATTCCTAATTTTAGGAGCTTATTCAATTTCAGAAAAAATATTTTTTGCATTCATGTTCTTAGTCTTTGGTGCTATTCTATTAGTGTTGGCACTCCTTCGAACATTCAAAGCAAATAAATGAACCCCATAAAATTCAGAAAAATATTTACCAAACGATTTTTTAAAGAGAGATTAACCAAACGGAGACTTGACAGAGCCCTTTAAAAGATCTTGGAAGGAATGGTGAATAAGTTAATTATTTACATAGGATGGTCTCTATGAGAAAATGAAGTATTTATTTTGTATCAAATTTTTTTCTAGAGTTTTTATGTTTTTAACTGTACTATAATTCTTTAAAATTATTTCACTCCTACTCTAATTTCCAACCAATGAGGGTTCTGTTACCTCTGCGGTTGACTGATGTTGGTGTTACCTTTCGGTTGATGGTGTGTCTATAACCGCATAAAGATTTTGTTAACTCTTTTGCACGGCTAAGTTTCTTTAAGGATTTCTTCAACCGTTTTTAAAGTTATTTCCAAGTTCTGTTCATTCTTAGCTCTTGCCACTTCCTCGTAAGCTCCCTTCCCAAAGCTGAAAGCAACTATCACGCCCTTGTTCTTTCCAATTCTCTGCATAGCGGTCTCAAAATTATCAATAACGTTTCTTCCTATATCTTCAGATTGTTTGACTTGGATTGGAGAGCCGTCTATAAAATACCCGTCTATTCCCATGTCCCCAACCTTTCTTGGATTAACTCTCCCATACAACTTTTCCATAACCCAATTCTGAAAATCAAAAGGTTGAAGTTGTTTTAATTCTTCAACAGTTGTTGGTAATCCAATCTCGGAAAATGTTGCTCTCAATAAACGTAACCTCTTAGCCATCAACTTACATGCAGTAGGAGAAATATCAATCCCTATCCATCTCCTACCTAATTTATGAGCAACTGCGATGGCTGTTCCACAACCACAAAAAGGATCAAGAACAATATCCGTTGGATTTGATGAAGTTTTTATAATTCGTTCAAGAAGCATTTCAGGTTTCTGTGTAGGATAACCCAAACGTTCTTTTGCATGCGATGAAATAACTGGAATATCAGCCCATACATCTTGTAATAACACACCTTTTGACTCGTCCAGATACTGTTTATATCTTGGCATACCTCCAACTTTTTTTGGAAAGTAGATTCTACCTATCTTCTCAAGTTCGTCAAGTTTTTGAACCCTAAATTTCCAATGAACCCCTTTAGATGTCACATCAATCCCTTTCCATGGTTTGCCAGAATCACCATGTCTAACCCCTGCGGCTGTTAGGTCTCTTGATAGCCATCGTCTTCCATCTGCATTCTCATGGTTATAGAAATTTTCAAGATATTCCTTGCTGTATGGCATATATTGGGGAATAAACGTGTATTGGTCGGTTTTAGCGTAAAACATGATATTATCGTGAACTGTCCCATACTTCTTAGTAATACCTTCTCCACTATGAGCAGCTGTTCGTTTCCAAATAATGTCATTTATAAGTCGATTTTCTCCAAAAATATGATCCATAAGTATTTTTAAGTGGTGTCCCGCATGCCAGTCACAATGGAGATAAATTGACCCTGTGTTTTTAAGAACTCTATGGCATTCTCGGAGTTTTGGTTCTATCCAAGCAATATAGTTTTGTATTCCTCCTTTCCAACGGTCTTCAAAAGCTCGAATTTCATATCCATCTTTCCAAATGACTTCATATTCTTGATTTGAGAAAAAAGGTGGGTCAAGGTAGATAAGGTCAACGCAATTTTCAGGGAAGTGTTTTAGAACTTCCTTACAATCACCACAATAGATGGTATTAGTTTGGAAACTCACACCTTCCAATTAGATTCACTTTAGATTTATGCTTTGCCTTGCGTTCTGGATTAACGTTATCCACTTGTTTTCTCCCTCGACTTTGATTCCACATTTATCAGCGGGAGTTTGTCCATCTAACGCTTCGTGTGGTCTAACATAGTTATGGTATATCTGATAGCCTTTAAGAATCGGCGTGTCCTCTTTCTTTAACCCTCTCATAACCTTCTCTCTATCTCAGATTTCACCGTTCATCCTCTCCATCTTATTGTTGTGAACTTCTCCAGCTAATTGAATGTCTCTGATGTGTTTGGTTCTTGGGTTATGTTTGGTGTAGAACTCTTTCGTGCATGCGTCTTGGTATGCTCGTAGTCCATCTGTTATTATGGTCAGAGGTTTCTTTCCAGCGACCTCTTTTCCTTTATCCACGGGAGCGAAAAGATATTTCATAAGAGGACTAAAATAGAGTAAAGCTTTGCGGATAAGGAGTTTGCTTCATGGACTCCTTTAAGCTTATTGAGAAAATATTCAATTTAGATTGATGATTCTAGTCAATGCTTTAACTGCTTTTTCCCTTCGATCATAAGCCTGATCTTCGATAAGAGAAATCAAAGTATTAAAGTCGATACTGGGTATCAGATAAGTTTTCCTTTTGCTATCATGATTACTTTGCCGCCAACATTAACGTCTATCCACTTTTTTTTATCTTCAGCTTTAATGAGAAGCAGAGAAGGCCTTCCTATTTCATAACCTTGTTCCACTCGGATATTTATCCGATCTTTACTAAAATATTTGTATTTAACTAAATATCCAGCTAGACAGCCATTTGCACTACCGGTAGCCGGATCCTCATGTACGCCATAATAATCAGCAAAAAATCGTGCACTAAGATTATTTTTCTTCTTGCGGGTTTCTGAACAAAAAATTAGTATACCTTTTGCCGATAAATTTGCTATCAAATCGAAGTATTTCTGCATATCAATTTTAGCTCTTTTTAAAGCATCCAAAGATCTTAATGGAACTATTATTGAAGGAAGGCCAGTGGAAACTTCTTGGATAGGAAACCTATCATCTAAATCAGCCTTATTAATGGATAAAACTTCTGACAAAGATTCTGCCTCTAAGATACGCCCAAATGTAGGTTGTTGTTGTTTCATCCAAAGAATATCTTTTTCATGACTCAGCTGACCAAATGTCACAGTAATTTTTCCCGCTTTCAAATTTAAGATAATGTTGTTTACATCCGATTTAATAATTTCTTGTCTTATCACGTAGGCTATACCAAGAGTCGGGTGGCCCGCAAAGGGAACCTCCTTTTCTGGGGTAAAGATACGAACATTATATCCGGCATCTTTTTTTCTACTTGAAAATATAAATGTCGTCTCAGAATAATGCATTTCCTGGGCAATTTTCTGCATTTCAGTACCATTAAGCGCTTTTGAACTAATAACAACTGCCAATTGGTTGCCTGAGTACTTCGTTACAGCAAAAACATCTAGTATATAGAAGTTTAGCATCTATATTACTAATATTATCTTGAAGATATAAAGCTAATATTATGTAAAGTTTATGCGTATGACAACACTTGAATCCCTCATAAAAATATGATAATTTAAGACATCAGAAAGAACAAAAAAATCAGACAGAAACTTCCCATCAGTCTAAACGTGTCCAGAAGCGACTGCGGAATTCGTTTGAGATACACTATTCTTCTTAAGGAAGAAAGAATGCCTATCCAAATAATTTATTTCTAATATCATATGTATAATAAAAATGGGCTGGCTCTGGGCGAAAGTCTGATCGAAGGTGCAGGGGGTGGGATTTCAGCATTAATCTACTGGTAAATTATTAAAAGTGAAATTAGGTTCAAGTTCGGTGGGGTCCGCCCCTGAATGGGTCCTAAGAATGAATTTCCTTGGTCAGCTTCTTGCCTAATTCAGCATAAATCCGCTCCACGTTTTCCGGATGGAACTTCTCGTAGAGTTTGAGTGTGCTTTGAATTCTCTCCATGCTGACACAATCTGCTAGCTTGATTCCTGCTGCTGCTTCTTTGGCCGTCTTCCCTGACTCGAGGTATTCGGCTACAAGCTTTCTCACATTTTCGATGTAGCTTATGTCGCCACCCAGTTTTTCTCGTCCACAGATTCCTCCGTGCCCCTGAACTATCCTGTCTCCTCTAACAATCGACTGAACTCTCTTCAGGGACTCGATCAGCGCTTGACTCTCGCCGTACCATATGTAGGGGAGTTCCATCACAGTATCGCCGGCAATGATCACATGCTCATCTTCCAGCCAAGCGATGATCGAGTCGGGCGTGTGTCCTGGCGTGTGCAAGAACTTTATCTCCTGGTCTCCAACGGCTAAGACAGACCCATCCGAAATCGCTTCGTTAGGGTACGTGGCCCTAACTCTCCTTTCTTCTTTCAGCCCCTTGTTCAGCCAATTGATCTGAGGGGGAAGGTCCGTATGCATCAAATCGTTACACATACTGTGTGAGATTATCCGTCTAGTCTCGAGAAAAAGCTGGTTCCCAGCGGTGTGATCCAAATGCCAATGCGTGTTGACCAGACCTTCGGGATTAAGATTCAGGTCCTTGAGGCTGCGCAGCAGCATGAGCGTATCTTCCGGGAAGAGGAGCGAATCGAAGACAAAGGCGTGATTCCCTGAGTGAACCACGGTGGAGGTCACGTTCCCTCCTCCCGGATAATTACCGTCGAAGACGATGATAGAGTCAGAGAGTTTCCTTTGTTCGAAGTTCAACACCATCAGAAACAGTGAAATTGCTTTTATACCTTCTGATGACTAATTAATGGTTAAGCTGGACGGGCCCGGTAGTTTCTGACCCTAATTAAGTGCAGATACCTAATTAAATTTATGCTTAAGCGTTACATTTTTAGATATTATCTTCTCTACGTAATCTGTTCCGCTGTCACTACATCCGTGCGAATCCCTTCAGGCCCATAATTCAAGTTACCGAGAATTTTTTAAAAAATCTGAATGTGTGATGTCTGCACGCAATAATCTACAGCTGAGCGAAGTCCCACGCCCAAAGGGACTAGTAATCGCTATGTTTATATAACATAGCAATTTCATAGGTGAGAAATATGGCTTCCAGCGACAAAGATGAGCTTAGGAGAGAAAAGCATAGAAACTATATGAAAGACTACTATCGTAGAAATAAAGTTCGTTTCCACGACTTGTATAGGAAAAAAAGGTTAGCGGAAAAGATGCCTAAAAAGTGCCCTATCTGCGGTGAAACCAAAGTTTTCGCCCGCAAACATAAGAAATACTGTTCAAGTGAATGCTCGAAGAAAGCTTTCAGCTTAGCGCTTAGAAACTATCATAAAAGGTGGGAAAATAAAGAGTTTTCGATTTTGGTGCCTAAACGGCCTATTCTAATAGATCTTCTGCAAAAATTTGAGCAAGAACGCCAAATAAAGGCTGTGTTCAGCCTCACCAACCTCGACGGTGAGGTGAATGATTCGTTCAATATGCTTTATGCGTACTTTCTGGCTGGTATCGTTAAGATAACGACGCTCTGGAGGGTGATCGAGGAAGGGAGAGACAACGACGAACTGAAGGGGGCGTACCTTGAATCTCAGACATATCTGTCCTATTTTGATTCCCATGCTTTCTCGGTTGTGTCGAAGTTTAAGGGGAGAATAAAGGAGGCGATGTATGATGCTAGTCAGAAATTTTCTACAACCCTGTCAGATTTTCTGAGAAGAACGCCTGAAAAGTATGCTGGATTCTATCAGACATCCAGAATCTTTGAGGAAATGGAGCCTGTAGCTGTATCTTCAGACTCCCTATTATGGGCGAAGGAAAAAGAGTTGTTGAAGGACAGCGATATCGATCTGATAAAATCTTTTTTCCGTATAGAATAAGGATTTTAATTTTCTTGGACTTGTCCGAGGAAAAGAAGGGAGACTGTGAATCCCATCAAATACGGATGATTTGTATCAACAAAAAATATCAGGAAGTAGAGCATAGTTCAACTAGACCACCGCTACGATTTCTTTGCCCAATCGCACAAGTGTCTTCTTGGCATCCTGAAGCTTCTGCCAGAGATGTTTTCTCCTTTCAACCTTGCCATCCCTATGCGGAGCGTCCACTTTACCCTTCTGGCCTAATGCTGTCAAAGCAACCGCTTTAGGCAGGATCCTTCTATTGTACTTGACATATCTTGTCTCCGCCGAAGGTGTCCCGGGCGGACCTAGCGAACTTTCTCTCACTCTCTCTCTTGGCTGGGCTTTTGAGTAAAGGATTTATGTAGTCTTTCCTATAATTTGTACGTTCATTTTAGTTCTCTTGTCAGTTAATATCAGTGCTTTTAAGAATTCAGTAAGATAGAAATAAATTACCATAAGGATTGAAAATGGAGTACCAACATCTGAAACTCTAAAGAGGCTGGGATTAGAGAACGTGGACAAGATCTTAGAAGTTCATGACTAAATATTTAAATTGAGTTACAATAATATTCCATAGAGGAGTTGTCAAAAGTGATATCCGGTAATGAGAAATATTCATTTGAACTAGTTGACGGATGGGCTAAACTTCATGATGGAGAGTCTTTCCTTGATGTCTGCGGTATAGCCATTGACCGTCAAGACCAGGTTTACATTCTCAACCGCGGCAAATACCCAATGATGATCTTCAACCGTGATGGAGATTTGATCTCATCGTGGGGAGAAGGGTACTTTAACAGAGCTCATGGCATCTGTATTGGTCCAGACGGTGCAGTCTACTGCACCGACGATAAAAACCATACCGTTACAAAATTTGATACTGAGGGTAACGTTCTAATGAAACTAGGAACGAAGGATAAACCTTCAGACACCGGTTATATACAAATGTCTGATCTTTTTGAGAGTATAGCCTCTATTACACGAGGTGGACCACCTTTCAACCGCCCAACAGGAGTGGCACTCTCCTCATCAGGGAATATCTATGTTTCTGATGGCTATGGTAATGCGCGAGTACATAAGTTCAGCCCAGACGGTGAGTTATTGTTCTCATGGGGTGAACCGGGAGCAGGGCCAGGCCAGTTCCGACTTCCACATTCGATTCGGGTGGATGTCCATGATCAGGTATGGATCCCAGATCGTGAAAATAGTCGAATCCAAGTCTTTAATGATAAAGGTGAATTTTTGACCCAGTGGATAAATTTGATTCGTCCAACCGACTTATCTATAGTTGGTGATGATGTCGTCTATGTGTCCGAGCTGTGCAGGCGTGTCTCCATTTTCACGATAGATGGAAAGTTATTAACGCGCTGGGGAAACGAAGGTCACGATGTGAAAAACCCATTATTTGTTGCTCCTCACGCAATTGCTGTTGATTCAAGAGGCGACCTATATGTTGGTGAAGTATCAATGAGTTATGCGAAGATTAATCGCGGTTCTAGAACTGTACAGAAGTTTGCACGTATACATCTCTGATCGTGTTCCATCAATACCATTTCCAAGCATTTGATAGGATCCAGGCAGGGAAAGGTGGGGTCAATGCCAGCCAGAAGGGAGGTTCTTATGATAAAGACGCTATACGAATGTGAGAAATGCCATAAGCCTAAAGTATAGTAAAAATCCTACATTCTATTAATAAAAATCGTAAAGTTTAGACGCTTGCAGGAACATATTTTATTGGAAAGATAATTTCCGACTATTTATAACACGCAGAGGTAACAGAACCTTTTAAATCTTAGCTTAAATTTTAAATAATTGCTTAGATCACAAGTAATTATTTCCCATATTATCTGTTTGTCTATGTCGATTTGGCAGCTTAGCTTACTGTATATTTTTTCTGAGCATTTTTGCCTAACTGTGAACTTTTTGGGAGAGTTCTTTCGCCCAGATTCTGATGGCGTCCAAGTCTCTCGTATCATAAACTCCAGGCTGTGTTTCTTTATATGCAGCTTCTATCTTCGGCCTTCCTGCCTCCAGCGCCCTTTTGGCCCACCATGGCACTTTATTGTAGTTGTAGACGCCGCTAAATAAGCCCAAAGCGATGGGTTGCAGATTATACTTGGCGGCTTTTTCTTCAAGATACTCTCCTCTGGCTTTAGTAATCATGTCGGGTTTTCCTTCATTTAGTGCTTGGCAGCCAGCGCCGCAGGAGACGAATAGTGCCACTTTCTTTCCTGCCAGCTCCTTCTGAAACCTTTTCAGGAACTCTTCAGGTTCACTGGTCCACCTTTTCATCTGGATTCCACTGCCAACAATGATAAGATCATACTCAGCTATGTCTTTGATTTTTTCTTGTTTTGCGTTAACTACTCGGACTTCCAAACCTTCTTGTCGGAGTATGTTTGCAATCTCTTCTGATGTGCTCGCTGTTGCTCCATATCGGGTTCCATAAACAATCAATGCTTTATTCATGCGTTAACAGCTCCATGCATTGTCGTATTGCGGTTTAATAGTACGCCTACTATTCATGCTGTCATGCCTAATAATGGTGGGACGACGTTCAAGCACCTTAATTTCTTTTGCCAACATGACAAAACACCCGATAATTAATAACCTATGTCTATTATATATGATTTTAGCGCGCTTTACTAACAAGTCATCACTAGCTAGATAGCTCCAGATTTAACAAAAATTAGCTTCAAACTAATCTAAGATCCACTCAACCTTAAGAATTAATTCAACCCCTTGGAAATCAGTCAAGCTGTAGACGCCCGATTTCTCTTGTCTAATACCCACAAATAGCCAAATGCGGCGCATATGGAAATACCTGAGATTTGAATCCAGAATGTTGAGTTCAAATTATGCGGTCGTCGCGTCTTCCACTCGGGTTTCTCGTTTTGGAAAGAGTTTAAACCCTATTAGCGTTCAAATTGTCACCTTATCGGCTTTTTTGCCACTCATGTAATCAATATCTATTCTTCCGATTCTCACTTTTCGAATTCGCTCAGGCTTAAGTTGTTTTTCGATAACTTTCTCTGGATCTTTGTCTAATGATTCAATCATAACCTTTAACGCGTGCTCCTTTTCGTTTAAGTCCACTAAGAAAGTTACCCTGCCTCTAAACTGTGTTGTAGCGTACAGCTGCTTACATGCTCCTTGAACATATCCTAGGTCGACAAGCGCTTGACCCCAAACGAGACTGTTTGCCTTTAGAATATCGATTTTCTTTCCTTCATCTGCACAGTGAAAATAAATGCAGTTTCTCTCTTGATCATAACCGTGGCTGAGGGTCACCAAGTACGGTTCATCGTTCAAACACATCGCTAAGGTTACATACTTGGCTGTTTTGAGAATATTTTTCATCTCATCGAGGTTCGTTATTTCCTTATCCTTTCTTCTAATTCCTGTCAACGCAGTCCTCTCCCAGTGCACATTTTAGTTGATTGGACCTTTTTACGTATTTTGTCTATTATTCGAACTTTCTTCTGTTCAACTTTATACCCAAAAGGACCATGGAATTGAGTGCAACGAATGCAAGAACCGTTTAAACGCAAATTATGAACAAAGGAAGGCGGCTGGCTATCAGGTCTAATCCTCGGAGTAGCGGGTAGAATCTTAAGTCTACTGAAGAAATAACGTTCGCCGAGACCTCTTCCTTTTTCTTTACTGCACTTCCAAACACTCCCCACAACCAACAATTTTAATAGATAAGGAAACTATATCAGCAACCTCATATTTATTGAAAATTAGCTAAAGAACATAATTATATAATTGTAAGGTCAATTAACGCCAAGATGGAGATATAAAATTATTAAGTAAAAGAAAAATCAGAGAACAAGTTCTAAAGTTCTGAAGCGGCTGGTACTCTTTCCTTATCAAACTGACGACTGATTTTAGTTCGACCGAATTTACAGTTGGCCTGTTTGGATGTCTAATCTCTTGCCTTTTCTCAGGAAATCCTTCCCATACCTTAGCAGAGCCGTTTCCAACCTAACTAAGTCTAGATCATCCCTTTCTGCTACTTCTCTAATATTACTTATTTTCAATTCCTCCATCGCCAGCCTTACAAGTGTCGAAGGTTCTGGGTCAGCCTTAGCCCAAACGCAGCGCATTTCTCTCAAAAAGATGGAAATTGTAGTATTGCCTATCCCTCTACCAAGCTTTCTGATTTTGATTTCTAAGTCTTTACTATCCTTCGCCTCCTCATGAAGTTTGTTCAAGTTCCCTTGATAAAATTTCTGTAGATTCCCGAAAACATTCAAAAGCTTGTCAGCGGTGGAGAAATCATAACGAGTGTATGAGCCTTCGTCCAGAATATCAACCAAACCTTGCCATTTAGTAGCTAAAATTGCATTCACACTATCAACGCCATGCTCGACAAAAGAATAGTAGGCTCTTTTAGCAGAACTCTCCCTTATCGGCTTCGAGAATAAAATTGATGCAAGAAACCATCTGACAATCTCCTCGTTCTTTCCCAATTTCAAATCAATCCCAAGCGTTTCGGAAAAAGGTTTACCGTATTCATTCACAAATTCTTTTATTTGCACATGGCATTTTATTTTTAAAGGAGATTTTAAGCTTCTATTCAATTTCATAAGTCTTAGCGATCAGATTTCTCTCCATCTTGCCTTACTCCTCGCGATCACGAGGAGTGCAACTGTGACGCTGATCAAGATGATCCAGTTAACGATTACCTCTCCTAATGACAGTGAAAGGTAGCCAGTTGCGCTTTGAGACAGCTCTGCGGCGTAGGTCGTAGGTGAGAGGTAGGCAAGGTACCTAAAGGGATATGGGACGTATGTGATGGGGTAGTAAACGGGGGGTATTGTGGAGAAGAGCATGGAGTTGAGTCTGGAGAAGGCGCCTGCGTTAATGATGTCGCTTGAGAACGTTGCGATTGTATAGCCGATTGAGATTGATGTAAAGAACATCATGAGCAGAATTGCAATGAACTCGAGGACGCTTGTGATGCTTAGATGGATGTATAGAGTTGCGAGTACGCTGAGTACGAGGAGCGCCGGCACGGAGGAAACGAGCTCGGAGACCGCCATTCCTATCAGGTAGATGTACCAGGGTGTGGGCGAGCTGACCACCATGTCCTGAAGCTTGAAGTCGTTCTTCAGGTGGGAGAGGTCGCCCATAAGCGACATGCCGTTCCCGAACATGCTCATTATGAACCCGCCTCCGATAGCCTCGCCGATGAGGCTGCCGCGGCTGACAAAGTCGATCACAATCAGGAACGAAAGTGGGGAGAATATAGTGTTGATCAGGACTACAGGAAAGTTCTTCATCTCGTATATGGCATTCACGAGTATAGCTGCCATGAACTGGCTGAATCTATTCCGTTTCATCGTCGAGTTTGCGTCCTCCAACTGATCTCTGGTTTCCAACCGATTTTCAAGCCTCCTGGTCCACGATGTAGCTGAATATGTCGTCGAGGGAAACCGGGTTTATTGTGAATTTGTATCCTCCCTTGGAGAGTTCTCTCGAGATTCTGAACGCCTCGTCCTCTGTTGTTAGTATCCTGTAGCCGTCTTTACCCTCCAGTAACTCGCCTTCCTCCACTCTGGGGATGGGTGACGTGGGGTTCGCTGGGATCTTTACGCTGTAGTTGTAGTTAACGCTGTGTCTCAACTGGTCAAGCGTCCCGCATTGTATTAGTCTGCCCTTATCCAGTACGCCTATCCTGTCGGCCAGCTCCTCCGCCTCATCCAGATAGTGGGTTGTGAGGAAGATGAAGTGCTCTTTACTGATCTTTCTGAGAAGACCCCAAAGCTCCTTTCTCGATATCGGGTCGAGCCCCGTCGTAGGCTCGTCGAGGAAGAATATCTCCGCCTCCGATGCGAGGATGGTAGCCACCAGGGCCTTTCTCCTCATTCCGCCGGATAGCTTACGGTTCAGGGTGTTGGCGTATCCGCCTAGCCCGAGTTCCTCGAGCGCGTTGGAGGCCCTTCGCTTCGCTTCCCCGAAGTTGAAGCCCCTCCAGAGGAGATACGATGAAGCCGTCTCCATCGGCGTCATCCAGGGTATGGCCCTTGCCTCCTGCGGCACGACCGCGATCTTCTCTCTCAGCTTGTTAGGCTCCCTCACGACGTCTATCCCGTTTATCTTTGCGCTTCCGGACGTCGGTTCGAGCTCCGTCGCAAGTATTCGAACGAGGGTGGTCTTACCGGAACCGTTTCTCCCGATCAGGACGAATATTCCGGTTGATGGAACAGAGAAGGTGACGGAGTCAAGCGCCTTCCTCTGCTGCTTCTCATAGATCTTGGTTAGTTGATCACAGAAGGTTACCCTAGTATTCTCCTCAATCATCTAATCACCCTAATCATACCTTTAGCTATGTTAAATATCGATCGATATGGCAACATGTGAGGCTATTTTGAATTTATATTAAATCTTGCCACTTGCTTATACAGATTTATTTACGTTGTCTGGGAGGCACGATGAGGAGCTCAGAGTGGTAATGCTAGAGCTAGCTACAGCCCCCTGTACAGCCTTTCTCGGTAATTTTCTGTTATCTATTCCCACGCACATCTCAGTAACTCAGATACATATCCTTGACACAAATAAGGGAATGAATCAAATCAATCGGTTTATTTTATTATTCATGAAAAGAGTTAAATATCTGCAATGATATTTTCTTTCAAGGCGACGGTAATGTCAAGAGGTATGAAGGTCCTTGTAACTGGCGCCAGTGGACGTGTAGGTTTACCGTTTTGTAAAGCTTACAGGGACTATTATTCCCTAAAGTTAATGTCCCACAAGAAGGTCTTGGAGGCTCTACCGGGAGAAGTAGTTGTTTCTGCGGATATAGCAGACTTAAATTCAGTTATAAGAGCTATGAATGGTGTTGAGGCGGTCGTACATCTGGCTGCTGACTCAAAGGTTGAGGCACCTTGGGACTCCATTCTTAGTTTAAACATTGTTGGAACGTATAACATCTTCGAGGCTGCTCGAAAGGTAGGAGTGAAAAAGGTGGTGTACGCCAGCTCCAACCACGCCTGCGGCTTCTCTGTAAAAGAACTTGACCAAGTCGGGCCGGGGGCTCCGATAAGGCCTGACAGCCTTTACGGCGTCAGCAAGGTTTTTGGTGAAGCACTCGGAAGATACTATGCTGACAACTTCGGTCTGTCGGTCATCTGTCTAAGGATAGGTTCATGTCCTGGGTTAGAGGATCCTAGTAGTTACGTTAAGCCATTTATTTCAGGAGAACGTACCCACATAACCTATACTGGCGAAAAGCTTGCTGGGATATGGATCAGTAATCGCGATATGGCACAGCTGATTTACAGGAGTTTAGAGTCAGATCTGAAGTTTGGTATCTTTTACGGTGTTTCCGATAACGACCATAAGATGTTTGATTTATCTGAAACCATGGAGAAGCTCGGATATAGACCACAAGATAGGATCGAAGACTACTTACGGTAAAATGTCATCCTTGCTTCAGTTGGACTGATAGCCATGAAAAGACCCAAATTTTTTATTTTTCACCGATGTGAACTGTCGCTAAACCCCATCTAGCCAATAATTATACTCTTAATATATTGCAATCCTGCTTTTTCAAAAAGCGACTTGTATTCTTTGGTGGAATATAATTTTATATGTGCACTCTATATCCTTTTGAAAAGAAGCCTGTCTATCATCCTCACAAAACGTTATAATAGATATTTAATAATGGGTTATGGATAATGGGAAGAGATTGGGATAACTTCATGATTATGTATTCTAAATACGGCAGCGTATGCCAAATCACGTACCGGCTTCCAAGGTACTATCCATCTAGCCGCCGCCAGGGCTCAGGCAATGGTGAAACGTTATGATCGAGACGGAGAACCTCACCAAGAAGTTCGGCGACCTGACCGCGGTCGATGGGGTGACCCTCCGCGTTGAGGAAGGGGAGGTCTTTGGATTTCTGGGACCCAACGGAGCTGGGAAGACCACCACCGTCAGGATGCTCTGCTGCCTGATATCAAAGACCAGCGGAACGGCCAGGATAGCAAGTTACGAGGTAGGTAACGACGCAGATTCTTTGAAGATCAGGAAGATCATTGGACTGGTTCCTGACAACGTGGGCCTCTACGATGACCTGACCGCCTACGAAAACTTGGACTTTTACGGTAAGCTGTATAAATGTACAGAAGCACAAAGAAAAGAAAACATCGAACGCTTCCTCAAGATGTTGGGGCTTTGGGAGAAAAAGGATGTCGCGGCCGGAACGTTTTCCAAAGGAATGAAACAAAAACTTGCGATAGCACGCGCCCTTATTCATGATCCGGAAGTATTGTTCTTGGACGAGCCGACAGTCAACCTAGACCCAGAATCGTCAAAAACTGTCAGGGACTTCATACTCGAGTTAAAGAAGGAGAAGAAGACTATCTTTCTGAACACGCATAACCTCGATGAAGCGCAAAGAATCTGCGATAGGATTGGGATATTGAATACCAAGCTGATGGCAGTAGGCACTCCCGAAGAGCTTGAGGGGTCGATTGGGGGCAGGAAGACCGTAATTCAGCTGGAGCAGGTGAATGATGCGATCTTGAACGCGTTGAAGAAGCTGTCGATCGGGAAGATGACCAGTAATGACAACAAAATAACGATTGACGTGGTGAATCCTGAAAAGGAGAATCAGGACATTGTACGCGCAATTGTCGGGGCAGGGGGCAACGTTCAATCCGTTACTGTGCTCAGTTCAACGTTGGAAGATGCCTATTTGAAGCTCGTGAGGGAGACAAAATGAACCTAGAAAATTCGTGGATTATCGCAGCCAAGGACCTAAAGTCATTCATACGGAAGAGAACCGTCATCTATACGGCAGTCCTCCTGCCTCTCCTGCTCTCGATTCTTTTCCCATTGATAATCGAGATCACGGGAAGGAAAAGCGGGGGCATCCCAGCTGCGGCACTCCCGCAGCTACTGAACGCGTTCGCCTTCTTCTACGTCATCATCCCGGCGATTATTCCTACTCCAATCGCCTCCTATAGTATAGTCGGCGAGAAGGTTGAGAAGAGTCTGGAACCACTTCTGGCGACTCCAACCACCGATGGAGAAATCCTGCTTGGAAAGAGCATCGCCGCATTCCTACCTGCCATCGTTGCTACCTACGCAGGCGCTACAATCTTCATGGCGCTCATGGATAGCATTACCTACAGCAAGCTTGGCTACCTTTACTATCCTAATTGGGGCATTGGTCTCATCCTCCTTATTCTCGCCCCTCTTGCAGCGCTACTAAGCGTCGAGATGAGTGTGATCGCCTCCGCGAGGGTCAACGACGTACGTTCAGCATCGCAACTCGGGGGTCTCATGCTCCTCCCCTTCATGGGCATCTACCTCGCTGGCGAGATAGGCCTGATATCACTCGACACCACCAATCTTCTCATCATCGCCGCTGTTCTCGCAGCGCTTAATTTGATTCTGTTCCGCATCAGCACGGCCACATTCCGCAGGGAGGAAATACTTACAAAGTGGAAGTAAGCACATCTTGACTGAATAAAGTACTTGGAGTCCCTAAGTAGGCACTGATGCAGTATTATTGGCGGTTGCGCTTCTTGTCATCGGAGTCTTGCTTGCATATCTTGGGACGAGATTGATTGGTTATGTTGGAGTCAAGAGACCTGGGAAGGCTGTCAATATTTTCTTGATTCTGATCTGAGGCCTTTCTTTAGCGACGTCTCTTATTAGCGCCGTAACTTATGCCTTACAGCTATACTAGTAGAATCTGGTCGGCGCTGCACCCATAAACCCGATTAGTGTTGAGACCGAATTCCTCAGGTAGATCGGCTAAGACGCTTGCTACTGTCTCCTGATTCTCGCTACTAACAGTATGCTCAAGACCGCTACGGCAAGGGCCAAAACGGCCACAATCATTACAAGAAGCGAGCTTCCGGTCAGGAGGCTGCTGGAGGATTCTGAGCCTAAATCAGAGGTCGTTGGTCTGGGGTTTGAATAGGTTACCGTGGATGTAATCGTCGTCGGCAGGACTACCTGAGAGGACTGCCCCTGCTGGATTCCCTGAGATTGCTGGTATACTGCGGCTGGGATTGAGCCAGCTTCGGAGGCTGAAGTCATCCCGCCTCCCATCGCTGCCGTCGCCGTCGCCGTTCCTTGGACCCCGTAGGGCGTTACCCAGTAGTTGGACTGCTGTACACGCAGGCTTATCGAGGCACCGGCCCCGGGTGGTACTATTATGGCTGAACCCGCCAATCCAACGGACATAGGCTGCCAGTATACGGTGACGTTCACCTTTTCACCGCCAACTACGACCTGAACCGACGTCGGGCCGTTCGGCAGGTTCACTGGTAGCCAGCTCCAGGCGTAAACCTGAACAGGCGCCTGGGGCATGATAAGGGTCGATACGCCGTCAGCATCCGTGGTATTCGACATCACAACGTTGTCTCCATAACCCCAAAAGTTTCCCCCCAATATCGACGCTGAGACGGAAGCGCCCTCAGCAGCGGTGCCGTTGGCGTAGGCGACCTTGACGGTGAGCATGCTTGTCTTAAGGGATGTAGCATTCATGGTCGAGATCGTGATGGATGTCGAGTTAGCTACCTGAACCAGAGAGTAACCGTACTCCACTACCGGCTCTTGAGCAACGATAGGGATCATTAAGCCGCTTGAGTTTAAGCTTGAGTTCAAGTCTGTGGCCTTAACTGGCGTGGGTGAATAGTAGATGGTGGAATAGTACTGTTGCTCCGCTGTGGCGGCGAATATGTACTGTCCGTTTGGAAGTTCAAAGGAAGCTGCTGAATAGTAGCTTTGGGAGGAGGCGACCATGTAACCGCTCATGTTGAAGGCGGAGACGATGAAGTAGTCGGGGAGGTTGCTTTTGGTCTGGACGAATACCTGCACGTTGTTGTATGAAGCTGCGTTAGCGTACGACAGAGAGCTGAGACCGAATATGGTAAGACCTAGTATGACTGTTATCACAAAAACCTGAGACCTTATCTTTATCTTTTGCATGGCCTTAGGTAAGGTGGGTACAGATATAGTGCTATTCTTAGAATTAGGGGAAGATATGTTGTTCTAATTTTTGAACAGCGCACTTTTCATAAAAAAATCTTAGTCGCCAAGTTATCCTGTCCTATTTTTTTAGATTAACAGTTAACCCGAAGGATTCTAGATACTCGATCCTCGCTAGGCCGCAAAGATACTACGCTGTAAGTCTGCAATATATTCTTCCCATTTTTTACCAACTAGAAATTGACTATTATACGCTTTATGTCCTATACTTTTTGACTTCGCTCCTTCTTCTGTCATCACTTCAAAGCTGCAAATCGTTTTGATTGTGCTAAATTTAATAATGGAGTACCTCAAGCAGACTGATGTGGAATCTATGGCTCACAATGTTTGGCAGGGGGAAGATTCTGATGCCATAGATGAGAAGGTCAAGCAGCTGAAAGAAAGCGACATCGTTCTTATATCGGCGTCGACTAGACTATGTGAAGGCGTGGATATACCAGTGTAGCAGAGATGGAACAGCGAAGGCAGTCCTATCCGTATTCGTGGATCGTGTTGAGCGCCATATTCCTAGCCAATTTCCTCTACTGGTTCCAGCGTTCAGACATATCCACCGTCATACCAGCTCTGATTACTACCTATCATTGGGACCCTGCGACCCTGAGCTGGATAAACTCAGCCATGGTTTGGTCATATGCGGTGATGCAGATTCCATTTGGATACGTGAGCGAGCGATGGCTGGGGGCAAGGGCAACGGTCTCCTTCGGCACGCTTCTTATGGCCCTGGGGGCTGTGCTCTTCGGTATCTTTCTACCCAGCGTAGAGTTGAGTATTATCATAAGAGTTCTGATAGGTGCGGGTTCAGCGGCTATCCTTGTCCCCGCAAATTCTATGCTCGCCCGATGGTTCCCTTCCTCAAGACGAGGAATTCAGACCGCCATACTATTCACCGGTGGAGAGGTAGCCATGATATTGGCAAGCTTGTCAATGCCCTTGTTGGTGGGCGGGACAACACGTCTGCTAGGCTTGTCATCAGCTCAATCCAGCTTCCTGCTAGTAGGCTTGCCCATAATACTTGCCGTACCTATAGTATTCCGATTCACGCACAACAGGCCTGAGGACATCGGGCTTCCACCAATTGCCGAACAGTTATCTGGGGCGAGAAAGAGAGAAAACGATGGGGAATCGACAGGATCCGTCCTAAAGCATTCGTTGTCCCCGTACATCCTTACCCTGGTCTACATTGGGTTCTTAGGAGGCTCCAGCATCAGTGTGTGGCTGACACTATACTTCGTGAAGGTGTACAATATGGACAATGTAATGGCCGCGTTTCTCTTCACCATGATAGCGATTGTACCCCAACTTCTGGGAATACCTCTAGCCGGGTTGCTGGGAGACCGCATCGGTCACAGGAAGGTTGTCGTTTATTCGCTCTTGGGTTCGGTTCTCACTATAGCTTTAGTCACTTCCCTGATCGCCCTGTATAGAACCATCCCACTTCAGTACGCAATCGGCTTACTCGCTCTTTTCTGGGCGTTCACGTCAGGCCTAGTCAACGCGTGGCCACTGACAACCGAGCTGTTCACACCGAAGGTTGCAGGCACTGTCGCTGGGATGATGAATACGGGAGGGAATCTCGCCGGAGCAGTCGTGACGGTAGTGCTTGGTTACTTCATTGCTTCCGACCCGTCATTCATCTCAGTCTTCGCCATCGGCACCCTTGTGACACTTCTCGGTCTGGTGGCTTCGCTGTTCCTGCCCTCGAAAAAGGTTGCAGCCTAAGCCAATGAAAATTAACACCTACAGATCAAATGGCAAGGATAAAAGAGCTTGATTTATGAGATTAAATAAGCATGGCCCTTCAAATACTATCTATCCTAACTTTTTCCTTGATTTGAAGCAATTTGGAAGGAGAAAGATTTTCCCAAAATATTCTAATAGGAAGTAGATCAAGACAGTATTGCCTTTTTTTATTAAATTGTCTTTCTCTAAGGAAAGGAACTATAACCAAATTATCAAGAACGCAGACAGGAGATCTATACAACCTTCTCTCAAAACATTTTTAGATATAGCCAAGACTCCCTCCCCAGAAAGCCAACAGGAGAACCTATATGGGATGAGAAACTGAACGAAGAACAAAAAGGGTTTGGTGGAATTGAGTTCACATTCTCCGTTGAAGGAAATAACATAGAATAAAGAGTCCTTCCCCAAAGCATCAGTAAGTTAAACATAATAGTAACTTAAAGTAATCATAGGTAGGGTTTATTTGGAGTCTAGCCTAATCAATAAGATTATCATTCTCTCTATCCTTGGGCTACCAAAACCGCTTTATTCCAGATACGCTTCATATAGAAATCGCTACTATTTGCTTCATTTCTTTATTCCAACAACAACATACAAACTCGCATATCTCTTATCACCTGTGTCAAAGATATTTTGGCTCCTTATACCTAGAAAATATTCTTCCTTAGTTATTGCATAGAAATGTGATATATGAGCTCCAATTTCTTCTGGATTCATATGTTTTACTCTTTTGAAATAGTCACCAGGCTTCTTTATCCCTTCTTTAAAATATTCGGACTCAGGATTCAGCATCATTGCCAAGATTTTACCATGTTGTTTTGTAACTCTGGCTATCTCTTCTACGGCTTTCTTGTAGTTGTCAAGGAATTCCAGGGTTGTCACGGTGAAAACTGCATCGAATGTGGAATCTTTGAACTTCAGGTCCTCCGCGTTGCCTAGGATGAAAGTCTTGTCGCTTCCCTTTCTTGCTTCTTCTAACATTTCCTTTGAGCTGTCTAAACCTATGATGTTAAGGTTGGGAAGATATTGTTCAAATGAGCCTATGCCGCAACCAACATCAAGAATTTGTTCACAATTCCTTAATTCATTGAAGACGTATTCAGCTTCTTTTTCCATTACTTTTTTTCCGAATTCGCTATTGTAGAATCTGACAAATTTTTCTACATTAGCACTCATAATCATATTTTTCATGTCGAGACCTAGATTGCGGTGTGTTCTTAAATATATAACTAGTGCACATCAATAACGTTAATAAAATCTCTACTAATGGTCAAAGCACGATCTATTTTAATTTGAAGAAAGAAATCAAAACAAGTAAGGAGGATGTTGGAAAGTTTTATAAGACGAGATGATATTTGTTATGTGGAAATTCCACTTGACAAACCTTTCATCTTTGAGGATTAAAGGTTTTCAAATAAGAATAAAAATTTAATTATAGTCTATTTTTGTAGATTATAGAATCTTGTTTGTCTACATCCAGCTCGCGCTGGATATGTTTTTTGAGAAGCATCCTTGCTCAGAAGCGAAAGCTTTAAGAAACAAATACTCTTTTTTACTTCTGGAGAGATGAACATGGAGTTTGACAACGCCACTCCATATTTAGCTGTAGATTATGACGCGCAAATTCGTGCTACAATTCCTTATTATGACACTTTTCATGAAGAGGCAATCAACTTTGTAAAAGCGACGCGAAAGGAACCGCATATGTGGCTTGACACGGGATGTGGAACTGGTACATTCGTTGAAAAGGCATTGTTTACTTTTCCAAATACACACTTCATACTGGCTGACCCTTCTGAAAAGATGCTTCTAATGGCCAAGAAAAAGCTGGCACATGTATCCAGCGACAGAGTCGAGTTCTTGGAGCCTGCAGTAACCCAAGATTTGGGAGATTTTGGGAAAAAACTTGATATCATCACAGCGATTCAATCCCATCATTACTTGGCGAGCGGTGAGAGAGCTAAGGCAACTAAGGTTTGTTTTGAACTTATGCCACTCGGAGGGGTCTACATAACCTTTGAAAATGTGCGACCCATGACACCTGAAGGCATTGTATTTGGAAAAGAATATTGGAAACATTTCCAACTGGCAAAGGGAAGAGACGCCGCAGCCGTTGAGAAAAATCTTCGTAGATTCGACGTCGAATACTTTCCAATTACCATAATGGGCCATCTTTCGCTTTTGAGGAAGACTGGATTTTCAACCGCGGAAATTCTATGGTACTCTTACATGCAAGCAGGTCTGTACTCCATAAAATAAATGGAAGTTAACTAAGTATATACAGCAAACGAAATTGGAAAAAAAGGAATTGAGAACAGAAGATTCGGAACCTGTTAAGAAACTAATGGAGAGCTATGATGATAATTCTGATACGAAAATAAATTGTTAGCACGCTATTAAGCAAATAATCTGAGAAGATAATTCTATATGCAAAATTATTGAAATCCTTAAATTTGCGATCATCGAAGGAGAAGGTCGGAAAGTTTATTTTTCTTGAAAACAAAGCATCTTGATTGCCATGGACATGCTTGAAGTCAAAGGCTTATCAGTCAAAGTTGAAGGCAAGCTTATACTAAAAGATTTAAACTTCAGCCTCAAGGAAGGTGTGAATCATATCCTCTTCGGACCTAACGGCTCGGGGAAGACCACACTAATCAGCACACTCATGGGGCTGCCAGGCTACGAAGTGATCTCCGGCAAAATATTTTTCAAAGGTGTGGACATCACAGAGAAGGGCATTGACGAGCGGGCAAAGCTAGGCATGATTGTTGGTTTCCAAAATCCTCCAGAGATAACTGGTGTGAAGCTGGGTGACCTGCTGAAGCTGTGTTTGGGCAAGACCGAGACTGACGAGTTCAGCGCCGAAGAAATGGAGCAGATTGAGGCTTTTCGGTTAACCAGCTTTCTTAACCGAGACGTCAACGTGGGCTTCAGTGGTGGAGAGAGGAAGCGCTCTGAGATTCTGCAGTTGCTTTTCCTAAAGCCAAAGTTGCTGTTGCTGGATGAGCCTGATTCGGGCGTGGATGTGGAGAGCCTGCGGATGATTGCGATTGAGATTCAGCGTTATGTGGAGAGTTCAGGAAGTTCCGCGTTTATCATCACACATAAAGGCGACATTCTGGAGTATGTGAAAGCAGGTTATGGCTGCATACTGCTTGAGGGGCAATTCCACTGTTTCACTGACCCGATGAGTATTTATGAGGATATCAAGCGGTTGGGCTACGAGGAGTGCGTGGCTTGCAGAAGAAGAACATGCGGGGGATGGAAAAATGAGCAAAGAAAGCGGATTGACCAAAGTTCCGCATGACATTCTCGCTGAAGCTGAGAAAGCGGGTTTGGAAGTGGAGGCGAAGAACCGCTCAGCTACATTTTTTCACTTGAATCAGGAGACGGTAGCTGCTAAAGTCAACGAGTTCTATGAGGGTAAACTGGAGATTATGGACATTAAAGCTGCTTTGAGCAAGTACTCTTGGCTTAACGACTACATGTGGAAAATCGTAAGTAAAGACAAGGATGAATTTACCAAGAAAGTGGCAGAAGACTACAGCGGCGGCTACTTCATGCACATAATGCCTGGCGCTGAAATTACTTTTCCACTTCAATCATGTTTGATGATTACACAGCCAAACTTAGAGCAGCGTGTACACAACATAATTATAGCTGAGGAAGACTCGAAAGCACACATCATCACCAGCTGCTTACAGTATTCTTCTGTGGCGAACGCTTCCCATTTAGGAATAAGCGAGATCTATGTGAAAAAGAACGCTATGTTGAATTTTACGATGATTCATCAGTGGAGCGAAAAAACGCTCGTGCGGCCGAGAAGCGCGGCTGAAATCGGCGATAATGCCACGTTCGTCTCGAATTATGTATGTATGCGCCCTGTCCGTGATGTGCAGATGTATCCTGTGGCTTACTGCAATGGCAATGATTCACGGGTGAGTTTTAACAGCATCCTGTACGGGCAGAAAAACAGCCTGCTGGACATTGGCAGCAAAGCGGTTCTTTCAGGGAAGGGCAGCAGGGCTGAGATGGTGAGTCGCGCCATAGCTCGTGAGGGTTCCAAAATGATAATTCGCGGAATGATTGAAGGTGACAACTCAGATTGCAAAGGTCACTTGGAGTGCCGCGGGTTGCTTATGGATGACGATTCGTTTATGCAGTCCATTCCGGAACTTATTGCAATGAAAAAAGGAGTTGAGATAACGCATGAAGCAGCAGTGGGCAAGATTAGCGAGAAAGAAATCACCTACTTGATGACGCGTAAACTGTCACGGGACAAGGCAATTTCGCTTATCATTCGTGGCTTCATGGATGTAAGCATTCTTGGCTTGCCGGAAGCATTGAACGCTGAGATAAAGAGTATCGTTGACGCTTCTTGTATCGTCTAAGATCGAAGGAAAAGTTCAGAGCCAAATGGTTAAGGAGTCCCATATGTTTAAAGAGTTCAGTGACCTAAGACATATTACGAATTTTAAAAGGACAATTTTTTCCTAGATGACGATAATATAATAAACGAGAATCTGATTACAGCGATTACGGCTCCTTCTTGTTTACCCCTATTACTGTTTCAATCGAGTTCCCTAAACTATCGTCTAACAATCAAATTAACTCGCCAATTCAGATTTCGAACCTTCCCAGAGGTTATTCTCGACGGATCAAGTTGAATCGTTTCTTGTATTCACGTGAGACGTGTAGAGATGCTAAGTGATTTGAGACTTGCCAAGTGATTGATTCAAGTTTTAAACCCGTGTTAAGGAAGGACAAAGCCGTAATTACCCCTGAACAATTATATTTCCGAACATCAAGCTTGGATGAACTGAGCAGGCGTAGGTATAGTTCCCAGCAGTACTAAATGTGAATATAAAGGACGCGGTTTGGCCTGGGTTTATGATAGGCGTCGCAGCGTTAGTTAAATTCTTTATATAGAAAGAATGAGTTATCGTGTCACTATCGTTGTTGATAAACACAAACTTGACCGTTTGACCAACGTTTAGGTGGATCGTCGGGTTTGTTCCGTTGAACTTATAATTTTGGGCAACCATAGTGATAGTTGTAACTCCAGCAGTTGTGCTCGTTGTCGACGTTGTTGTGGTGGAAGTTGTCGACGTTGGAGTAGTCGAAGTCGTCGAAGTTGTTGAAGTGGATCCAGTCGTACTTGTTGTCATGGTCATTGTACTCGTTGTACTAGTTGGCCCCATCATAAAAAGCACATATGCACTTGCAGCGATGATAATGATAATAATCACTGCTACAATCGCAACTAAATTCCGAGTGTTCATTTAAGCCACCTCTCTAATACTAATCTACGAATCATACTTCTCTATTTTATAACTTTTTACCCTGAATATAAGGGTTCACCTTAATTGGGATATCTCTTAATTTTTTAATAGAAATCTAATAATTTAAAAAGGAAATCAATTTTATTAAGAAAATTTCCAATAGAACGTCATTTCACAGCAGAATCTATTATGGGTTTAAGTAGACCAATTATCTGATTGCACATGCAAACTATGGCAAATAACCATATATTTGTAGGAATAAAATTAAACCAAGAACTATAGCAAATAACCATAAGAACATCGCAATACGCATCCATCTTCTCAGCCTTCTCGGTCTTACGTTTATGGCAAGTATTATACCATAAGCTAACGCAAAAGCTCCCATCAAGGCATGAAATATGGTTAAGAGTGCAAAAAATGACAGTAAATCAACCTTGGCAGAAAAGAAATTTAGAAATGAAGGCACCATGATGGAAAGAGTAACTATAAAACCCAAGATTATGACAACCACCATAGCGCGATGATGTCTTGAAAGAGTCTGTTTTGTCTTTATCTTGTGAAATTTTAACACTATAAGAAGCACGACGAGAATACCTAGTTCATAGAGTAGTCCTAGATCGGAAGTTAAAGGCGCTTTTCCAAAGACTCCTAGGCACGAAGTGTTATGCTAAATATCCCTTTATAGGCTTTCTACAGACCAGACTTGAACGCCTATTTTCTGTGAGAAAGGCACTGGTGATGCAGGTGGCAGTCTTCGGCTTATATTACATACCACTGATGCTTTCAGGATCCCCGGGTGTGTTTACCTTCGGAGAAAGATTGGTTGAAAACGATTTTAAACCTCTCGATCAGGTATTTTGGAATTAGATAACCTTAGAGCGTTATTTTGATTCACTATTTTCGCTTCGAGATAGCTGAAAGAATGTGGTAAATCGATCTTGAAAAAAGTCAGTCCTTTGCGTTCTTTTATCGTCATCAGCTAGGTTTGTATCTCTTTTTGCATTCCGAAAGGTTTATACTCAGATTATTACTAAAAAGTTTTTGATATGTCTTGGTTTAATAGTTTATATTCATACTCGCCAAGTGAGCAAACTCCTGAATATAAACTCTGGTCGCGAGCAGTCGACCTCTATAAGAAGTATTCACCTAAGAATCCAGTCTATACTTGGCTCTCCGGATGTTCCTAATATTGAAGTCAAAGTCTCAAATGAGATTCAAGTGCCTGCTTCCACTTCCGGAACAACAGTAACCCTAAGCAACCAATATTTCAGCCAACAAACAGACGACGGTGCAATAATACATGAGTTTACACATACAATCCACCGTTGCCCAAGATACGATGGAGAAACATCGTGGCTTATTGAAGGAATAGCGGATTATGTTAGGAATACCCTTGGTTTTCAAAGTGGAACATCATACCCGCACTTTGAAAAGGGGAAGGCTCTTTCAGGATATCAGACAACAGCACATTTCCTATTTTGGCTTGAAAAGAAAAATCCAGGTGCTGTAACATTACTTTCAAAAAGGCTGATAGGTAACACCTATTCAAGAAATTCGTTCCAAGACCTCTTCAATGTTCCATTAGATCAGCTTGTCACAGAATACGAAAATATGTATTCCTAATCAACCTCAGACCTTAGATTACTCGGTTGCCCTTCAACCAGTAAACGCGTCAAGGATTATTAATAAGAATCATGCCAAATATTCGCCTTCCAGCTCTCCGATATTAAACTATTAATTCTTCCCTTAGATAGAGGGAAAATGGTTCAATATCCTTTTTGAGTTAGATTTCTTAAGGATAGAAATATGTACCTTGAATGATTTATCTGAATATTCCTATTTTTCAGAAAGATTTAAATAATCTGAATATTATGTTCAGATGTGGTATTAAATAAATGAGCAAAGATAGTGAAGGATGCTGCAGTATAAACGCGGTAGTGACCGTGGACGAGAAAGGTCAAATAGTTATACCAAAGGACGTAAGAGAAAAAGCAGATTTAAAACCGAACGACAAGTTGGCGATCATAGGCTGCGAACGAGACAACGCAATCTGCTGTATTATAATGATCAAGACAGAGAAGCTAGACAGCTCGGTTAGTAAAACACTGAGTCCTCTACTCAAGGATGCTCTATAGTGGAAAAGTGATGAAGATGGATAATGATAAGATCAAGAAGATCGTCCGAGAAAATTATGCGGGAGTAGCCAGACGCCAAAGTTCCCTCTGCTGCGGAACACCTTCAAACAGTACAAGCGACAAAGTCAGCAAGCGTATCGGCTACAGCAAAGGGGAGCTTGTTTCCGTCCCCGAAGGTTCAAACATGGGTTTAGGATGCGGCAATCCCGTGGCACTCGCATCCTTAAAGGAAGGCGAGGTCGTCCTTGACCTAGGTTCTGGTGGCGGATTCGACTGTTTCCTTGCAGCAAACAGGGTCGGTGCCAATGGAAAGGTTATCGGGGTCGACATGACACCTGAAATGATAGATAAAGCAAGATACAACGCCAGAAAAAGTAAATACAAAAATGTGGAATTCAGGCTGGGCGAGATTGAGAATCTTCCGGTAGGAGACAACACCGCAGACATAGTTATTTCGAACTGCGTCATAAACCTCTCAGCTGACAAAGAAAGGGTCTTCAAAGAAGCCTTCCGTGCTCTTAAGCCCGGTGGAAGAATAATGGTGTCCGACATAGTTCTGTTAAAGAGACTTCCCAAGATTATTGAAAAAAACGTAAAAGCTTATGTTGGATGCGTCTCAGGCGCGATGATGAAAGATGAATATCTGAATCTAATCACACGCTCAGGCTTCCAGAATGTGAAGGTGATTGGAGAATCACACTTTTCTGTTGAAACCATCGCAGATGACGAAACCGTAAAAACCTTTGTGAAAGAATCACATATGTCTGCTCAGAGGGAAAAAAGTCTTAGCGATTCAATTTTGAGCGTAAACGTCTCAGGAGTAAAACCAAGATATGAAGAGTAAAGGTTGTCGCTGCGTATTATTGTCACATCACTAGAGAAAAAACATAGGTTTTGTTTCATTATTTTCATGATATATGTGTTTTAAAGATTAAATGTTAAATAATAACCTGTTTAATTCTAAATTGACACGATAGTCTTGTAACTACACCATCTGCGTCAATTACTGATACGATGATCGGTCTTATTCCTGTTACGTTGTAACCTTTATCAAGTAAATCTAGTAGTACTTCCCCATCTTGTTCTGTTATATTTATTACATTTGCTTTAGATATAGACCACTGACCTCGTCCTACCCGTCCCATTACATTTGGTCCGAGCACTGTAGTATTCTGTCCAATTGTTATAGTATTTTGTCCACTTGCTGCAAGTGCTGTTATCGCAACTCCACTTAATACTGCTAGTATGGCAACCATTGAGAGCAGGATTGATGTTTTCCTTTTATCTATCACTTTTAACTTCACTTCTTGTGTATGTGAATATATTGTAATTTATTAAAGGGTTTTTCAGAATCATACCAAAATGTACTCCTAATGTTAGACAAATTATACCAAATTTAAGATGGGACAGTTTGTAGGCATCTTGTTCACTAAATTATCCTTTTAGTTTGCTAACTCTCTCATTCTTTCCTATTTTGTAAGTGTAGATTATTACCACAGGATGGATATATAATCGCAGACACCGCATCCCAATATCATCATATTATAGAGACTCGAACCCATTTAGGTATAAGTCCCACCAATATCTTTAACTTTCTCATATGTTCTAGATTCTTCTTCAATTATCGGATAAACTGCACGCTCATTAGATATCTTCCTTGAATTAACGCCTAAGTATACTAGTGTGTCTATCATAGTCTGAAAAATATCATATATCCTCTCTCTTATGTTAATGTCTTCTGTCGGAATTATGAATACAAATGAATCAACATGCCCACATAGATATGATTGCAAAATATCTGCAATTATCTGATTGATGTTACTGAGTTCACTATAGAGAACTTTGAATATAATTTTATCCTTATTTTTCTATAATAATTAAACTTTAATTAAAATAAGCCAAAAAAGACGTCATTTATTGACACTTTTTTTGAAAAGTTTAAATAAGATGATACTGATTAATTCCCTGAAAACTAATGGCATTAACAGATAATTGTGACCTATACGTTGCCATCAACGAAAATGGAATTAACCTAGTAGTCCAGCACATAATGCGCCAGCGGCCTTCACTCTTCAATTACGCGACCTCTGACATAGCAGCTGACCAAGAACTATGGTGCGCACCTGTTAATTTCACATCCGATGTTCAAAAATACGGTAACCCAGTTTTCACTGTAAGCAACCCTATTCCGGTTCTGGGCGCTGACTCGCCGCCGGTAGAGCTAAGTTTCTGCGCACAGCTAACAAAGGCCAGCATTGACTTTCACCCTGGAAACGTCATATCTCTTCCTTCGGAGCTTAACCCGCCTCTTCAGAAACAACACTTCGCGATGCAGTTCAAGATATGCGGCGCTATTGGCTGCCCATCAGAAAAGGATGTTGACACAATCCCGGTCGTGCCACCACAATCTGGGGAAAAGCAGACGACAGTGCCACCTGTACACGTAAAGGGGAAGCTGAACTGCTTCTGTCTGGACATATTTGTAGTAGGCCATTTCGAACGGACTGTGATACTCGGCAAAGAGTGCCTGTTGGGCAAGGTCGATAGACTAGATATCGTCGACATCAAGCCGGACGGACTGAGCAAAACTTGGTATGCTACCTTAAGACTACGGTAAATGTGGTACTTAGGCAGAAGCTGACCATCCCATTTGAGAAGATGTTCTTTAGCTTTCCGCTCTTTAACATAGCCACGATCACGCTTTCGCCCACACCTAACCCGCCTGTTCCAAACAACCCTGCGGTGGAGGATGATCAGCTCAAAGCGTTCATCAGTATGGGGGTGGGACCATGAACCACATAACGCTCGCGGCTTCAGGTAAAGCGTTTGGCAAGCTTTTCGATACATTAATTGATAACTTCAGTCTGTCCAAGTCGGACAGCAAAAACTTCGGCCCGTTCTCAGCCAGCTACTCCGTCAAGTTCCACTTGGACGATGGCAGCCTGACCCTGAAAGACGACAACACGCTGGAGGTAAAGAACGTCGACGTCGTTTTCGACATCTTGAAGGCTCAGGTCTGCTTTAACCTGCCAGGAATCTGTGTCGGAGGCTGGTGTATCATACCTGATCCGTGGAACGGCTGCCTCGTATCTCTGCCCAAGATCTGCATAGGCGGTCCCGTTTGCGCCGATTTAGACCTCAGCGGGCTCATATCGAAGATTTCTGATGTGAAGGCAAATCTAGCTCCGAAATACTATATAGACCCAGCCAGAGTTGCAAGCGAATCAGATCTTGATGCGGAATACGGTGGTCACCCAAATAAGTGGAAGATTTTCATCAACCCAATCTGGGTCCACGCTGATCCGATCGATATTCCGGAAACGGTGGGAAACATTCTTGAGCAGGCTGTAAAGAACGCGATAGACGATGAGCTCTGGTTCTTGCCAGGCTTTATGAAGGACCTGATCTGGGCGATAATAGGACCGGTAATCGACCTCATAACAAGTGCTCTAGGGATCGTAGGGGATATCAGTGACTGGGTTTCGAACTTGCTGGGCAATTTATTTGACCTTCTCGGGTTGATCGAAACAGCTATTTCTGACTATTTTGCGAGCAAGTACCCAATCTACGAGTTCGAAGACCCCTATCCGATCCTCCCTAAGAGCGGCGTTCTCATCCCGGTCAAGATCCCTATCCGAAACCTTACAGCGAAGATCAATTCGAAGGAGATGACCGTGCAGGCGGAGGTGGGTACATAGACATGACAATACCAATCGATCAGAACATTTATTCGCAGATTGGGTTGGACAGCGGTTCGCTCACCATATTAGGAGCGATAATACACAGCTTTCCAGAACCCGGCGAATACCGGGGGGTGCTTTATAGGGGGACAGAAATCGTTGGAGCCTTCTACATAACGGTTGACAAGAACAGCCCAGTAGCGCAAGCTAACGTAGACCTGGCTAAGTTGGGTGGGGTGATGGCTGAGCCGTCCAAGTGCTGCCCAGACCACGAAGATTCCAGGATCCATTTCGTCGTAAATCCGAGGGGCTACGTTGTCTTCCACGTTTCAGGCGGAAGCGGCGGTTATCACGTAAGCGTCGAAAAGGTGGAGGAGGACCCTAGGAAAAACCTATTCAACAGCCTCAAGCTTGATGAAAGGGACATCTTCTCAGCGATAATCATACGTCCCGGAGCGTACTCCGTCAACAACCTGCTTACGAAGACCAAAGGGGATATTGTTGTAGCCTATCCGAAGATCGGGAGGACGGCTTATCGTCCCCCTAGTCCTATAAAGGTTGAATGTTTACGTGAGACCTTCGAACCAAACAGGATCGAATTGCAGCCGGGGCAGGGGATGCTTTTCCACTTCAAAGCTCCTTCGCACATCAAGATCGAGCTGTTGAAACCAGACGATGGGCCAAGCCGTTCGGATAAGCCAGTCAGGAGAGCAACGGTGACGCTTCCACAGAGAGAGCAGGCGCAGAATCTGTCAAAAAAGAGCTAAGAAAGTCATCATCACGTATATCATAGGGGTGATTTAGGCCTGTCTCTATACGATTACGTAAGCGAATTACTGACAAAGCTGATCCCTCAGTTCGGCCTTGAACATTCAGGCTCCCAGATCATGAGAACCTATGAGACCATATGCAGGGAATCGCTGGCGATGCCTCTTGGCAGAAGACCACCCACGTTTTCTAGAATAAAACGAAGATGGAACACCCTTCCAGTTTTCATTACCCTTGGGGCACGATAGGCCGTCTTTACAGTTCCTGAGTGAGGCAGGAGTTCCGGGTTCATCCGGAGCCGAACGGTTGACGCTGAGCAGGGAGCGCATAGGCGTTCTCGCTCCCATTTACTCCTCAGGAAAGGTTGTGTCAGAAACTAAGGACCTCATCGATAAGCTGGCTCCCTCAAGCGATCCCGATCTGCTTGCGGACCCTGCGGGTGCGTTCTGGATAGGGGCGGGTTTTTCACCGAAGGCAGAGCCGAAGTTAAGTGTCTACATCAACGGAAAATGGGGGCGTGAAGACAGAATGTGGCCAAGATTCGATGCATTTGTCTTACATTTTAATGGGACTGAGCGATGGCACGAAATAGAGAAAGTCCTCATCACGGACATGAAGCCACTTGGAATGTCACTGACGCTCGGTAAAGGCGGCCAGCTAGGTGGAAGAGTCTACGTAAGTGCCTTCGGGAACCCGCTGACATACTACGAAGGTCTGATAAGGTCTATCGCAGACCGGGAGTACAACAGACTATTCAGACGGTTCACTGAAAATCTTTTGGGCGAGGAGCGCCGGTATCCTACCAGATCGGTTGTCTGTTCCTTCGGATTCGGAGCAGGAACAGGGCTTGATTTCAAGTTCGAGATCTGCGGGCACTGCATCTTCGCAAGCGATGTGGAGGCGAAGGAAAAGGTCTCGAAATGGCTCGGTTTCTTAGGCGTGGACCCGGCCACCTATCTGAACACACTTGAAGTGATGTCTGAAGGTCACCTTAACGGAATTAACGTCGACCTGCACCGCTTTGTGGGCTTTGGCTCTAGGCAAAAAGAGACTTATACGAGCATGTACCTAAAGCCGAGTTTGAACCCATCAAGGGAAAGACTTTGAGCGCGAAAAGGAAGGAGTGCATAAAAGGATCTATCATCAGTTCCTTAGAGTATATTCTCTCCTATATATCCGATGATGGAAGCTGGGCAGACTGCCAACTGCCGCCCGGATGGTCGGACGCATGGGTAACAGCGTACGTGGGGTACAAGTTAAGGCACGTTCCAGGAAGACTGAGAAAGAGGACTGCGGATTCGACGCTTTCAGCCTCCAAGTGGCTTCTAAGAAACGAATACCCAGATGGAGGCTGGGGGTACAACATGGAGGCTGGATCGGATGCAGACTCTACGGCATACGCATTACTGTTCCTGGTTTCTGAAGGGGTGGAAGTACCGGTGAGGAGCTATAAACACCTGATGAAGTTCCAGTGCGGTGATGGAGGCTTTTCAACATATCTCGCCAACAGCAGAACTGATTCTTGGAGGGCCCCCCATCCCGACGTGACCCCTATCGCCCTTCAGGCGCTTCTGACAAAGTACGTTCGCAAGAATCCTTCCATAAAAAAGGGCATGAAATATGTGTTAAAGCAGAAAACAGTCGATGGGCTATGGAACTCCTTCTGGTGGGATTCGTTCCTCTACGGCACCGAAGCCAGTCTGTCACTTCTAGACGCGATCGGAGCTCGATTCGACAAAGCTAAAACTAAAGAGAGCTTGCTTCGAGTCAGTCCCAAGAATGCCTTTGAATCAGCCCTGCTGATTTCATGCATCCTTTACACATTTGCAGAATTGGGCGATACTAATGTCTTCGAGCTCGTCAATCAGCTTGTTCAGGAGCAGAGAACAGACGGCAGCTGGGAAAGTGTGCCGATCATACGGCTCACCAAAAACGACTGCTTTGAGCCCTGGACCTGTAAGGACGCAGGTAGGCTTTATCAAGATCCCAAGAGGCTTATCACAACCTCTACGGTTCTTGAATCCCTGTGCAAAGTTTACCCGAAACTCTAATTCATTTACGAAAATACTTGACTTTCAATACTTCTTTTTGAATAAGTATATTCCAATATACTCAAATGGTCAAATAGAAGTAGATATTTCAACATCAAAAAATATTAATGACAGATTAGCAAAAAGCTAAGTTATAACAACTTTAAACTCACATGAATATCGTGAACCCGATTGAGATTAGTTATCCAAATTGAAATTGATTAGATTAATGTCAAACTTAAGATTTAAATATCGAAGACGTAAAAGAAAGGTTATGTCAATGTCAAAGGAAGATTATCTTAGAAGAATAGGGGAAGCAAAAAGAAGAATGAAGAAAGATGGAATTGATTTCTTGATTATATATGGAGATTCCTGGAGGGATGGAAACCTCAGATATTTTGCGGGGCTATCTCCCTTTGCAGCGCTTAACACAGACTATGTAGCCCCATATGGGCCATTCACTCTTCTCACTATACCAATTGATGGTGAACCCATTTACTTTGTCCCAGATGGCTTTTTAGATTCTGTTACTTTGGAGGTAGAACCTATAGAAGATCAACCTTGGATAAGGCTTGAGCCTTGGAGTAAATCCTTGGGTATTCTAAAAGAATTAAAGAAAAAAGAAGTGCTGAAGAGGATAGCTTTTACTGGCAAAGAAATAGTACCATATCCAATCTACACTTCAATCAAAGAAGCGATGGGTGAGATGATCGACTCAAGGATTCCTGATTCGATGAGGATCATCAAGGATGAAAAAGAGGTTAAACTTCTTGAAAAAGCTGGTGCAATAGCCGATATGGTGTATGAAGATATAATTGAAACCATCCTTAAACCTGGTAAGATGGAGTCGGAGATTGCAAGGGAGATAATAGCATATGCGGTAAGTTATGGAGCTGAACAGGTCAATTCTGATATTTTGGTAATGGGCGGAAAGTATGAGGAGACAATGCTTGGAAAGGCTAGGGACGTTCCCATAAGAAAGGATACAATGCTCGAATTTCATGTGACACCAAGATATCAAGGCTACTGTTGTGATAGTGACAGAGGAATAGGATTTGGAAAGATCACAAATAAACAAAGGGAACTGCTTGAGGTAGCAAAAGAAGCGCATGAAGCTGCGATGAAAGTTATGAAGCCAGGGGTCAAAGGATCAGATATACTTAAGGCCGCAAAGTCAGTTAACGAAGAACTTGTAGGAGCACTGCCAGCACTATTATATGGACATGGCATAGGCTTGCAGTTTGAAGAAATTGGATTCATAGATGAATGGATGATGGAACCCGGAATGACCTTTACATTAGCAGTCGGTACAGGCAAGAAAGGCGTGGGAGCAGTTAGGGTTGAAGATGTCTGCACTATAACAAAGACTGGAGGAAGGTCTCTGACCAACTTTGACAGAGCATGTATAACCGAATAATGATACGATAGAGAATATAACTGCCAAGAAGGTAGTTTTGAATAGAAGTAGGCAATTCAAAGATTTGTACTAGAAGACACCACACTGCATGTTTTTAGTTCATAGGATGCACTTTATTAATTGTATTTTGTAACATATTTTAATGAATATAGTTAGACCTAACTTTTCTTTGATATGTATATCTTCTGGCTAATATTCGTAACATTGTAATTATGGAAAGGTAGTAAGAAAGATGTATATGGATGTCGAGATTAAATTTTCTCAATATTTACTGCCACTGTCTTATAATAGGGAACAAATGTTACTTTATCGAATCGACTTGGAAAGAGCCTATTCACTAACAAATCCTTGGAATGGAAATACATACCAATCATTCCTTCTGGAATTTTTTGGTCGATCTTTGCTTGCGTCTTTAAACTGGCAACTCGGCTAGTGACTTTTATTCGTTCGCCATTTTTTATTTTTAATTTTTTTGCATCTTTTTTGTTTAGATAACAACAGGGATCAGCGGAAAATCGATTTAATGTTTTTGATTTGGATGTCATTTCATTAGTAAGAAAATGAAAAGGCGAACGGAATGTTGTTAGAATAAAGGGATATTTTCTAGAGATAGCCCTTTTTAGAGGTGTAAGATTGACAGCATGAAACCTTCTGAATTTAACATTCTTCTCTCCGTAAGCATCATTTCCTTGATAAATAGAATTGGGAATTAGGTTCTTATAGGCTGGAACTTCTTTCACTAACTTCTCGAAAATTTCTTTCTCATTTTTATATCTGATTTCAATACCAAAAATTTTCGCTAATTCTCTTGAAATTATCCATTCCGGTTTAGATTCTCCTAAGGGGTCAATAACTTTATTTACCAATCTTATTCTTCTTTCTCCATTGGTTATCGTACCTGTTCTTTCCAATAAAGTTGGTGTCGGTAGGATTACATCAGCAAACCTTGAGGTGAGATTCAAATAAGGTTCACATTGAACCACAAACATCTTTCTAAGGTTTTGGTGAACTCGATCCAAATTAGGTAAAGACTGAGCTGGATTAAATCCCGAGATAAATATGGCTTTGACCGGAGAAATTAGTAAAGCCTGGATAATATTTTTTCGGCTGGATTGATCTAAGAAAGGAATACTTGCAATATCACTAGCACCTTGAACGTTAATCTCTCCACGGGAAGAAAGTAATTTTCCTTCTTTTAAGATTAAAAGATTAAGTAAAAGAAACACGCTTTCTCTTCCGCGTAGTTCTTGAGTTATACCCATTCCATGCATTAATCCAAAACGCTTAGAATGCGCTATTAATCGAATCAACCCATTGAATTCGGTAAAAGAGAATCTAGTGTACTTTTTTATTCTTTTATACGTATAAAGTTTGACACTTTTTTTTAGTTCTAAAAAACCTTCTATTTTTTCAATCTCAGATTGATAAGCCCGCAAATTAATTAACTTGTTGATGATACACTTCAAAAGGGCAGGTTCTGCTCCATTTTCGATTAAAAGTGACAAATCTGCTCTTTGGGAAGTTGCATTTTCAGTGGCTTGGATGGAAATCATTTTCATTCCCTTATTTTGTGCCATTAAAAGTCGGTTGAAGTTTACTGGATAATTGGATGCGGGGTTTGAACCAATGATTAATAAACAATCAAGATTTCCGACATCATCCATTTTGTCAGGAGATGCATCGATTCCCAAAAATTCTTTTAAGGCCTCGGTCGTGATCAAATGACAAAGTCTTGTACAACAACTATCAACCTGATTAGTCCCAAAAACCTTTTCCGCAAATTCTCTTAGAGTAAAGCAATCTTCGTTAGGGGTTTTTCCAGAAATGACAAAGAGGATTTCTTCGGGTTTCAATTTTTTGGTTCTATTCCAGATAAAACGATATGATCTTTTCCAAGTAACTTCCCTTAATTTTGAGTTTTTACTTTCTCTTATCATTGGTCTTAAAATTCTGTCTTTTTCAATTACCTCATGTAATGTTAACCCTTTAATACAAGGACTACCTCGGCTTACCTCATCTTTTTTATCTGGAATTACTTTTATAATCTTTTGATTTTTAACTAAAAATATTAATCTACATCCACAACCACAATATGGACATATTGAGGAGACTTCCATTTCTCACTTCAGACTATGAATGAGTTAGTCTTTTATTCTTTCAGGTGACAAGATCCTAATAGGACATATATGATTTAAAGTGTTAACAAAATGTCTTATGCGTTTCTACAAGCTTTTGGTTTCTGTCAGTTTCTTCATTCATTCCCTATATTGAGGGACAACCAAATTCTTAGTTCATCTCTATCAATTTCACAATTCTCTCAACTGAGTATATATTTCAGTCTCGATTTGATTTCTTCATTTGAAAGCTTTCCTATTTTAAGTTCTTCTGAAAGATTACTAATTTCTGTGGTTGTCAATATATTATATAATATTCCATAGATTTATGTTATACAGCAGGTGTAAAGTAATAGCTCGTGTCATCCGGTTGGTATGCCCCAATGTTAAATTAATAGAATTCTAGTCTTCTAGGTAATCTCTGAATATTTCTTTAGATTTCGTCAATTCACACTTCTATTATTTCAAGTTTTCTTAATCTATTCTTTTTCATCTTCTATATGTTCATTTTCTTCAACTGATTCTTCAAATTCTTCGGAATCTTCTGTCGCAGATTCTTCGTCCTCTTCTGTGTCTTCCATCTTTTTTTCCCAGTTTTCTTCTTCTTGTTTTTCAGGTTTCCTATTTTTTTTCACAGGTTTTTGGTTATCTTCAACCTCTGCATTAGGCATAAGATCGCAATTAAGCGGTTTATTGTTTTATTTAAAGTTAAATAGGATAAAGATAGAAATGCTAAAAAGGTGTGTAAACACAAGTGTAAAGTAATGTCGACCTATCCTGAAGTAATCGGATTGGGTGAAGTTTTAATAGACTTTATCGCATCTGAACCAGTTCACTACACTGAAGCTTCTACCTTCATCAAATGTTTTGGAGGTGCTCCTATGAACACGATTGTAGGTGTAGCAAGATTAGGTGTAAAAGCTGGTGCTGTTGCGGCAGTGGGAGAAGATCCTTTTGGAGAATATATAATAAAGGAATTCAAGCGAAATAATGTTGATACATCCCATATAATCATGAAAAAGGGAAAACGTACGACCTTGGCGTTTGTCATCAATGAACCTGTTACTGGTGAAAGAACGTTTTTCTTCTATAGGAAGCCTTGGGCAGGAGGAACAGCCGATAGTGCATTAACGACTAAAGATATAGATCACAAATATATTTCAAGATCGAAGATATTGCACATATCAGGTTTTGCACTTTCCCAGAACCCTTCTAGAACGGCTATTCTTGGGGCTATCAGATTCGCTAAAGAACAAGGAGTGAAAATTTCATTTGACCCAACCCTAAGATCGGATGTTTGGAACTCTCAACTCTCAATCAGAAAGATGTATAATTATGTGCTTAAAATGGCTGACATAGCGACCTTTTCAAGTGAAGAGGCAGAATTCATATTCAAAACCAAAGAGCCGAAAGAAGCTGCAGAAAGGGCTCTAGAATTTGGTGTTGAGATTGTGGGAGTAAAATTAGGCGCAAAAGGAGCGTTGATTAGGTCAAAAGACGGAGTTGAAGTTTTTGCACCTTCCTATAAAGTCAATGTTATAGATACAACCGGTGCTGGCGACGGTTGGAATGCGGGATTGCTTGTCGGTCTAATTAAAAAGTTAGGGTTGGAAGATTGTGTCAAAATTGCCAACGCGGTCGGTGCATTTGTAGTTACTAAACGTGGTGCAATAACAGCTCTGCCTTTTAAGGAAGAGCTTAACAAGTTCCTTAAAGATCAAAATGTTAACCTTAGAATTTAAGCTTCATTTAGTGTATAGATTATAGCCTACAAAAACTGAAATTCTTTTATGTCCCTTGCTTCTTTGCAATAATAAGTTTTAAAAACTAAGCGATAGTAACGTTAATTGTGCAAAATATCGATATTTTGTATATCCTTCAGCCCTTGATTGTAATCTTAATTACTTCGGGTTTGGTGGTGTATTGGCGCTATAAACGGAGCTTTAGGGGTCTTGTCTTCCTGTACTCGCTTTTAGCATATGGCGGTGCTATAGCCCTTAAGTACGTAGTGCAAATACCGACTGCCTCGACAGTTGCGGGGTATTTTGGTGTGAATAGCGTGGGTTATGGGGTATACGTGGGCCTTCAAACTGTTGTTTTTGAGGTAGGCGGCGCTTTCTTAATCGCATGGTATGCAACTTCTCGTGGCATGCTTACTGGGAAAGACGCCGAGGTATATGGTTTGGGGTTGGCTTTTTGGGAAAACGCTGTTCTGCTCGGTGTGCTTCCACTAATTAATCTAGTGGCTTATTACTTTATCCTCTCCACAAATACACCATTAGCACAGACCGTTTACACTCAGTTAATTAACAGTTCACCCGAACTTTTTTCTCCTGCTTCCCAAGTACTTGGGACGATGGCCCTGGGTATCATTGAGAGGATCTCCTCGACCTTTTTTCATTTCGCATGGGGCTACCTTTGCATAATGTCTGCCTATTTCAATAAGAAGCAGTATTTACTACTCGCCCTCCCCATGGGTTTTGTGGATTTCTTGGTTCCCTTTGCTCAGAGTTTTACACTAATCGGTTTTGAAGCTGTAGTTTTTGCTTTATCCCTCATTTCTATAATTGTAGCCTGGTTTGCAACAAAAGAACTGCGCAAAAACCCTGAGAACCGCTCAAGTCCATAAAACGTATTGGCATAAAAACAAAGCGTTCGGAAGATCTTGGGAAGACTATCATAGAATTTGTTGAAGATGTGGACGCTCCATAAACAGAGTAAACCCCTGAGAGTTATTTTACTACATCGAATAAATATTCGGTTTTAAAGACTATAACATGAGATGAACGCTCATAAAGTAATGGATTCATAAAAGGTTTATTTCAGAAATGATTAGACCTATTCCCGGGTTCAAGTTTCAATAATCCATACTTGAAACATGAAAAACCCTTTGGAGAAACCTATAATACGTCCTAATGCGTAAGGAGAAGGTTGAAACCGGCTTTGATTAAGATTTATGGTTGCACTATTCGACGGATTACCAAGGGATTATGTTTCTACGTTCTGTTAATCGCAATGCTTGTCGCTCTTGGTTGGACAGCACCTCATGCGAGTGCTTTCGGAGCAACTCCCTCTGTCATGAATCCCCCCTCAGGTGGAGCTAACATTCCAACTGCGCTGGGATCAGATGGCTCTTACTCTTGCTCGCTGTGTCGTCCAACTATACCCGCATCTATCAGCTCCGATTCCCCGGCGGAGCAATCCCAGGGCCGTAGACTGGCTGGATTGGAGCTGTCACCTGCAAACAACCAAGATTACCCTGTCGAGAATCTTCCACTTGCGACTTACGACGAGCAGCTGGCATTGACTTTCACACAGAGCTTTACAAGCATGGCCTACAACGTCACCGCTGTGGCTCAGGCGGACAGCAACGGGTATGGACCGGCCTACTTGTTGAATGGTCTTTCTGACACGGGTTATTGGTATCAGGTGGGCCTTTCCTGGCATTGGCCTAATTCGGCTGGCGGCTACACATCGGGCTTCAGCATGAATTACGAAGTTTTTAACCCAAGTGGCAATTCAATAGACCCAGCAAGCGGAAGTGGACTGCAATCCTTCTCAGGGACCGTCAACAAGGGGGATACAGTCTTCCTTACCCTGTACTTTTCTGGCGGCAACGTCGTGATGCTAGCATATGACTACAACACGAGGGCAAGGGCCATACAGACGTTCAGCCAGGAAGGTTCTTCTTATTTCGTGGGCCTCGCTTCATCGCCAAAAAACGATAACGGTTTCTTCACTGGACTTATGACGGACTGGTGGCACATCTCCGCCTATTACGGAGAAGAGTCAGCTGTGACATATTGGGACAACACCTCGGCAAAATCCTCCGCCTGGATGTGGATGGATGAATCGGTGCCGAGCACTAGCCAAACGTTGTTCCAGGCTTCCACGAATAGTCCCGTCGCCTATACGGATCCGAACACGTTGCAGTACTTATCATCGCACGGCGCCACGGAGGCTTCTGACGCGTATCAGTTCATCACAGGATATAGTCCTGCCACAGTTAACGTGAGTTATTCGGTTCAAGGTGGGGGAAGTGGGTATTCTCCACCCATCCTTCATCTACTATTCCGGCGGGATTCAAAACATCATCCAGCTTTCCACTAATTCTACCACCTGCTACATGGACATCGGGTCTCCGTGGAGTGTGAACGGCGTGTTGCAGGGCTCAACTTCGAACGAGATTTGGGAAACACAAAATCAGACCAGCGGCACTACTCCCAAGAACGTCACGACGTTGAGCTTCGTATATTTCCACCAGTTTCGCGTATCCTTCCTCTACGCTGTCGCAAACGGTGGCAGCGGTTACTCACAGCCAAGCGTGAACGTCAGCGAGTTCGGGTCGTCTGTATCCATTATGTACTTTTCCTTGGCCTACGCGGACGCCGGCTCAATGTATTCCTTTCAGAATCCGTTGCCCGGATCGTCCGGAAACGAACGGTGGGCCACTAAGCCCGCGACTGGCGTGGTCGGCTCTAGTGGAACGTTCTCTGTGACATACTACCACCAATACAGATTAACTTCCGGCTATACGACAGTGGGGGGAGGAGGCCCTACCGCACCCAGCCTTACCCTGACGCAGTTCGGATCAACGGCTGCTGTTAGCCTCTCCGGCTCACCCACAGATTATTGGTCCGACGTCGGACAGCCCTGGTCTGTATCAAAGCTCTTACAGGGGTCGAGTAGCACGCAAAGATGGTATTCTAAGGACGCCACCTCAGGAAACGTTTCTGCCGCCCAGACACTTCTTTTCACATACTATAATCAGTATTACGTTCTGTTTAGCTTCAACATTATGAACTCCGGTCAGCCCGGCTATACGGCCCCGACCGTCGCCTACACCAGGTTCGGGTCACAGACGCAGGGGGTGGCGAATTTCACTGACTGGGCGGACGCGAATTCATCCTATTCGTTCGCAGGCTTGCTAGCAGGATCAAATTCAAACACAAGGTGGACGACCACTAACGGGACCTCGGGAACGGTTTCGGGATCTATGGTAGTTGTCCCATATTACTTACAGGTGGCTTGGACTCTGGCATACTCCGTGTCTGGAGGTGGTTCACCGACCGCCCCGCTATTCACAGGCTTGCAGAGCGGTACGGCGTTTTCGCCCACCATAAGGAGCATGCCTACAGCCTACTGGTTTGATTATGGCTCATCTTGGTCGGTTACAAATCCACTCTCCAGCTCTACTTCATCTGAAAGGTGGATTACGTCTCAGACCGGTGCTGGGGCTGTCTCGGGACCCAACACCGCGACCTTCCAATACTACCACCAATTCGACATTTCCGTAGGATATGTCATCATGGGTGGTGGGAATCCTAGTTCTCCGTTGTTGTCGGGGACGGCTTTCGGAGTGTCAACGGCTTCTCCGATAAACGCGACCCTCAGTCCCAATTGGCTTGACGCAGGCACGTCATTCAGCGTACCGAATCCTCTTCAGGGATCTGGCTCCTCTGAGCGTTGGTACACGAGCAACTCCAGCTCCGGAAGCGTGAACGCAGCTGTTTCAATGACCCCAGTCTACTATCACCAGTACACCATTGTTTATAGCTACAGCGTATCCGGCGGGGGCAACCCTGGTTCCTTGGAGTTGAACTTCTCTTCGCTTGGATCGCCGTCGACTTCAATACTTGGTGTCACGCAGGGGACGGCTTGGGCAGACTCGGGTAGCACGTTTAGTTTTAGCAGCGTTGCTCATGCTTCTTCGAGCGAGAGATGGTCGGTCCTTGCGCAGGCAACTAAAGGTTCAGTGAGCTCCGCTATCGTCTTATCTCCTCTCTACTACCACCAGTACCACGTTCAAATTCTTTCCAACACCGAGCAGGGCGGTTCCGTGTCTCCTCTGACGGATTGGTATAATTCCAGTGAGCAGGTTCAGATTTCTGCTACTCCAAACGGGGGATGGCAGTTCGAGTTTTGGAACGCTTCAGGAATCGGCTCGTATGGAGGGACGAGCAAATCGTATACCATTACGGTCCAGGATCCAATCGTAGAAAGCGCTACGTTCTATCCTGGTCTCTCAGTTGTTTCTTCCAATTTCGGAAGCGTTTCCTACAGCTCAGCCTCGCTGGCTGGCAAAGTGGAGAGCGCGAGTAACAAGACGCTGTTCGTGCCCTTGGGGTCGACAGTCCAACTTACAGCCAGCCCTGTGCTTTTCCTGTTCAAGTTTGACGGCTGGTCTGGGGCAATATCTTCAAGCCAGACCGAAGTCAGTGTAGTAGTGAACTCGGCTGAGAGCCTGCAGGCAAACTTCTCGATAAACTGGATTTATGCGTCCATTTTGATAGTTATTATCTTAGCGGCAATCGGGATCCTTTGGAGGGTTGTGTTACCGAGGCGGATAGCTGGTAAGCATGGCGGGGTCCGAATCGACCATCCAAAGGCATCATAGTTGATGGGGGGAAAGCAGAATAAGTCCCAACATCTCAGTTCTCAGGGATATCGGTATTCAATCTGACGCAGGTATCTATGAGCAACAAACCTTGCACTCAAGATTAATGTTGTGACATCATTTTCTGGAATACGCCCAAAAAATTAATAACTTTCTGTCTTAAATACGATCTTAGATAGACTGTCAATTGAAGAACCTTAGGTTCAAATGGCGCATTATCCGGTTTTTATATCTTCTTGCAGCTGAGTTTGTAAGTTTTTGGTCCGCTTTATATTTTCAATTACAAATGAATTTATCGCATTTATAGGGAAAGCTAAATAAAAAATTGTAGATACTTCTTGATACATATCAGCTTGAGAGACAGCTGATAAGAATGCCTGGGCATCTATCGACAATTTTGCTTCAACTGAAACAATCTTTGGACTTTTATTGTTCTTTATGATACCTGCGACATCTATTGTCCATCCTTCCAATAAATTGAATCTTATCGTCTATTTTCCTTTGCATGAACTAAGGTTTGACGATTGTGAGTTGTATCGGCGTCGTCTGTAAACCGTACACTGGACCAGTTTGGCCAATTATGTTGTAGGTTCCCGGCGAGACTGGGTCTCCTTCAACTGAGGCGTTGAAATTGCATGTCTGCAGCCAAGTGAAGTTGGCCGACCTGCTCTCTCCGGCGTGAAGCGGCACGATGGCTATGAATTGAGCGATGCCTCTGAAATTTGACCACTGGTACACGACATTGTTTGTGCAGTTGTAAACTTGAAAATCAAAATCCAATCCTGAGTGCATGAAGTTTATTGTCTGATTGCTGATGTTGGTGATGGTCAAAATTAGGTCAACAGGTTCGCCTAAACTGTACACGGTTTTTCCGAGGACCATGGTAAGTTGGAGATTGCCCTTTCCTCCGGACGCCACGGGCTGATTGGAGTATTGGACTATTGTCACAGGAGTGACAAAATCGAACAAGGATCCGTTTTGCAGAGTGCCTCGGATCTCCATCGGGTACATTTCATTTGTTTCAAATCCGGCGCCGATCAGAGTGGCTGTCTGAGATGCGTCCTGATTGGGCAACAGCGGATTGCTTGAAGAAACGTCATCGAAAACGTACGTGTAGTTGCGCCCCGATAAGGGCAATACCGTTTGGAGGCTAACCACTGGGTTGGTTGCTTTATTTTGCAGGATGACTTCAACTGTCGGTCCGCCCGGGTAATAGGGCTGAAGAAGACTAACTGAAACTACGGTTAGAGGGCCTGTGTCTACCGGAGCGGACGTTGATGTGCTCGAGGTCGGAGGAGGGGTTAAAGGGTTACTATTCTTTGGCAGTTCTTCCTTTGCAACATAGTAGGCGCCGACTGCTCCAACCAAAAGTATGGCCAATAACAAAACAACCTGAGCCTTCGTCAAGGCTTCTTCCAATAGACTCTGATGCGTATCAATCACCTGTGAGAATTGTTATGAAGTATGTTCCTGATTGCAGTGGCGAGCTGAAGGTTAGGGTTATGTCCTGTGATTCACCTGCTGCTACTGTAATGGGCAGGCTTGGGTTTGATGTACCTCCGTTCACGCTTAATAACGGTATTCCGTTTACGAGTACCTCTCTGACGATCTGGTCCGTGGTGCCGGCGTTCTTGACACCTAAAATATCACCTGAGTTGGGATGCTGGCGTTGAAGTTCACGTATGTTATCTCAATATCTTTTATGAGGTTTTGGGTCACGGTTACAGTTACAATCGGTCCAATTGTCGTAGTCACCGTGGTGATAGGAGGAGTTATCGTATATGTCGGAGGTACGGATGTAGATATTACCGTAGTGCCATTAGTGGGTAGAGTCATGGTCGGAGGTAAATATGTCGTTGTCGTAGTGCCGCCTGTAATAGTAGAGGTCGTGAATGTGGTTGTTGTCTGAGGCGCAGAGCCGCTTGTAATTAGCGGTGCCTGTAGCCATAGTGGTAGAAAATATGACTGCAGCTGTAGAGGTAGAGGGTAGACGCGTGTTAAGTGCTGTGGAGGTCGTCTGCGTGGGCTGCAATGGGAAAAGATAGCTTGCTCCACCTGCCAAAATTAACACTATCACGACAGCCGTCAAAGCTCCTGCAGCGATCTGCTTCTTATATTCTGACATGCCTTTTCTATGACTTTAGGTAATGGATAGCATGGATATAGTGCTAATTTTAGATTGATAATGGAAGACTACGTTCTAATTTTAGAATGGAGTAAGGCTTAAATTGAATGCTGTATCATCAGAGTTGGAAAGACTTTGAGTACACCGGAAAAAGCTGAAGCAGATGTATTGAAGGGTACCACTCTCAAGGTCTATCGCTTTATGTTCAGGGAGGGAAGGCCTGTGGGCGTCCATGACTTGCAAAGGGGCCTAGGATTTAGCACATCCTCACTCGCATCATACCATATTAACAAGCTCCTTAACGCGGGCCTCATCAAGCAACAGGATGAAGGCTACGTCGTAGACAGGGTGATGTTCGAAAACGTGATCAGGGTGAGAAGGACACTTATACCCTTACAGACCACGTACGCCATATTTTTCTTACTGGCATTCCTGATCCTGCTGACATACCTGAGACCACCTGAAATAACGTCCACCTACGCCTTCTCTTTGGCAGTGATCTTTGTCGGACTTGTGGTCTCATTATATGAAGTTACAAGAACGTTAAGAAAAGTTCTAGCGTTTGAGAAAAAAGAAGGAAGCCTTACATGCCACGAGGCAAAGAAACAGTGTTCAGTGTGTTAGCATCAATAGTATAAGTGAGTAATTCAGTGTGTTTGCATACCAGTTCTGAGATGAATCGCGGACACCAAATAAGATCTGATGCAGGCATTTAAAGATCCCGGAGGTCCGTAAAAGCATCTTTAATCCAACTGGCTATTTCATCCCTCACACGTCTGAAGGCTTCAGTCCTTTCATCATCACTTCCATCAACTTCAGAAGGGTCGCTGAAACCGCGTTCTATATACTTTCGAGCGCTTGGCACGGTCTCGGTTATTATCTCCGGTCTACGTCCAAGTATTGGTGAAGAGCAAAACGGACAGATCTCCTTTGCACTGCTACGGCACACAGTTACAACTAAATCGACGTCCTTGTTCCGGAACTCTTCGATGCTCTTGGACGTGTGCTTCGAAATGTCTATTCCAACTTCGGCCATCACCTTTATGGCAAGAGGATGGACATGTGTCGGTTTTGAGCCTGCGCTGAAGGCTTCATACCTTTCACCGTAGAAGTGCTTAAGAAATCCTTCAGCCATCTGGGATCGAGCTGAGTTATGGGCGCATAAGAAAAGGACCTTCATCTTATCCATATTTTATATATAGTTATTTTGCAGAGATATATCTTTTCCTAGAAGTTTAGTGCTGTTAGACGTTTTCTGACGATTAGAGTATAACGGGATTCTGCACTATCTCCGGAAACGTATTTGATGACTTCTGGAAAAATCAATGGTATAGTAGCTTCCAAATCAGCAAACACACCAATGTAATAACAAATTTTTATGAAAAGCACTCTATTTTCCATGTTAATAATCTTCATTAATTGATGATAAATATCTTAGAGTCGATTCTCTAAATGTTAACTTGGGATAAATTTTTCACGTGTTACTTTTAGAGCTTTTTTGGTGGTTTAACGTTATATTTGGCTGCCAGTTTAAGGAAATCGGAGTACACATCATCTTCTACTGGAATTCCCTCCTTTTTTCTCCTGTTAGTAAGTTCTTGTTCTATCTCATTTGGAAAGAGTACTCTTATTCCTCCAGATACTGGTGTAGCTTTAATCTGTTTGATATATTCTTTAATCTCATTTTGGTATTCTTTATAGGTTCTGGCGAGATCTAGTCTTGAAGCCATTATGATGAATCCTCCTTGTGAAAACCATGATCTTTCAATCTTCAAACCATAGCCACCGCCGATAACTATACCACATAATATATCAATGATGAGGGCGAGACCAAATCCTTTATAGCCACCTATTGGTAACATCATCCCTTTTATCGCCTCCTCAGCATCTGTTGTCTCCTCCCCTTTCTCGTTTATTGCCCAACCTTTTGGTATCTGTCCTCCTTTCTTAGAAGCTATCAGAACTTTACCTCTGGCTACGACACTCATAGCCATATCTAAGATTATCGGAGTTGAGTTTTCTACTGGGAAACCTATAGAAAGGGGGTTTGTGCCTACAACTGGCTTCTTAAATCCCTGAAGGGCTACATTAGGTGAAGCATTCGCAATAGCCAATCCAAAAAGTTTCTGGTCAACAACCTGCATAGTATACTTCGCTAGCATACCCGAATGTCTCAGATTTTTCACTCCCACAAGACCGAAATCATGTTCCTTAGCCTTTGAAATCGCCATGTTAGTTGCAAGATTGGCAGGTATGTAGCCCAACGTTTTGTCGCCATCGATAAGGGCAAAGGTGTCGGTTTCCTTTACCACTTTAACATTCGGTTTTGGGTTTATCTGACTTTTTTCTACTGCATCGGCATAGTAGGAGATTCTAACAACACCATGAGAATCTACGCCCCTAAGGTTTGCAAGCACTAAGCTACTTGCGATCAGTTCTGCATTCTCATCAGAAAAACCTATTTTTTGGAAAATATCAATTCCAAATCTTTTCAGTTCTTGGAAAGAAAATAAGTTAGGCATATCAACCTACCCTCATCTGTATTTCTTAACTTTTACCCGCATGCGAAATATATAATCGAAGGTCCCAAAGGACACAAAAACAAATTTGCCTAGGAGGGAAGGGCAAAGCTGAAAAGCACTGGAATGTATACTAAGGGGATATGGGTTACCGTTCTGGAGCAAGGAAGGCCCATCTGACATCGAAGGATTATCTTGAGTTTCTTGACGGAAAGTCAGGCTTTCCAAAAGGGACACTCTACGGTCTATGTGTCGCAGCTTTAAAGTCGAAAGTTGAGGCCAAGGAGGGAATTTCGGTGACTTATCGGGGAGTGGATACGAGGCAGAAACGCCTAGCTTCCCATAAGTTTGTTCAGGTGCGCAAGGCAATATTTCTAATAGAGTTTAGTGTGACGAAAGCCGGAAAACAATACGACCGGGTGGTTCAAGTTCACTTGGAGCTATAAAGGTTCTTTACAGGTTCGAACATCTTAGAAAGCTTTGCCAATTTCCACAATACAATGGTATGAGGAAAAGTGGTAAGAAATGGTCATAAAAAGGAGTTCGTCAATAAAAGGGTCAAATGGAAACAAGTTTGACTTTGAGATGGAAAAAGGCTTAAGTTCTGATGAAGTTCAGAAAAGATTAAAGGAGTTCGGATTCAACGAAGTTCCAGAGAAGAAAGTTAGCCCTTTTTATCAATTTGTAAAGAGGTTTTGGGGCGTAACCCCATGGATGCTTGAAGTAACCATAATACTCGAATTCTTTTTAGAAAAATATTTTGAGATATACATAATTACTGGGCTTTTAGTCTTTAATGCTGTTCTAGGCTTTATAGAAGAGGAAAGAGCTAACTCCGCACTGGAACTTCTTAAGCAAAGGCTAAAAGTTAATGCAAAAGTAAAACGTAACGGCGTCTGGACCTCGGTTTCCGCTAGGGAACTTAGTATCTGGAGATATCATCAGGATTAGGGCAGGTGATCTTGTCCCAGCAGACACCAAGGTATTAGACGGAAGTGCTGAAGTTGATCAGTCATCTCTGACCGGAGAGTCGCAAGCAATTGAAAAAAAGGTCGATGACGTATTGTATGGTGGTTCAATCCTTAGAAGAGGAGAAATATCCGGTATTGTTGTTTCAACTGGTGTAAAAACGTATTTTGGAAGAACCGTGGAGTTAGTCCAATTCGCGAAACCCGAGTTGCACATTAAAGTGGTGACTTCTAAGGTCGTAAAGTGGTTGATCGCGATTGTGGGATCATTTCTCTCAATTAGCATAGTTGTCTCTATCTTAAGGGGGATGGATATACTGGAGATACTTCCTTTAGCGGTCGTTCTTTTGATTTCGGCAATACCTGTTTCTCTGCCTACGATGTTTACGCTTACCATGGCGCTTGGGTCCTTGGACATGATGAAGAAAGGGATACTGATTACAAGGCTTAGTGCAAGTGAGGACGCTGCAACGACGGATGTGATATGCGTCGATAAGACCGGAACAATTACCATGAACAAACTTCAGGTGGCGGAGACTGTGCCCGCAAAGGGGTACAAAAATGATGATGTAATATTGTTCGGCGCTTTAGCATCTAATGAGGCGAACCAGGACTCTATCGACCTTGCTTTCCTGTCAGCAGGGGATAATATCAGGTTTCAATTTAGGAGTTATTTGCAGGAGAAGTTCGTCCCCTTTGACCCTTCGACTAGGAGGACCGAAGCTATCATCTCCATAGAAGGGAAGCTATTTTATGTGTTTAAAGGAGCGGTTGAAACCATATTCGCTTTATGCAAGATTGGCAAAGAAGAATTAAATCAGATGGGGATGGAAGTTGAGCGATTATCAAAAAAGGGCTATAGAGTGACGGCTGTCGCCGAAGGTGAAACGGAAGACAGCATTAAACTAGTGGGTTTAACTGCGTTATACGATAAGCCCAGGCCAGATTCGAAAGAGCTCATAAGCGAACTTAAAGAAGTTGGCGTTTCAGTGAAGATGTTGACAGGCGACGCTTTACCGGTAGCCAAAGAAGTTGCAGAGCAGGTCGGCTTAAACCAGAACATTGTGAGGTTCTCAGATATGAAGGGGCTTCCAGAGAGCGAGCTCATCAAGACCTTGGAAGATAATAGTGGATTCGCAGAGATCTATCCTGAGGACAAATACTCTATAGTTAAAGGCCTTCAGAGAGGAGGGCACATTGTTGGAATGACGGGTGATGGTATAAACGATGCCCCTGCATTGAAACAAGCTGAAGTGGGTATAGCTGTCAGTAACGCCACGGATGTGGCTAAGAACGCTGCCAGCGTTGTCCTTACAACAGAAGGGTTAGTGAATATACTGGATTTAATTAAAAGTGGTAGGATAATATATCAGAGGATCATAACTTGGATTCTCAATAAAGTGGTTAAAACATTCCAGATAACCATTTTAGTAGTTATCGCATTTCTTCTGACAGGAACATACATAATATCCGCACTTCACATGATCCTGCTAATATTTTTAACGGATTTCGTTACACTGTCCCTATCAACAGACAACGTACGTTATTCTGAAAAACCTGACAGCTGGAATATAACAGGTCTCATCAAAGTGGCTGTTTGCCTTGGGGTCGCAGCCGTAGCTGAGCTACTGATCATACTCGGAATAGGCCTTAATTACTTTGGGCTCGGCAACAATATCAATCAATTGCAGACTTTTTCGTTCGAACTGCTGATTTACGTGGAATTATTTGACTTGTTGATAGTTAGGGAACGCAAACATTTCTGGGATTCGAGACCCAGTAATCCTTTGCTAATAATAATTTTAGGTGACCTACTGTTTGTCTTCCTCATCGCTATTTTCGGATTACCCGGAGTGACTCCTATAGTTCCCATCATCGCTCTGACGGTTCCAGCGTTTTCTTTTATCGCAGCCTTCTTAGTAAATGATTTCATCAAGGTGCCTTTGATAAAGAAGTTTTGGTTGAAGCAATAGGTTTCTGATGAACTTCGATCATATTCGAAAATTGATCCCTTCTTTCTTGCTGTCTATGAGACATTCACCTATTCAAAGATTACAGACGCGACCTTCTTCTTTGCTTCCGCCAGAATTTCATGTATCTTGTTCATCTTTTCTTCGTCAACGTATTCTTCATTTTGGAAGATCATCGATTGGATGTCCCTGACGTCTTTCACGAAGCCGAATATGCCCATCCTTTCGGTGTACTCCTTCCCAGCCCTAATCCTTTCAACTACATCCTTCTTATCTTCAAGGTACTTCTTGCCTTCGGAAGTCAACGAATAGATCTTCTTTCCTTCCCTTTCTTCAGAGACAATATATCCCAAATCCTCAAGCTCCTGAAGTGTAGGATAGACCAGCCCTGCGCTTACAGGTCTTTGATGTTCCCTGCCTATCTCTTGAATAAGGGCGTATCCGTGCATCGGCTTTTCTGATAGAGCCATCAAGACGAGGAAACGGAAATCGCCTCTCCTAACCCCGAACGCCCCCTTCCAGTGCATGTGTCTTCCTCCGAAACCTCTCGTATCGTCTGAACATCCGTATCTAAATCCGCACATTTTATATCGTTCAATATATCTAATGATATATTAATAAATGTATCGCTTTGTATGATTTAGATATTCAAAGAGGAGGCTCAACTGAGGTATGATGAGCCTCAAAAATATTCATAGTCTAATTATCTGAGAATTTTAGTTTATCTTAATGCCTTGGAGAAGATTTAAGAGTTTTTCAACAGATACCCTTAAGGTGGTTGGTGCATATTGTTCGACGATAAAGCGATTGATATACTGAAGAAAATGACTGAATCTTTCGGTCCGTCCGGGTTTGAAAAAGAGACAACACATATTATCAAGGAATACATGCTGGCTTACTCTGATGAGGTTTTATCAGATAAGCTGGGTTCCGTTGTTTTTCTGGCTAAAGGTGAAGTTGATAGACCGCATGTGCTGTTGGCAGGGCACGTTGATGAAGTGGGTTTTGTCGTCGCGGGCATAGACGCGAGAACCGGTTTTCTATCCTTTGACCCTCTAGGCGGATGGTGGGATCAAGTCCTGCTGTCTCAAAGAGTTATTTTGAGAACTGAAAGAGGAGATCTAAATGGCGTCATATCTGCGAAGCCACCACATCTTTTAACCGAAGAAGAACGTCTGAAGGTTGTTGAAAAAAAGAAGATGTTCATCGACATAGGCGCTACGTCGGGAAAAGAGGCCGCTGAAGCAGGAGTTAAAATCGGCGATCCGGTTGTACCCCTATCACCCTTCTCATTAATTCGTGACAAAAAAGTAGCTATGGGAAAAGCTTTTGATGACAGGGTAGGTGCCTTCATAATGATGGAAACAATTCGCAGGATCAAAGAGAACGCAATATTTCATCCAAACTCGATCTATGGTGCAGCGACCGTTCAGGAAGAAGTTGGACTTAGAGGTGCTCAAACGGTTGCCAACCTAGTGGACCCGGATGTAGCATTGGTATTCGAAGTGGATATAGCAGGTGACGTGCCAGATGTAAAGCCCTTCGAAGCGCCAGCGAAGATGGGCAGAGGCCCTAGCCTCATTACTTATGATGGCAGCATGGTTCCCAATCAACCCTTAAAGGAATTTGTCATAAAGACAGCCAAAGAGATGGGGATTGCTCTTCAGCTTTCGAAAATAGACAGAGGAGGCACAGACGCCGGCAGAATTCATCTAAACAGGATTGGCTGTCCAAGTGTTGTCATCTGTGCTCCAACAAGGCACATCCACAGCCACGTAGGCCTGTTCAGCCTAGAAGATGTTGAAAATGCGGTGAAACTTGTCACCGAACTTATAAAAAGGTTAGATATGAAAACCGTAAAGGGTTTCACAGCCATATGAATCGACGGTTTGAAGGCTTCAGTGGTTATGCTTATAAGTTAAAAAGTTCTTGTGGTTTGTTAGCCTGATAATATAATCTTTTTTTTACTTGTTTGTATTACTGCTTGCCACTACTCTTCCATTTTTCGTACGTGAAGTCCAGATCGTGAAATCTGCTTTGATGCTTGATTTCATGTTTCCTCAGTTCCCTTGCATATTTTAAAACTTTCGGTAAGTACCTTTCCGGAAACTTGGCCGCTCCGCAGACGTCCATGTGTATGATGTCGCCTGGCTGGACGGACATACCCGCAACCGTAACCGGTATATTCACCCCCCTCAAACTCCAAGGGCCATGCCCCGAAGTAAGCCCGGATGCCAAGTACTGGAATTTCATAGGTTTAATCTCTTCGTAGTCCCTCATCGGCCCATCGGTCAAAACGCCGACAACACCCAAAAATTTCAGTTGGGTCGTAAAGTTGCCTCCGAAAAGGCCACCACCTACAAGTCCTGAAGGATACGTCTGTTTTGTAACAAGAATTGTAGGTTTCTTAGTCAGATTTACATGATCGTACAACACCCAATCATCAAACTTTGTATAATTTTCAGACCATTCAGAGTACCAGGCGGTTGCGGCGTACCCACAGAGGGTACCAAGCTCAGGATATATACAACACAAGCTCTGGTTTGTATAATATTCCCCATACCATGCATCGTATAGTTTCAGACAGATATCGTTTTCTGGATAGGTTGCAACGACGTTGCAGATGGTGGCAGTGTCAAACTTCCTGAGTTCCTGCATTATTTCAACATTTGACATTTCGGTAATTTCTTTAACCTTGCTTTTACTTTCATCCATATTCGAATTATGACTTAAGATTCTTTTAAGCGTTTTGGGTCGATTCGCACAAGAACCAGTTATCAATTCTACCAGCAAGAAAAAGAACTGGTCAAGATATGTGGAGGAATCTAAAAATACATTTATCATAGTCAAGGGTTCAACAATTTCGCCACAGTAATTGCATTTAACAGAACTGACGCTGTCAACCCATTTTTTGACAATCGCTGATCGGGGCGGTCCCATAAGATAGTCGTCCTAGAATGCATTTGCATCTGAGAAAATTTACTTTTCGAAATAAGAAATCTTAAGAAACAGATGTTAGCTTTATACATGTCAGAGGAATACGAAGACCGTCAATAGCACCAAGGGGGCAGCACCTACTAGCGCAATGTTTATCAATTCAAGCAGGACTTCAAGAGTGTTATACCTTATCTTCCTTATTATAAGCAGTCCTACGCCTGAAAAGGAATGCAATATTACAAGTAAGCCAACAAAGTAGACTACATATTGGTTTGTGTGAAGGAAGAAGCTTTCTGGGAATTGTAATAGACCGAACGTCAGCTCACTAACCAGTCGAACTTTAACCAGCCCGTAGCCTGAAATAAAGGTCAGGCCAAGAGCTATAATTAGAGGTATTGATGTATATTCGACGATAAGCCTATATATTCTAGCTCTGGAAGCTTTAATCAGACTGCCTCATCTCTTTGTAATAGCAAACCCAGTCGTACTTCCTGTCCTGAGGATGACATTGTCTCATCTATGCATTGGTTTTTACTTAAATCTTTACTTGATCCCCATGCATGTTTTTAAAGTTCGAGATACATCAATAGGATAAGAAATCCTTAATTATCAAGCACTATCCTACTATTTCTATGTCTGACTCTAACATTTTGAACCTGATAAGAAATAGAGGAAGTATAAGAAGCTACAAGGATAAGATTATACCACAGCAGGAACTATTAAATATAATCGAATCAGCGAGGCTTGCACAGTCCGCTGCCAACCGACAGCCTTGGGAGTTTATTTTAGTGACAAATCCTACAATAAAGGGTAAGGTTGCTGAAGTCGCAAACAATCAGTCTTTCGTCGGCGAGGCTGCGGCGGTTGTAGTATGTTTAGCTAACATTGAGAAAAGCGCTAGAGTAGGCCCTTTCGAAGGTTTTCTCATAGATCTAGCTATAGCCATCGAAAATATGGCCCTAACTTCATGGGACTTAGGCATAGGCAGCTGCTGGATAGGGGCATTTAATGAAGGGAAGGTTAGAGAACTTCTTGGAATACCCGCACATCTTCGAGTAGTATCGCTCTTAACACTCGGATATCCGGATGAGAGACCAGGGGTTAAGTCCCGGAAATCCCTTAATGAAATACTGCACTATGAAAAATATGCTGGCAAGAAAGATTAGATTTTAGATTGGTGCGGAGTGATAAGGGCTGACGGTAGACTATGCGCTAATTGCGCCTTGTGGGATGAACTGTGCACTCTGTGCAGGCTATTTGGCTCTAAAGAATGATCTAAAGGGCAAAGGGATTAGAACGGTCCGTTGCGCAGGCTGCAGGCCGAGGAACAAAAAGTGTGCCTTTTTGAAGAAGCAGTGCTCCAAGCTATCTGAGGGCGAAGTAACCTTCTGTTTTGAGTGCGAAACCTTCCCATGTAACAGATTAAAAACCATTGACGAAAGGTACAGGTCCCGTTACAGAATGAGCATGATAGAAAACCTGCGGTTCATCAGAGAATTCGGAATGAAGAAATTCCTTAAGGAACAGGAGAAATTATGGAAGTGTCCAAACTGTGAGGGACTGATCTGCTGCCATAACGGTCTCTGTTTCAGCTGCGACCTAGAAAAGCTAAGAAACAAGAAACAGAAATATCGATGGAATGGACAATAAAAAAGTATCTACCGTCCTTTGACGGTTCAGAACAAATACAGATATAGAACGCTATAGGATGTAAATGATTGATATGGGCATAACATTCAGGTCACCAATCGTAATCGAGCCATTCAAGTTCACTTGGTTCGATGTTAAACTACCAGGCCCTGCACCTCATGAATCCATTTTTCGGATCAGGGCCTGTTTAATATGCGGAAGCGATCTCCACGTTTACAAAGGCCTGCATCCTTTCGCACCACTTCCAGCGTGCTGTGGGCACGAAGTAGCTGCTGAGGTTGTTGAAACAGGAAGTGAAGTGACAGGTTTGAAGGTGGGGGATAGGGTCTACGTCCTAGGCAGCGGGTCGGATCCGATAGCATGCGGCCAATGCTTTAACTGTGTAAGAGGCGAAACCTCGAAGTGCCTTAACCCCCATGTTCCAACTAGTTTCCATATAGGAGGGAAGAGTGTCGCACGCTTCCCAAGCGGGTTCGGTTCTTACACAATAGGGCATGAGGGTTCTGCCTATAAGCTTCCAGATAACGTCTCATATTATGAAGCTGCCACAATCACAGACCTAGGCATATGTTATTGGCGTTGTCAGAAGGTCCGGAGCTAAAGTCGGTGATTCCGCAGTCATTCTAGGGGCAGGGCCTATCGGACTGCGTGCCTTAGAGATCGCAAAGGCCGCTGGAATCCATCCATTAATCGTCTCAGAGCCTTTTAGCTATCGAGCAAAGATGGCTTATGAACTAGGCGCCGATTACGTCATAGACCCAGTAAAAGAAGATGCTGTTAGAAAGGTCCTGGAACTTTCCGGTGGATCAGGTGTTGATTTTGTCTACGACACAGTCGGTAACGCTGAGGTAACAAAAAGGGGGCTTGACATGCTGAAGACCGAAATAGGAGGCTCTGGAACCTACTGCCTTATGGGCCTTTTCGAAGATCCTAAATTGACGATCAACGTTTCAGATCTGATGCATAAAGCTGGCAGGATAGTTGCAGAATGGGGGATCAGCATAAGGAAAGATGTTGATGAAGCAATTATGATGATCGGTCAAGGTAAAGTGCATGTATCAAAGTGGATAACCCATAAGCTCCCAGAGGACATGGCGGACGAAGCTATGATGATGTTAATTGAAAAGGAAAAGAACGTGATAGGGGTGGAAATTGTTCACTAGTCGATCTGAATGACTCTGACAACTCTTATAAGTGCATTGATATTCACACAAATTACCAAATTCTGTATATCGCTTTGCTTATCGATAAAATGGCCACGTGCGGTTGATGCGAAACATGCCGTCAATTTTATAAATAAACGGTAGCGTTTTTTTCGTTAAGGCTATGAAGACCAAATTAAATATGGTTCCAAGCTACGGGTTTCTAGGGAAACGCTTCAATAGGTCACCCTTGGTTTTCCGGTATCAATTAGTTAGTTTCTTATCATCCATGCTGCCCAGAATTTAGAGGAACGTTGACCTAGTTTTGGAAAAAGTCGCAAGCTTAAATATCAAAAGAAAACAAACAGACAGATATGTCAAGCCACAAATTTCAACCCCTTCAAAGTCATTGCATTATGGGCTCAAGACGCCTTCGGCAGAGCCAACAATCATGGAAGTACGGAGGTCCCTTCGCACTCGTAGTTGGTTCGATCCTCGGTATTGTCGCTTGGGCCCTCTTTATCCTGCTTTTCGCGCTCTTCTTGTCTAATGGTTTCAATCTGTTCCAGGACGTCATTGTGACAATCGTCTCGCTGATAATCACCGGTCTGCTGATAGGCTTAATGTGGATGTTCTGGTTACACATGTATGGCGGGCAACGATAACGGCAAGGAAGATTATGACCATTTATATAAGCTATACAAAATGAAGGTCAAATTTTATGTTTATTAATAATTAGGCTATAATTTAGAAAGAATGGAAGAAATGGAAGAAAGATTTGCTAAGGTAATAATCGGCGATAGCAGAAAGATGATAGAAGTTGGAGATTCGACAGTAGATTTAATTGTTACCTCACCACCCTACTGGCAAATAAAGGATTATGGTGCCGAGAACCAGATAGGCTACAATCAGAGCCTGCACCAATATTTAGAAAATATATTCCTTGTTTGGAAGGAGTGTTTTCGAGTTCTAAAACCTGGCACAAGACTGTGCATAAATATTGGAGACCAGTTTCTCAGGAGTGCTGTTTATGGACGCTACAGAATCGCTCCCTTGCACTCCGAGTTTATCGGACAGTGTGAGAAGCTCGGGTTCGACTACATGGGATCCATAATCTGGCAGAAGAAGACTACGATGCATACGACAGGAGGTGCAACAGTAATGGGCTCTTATCCGTACCCTGACAACGGCCTGATTGAAATAGACTACGAGTTTATCTTGGTCTTCAAGAAGCCTGGGCAGAAAAAAGTGCCCAAACAATCAAAGGAATTTTCGAAATTGAGCAAGGAGGAATGGAAAGAATATTTTTCAGGCCACTGGTATTTCGCAGGGGAAAGACAGATAAACCATGAGGCGATGTTTCCTGAAGAGCTGCCGAAGAGGCTGATAAAGATGTTTACCTTTGTAGGCGACACCGTCCTCGATCCTTTCTTGGGAAGCGGTACGACAGTTAAGGCAGCAATAGGCTTAGGACGTAACGCGATAGGTTATGAAATAAACGAAACGTATCTTGAGATGGTAAAAGAGAAGATTGGTGTGGGAGTAGCTCACCTCGACTTCGATGTGAAGTTCGATTTCCAGAGGAGGACTAAGGACATTGTCCTAGACAAGATTGATTACGTTCCCACAATACAAAATGCGAGGCCCCTAATAGAGCCTAAATCCCTCAAACTAGTAAAAGAAAAGCTTTACAGGGTCGTTGAAGTTCTAAACAAGGACTCTTTACAGCTTGATAACGGCCTTACGATCAGATTGCTTGGTATTGAGGTGAACCCTGTAAAAGAGAAAAATGCCAAAGAATACTTAGACAGGTACGTTAGAGCAAAGAGGGTGTTCTTAAAGTTTGATAAGCCACAGAAAATTGATAATGGTATAGCTTATGCCTACGTCTACCTAAGGAATAAGATATTTGTCAATAAAACTATGCTGAAGCTCGGCTATGCTAGGCCAGCAAGCTATCAGTTCTCGCTCAAAAAGAAATTCGAAGAAATAGCAGGGTCAGTAACGGTTTAAAACATGTTAGAGAAATATTGCGTCAGATAACATCGCATTTCAACTCCTAGATACAAATAGTTTATTGTGTAGACGTTGACGATCGCCTTCTCTCATTTCAATAATGTTGGAAACCCTTTTTTCGAGATTGGGCACTTTAGGAAGCTTCGTCGGTCGCATAAGATAAAAGAAGGCAGCTGCTGACCAATCATCAACTCTTTCGAAGAGAGTCTTCTCTTTTCGACGGAAGCCTATCTGCTGGATAGTGATCCTAATATCCTTATGGAAGTATATTGGGTCAAGTACATGCCATCGGTAGAAGGAAATAAGGTCCTGTCTGCAAAGTGGGCATCCCTGATATATGTTGGCGTGAGGACCGACCTCCCAAGCCGACCCAATATAGTCCTCTGTTCCAGTTCCACATATAGTTGGATAACTTGTGTCTCCATCAATGTATATTTTAACTTCACCTTCGCCCCACCATTCACCAGCTAACGTTCTGACGCCAACTACGTCTCCAATAAAACGGCCTTCTCCACTCACCTTTTCCAAAATTGTAAAATCCCTCCCTAAAACAGTCGGATTTTCCCGCCTAAAGGTGCAGCATAACCTGCCCATATCATCGACCTTATCACCTAAAGTATAGTCGATTTGATAGAAGAGTTTATTGTCTATAGATGATTCATTAGCTATCTCTATACGAGCTGAGTTAAAGGGCATAGGTATCCAAGTATTAAAGCCACGGCCTTCAACGATAGCTGTCAAGAGGGAAGCATATGGCACTGTTCTTCCATGCGCAATTCCAAAGAAGTCACCTAAAGGACATTCAACACTTGGGTAAGGAAGATCGTCCCAATACATGCGAAGGAGTGTTTCTCTTAGAAAGCTCGGATCCTGATTAAACGTGATCCAGATATGCCTTATGCAACCTGGTCCCTGTATTTCACCCAAAGTTTTTGTTTCACCTGCCTTTAACCATATCCAAGCGCTTCCCTTCCGGCCAACGCCTAATGGGCTTGCTGTCATACCTCCTTTACCTTTCTCTCCAAATATGTTTTCTGCTGAGATTGAACGTGACTCAAGTTTTGCAACCTTTGCGAGTTCATTAAAAGATAATCCTGTAGACATTCACTTTCTAATTGATAATATTTTTCTATTAGTATTTAAGCGGTCGATATATTTTTTCTAAAATCTATGATTTAAGCCCTGTATACGTTAATTTTTTGAAAATGAAAAAATGATTACATTCTTACATACATACTTTTAGAAAAGAATAATAGTGAACGTTGTGCTAGATAGGTGAAAAAGTGCATTGTTTTGCATGAAAAATTACTTGCTCTAGAGAGGTCGGGTGAGCCGATCAAAATAGGTCTGATCGGCGCCGGAATGTTCGGTTCCCAGGTTGTCTCCAAGGTTTCAACCATTCCTGGAATGCGTCTTTCGTTGATAGCTGAAAAGGTACTTGAAAAGGCTTACAAGGCCTACGAATTTGGTGGAACTTCACGTAACAGGGTGACTGTAGTAGAAAGCATAGAACAGGCTAACGAGGCTATCGAAAATGGGCGTCCTGCCATAACTTTAGACAGCGATATCTTGATCAGTAGCAATGTAGATGTTGTTCTGGAAGCTACAGGTAGCTCTATTGCTGGAGCGAATCACGCTTTCAAAGCTATAATGAATAAAAAGGATATCGTAATGATAAATGTTGAGACAGACGCGGTAGTAGGGCCAATCTTGAAACGTTTGGCTGACAACGCGGGGGCGGTTTACAGCCTAATTTATGGCGATCAGCCGGCGATAATAATTGACCTCTATGATTGGGCTAAGACGTTAGGATTCGAAATTGTTGCTGCAGGAAGAGGTTCTAGGTACATGCCAGAGAATAGGAGGAAGACCCCTAAAGACATCATCGAAGGACCTGGCTGGTTCAGTGAATATTATAAGAAGTTCAAAGATTCCTTTGGCCATGAACTCAACGCTGTAATGTACAATTCGTTCCTTGACGGCACAAAGCCAGCTGTTGAATGTACTGCGGTCTCTAATGCCACTGGGCTTTTGCCTGATGTTGACGGAATGCATTTTGCTACTGCGGGCCTCAAAGATCTAGGCTGACGTTATGAGTTTAAGATCTTCAGGAGGTGTGTTGGAGAACGATAACGTAGTAGAGACCATAACTTCATATTATCCGAACGGAGGAGTTGTTGAAGAAGAGATAACGAATGGCATATTCCTCGTCTTCAGAGCACCTAATGATTACCTTCAAGAATGCCTGAAACATTATGGTGCGATTATGGGTAAAAAGAGTGGAAACGCTCTACTCTACAGGTACGTCCACCTGATTGGTATGGAAGCTCCTCTCTCAATCGCTAAGGTAGCTCTCTATCGCGAACCAACGGGTGCACCAATAGGTGTATATTCAGAAGCTGTCTGTGCAGCTAAGAAGAAACTGGAAAAGGGAACAACTATTGACGCAGCTGGCGGAGGATATACAGTATACGGCTATATGGTAAAAGCTGAAACGGCTAGGGCGCAAAACCTTCTTCCTCTAGGCCTTGCTGCAGGAGCTAAATTAAAGAAGGAACTGCCTGAAGATTATTTAATAACCTATGATGATGTTGAATTGGGAGATTCAGTTCTTTTACAGTTACGGAAGATGCAGGAAACATACTTCTCTTTGAAGCACAAATAAATTACCATTATGCGCCATGATTTTGCGAATACGAGTTGATGTTAGCGTAGAAGATATTGAAATTATAATTGTTAAATATCCTCTTAAATATGATTTAACGTCTTCAAAACAACTGGTATTTTGAAGAGCTTCGCGGTTTTCGCTATGCCCAAAACGTTATTCCTGAACTCTTCGGGGAGCATGTCTCTAACAAGTTGCATTAGTCCAACTTGATGGTCGATAAGCAACAGAACAGAGTTTTTTCCAGTAAGAACGTCACTCGGACCTTCGTTCTCTAGGTAATTTTTCATTTCGACTTTCACCCTTGTAATGAAGATAAGTATCTAGGCATATAATTTTTTGTTGAGTCTGGCACTTCTTATTGGGGTAAGTAATGAAGAGATTTGAGCCTGATCAACTTGCGTTGGGTATATAACAGGACAAATTAGTCATTACAGCTGTCATAGCGTTAGCTGCAGCTATATTCAGCATAGTGGTTCTAAAAAGAAAAAAAGAGGGGAGTCAATAGAAACATACTGCAGTAAAGCAAGAAGTACTTTACTTCTTCCCCGCGATTGCTATAGACACTGGAAGAAATCCAGTAATGTTTAGAGACTCCTTTCCCATATACGATATTTAATTGTATAAAGCTATACCAATTCCATTTTGGGTTTAAATAAATAATGACTACAAAATCTTAGAAAAGTCGTCACCTTACAGTTAACAGATAAAATAATCGCCTAAGACTCAGCTGAACCGCAAAAACCTTTAGCAGGGTTTTAAAAACATAATAGTAATCTATCAACCTCCCATATGATTGACGAGCATGCGCTCCACACTGATAATTGTCCCTAGAATGTTCACAAAGAGCGAGTTTATCGAAGCCTTGTCTTTTGTGCCTGACGATTACAATGCCAAATCAGAAGAGTTCTGGAGCTATATTGCAGATAAGTTGAAAGTCTTTAGAGGTCGTATACAAAAGGTCTTCCGAGAGTCACTATCAAAGGATACGAGGGAGGCCCTAAAGGCAGTTAGCAAAGACGATGAAGTGGGCTACGCCCTACTGGTTAACCTTCTTCAGGAAGGCGCAGAGCTAAAGCTTACAGAGGATCCGATCTTAGTAGGTGAAACAGAGTCTTGGCTGAACATGATTAGGGAATCGCCAAACGATACTCTGTTGGAGCTCTACGAACAGAGCCTTAAAGAAAGAAATCAAGACCTTTCGAATCGCATAACCCAAGCTTTGGGCGAAGGGGAAGTCGGCCTGTTACTTATCGACTCCAGGCGTAAGCTGGATTTTCCAGAAGATATTCGCCTAATAAAGGTCTGTCCATTCGATCCAGCAGATTATTTGAACACTGAAATGGTCAAGGCAAGATTGAAGTCTAAACAGGCTTCTGAGTGAAAGTTGGTAGGAGTTATCACCTTAACGAGTAAGCATCACGGGGCCGCTTTGCTTTTAAACAGCAAATTCATTTAATTAAGGCTATAATATTATCGATTGACGATGTCGGAGACATTCTCACTTTTCCCCCCAGTTCTCAGGAGGGCCATAGAGGAGTTCGGTTTTGATACACCGACCGAACCCCAAGTTCAAGCAATCCCCATCATTTTGCAGGGCAAGAACGTCCTCTTGATGGCTCCGACCGGTACTGGAAAGACGGAGGCAGCCTTTCTCCCCATTCTGAGCACGATGATAGGCTTAGAGAGGTCGCCGGGTATAAAGCTGCTCTACGTTACGCCACTGAGGGCTCTGAACAGGGATCTTCTTGGAAGGCTTGAATGGTGGTGCAAGAGGTTCGACCTGAAGCTGGCTGTAAGACACGGGGATACGCCGGTGGGAGAGAGGACCAAGCAGTCCATCGCGCCACCGGACATTCTTATAACTACGCCGGAAACGTTACAGGCGATCCTTCCAGCAAGGCGGATAGGAGAGCATCTAAGGCACGTTAAGTGGGTTATAGTAGATGAAGTCCAGGAACTATCCGAAGACAAGAGGGGCGCCCAGCTTTCGTTAGGCCTGGAGAGGCTCAGAGAGAACATAGGAAAGGATTTTCAGGTAATAGGATTATCAGCAACAGTCGGTTCCCCTGACAGGGTCGCCAAATTCCTTGTGGGCACACAGAGGGACTGCAGGATAATCAAAGTAAAGGTCGAAAGGTTGCTGCAGGTCGATGTAAAGTATCCACAGGCTGAATCCCAAGATTACGCCCTCGCATCACAATTGTTCATGTTCCCCGAAGTCGCAGCTAGACTCAGGCTGATAAGGAAACTTATCGAAGAGCACGAGTCAACGCTGGTCTTCACAAACACTAGGGTTGAAAACGAAGTCTTGGGAAGCAGGTTCAAGGTTTGGGACGACAGTTTTCCGATCGCGGTACATCACGGTTCACTATCGAAAGCTTCCCGGGTGAAGGCCGAAAACGAGCTGAAGGACGGCACCCTGAAGGGGATCATCTGCACCAGCTCACTCGAAATGGGCATAGACGTAGGCAGGCTCGACTTGGTCATACAGTATAATTCACCGCGCCAGGTGACAAGGCTGGTTCAGAGGGTTGGAAGAAGTGGGCACAAGATAGGGTTGATAGCTAAGGGCGTCATAATAACCCAAGACTCAGACGACTTCCTTGAGTCCGCGGTGATAGCGAAGAGGGCCGTCAACGGCATACTGGAAAGCACTCAGGTCATCGATAAACCCCTGGATGTGCTAGCGCACCAACTCGCGGGAATGCTGCTAGATAGATCGTCTTGGTACATCGACGAAGCCCTAGAGTTCGTCAGAAGGTCGTATGTTTACAGAAATCTGTCCAGGGAAGAGCTGCTGATGGTCCTGCGTTATATGAGTGATTTACAGCCGAGGCTAGCGAAACTGGAGGGAGACTCGTACTTCAGAAAAGCTATGAAGATAAGCGCACTCTACAACTACTACTTCAACAACCTGTCCATGATACCAGAGGAGAGGCAGTACCTCGTAGTCGATACGGACAACGATTCCGTGGGGACCCTAGACGAGAGTTTTGTCTCGGAATATGGGGAGGTCGGGTTGAAGTTCATACTGAGGGGCTCTCTCTGGAAGATTGAAAGCATCTCCGGTAGTAAAGTGCACGTGAAGTCGGAGTCAGACCCGACCGGGGCGATTCCGTTCTGGGTGGGCGAAGAAATACCTGTTCCATTCCAGATAGCTCAGGAAGTGGGTAAGGTTCGAAGAACGGTAGAAGAATACCGTCAGAAAAATCTGGAAAGTAAGGAGGTATCATATCTGATTTCAAAAGAATATTCAATATCTCCAGAGGAAGGCAGTAAAGGGCTCAAGGAGGTTTACGAAAACCTGAAGGAGGGGTTCCCACTTCCCACTGATAGGAGGATCACCGTAGAAAAGTGGAAGGAGTATCTTATAATTCAGACCTGCTGGGGCCATCTTGTGAACAGAACGGTTGGAAGAGCCCTGTCCTACCTCCTGTCCAACAGGTTCGGTTATCCCGTAGGGGTCCAGGTTGACCCGTACAGGATCGTGTTAAGAGCTCTTTGGGCGTCTCAGGAAGATATAGTTGAGGGCCTTAAGACGCTGGCTACCGTTAACCTAGAGAATATAGTCAGAAAGCAAATGCTCGGTTCAGGGATCTTCAAAAAGAATTTCGTGAACTCTGCCAAAAAGTTTGGGGCGATCTCCAAAGAAGCAAATCTCAGCGATATCTCCATCAACAGGCTGATCGAAGCCATGAAAGACACGGCTGTCGTAGAGGAAGCCTACAGAAGCGCGATCAGAAGCAACACTGACCTGGAGAACTCCAAAACTGTCCTTGCCATGATAGAGAGAAATGAGCTTCAAGTTCAAGTTGTAAAAGAGGAGACTCTGACCCCGGTGTCGAGGATAGGTATCGAAGAATTAAGCAGAAGGGCTGAAATAGTTCCACCAGAAAAGCTCAGGCATATAATAGCGCAGGTCGTCAAGGCAAGGCTGCTAGAGGAAGCATTTATTCTCATATGTGCGAACTGCTGGAAATACTCGGAGACCTTCAGGGTAAAGCAGATTCTGCATGGCATAAGCTGCCCGATCTGCAGCTCGAAGAAGGTTGGAGTATCGCAGGAGGAAGAAGAAAGAGTCAAAAGGCTGATTTCAAGAATGAGGAGTGGAGCAGAGAAACCGCCGATCAGTCTGAGGAGGACGTACAAGAAAATTATCGATTCCAGCAGGCTGATCGAAAAATATGGGGGCACCGCTACCTTTGTTTTGGCTGAAAGGTCACTGGCTGCTTCCGATGCGGAGTCGATACTGGAAAAGCACAGCGCAGTCTCCGACGAACTTGTTCAGGCCATAATAGATGCTAGTCAGGAAGAAGATCAGGAGGAAGTTCTCCTGACATAGTTCAACAGTGAACATTCCAATGTTTGAATGCCGAAGATTAGCTTAATGCGCAAAAGTTTTATAATGCACTCTTCAGACACTTCTTTATGGTTCTCGCCTGTAAAATCTTCGTTGCTGAAGAGTACATGTCCTTGGAGGAAGCCGCTCTGAAACTCAAAGGGTTCAGGGTTGCAAACGACTTCGTGGAAGGCGAACAGAAGGCCGAGCTCGTGAACGAAATAAAGGATCTAGAGATCCGAGCCGACTCCTTAAGGGGCATATTCAGCTTCGACACCCCCCTTTACATCCCAAGCAAGGGGTTGCTCAGGCTTATCCCCAGAACATTCGAAGTCGTCTTTGAACTTTTCTCTTTCAACGGAAGACTGCTTTTGGCCGTGTTCGAAAAAAAGGAGAGAGCCAACAATGTAGCAAACCAGCTGAGTAAGATACTTTTCCTCCTGCCCGGAAGGATTCTGGAGGTTAGGATAGAGCCGGACACCATCAAGAAGTATCACGAAGAACACATGGAGGACGCCAAGGTCCTGTTCTTCGACGACGTAGACATACCTAACATCAGCAAACTTTCGCTGTATGGTTCGGGCTTGGCGAACACCGCTCTCTATTCAGAGTACCTGACCCATGGAAAGCTCTGGTACATCGTCGTGAGGTCAAAGAAGTTTGGGTATATCGTAGGGTTTACGAGAAACGGCATAGTGGTCTCCTTCACCAAGATAGAAATCAAGGACCTGTCCTCTTTTGTTAAGACAGAAATCTTCCCGCTACTGAGCCTTGAAAAAAATGTGTGATCTCAGAATATTATTTGAGGACTCAGCAGTTTTACTGGACTGTAAAAGAAGGGGGCTGGCAGTTTCGGACATTCATATAGGGTACGAGATAGAACTGTTAAAGAAGGGCATCAGCCTGCCACAGAGGACACATGCCTTAGCAGACAGACTGGTCGAAATAGGCAAGAAGCACAGAGCTAAAGATCTGTTCATCCTCGGGGACGTCAAGCACAAGGTTGCCTGGGCTTCGTCCTTCGATTTCTTTCAGGTTACGACGTTCTTTAACAGGTTGAACGAATGGTTCGAGCACATCGTTGTGACGCTTGGGAACCACGATGGAGGCATAAGGAACCTGCTGCCAGACAACGTGCAGGTCATCACATCCAGAGGAACGTACGTAAAATGCAAGAGTAGCTCATTTACCCTCCTACACGGCAACGCGTGGCCGATACCGGAAAGCCTGCGGACATCGTATATCATAACTGGGCATGGACACTACATGATCGAGCTGAGGGACAGCATCGGCCTAAGGCTGTTCGAGCCGGTCTGGCTTATTGGGGAAATAGACAGAGGCAGATATGCTGAAGTGTATGCAAAAAACAATCTAAGCTTTCGAATCCCAAAGGAGAACATAAAGCTTATCGTTTTACCAGCCTTCAACAAAATAGTGGGAGGGATTCCAATAAACGGGGCTGTGGAAAGGCATTCAAATACCATAATGAAGTACCTGATAGAGGAAAAGACAAAGCTGTACCTGACGGACGGCACATACCTTACGACGTTATCAAAGATCAAGGAACCCGGATAAGGTTTCCTTTGTATACAATTTTCTAGGAAAATCGGTCTTTGTCCATGGAGCAGAGGACACTCCTAATCGTCTTAATTGCAGAGGTTCTCCACTTCAAAGATAACTACCCACTTTTCTTTACAGCGGCAACTTCGACTTCCTCAGATCAGGAACAAATTAAAGGACCGATTGAATTTTTTTAATCTAATTTCCAGAGATGCTATTGAACATTTATAGAAATAAACCCGAATATTTTCGGGAAATTCTTATCTCTCCACTTCTGGCTAAATAGAAACGATTGATATGTACACTGTGAATAGAATAAAGGAAAATGTGAAAATAGGGGTCGATAGGGCTGAGGAAATGACAAAAGAGCACCCACGTATCGCACTCACAAGTGCTTTCGTACTCGGTGGTTTAACGATAGGAGGACTGGCGTGGATTTTAAGAGGAAAGACCGCCGCAGAATGTAAGTAAAGTAGAAAGGACAGAGCGATAGGCAGCCATTAAACCCCCTTATTTTTTTGTTTTTGTTTATCTGTCAATTTTTTCTTGTTGAACGAAATATTGAATGCTATTAAGTTTTAAGGGAAGTTGTACTAAAGTATGATGTGCGACCTATCATATAAGATTTATATTGTCGCACCTTTTATTTGAAGTTATGACTGACGTCAAAGAGATAAAGACATTTGAAGAAATGGCTAAAGGTGAAGAAAAGCTTGCAAAGGAAATAGACAGGCTTGCCGGCAGTGTTAGGAGTTATGGTATTAAATTATTACTTGAGGTAATGGCATTGGATTCTAGAAGGCATGCCAAGTTATATGGAACATTGGCGGATATCCTTGAGCCGGGTAGGAGGATGATTTCTCCCGAGGACTTAGGTAGGATACAGGAAAAAATCGAATACCATATAAAAGAAGAAGCTTACCACATGAACGAAGTCAAGAGGATAGCCGATTCCACTGACAATCCAAAGGTGAAGATGATACTGAACATAATTTTAAAGGATGAGATTAGACACCACGGCATCTTCCAGGCTTTGAAAGATGAAGTTATAGTTAAGGAAACGCTTATCGAAGAAGATCTATGGAATAGAATGTATGATCCTTCGATCTGGATGCAGGATCAGCTATAGTGCGTGGAGCGTTCTGAGATCCATATCTTTTCTTGTTATTCAAATTAACTGGAGCGATGCTGTCGTCTATTTGGTTAGTATCAAAAATGTTTATTACGTGTGTTTATATTAAACCGATTCTGCGTTTTCAGTATGAAAGAATATGATGCTATCGCGATAGGCACGGGTTCGGTCTCTGAAATCGTGTACGCTCTAATTAATGGTAATCCGAAAGCGAAGGTTGCGGTTATAGATAAGGATGAGCCTGGAGGGATCTGCCTAACACGAGGCTGTATTCCATCAAAGATTCTTCTTTATCCCGCGGAGGTTGTGAGGACGATTGAAAAAGCTAAAGAATTCGGTATACACACAACTGTAGAAGAAATAGATTTCAAGGCCGTTATGGACAGGATGAGAAAACTAATCTACGGAGATATTGAATCGATTCGGGAGGGACTCACCCATACGGATAGTATCGATTACTATCCTACAGTTGCAGAGTTCATCGCTCCATATACGTTAAAGGTAGGCGATGACACTATACATTCTGGTCTCATCTTTCTGGGTGCGGGCTCAAAACCTACTATACCAAAAATAGACGGCCTTGACAACGTCAAATATTATACAAGTGATACGTTTTTAAAAATTGATGTGCTCCCGAAAAGCACAGCTATTATCGGGGGAGGGTATATCGCCGCGGAATATGGGCACTTCCTATCAGCCATGGGTTCGGAGGTCACGATTATAGGCAGAAACCCCAAGTTTATCCCTGAGGAAGAGCCTGAAATATCTGCGTTAGCTAAACGTGAGTTCCAGAAGTACATGACTGTGATGACAGGTCTTGAAGTACGCAGGGTAGAAAATGCTTCGGCGAATAAAAAGAAGGTCACCGCTGTAAACGGGGTAGACGGAGAAGAAGTAGTGATAGAAGCAGATGAAATTTTAGTTGCTTCAGGAAGAAGCTCCAACAGCGACATCCTGCACCCCGAAAGAGGTGGGATAAAGACGGACGGAAAGGGATGGATCATCGTTGATAAATACCTTCAAACTTCACAGCCCAACGTTTGGGCGCTCGGCGACGCAGACGGCAAATACATGTTCAAGCATGTCGCAAACTATGAAGCTCTTGTCGTATACTATAACGCAGTACTGGGGAAGAAGATGGAAGTGGACTATCACGCCGTCCCACACGCTATATTCGCCTACCCGGAAGTCGCTGGTGTGGGGTTAAAGGAGAAGGAAGCGCTCGAAAGATACGGTTCAGACGACATAGTAATAGGCGTAGAAAGATACGAAGACACGGCCAAGGGGCTGGCAATGAACGTAAAGGACTACTTCGTGAAAGTGATCGTTGAGAAGAAAGAAAGGAAGATCCTGGGCGCGCATGTTATTGGGCCATACGCCTCTATCCTTATACAGGAGATCATAAACCTGATGTATACGCCATCGCAGAGTGTTAACCCGATTACACAGGGAATGCACATACATCCCTCATTAAGCGAGGTAGTGCAGAGGGCGTTCAGGTCACTTGTCGAACCTGAAGAATATCATCATATAATCACTGAACACTACAAACTTCCGACGGATTAAGTCCCCACAGACAAACATCATAACTCCTATAATCAATAAATGTCAGGGAACTTGATCCAAAATAAGTGTCCAGCAACAGGTGCCTGATGTGTCTTAATACTCTAATCTTTTTACGGAAGTCGCCACGCATGATCTTCTCCTACAGACATTTATGTCACCAACCGTGTGCTATCCTGTTTCTTAGATTGTCTAACGTTGGGGGAGAGGACGTCTTTGCACCACATCTCTTTCTTCTCTTGTGCTTAGCTACATCCTTTACGATTTTGCCGCACACGTCACACCTAGGCATTCGGTCTCAAAATTCATTCCCTGCAGAGTTATAAAAAGCTATCCTAGTCTTCCGAATATTCTTCTTATTTGCCTAACTTGGTCTTTGACCATTTGCTTTTAGTGATCTGCTTTATTCACAAAACCTTAGCTGTTTCTTTGGCAGTCTCTTTTAATATATTTTAAACCTCTAACTGATACGTCGGGGATTAAAGCTCCAACCTAGATCAGCCTCTAAAGTACGGTGTTCTATGCAGTATGCCTTTATTGAACCAGATCGAATTTTTTTCTTAATTTGGTTAAGCTATTCTGGTCTGATGAGAACCTTCAAAGATGCTCTGTTGTCTGCGGCTGTGCGGAACGCTTCCTCCCAGCTGGCCAGAGGAAAAATATGTGAGATTAGAGGCTTAAGCTTTACTTTACCACTTTTGACAAGTGTGATGGCTGTCTCCCAAGAAGTCCATATATGCGAAACTTCTCCAATTAACGACATCTCTTTTTCGATCAAGTCCCCCGTATCCAGCGTAACAGTTCCACCACCTGACAATATCATCCTGCCCCCTGGTCTAACCGACCTGATACCTTGCAGAACCGCTTCTGGGCTTCCTGCGCACTCCATAACTACGTCCGCGCCCCAATTTTTCGTGTAAGATTTCACAGCCTTTTTTACATCCTCTTTCTCGACGTTCAGAACCTCGTCTGCTCCAAGCTCTTTAGCCATCTTGAGCCTTTTTACTTCATCGGCAGTCGTACCGGCCACAATTATCGGGTATGCACCGAGTGACTTTGCGACCTGCAGCATTACAAGCCCCCTTGCACCTGGGCCGAAGATTATTATGGATTCACCTGCAGTAAGGTTAGCTCTCTCAATTAGCGCGTGAACGCTACCTGCGGTCGTCTCAATCAGGGACGCTTCTTCAAGAGATATTTCATCGGGTAATCTATGCAAGCAATAAGAGGGCCAAGCAGCATATTTAGCAAATCCTCCCCCGGTTGTAAAGTAGACTCTCTGTTCTCTGTGGGGGATGTTGCAACAGATGTTAACCTTTCCCTGCTTACAGTTTATGCATCGGCCACAAAAGAATGTGACTATTTCAGCGACGACTCTGTCCCCTTTCCTGAAACCTTCGACATTTTCGCCTACGTCTTTTATGACCGCTGATATCTCGTGGCCTGTCACAACCGGCTTCTCCGGCCCCATTATCTTACCTTTCCCTTTCCAGAATTTCACATCGGTGCCGCAGACTCCACAGTATTTTATCTCCAAAATCGTGTCGTTGGGTGCGTAAGGGTTCTTTCCGATTTTAGGTTCCTCCGTATTTAAGAGCCTTAATTCGCCTTCAGGATAATGCGCCAACCCTAGCATATATTCAGTTAAGGGAAGTTTCTATTTAACTATTGACTATTTAAAAGAAAACAACTGTTTACTTATTGGCTTACATACTTTCAGTAGGCCAAAGTGTAACTATAACAGTTAATAGGGTTCTTGTGCATCCATTGTGCATAGGGTTTAGGAAAATGTTGGTGTTGCGTTGTTGTGCATGGTTCAAAAGGTTATGACAAGTCTTATACGACCTATGAATATCAGTCATATTGATAAATCGTGTGCTCTTGTTTTTTATTTTTTGACTTGATTTTGATAATATTGATTCTTCTTAAAAATTATCATTTTATATTTATGTATATCTTTATATATAAGTTTAGGCTTTTTAGTTTAAAATGATGACTCGTCCTATTGGTTATTCCATAATTATATGCGTTGTATTATTGTTGTTTCTATTACCGAGTAGTTCATATGCGACCCAAGCTGGTTGGAGTACTACTGTATCTGATGTAACAAGTAATAATGGGGCTGTTTACGAATTTAATTTTGATTGCCCCGTAACATTTGTTACTGGTGAATTCTACACGATTCCGATTTCATTCACTGTGAAGTCCTTTGGGACTGATGTTGTTGAAACACGAGTCACGTCCATTCTGCTTGACATTTCCACTCCCTCTGCCTTATATCGCACCCCCCCGATACCCCAAGATGTAAAACTTTCAGTGATTGGTAGTGGGTACAGCACAACGATGCCGCCTATTAGGGTCTTTGATAAGGATGTAGGTCTCAGTGAGGGACAAGCAAGGCTCGGATGGTTTAGTCCAATCGTGCATATCGAAGAACAACTAAAGAATGGGAAAGTAAATTCAAGCGATGTTTGGGCAACTTTCAGACCTACTTTCATTAGCCCAGAATCTCAACCCTCAATAGGCTCTTTGCTTATGAATTCATTCACACAACTTAGCACGATTCTGGCGGTCGTAGCCATAATATTAAGCTCAATCGCTTTGGGAATTAGTTTAAGGAAAAGAAGAACGCAGTTACTCACCAAGAATCAAGAACAATAGATGAGAACCACTTGTTAAAATTGTGTTGCGGTCGCCTTTTTTATTAGTTCCATCCATTTGTTTCCTTCCAATTTGAGTCTTATTCCCGCTTTTTCCGCTGGTGTCTTTTCTTCGTCTATTCCCATGTGTCCTCTTATGAAATTGTAGAATATCCTCTGTCCCTCAGCTATGTTGGTTGATGCCCCTTCCTTTAATCCTCTTTGAACCTTATTTCTCTCTCTTATTGTTCCATGTAGTCTTTCAATTATATTGTTGTTTGGTCTTTCCCTTATACTCGGTAATCTCACGTGCTTGGTTTTTGGATTAGCCACAGTATAAAATTCCTTCGTTATTGCATCAGGATAGGCTTTTAATCCATCAGTTACCACATATCTCAGTCTTATCCCAGCTCTATCTTGTGCGTCATGCAGAGGTATCCTTGCACTTCTCACATCCCTTTTCCTGCTTATCCTGCTCTGCTAAAAGAAAGCGTGTGTCATCGTCCATGACGTTCCAGAGCCATTGCTTCTTTCCTTCAACGTCGATCATCATTTCATCTACGTGCCAAGTGTCGCTTACCTCAGGTTCGAATCCATCAACATAATCTCCTATGATCTTAGTGTATTTGGAAATCCATCTTAAAATTGTTACATAATGCACTTTAACCCCCGTAAAATTGTATCAGATGATCTCTGACATCCCTAAGGCTCATTTCTCTAAAATAGGCATCTAAAGCCACAGTAATTACCTTAGGATCGTTCTTCATTCCCCTAAATCCGTAATTCAGCACAAAGGTCTTATTGCAATCTTTACACCAGAAACGCTGAGCCTTCTTTCCTTTCTCATAAGCATATCCCCTTTTGACTACATTTCCTGAGTCACAGTAAATGCAGTTATCGGGTTTTTCTGTAAGCTCTATTCCCAGCTTTTCTGTTGAGCTAACCTGTTGTCTTAGAGCCTGTGAAAAAGTAACTGCATATATGTGCTTGCATGCAATTCCCCTTTTGATGTAATCTGCACATTCGCATTTCCATTCTTCACCTACTCTTATTACTTGATAAATACCTTTCCCCGATTGTGATTTAACTTTGTATGTGTTAGCGTCTACTCTTTTTACGTTATCTTCTTGAGCTAATATCTGTAGGGCTCTGTTAGGTCGCATATCCATCATATTAATCTACCTACCATACCTATAGGTATAATAGGTATATATATGTATAGGTAATATAGGTAGATAAAGTATATAAACATATAGGTAGATAAGGTATAACATGGGAGAAAAATCAACCATAGCAAAGGCAAGCAGTATATCGCCTTCGATGAGAACAACTATACCAGAAAAGATCGCAAAGGAAATGAACTTAAAAATAGGAGACGTATTAGATTGGGAAATAATCACCCAAGATAGCAGAAAAATTATGAAAGTTAAAAGGTTAGAATAATATAAAATAATTAAATTACAGGTATTTAAATGCAATTGAGGGTTTTTGTCTCATCATTATTATGGAAAGGTTTTTATCTCATGGTTAAGAATGAAAAGGTTGCGACAGTAGCATAGTAAGGTCAAATGCGCCACCTTTGCCAGGGCAGGAGACTCGGGTTCAAATCCCGACTGTCGCAACCGTTTATACATCGTTAACGTTACGGCGTTAACGTCGTTGTACGTCGTTAACTAATACAGTCAAGGTCTATATGTATATCGTTATCATACCATGAAGCAAAGCGACTGTAAATCTGTAAACTTGTAAAGTTAAGTAGATTTACAAAGTCAATCAAGCTATGTAGCACCCCCACATCAAAAAAGCTAAGTTTACAATGTAAATTATACATGAATGTTTTGCACAATGAACGCAATATCCAACATCACCATTAACCCATGCACAACAGATGCATAAAAACCGTTAATAGAAACGGTAATAACCTTGAAATTCCATTGACACTTGGAGTTCTATCTACATAATAATCAAGAGGATGAGGACCTAAACAGTAAATCACTGATGTAACGTCAAGTACAAGTCAAAAAGCATGCCACAGATTTTGATCAATTAAGCAGCTCTACTTGTTCAACATGGATTGTTTTTTATAAACGGATTCGAAGATAGCGAAAGCTTTCTTCAAACGGTTATTTCTCTAACTTTTTCAACGCGTTTATCAAGGCCACCGATCTAGACCCGAACCTTGTTGCCCCGGCTCCATGCAGTTGTAGCAAATCTTCTAGGTAATTTACGGAACCCGAGGCTTTTACTCCTATTTCCTTTCCGACTGCGTTATAAATCAAGGCTATATCATGTATTGTTGCCGCGCCGGGACTCACTCCAGTACATGTCTTGACAAAATCCGCTCCAGCGTCTCTTATAAGTCTACTTGCCTTTATTTTTTCATCATCAGTCAAGTAGCCAGTTTCTATGATAACCTTTACAATAATATCTTCTCCTCCTTCCTTTGAGGCTTTGACTACCGCTCTGATGTCGTCTTCTACGGACTTGTAGTCTCCAGACTTTAGCCAACCTATGTTAATGACCATGTCGATTTCCTTAGCACCATCCTCTATCGCACGTTTCGTTTCTGCAACCTTTGTTTCAGTCGCATTTGAACCCCAAGGAAAGCCGACGGCAGCTAGAACTTTAACTCCGCTGCCTTTAAGTCGTCTTGATGCAAGGGCAACGTAATCAGGGGTTACTGCGACAGCGTTAAATTTATTTTCAATAGCATCATCACAGCTTCTGATAATGTCATCTTTTGTAGCATTAGCGTTTAGAGCGGAGGCGTAATCAACCATTTTCGCGATTTTATCACGAGTCAGCTTATTCACAAATTCTCTCCTCATTTGTAATGGTGTTATTGCAGATATATGAATTTTTAATGGCTCTGTAAGGATAGAGTTTCTAATAATATCGAAGCTAAAAAAAGGTGAAAAGGTAGGTTACGTATATTAAGCTTTGTTAAAGCTGGTCTTAGAATTAATTTTAAATAGCATGTTGCAGTCATATTCCCAGAGATATCTATGAGCTCGCAGGCGAAAAGGGGTTTCGAATACCTTGACATATGGGCGATTTCAAATAGCAGGTCAGAGATACTAATAAACGTCAAAAATATAGGGACCCTAGAGGCCATCATTACCAAAATATTAATTGAAGGTAAGCCTTTAAATGAGGTAAACGGAGGAAGATCCGACCCTAGGATGCCAATTTACCTTAAGGAAAGAGGAACAGAAACTGTCACTCTAAACTTCAGTTCACCGCTACCTTCAGGTCTGACAAACATGATGTTCCACACCTACTCTGGTAGAGATTATCCCAAAACGGTAGTGATAACGTAACATTAAGCTTTATCAAAAAGAAGGAGAAAAGGCTCAATTTTCAAGTTCAGGACTTTTCCATCCCCAATTTCTATACGGGTGGACCAAATAATGTGCCTTTTTTTTCTCTTGATAATTCTTCACTTTTCTTGCCCACTTCCTTGTAGGCATCAGCGCAGGCCAGGGAGCAGAACTTCATTGTTTTGCCTCCTATCTTCTTCACTACAGTATCGTCATGAACTGAAATTTTCTCCTTGCAGTTTGGACATACTTCTTCTACCATATTAATCATGCTTAATATGAGCTTGTCATAATTAAGTATTTCCCGAACATTTTCGGGTATAATTTCTGAAAGGGATGATTTGGGCTATGAAGAAAACCATTAAGCTGCATAAGAGAGTAACAATAATTGTAAAAAAGGGGCTCGGTTAGAGGTCTATTTTAGCTTCTTCGACAAGATTCTGTCCACGTCCTCCAGTCCCAGCTTTTTCAGAGTTTCAGATGTAGGAACTCCCTTTTCATTCCAACCAACCACCTTGTAGTACTCAAGCTTCATTTCCTCCACCTCTTTGATGTCGGTGACTTTTCCTTTGTGTGGACCTGACGGCAGCGGTTCATAGAACCTTGGCGGGTTTTCGTCTATTCCAGCCCATTTAGCGTCCGGCCCTCCGATCAGCAGCGCAGCTCTCTGGATCTGTATAATTGATAGCGCCATATCGTTATACCATTCATCAGCTGTAATGTTGAATCCCGTGACAGCGTTCAGGAAATCTATCTGGAACTGTGGCGTCATAGGTCCCGCGTTGAACATGCAGTACACGCCAGAGTCTTGCAGGATTGTGCTGTGCTCACTGCCGGAATGGGTTACTGGAAGATAAGCCACAGAGGTGTGATCTCCTCCCTGGGCGCCACACGTATACCCCATTACGGGGACGTAATCGAGGCCACTTCTGATGCCGTGGGCACCTAGAGAAATACCCTTACATTGGATAGCATATTTAAGCAGGTCTTGCCCCTTCATCTTACCTAATTTTATGGCTGCCCGATATGTGCCTTCAGCAAGTATATTGCCTACACCTTTACGGTAGGCGATCATTTCTGCAACCTTTGCAAACGCTTTGGTGTCACCCCATTTAAGTTCTACACCGCCCAACTCTTCCTTTGTAAGTATACCGCGTTGGTAGAGTTCACCTGTGAAACCTAGCACATTACCAGCCTGTATTCCACAGAACCCAAGGTCTTCCAGGCACGAATTCAAGTAGACGCTCGCCTCTGGGACAAAGACACCTACGTTTGGTCCGCAGTAGGCTTGCGTCTCATAGTCTGGGTTATCGGTTATAGCACCCTTGAACTCTCCCGTCCTGACCACTGAAAGTTTTTCGCAGGATGTCGGACACCCGAAGTCAGCCCAGTACCTTTTTACCCAAACCCTACTTTCAAACTGGTCTACACCATAAGATTTTTCATCGTGCCACTCCTCCTGCCAGTTCCTTACAGGCTCAGAACTCGTTGTGCTTCCAACAGAAAATCCGGCTGCGCCTGTGCCCCACCTCCTCATGCTATCGTTGTTTATGCATTCTTTAACAACTTGGTCGAGAAGCTCCAAGACCTTTGGTTGATCGTAGACGTCAGGCAAAGGTCCGGTTCCTCTTGCCAGAACAGCGACCAGATTCTTAGACCCCATTACACCGCCGTATCCGCCATATCCCGCTCCATGAGCCCACTTTGACTCCACTGCAGCAACTCTGGTCTTGTTCTGTCCAGCTGGTCCCACGTACACCATTGAAGGCTCTTTCCATTCTCGACTAGGGTACTTCCTGTTCCATTCTTCTCTAACCTCCTTTGACAGGGTCAGTGAAACCTTTTTTCCGTCCTTTCCCCAGACATGACTGGCGTTCCTTATTTCAATTGAGGAATCTCTCACCAAAATGTAGGAGGGTTTTTCTGCAGCGCCTAATATAATTAGGCCGTCCCATCCAGCGCATCTGAGATCGACTGCAAATTCACCTGCAACAGTGCTTCCGGTAATGCCATTGCTCTGTGGGGACTTCCCTGAAACACAAAGGCGGCCGCCGGGGTAGTATCCTGTAAGTGGACCAGTAAAGAGTGTTAAAATATTATCTGGACCCAATGGGTCAATCTCTTCCCATCTCTCCCCTAGCCTATCCCATAAGACTTTAGCAGACAAACCTCTACCGCCAATATATTTTCTTAGGGTTCTCTCATCAAATTTAATTTCCTTAATCTTTTTATCGTCAAGATTTATTTCTGCAAACTTTCCAGCATATCCCTTCATTTATCACACCTCAAAATTTTCCCCGTAGATCAAGGTGGAGAGCCCTTCCGTTATTTCCTTAGGTGTTTTCGCATAAACTTTAAAGATTAGCGCATCGCCTTTCCCTTTATCGTATTGTATTGTTCTCAAGACATCATACTTAGCTTCTTGGCAGACCTTAACACACTGAGGATCGCCGTTGCAAAGATCGCAGATGGTTGATTTGTTATCACTAGGGCGAAGGAATGGGACGTGACCAGGGCACGCTTTAATACATTTCATGCAGCTGATACAAAGTTTCCGATCGACAAGAACAGCGCCTGTTTTTTCATCAACGGAAAGCGCTTTAGGTTCTGTTGGACAGGATTCCACACATGGATAATCGTGGCACTGAGTGCACAAGTGCGGATATTCTAGACCTGGAGCCAACATGAAAACTCTTACCATAGAAGCTTCAGGCCAGATTTTCTTCTCATGGTATAGGGAACACGCGATTTCACACCTTCGACAGCCGGTGCATTTTGGATAGTCGCGCATAATCCATATTTGCCTTGCAGACATAGAATTAATTTCTAGTCCATGTTTAATAAAGATTTCTAACATCCGATTCTTTTAATAAAGAATACATACTTGAAAGAGGTATTTAAGATAATAATGCTTTGCGGTGATTTGATTTTTGTTGAAGATCAATGTTTTAGACAAATCGATGTCATATCCTGTCAAAAATTATGAATAAAATGATAAATGACAAATTTATTGGGACGAATTTATGGATACATTTAATTCTCTTCGGCTTTGAGGTTTCAATAGGAAAGAGAAAGATTAGGATATGGCGACTAGGAACGTAAATGATATAGGGAATATCAATGATAAGTGTAAGATCAAGGTATGCAAGAATGGTCCCTATCTTGTTTCTGGTGGAATCCCCTTGATAAAGATGATAATCGGCACAGACAATGAAGGAACTTTGTTGAGTGGCAGATAGGCAATAAATACCCACCTCATGAGAATTACACCCTTTGCCGCTGCGGCCAGTCTAAGGCAAAACCATTCTGCGATAGTACACACTCAAAAGTTAATTTCAACGGCATTGAGACGGGAAGTCGTGAACCTTACGTTAATAGGGCTAAAGAGATCGTTGGTCCAGTTTTAAAATTAACCGATGATGAGAGTTTATGCGCATCAGCACGTTTCTGCCACCGAGCTGGAGGAATTTGGGATCTGGTATCGCAAAAGGATGACCCTGAAGCTAATAGAATAGCCATCGAAGAAGGTGGGGACTGCCCATCTGGCACTCTAGTTGTTTGGGACAAAAAAAGTGGAAAAGCGATGGAACCAGATTTTGAAAGGTCCATTATATTGGTTGAAGACCCCAAAGTAGGGGTTAGTGGTCCTCTCTGGGTTCGCGGTGGCATTCCGATCGAATCAGCTGACGGAAAGGTTTACGAAGTTCGCAATCGAGTTACCCTCTGCCGCTGCGGTAAGTCTTCAAACAAACCTTTCTGTGACAGCAGCCATTATCCCGAATAACATGGAGAGGGAAGTTTGATGAGTAAAATCGATAATCGCAAGCTAATCGATGGCTAAGGCGACCTTGACTACATACTTCAATCCAAGGATAAAGTTTTCATTCTTTTCTATGCATCTTGATGCCCTTTTTCCTCAAGGTTCTTACTGGTATTTGAGAGATATGCTAAAGATAATGTACAAAATTGTTTGTGTGTAAAGATAGATGATAAGTTAAATCTCTTGAATAAATATTCTGTGGAAATAGTACCCACAGTACTTCTATTCAAAAATGGGAAAGTTTCAAAACGCCTAGATGGGTACCTGGAAAGGGATTAACTGAAAGACAGTTGATAGAGTTGCTCGGCTTGAGCTAGTTCATTGATGGCTACTAGCTTTTCTTACCGAAAGAACAGATCTACACATCAGCGGTAAGGTCTTTAGGTAAATACAGGAACTTTTAATCATTGGCTATCAACATAAAATGTGTAGCGATAATTTATATTCAAAAGATTATATATGTTAAGCAGTGAAGAAATACGATTTTTGTTCACACTAGTATTCGAACAAGAAATATGGATAGATCTATAGACTTCTACACTAAGATGATGGGCCTAAAACTCGTAAGACGGAGGGAGATCCCACAGAATAATGCTGAGGTCGCGTTCTTGCAGGATCCGGAAGGGAAGGGAGCCAGCCTTGAGCTTACCTTTTATAAGGGACAGAAGAATTTTATTCAAGCCGACTACGAAGACCGTCTATTTGATCACCTTGCTTTTGACATTAAGGATATGAAAAAAACTATTGAAATGTTGAGAAATGGAAAGGTTACGATAACCGACGAACCGTTTAGGCTTGGTCCAGGAGGTTCTGTTATAGCATTCATAGAAGACCCTGATGGAACGCTTATTGAACTAATCGAGAGGTCCTAACAACTATATCCTATAATATAATCTACATAAGGGTAATATTAATGTATAAGTTAGAGATTGGATTATAGACGATTTTATCGGAACATGCATCTATTCATTGCATTATATGAAACTAGCGCGTTAGATAAGTCCTTGAAAATTGCTTTAAAGTACAACTATAAATATATCTAGATTTGTCTTTGCCTTCAGAGACCAATGCTGTTGATCACGTAGCCGGAGTTTGCATCAATGACAAGCGCAATCTTCTTTCCCTTGTGATCGTACCTCACGAACCATATTGGAGCATGGAGCAACTCTACGTCCCCGACGTCCGACTCTGTATTTAGTTGTTGGATCATGCTATATTTTGTGTGCGCCTTCTCTGATTGCAGCTGATCAACTAGGGTCTTTGCCTGGGACTTCGCAACGTCTTCGCTGATGTCTCCGTTAAGGATCTTGATGTTCTTGGGCAACTTTGTGATGTCAAACAGAGTTCTGCCTTCGAGAGCAAATTGATATTCCCGTGGCTGATATTCCGTGAGCGCTTTTAGCGCAACCACAGGAAAGTTGTAGTTCGCGTCCAACTGCTCGGTTTTCTTCATTCCCCCGCCACCATATCCCATTCCCATTCCGAAGGCCATGTTTCGAACCGACCTGAAACCCCCGCTGAACAAGCCAATTATTCCTATTCCTCCGTATCCCAAAGCGAATCTGCGGCCTCCTCTTCCTCCGCCTCCAAACCCGCCGCCCATCCCTCCCAATATGACGCCCATCAGTGCGACGGTCGTAGCAGTTTGTCCAACTTGCGCGGCAACATTCGTGGCGACTACAGTGGTGCGTGCGGAGACACTTACGATCCAGTAAGGTACGTACGAGAGGTTCATTTCCTCCTGGGTAGAGTTCTCTTGGAGGTGTCTATTTAGAAGACCTTTGTCCATCATTGGTTTGATTATGGAATTCACTTCGTCAACGCTGGCAATTTTCAGAGCAAGCATTGTCTGCTTTTGTATGCCAGTCCATCCCTGAGTTCCCAAAGTAACGCCGCTTCCACAGTACTCGCAAGTTATGACCATCTCACCGAATTTTGGTGAAATTGGGGCACCACAATTGGGGCAATTTAGGGCCGTGGCCCCATAAGGAGCCAATATCGGTGCCGTCGAGGGTTGTGCCTGATTTGGCTGTTCAGTCGCACCAACTTGGGCTCCACACTTCATGCAGAAGGTTGCATTATCTGGAAGCTGAGTACCGCATTTAGGGCAAAACATAATTAATGGACATCGCAAAAAATTATATTTAAACCTTTTTTTTTAAACCCTTTTTTATGTAATTATAAAAGAGCATGCAACGTGAACGATGCATCAATTTGATGCAAGTTCGATTTCTCCTTCCTGTGACTGTGAAAGGACATCTTCTTGGGGACAGTTTAATGAGCCATTGATCTTTTTCTCAGAACAAGTTCGTTCACAGTATTTACAAGAGCTTCACATGCGATTCTTCTAGCTTCTATTGAGTTGTCAACCTCTTGATTTTCGATCTCTTCCTCTTGGTTCTGTATCTGCTCGATAATTGGTTGTTCCCTTTTTTCGTATTCGTCTAATAGTTTTTTTTGCTCGAAAGAAAAATTTTGCACAGCTGATTCTAGCTCCTTTTCAGCTGAATTAACTCTCTGGGTTGCTTCCGCCTCTTTTTGCGCCTTGGCTTTAACCGAAAGGGCTCTAAAGATGCCAGTTTTCATTAGAGAAATGCGGGTCAGTTCCACTCTTAAATCGTCTATATTGCTGGATAAACGTTTGATTTGACTCTCTTTCCGCCCCTCTATCTCTTTGGCCTTGGTGGCATACTCTTCTTTGATTTGTTCAAGAAGAATCCTGTTGTTCGAGAGATTTTTGATGACCTCCCGACAAGAAGCTTCCTGCTGCCTTACTTTTTCGAGTTCAAGCTCAATATTCGAGAGTATTTGAGAACTTTCTTTCAAGAATTGATCATCCACACTTGCTTTACTTAACTCAAATTCGGATACGATGCCTCTTAGATTAATAAGCCAGCGGCTAAAGTGATCGCTAAAAGGTGGTAGTCCAAATTTCTGTCTTCCTAGACTGTGTATCATGTTAAGAGTTCTGTCTATAACCTCTTCTGAGGTCGTTGCTTGATTCTCCTCCCACATTTTGCTACCGCTAGATCGATGTTTCTTTCTCTTAGTCTTGGCCTCGGTCTTCTCACGTCGCGACATTCCACGTCGTGGACCGCGAGGTGATCTTATCCTAGGCTGGTATGACATGAACAGAATCTCTTTTCTATGAGATGTTTATGAACTTTTACTAGCCTGTTAAGGAGATATTAGCACATTTGCAATGTGTTTGTGAAACCCAATTACACTCGTCTTTGCTGGCCTATTGCATTGGGTTGGAAAATCAGGCTTACTATTGTGAAGTCTTTACAAGGTGTAAGTTAATAGTAGAGGTTAGAATCATCTTGCGTATCTTTACAGTTTATGTGATAAGTCTACTTGATCGGTTTCCACATATGGCTGCTTTTTTTATTGAATTAATTGTAAAAGATTCTGCTACACTAGCTGGGCTAGCTAATATATGTTCCTCCATTGTAGAGATTTTGTGAACAAGAAAGCAAGCACAATTATTAATGATTTAAAAGCTCTGCTAGTAACCGATGTAAATCCTTGTAAATTCAAATCGGAAAATGTAGATCGAATCCGGCATATCATTTTTTAAGTGCCGTTTATCAATTGCATCTCCATTAAACCTTCTCAGGCTTATCAGCAGCCTCTGTTCCAAGGACTATTCCGAAGTTCTCTTCTGTCTCCCTCCTGAAGATGACCTTAATTTCTGAATGGGAAAGGTATTCAGGTTTCTCTCCGTCAATGCGGAATGGCCTGTCGTGGCCAGGGTAGTAGGTAGAGGGTTTGAAAGCCTTCAGCTTAGCGATACTTCGCCTAGCTTCATCTTCTGTGGTCGCGATGTAGTCCGGTAGGCCCCTGATATAGGACCTTAGAGTAGGCATCGCATCTCCTGTGAGGAGAACGGTTCCTCCATCAGTTCTTACAAAGACTGCTTGGTGTCCTTGAGAGTGACCTGGAGACTCTATTACCCCAACATCATTTGAAAGGTCTTTGTCGCCCTCCAATACCTTAGTCTTCATTTTTTCCAAAATCATCCCTAAGCTGATGGAAGTGGCCCAGTCGTCCCCCTTGACTGAACGTACGTAGGACAATTCCTTAGAGTTTATGAAGACAGTTGCGTTTCTGAAGAGTTCGACGTTTAAGCTATGGTCCCAATGTGAATGGGTGAGTATTACTTTATCAATGTCTGAGGGTGCAAGATTAAAACGTTTTAAAGCATCGATGATCTGCCTTCTGTTTCCAAAGTGCCCAGTGTCAACGAGTATGTTGCCTCTATCGCGTATAAGAGCGATAGTGCAGATTCCAAGTGACACAAGGTTCGTCCTAAAACCTGAACCCTGCATAAGAATATCCAATTTAGCCAATTACGATTCACCATGGGCAATTAAGGTTTCAATAAAGCGAACCTTATAATTCGCAATAAGTCTTTGTTGCCTTAACAAATTTGTCATATCCCAATCAAAAGACCAGTAATATATAAGTTCGTCCCAGAGTCGTTCATCTCAAGACAACATATTCGAGAATGATTAGAACATTAGAAGTGTAAATTGATGTCTGGAATAGGATGGTTCAAGATCTGTGATCCTGACGTCCACGGTTTATATGTACGGAATCCCATAAATCTTTATGAATACGTTTTAATAAAGGGCTCTTCAGTCGGTCATATCCAGAGATAAAAGAGCTTGAAGAATCGAAAGGATTTGATCATTATTTTGGTTGTAGCAATAATATGGGGTTTTAACTGGGCTAACATGAAGATAGGACTCAGCTATACGGGCTCAATGAACTATCTTTTTCAGAGATTCTTCTTTTCAGCCTTTATGATGGTTCCATTTCTTTTTTTTATCAAGAACGGATTTCATAGAGACTCTAGAACCATCATAAATGTTATACTACAATCCGCTACTTGGTCACTTAGTATGGTTTTCATGATGTTGGCGCTGCAGGTTGAGGGTTCAGGCATAAGTGCAATTGTCACCTACACACAGCCTTTGTTCGTCTTCGTCTTATCCGCGATGTTCCTTAAAAATGAGATTACGAAAGTGAAGATCACAGGCGTTCTGCTGGGATTTGTTGGGATAGGAATCATCTATCTGGAGGAATTAGGAAGCGGAACTTTAGAATCTTTTCTTTTTCTGTTGATTGGAGCGTTCCTCTGGGCTGTGTCGATAGTTTATTATAAACTGATTTCTAGCTCCGTTCACCCTTACTGGATCAGCTTCTCAGGGGTCGCCGTTGGCTCCTTCATAGTGCTTCCTCTGGCACTTGCCACAGGTGGAATCAGCTTCATATATGAGCCAACTTATGTGCTATCATTAGTTTATGTGACAGTCCTATCAACCGTATTAGTATTCTTCCTATGGTTCTACCTTCTTAGGAATGAGGATGCAACAACTGTATCTTCGTCGAGTCTACTGGTTCCTGTAATAGCCTTTATCGCAGGAGCGTTTTTACTTAAGGAAACCGTTAACCTGTATCAGATAATTGGCGTTGCTGTGGTTTTATTTGGCATCTACCTAGTTAACAAAAATGAAAGAACCTAAAGTCCAGCAAATGCTTCGTGATACACTTGTCCAAAGATGCGTTATTAGAACAAGCTGGTGCAATTCCGTTAACATCCCCCCTTAATCTGCATCTTTCCAAACTTGTTTTTTGCCAGATCTTTTTCGACATTCTCACTTGTTATAGCGTAATAAATGTACCGATTAAGTGAATTCATTCCGATTGTTTATATAACTTTATACGCCGTAAACGCCGAACACCGGATGGCTTGTGGTGTACCGTTGCAGCCTGTGGTCTTATCCTTTGATAGAGGTAGCATACTGGTCAGAGGGGATGTTAGAATACCGTACGCCATATGGGACGACAGAGTTAGAGCTTTTAGAGCTCAAGCGCTATATTATCAAGAAATAGTCGAATATCTTAGGAACAGTAGGATGACTTTTAGCGACACCGTCCAAAACCTTGTGCCATCGCCGAACTTGAGAAGCGGGATCCGCTTAAGGGATTATCAAGAAGATGCGTTGGAAGCTTGGGATAAAGGTGGGAGGAAGGGGATAATAGTGCTTCCTACGGGTTCTGGAAAAACTGTTATAGCCATCAAGGCCATCGAACTCGTTGACCAGTCGTCAATAGTTATCGTGCCAACTCTAGATCTGGTGGAGCAGTGGAGGAGTAGGCTTGAAGCTGAGTTCGGGATCGAAATTGGAGTTTACGGAGGAGGAGACACTCGGATTGGCTCTCTAACGGTTTCTACCTATGACTCCGCATATCTTAAGGCGGGTGAGATAGGTAATAGGTTCAGCCTCATTATTTTTGATGAAGTTCACCATTTAGCGGCTGAAGGTTACAGGTTGATCGCGGAAATGTTCACAGCCCCTTATAGGATGGGCTTGACGGCGACCTATGAAAGGGAGGACATGCTCCATAAAGAGCTGCCGAGGTTAACGGGAGGTGTCGTGTACAGGAGAAAGCCGGAAGATCTTACAGGAAGGTATCTCTCAACGTATACTCTCCATAGAATAAGCGTTGAACTTACAGATGAAGAGAAGGAAGAATATGAAAGGAACTGGAGGGTGTTCTCTGACTACCTATCAAGTGGGAAGATAAGAATCACTTCACCTGATGAATTTAGGAAGTTTATCATGCTTACGGCCAGAGACAGAAACGCTAGACAAGCGCTACTCGCTAGAAATCGAGCGCAGGACATAGCCCTCAACTCAGAATCTAAGATCAAAGCCTTGGAGGATATACTGAGATCAAACCCTGAAGACAGAACACTCATCTTCACCCAACATAACGACCTAGTGTACCGTATATCAAAGCGTTTCCTTATCCCTTACATAACATATATGTCTGACAAAGAAGAGAGACATGAAATACTGAAGCGTTTCAAAGATGGAAGGTTCAGGGCTGTAGTAACCTCTAAGGTGTTGGATGAAGGAATCGATGTACCTGAAGCGTCCCTTGGGGTCATAGTAAGCGGCACAGGTAGCGCGAGAGAATTCATACAGAGGTTAGGTAGACTGCTGAGGAAGAGGGAAGGGAAAAAAGCCAAACTGATAGAAATCGTGTCGAGTGGGACATCAGAAACACGGACCAGTTGGAGAAGAAAAAGGAGCAGAGTGACGGAGGATTAAGACTGAGTGGTGATGGATAACGCTTGCATATGACCTTCTAAGGGTTAGAGTTTCACATGGGCAGGTTAACCCCGTATACGCGCATTTGGAAGAAGGCGACTTGAACTTCGCTGGACGGGTCATTGAAGTCTTTAGAAACAATGTGGGTAGAAGGAAGGGAGAGATGATAGAAAAGCTGAGAACCCTTGAAGATGAAGGCTTCGATTACAGGTTCGTAAGAGGGTTATTCGCTCTTCTCGAAAGACGAAGTGTGTTTAAATCCGATGCGCCTATCGATCCCGCAGAAGCCAGGATGATGGTGTTCCAAAAGGCAAGCGACGTCAGAGTAGTAGACGTTGAGCAAAGGGGGAGAGTTATCCAAGACGTCTCAGCGAAGCTCGGCATACATGCTGAAGCTCTCGAAAAAATACTATATTCCGACGTCGAAGAAGAACTGATCCTAAAGGACTTCAATCCAATGTCGCCGGATGCGTTGTTGAAGTCTTACAACCTTTCCATAACGCAGACAATGCTCTTTAGGTCCCTAAAGCTGGAGTTCACAGTTTCAGGAAATTGGAAGAGCATCTTCAGATCTATTAAATGGTTGGGCTTGATGTATGCGGTCGAACGTGAGGACGATGGTTATAAGGTAACTGTTGACGGCCCACTTTCGCTCTTTAAAATGACCGATAGGTATGGAACAGCGCTGGCGAAACTTCTACTAACGGTGATCGAATCGGGCTATTGGAGGATTAAAGCTGATGTACTGGGAAGGAACAAAGACAGAATCTACACATTCAGACTTACCAGCGATGAGATGAAGGGGTTGATCGAGAGCACTGGATCAGAAGACACGCCATCCAAACAGACATATGATAGCAGTGTTGAAGAACGATTTGCCAAAACCTTCAATGCTTACGGCTCCGGATGGGTGCTCGAAAGAGAGCCTGAACCTCTGCCTGTGGGCAGACATGTGCTGATACCTGACTTCAGGTTTACAAAATATAATTTGAAGGTGTACCTGGAGATCGTTGGATTCTGGACCCCAGACTATCTTGAAAGAAAGATCGCGAAGCTTGAAACGGTGAAAGATGTTGACTTAATCGTCGCAGTGAATGAAAAATACGCGTGCTCTAGACTCCGCAACCTAAAAATCCAAGTCGTATACTATAAGGATGATGTGCCGATCAAGCCCATAATAGAACACTTAAAGGAGCGCGAGAAAGGTGTTATCGAAGACGAGTCTCATGCATCAAAGCTCAGGGACATCAAATTGGCAGGTGATATAGTAAGAATAGAAGACATAGCAGAAGGTAATTCGATTAGCGTCGAATCTGCCAGGAAGGTTCTTTCAACCCTCACCTTCGAAGGCTACAAGAGGGTTGGTGACTACTTCATATCCGACTCAGTTCTAAAAAAAATAGAAACCAGTCTAATGGGGATAGAAAAGCTCTCTGACGCGTTGGAGGCTGTTGAAGCATACAACATAAAAGAACCGTACCAGGTAATCGAAGCTCTGGGCTATTCAATAACATGGAATGGTTTGGATATCGAAAAGGGCAGGATAAGAAAGAATGCGGATGTCCAAAGTTAGTCTCACTGAATATTTAGATGATGTAGTTAAAAAGCAACGGAGGCAGCTCTAGGAAAGGAGTTACTCTTCATATTCAAATATATTCTATTCAAGTGTCTGAACTATTCTGAACGGATTTATATTAACTGCAAAAAGGATTTTATCTTTGACTTACGCACTATTAGGAGTTTAGATGTGATCCTAGTTGAAGTGTTGTCGGTCGTGCAAAAAGTGGGCTATGGCGTCAGTGAAGGTGCCAATTGATGCAAGAAAGATTTTAAAGGCAGGCGAGTTCATTGAAATAAGGTTCCAGGATAGAGTAGCTAAGATTCCGGCATGGGACTGGGATACTAAGGAGCCTATCTCTTTAAAGAAGTTGTCTAGGCTGAGACTCTGTTTTTATGGAATAGGAGTGATAGAGCCCTGGAACCAGTGTAAGAACTATGATCCGATGTATTCGAATGACCTTACTTTCTGTAAAATTAAGGATGTATGCGAATTCTCAAATTGGTGTCCAAAATTTCAGAACATGGTATCTTACATAGCATAATCGCCAGAACTATCTTTATTCAATTGATTATACTGTCAAAGGCATTGATTCCAACCGCAAAACGCTCATCATCACCAACAACTCATTAGTCAAAGCCTTGTTCCTATAGACCTGTTTACACAACAGACTGGTTTCGGGGTGGCTTCTTATGGTTGCTAAGCGTTTAGAAAATGTCCTCACAAGCGAAGATGTCTGCTCCTTAAGCTTCTGAGCGATTATGTTTGACATAAAGCAATCATTTTCTTTCCTATATTATATATAAAAGGTTTAGCTAGGCTATTAGAATTTTTAAAAAGCAGCGGGTCCGGTGGTTTCTGCACCTAATTAGGTGCAGATACCTATTATACAAGCTGGTCGATCGGCGGTAAGGCCACAAATGTTGCCGGCAAATAGCTCTCACTTAATGGGAACGTTGTATAAATTTATCAACGATAAGAAGAGATAAAATAAAAGGAACTATCATGAAAACTATCATTGTGCTCGTTATGCATGGTGTGTCACCGAATAATCTGACTAAGAATTTTGTCCATGAAGTTTAGATATGGGATATTACTATTGGCCATTTCAGGATTTCAAGTAGATTTTCCTGCCAAGTTTATCGATGAGGCTTTGACGGCTAAAATACTTCTACTATCCTCTACTATTATCTGCTTCAAATCATTTGATAGCTAGTATGGGGTGTTCAGAGTTGGCTCTTTAGACTATTTTTTCTCTAAACGGGCGTTAACTATTCCTAATACGAGTTGAAAAGTTTCTTCTTCCATTACTTGATGGAACCTCAACAGAGCTTTAATGATCGCTGCTCGCTCATTAGCAGAGAGAGCAACGAATTTTTCTTTAAGTTCCCGAGGCATTCTCTGAACATAAGCATCTTCTATTTTTTTGGATATTTCCATGCTTACACTGACCACAATCGAATCTGGTAGCTTCATCTTGATTTAAGCCTTTTCTTTTCAGATTTTCTATTTTCTATGAGAACCCGCTAATCCATTTTCTTGTCCATGAGGCGGTGTTCAGGATATAAAGCCAAAGTAATAGGTGATGTGCTCTTAGCGTCAGGATCTAAGAGTGGCCGACTACGCCACGAGCAAGATGCTGTTGGGACCCGTCAGGGGAGTGTGTGCGCCCGAGAGCTGCTATTCAATCGAGCGTGATGGATATGATGGCAAGGAAGATTGGCTGAGACCATATGGGTCATGTGGGTGTATAAGGGTAGTGATTGATTCATACTTGCGGCGAGTGGTCGGACAGATACTGCTAAGTCTTTTGGCCTAAATGACGTGCATCTTGTTTGAGGTTGTTATAACATACTTGCCACTTCAGTAAACATATGGAATAAGTTTCTTACTGTTTTTAATGTAATCTCTGTATTCATCTCCGAATTTCTCTATGAGCATTTGTTCCTCGGCTCGTATTTTATAAAGGATAAAGGGGATTGCGAGAGTCGTAACGAGGAGACCGTATAGGCTGTGAAAGATCAATGGGATGGAAAAGAAGGCTAATAGTGAACCTAGATAGATAGGGTGTCTAACATGTCTGTAAATGCCGTGTTTAATCAGCTTATGTTTGGGCAAGACTCTTACGGTAGGAGAAAAATATCTGCCCAGAGTCCTTGTAGCTTGTAAGCGGGTTCCTAATCCTGCTGTGAGAAGAACAAAGCCGACGAGACTTACGAAGTCAAAATGGTAAGCTGCTTGCTGAATCATAATAAAATCCAAGACAGATACCAGCGAGCCGCAAAAATAAAATATTCCCCCACCAAAATTAAGAATTAAACCTGAGAATTTGCCTTTCTTCGCAACCCTCCTCATATCTTTGAAACCTCCATGTCATTCGCCTTTTCGTTACTTTGCATTTAACCAAGATAAGAATTGTGCTTAAGAACATATGAAGTTCAGAGTTTTCCTATTTTGGTTAATATGGACTACTCCCAATCCATCCGAGACACTAAGTTAACAGAACCACTTCCTCCATGGCGAATAACTTAACAGATAATGTTTATCCCTACAAGATTTAGCAACACCCAGATGATCTGGATTTGTTGCGATCGCTAGCGATATTAGGAAGACCTAAATACATATATATTAGGCTAGCCTAACATATTACTACGGATCATAAAAAGCTACTTAATTTTGTTAACATACGTAACCATAGTGCTTCTATGGTGGTTGATTGGCTCACGAATTTTGGGCCAGCTTGGCTTGTAATGATAGCGGACGTAGACATACCCTCTATCATTGCAGCCCTTCAAGCTGGCGCCAGCTTCGGTTACAGAATGGTATTCATCCTCCTGATACTTATATTTCCTCTATTCCTCGTTCAATATGCGGCAGGCAGCCTGGGAATTGCTTCGTGTCTTGGACTAGGTGCGGCCATAAGAAGATTCTATGGAAGACGGGCGGCTATGGTAGCCGCCATCCCTATGGGTGTGACAGACTTTCTCGAATATGTAGCCGAGTATGCCGGGATAGCTATAGGCCTCAGTCTCCTCGGTATACCGGTTCTCCTGGGCATCCTATTGAGCGTACATGATTCACACGGTGGTTGTAATTGGTAGACGATACAGGCAGGCCGAGATAATACTCATACCGCTGAGTTTCCTGGTTGTAGCCGTAATAGTGGCCTCAGCACTCGTCTTCCCCGTCAACATGAAAGAGCTTCTCTCCGTAGGTCTTTCTCCCCTCCAGCCGTATGGTAACCCATCCTTCGATTATCTTCTTGCAGCAAACGTAGGTGCTGTCATAATGCCCTGGATGCTGTACTTCCACTCGGGTGCAGACTGCCGAAGGGAGAAGCAGGCGAAGGAACTGAAGAATGAACGCATAGAGACCCTGCTCGGCGCTATAGTCTCGGAGATTCTGATGATAATAGTGGTTGTGGTAGGGATACGCCTTTCAGGTGGAAGCAGCCTAATCAATGTAGAAGACCTTTCAAAAGTGCTACCTTTCTTCGGGCCCTACGCTTCCCTAATCATGGGGATGAGCTTCCTCTTCGCCGGCTTTCTCGCCCTCATCACCATATCCCTTGGCTCAGCCTGGGGTGTACTAGAGGCAACCGGCCAAACCTCAAAGGCTTCATTCATCGCGGTTTACGCACTCGAAAGCCTTCCAGCTGTAATCCTTGTAGCTACAGTGACGGGCTACATCCAGCTCATGCTAAACTTGATGATCATATACCCAATAATCATTATACCTTCTCTGTACTTTCTTGGCAGGCTTGTCTCAGACGCCAAGGTGATGAATGGACATCAACATAACAAATACGAGTATGACGGTGTTCTGGGTAGTGTCAGTTCTGATCGTAATAACCGGATTCCTCGGCTTTGCCTCCTTCATCTAAGGTCAGAGATACTGAGAATTATAAACTGACAAAAAGCCTTGAGTTTCAAAGAACAGTCGATGTGTCATTGAGGCCCTTCGCCAAAGTGCGTTCAACTTTATATCGCATGACAGTCTAATTCACTACATGTGATGGTAGCTGTGGGCGTCTCCGAGAGCGTTGAGGAGTATTTAGAGGCGCTTTGGGTATCAGAGGAAAGCGGGGAGAGAGTAGCACGAATAAAGTGGGTGGCAAATCACCTAGGAATATCTGCGCCCAGCGCCGTTGAGATGCTGAAGAAGCTAGAAAAAGAAGGCTTTGTCGTATACGAGCCCAGGCATGGAATTCAACTTACCGATAAGGGAAAAGAAATAGCCAGAAGAATTATTCGCGCCCACAGACTAATCGAAGTATTGATGAAGGAAACTCTGAAGACGGACATCAACGAAGAAAATGTCTGCGGAATGGAACACCACATGGATGAAGAATTCATGGATGCCCTATGCACGCTATTAAAACATCCGAGACAGTGCCCTCACGGAAACCTGATACCAAAAGGCAAATGCTGCAATTAACGCACCTATTAAATAATAAGTAATCTAGAGTTTTGAGTACCTCTTAGTAAGTTTGATGAGCCCGTTCCAAATTTTCTTTTGATTGGATAACTCTATTGGGGGTGGGATTTCAGCCTTAATTTAAAGGTAAATTACTAGGAGGATGGCTGGGTTCGAATCCGGCGGTTTCTGACCATAATTAAGTGCAGATACCTAACCAAAATTATCATGCGGTAATAGTCATTTATTTAATGATGTCTTGGACTTACGCCTTCTTAAAATCAAAATCGATCCTATTACAGTGACTATATCCGTTAGCACAATGACAAATGCTTGTTCCTAATCGGATGTGAACAAGAGAGATATTAGTCAACCAGACGATAATATGCGTGTGTTCGTCGGGTTAGCGCGCCGTTTTAGAATAAAAATACGAATTTTGGATTTGGAATTAAAGTTCAATCCAACCAAACGACGACGAACTGAGGAGAAATAAGCCTGAAAAGAAGGGTTGGCAGATTCTTACTGAACCACGCCACTTTTGGACCGCTGGATCAGGTGTAGTAAACTGGCGTTCCCCTTTTTTTGTTAACTGGTGTCATACTGTCAAGCTTTGCAAGCCATTTTTGCCTTGCCAACTGTGTTCTTGCTGCTTCAGGGCAAACCTTCACACATGCTGCGCAAGCAATGCAGTTCTTTGCTTGGACGTCGATTCTTAGGAAGGTCTGATTGTCTATGCAGCCTACTGGACAGACTTTGACACATACGTTACATTTTGAACATTTGTTAGCATCGACCTCTATGCTAAAAAAACGCTTGAGATTTAGCGCGCGCGCTATCTTGAATTTGAAAGGCACCTTTGCCGATTGTATATCTTGTATAGACGATATTTCAGAGCCGTTTAGCCCTTTCTGTCGTACTGAAGCGCCGAATTCTTTAGCTACTGCCAAATCCGCTTCGTCTGGGCGACCTGCGTTTTCGCCTATAGCTGCGCCCCTGATTTCTTAGAGTAATGTTCGCCGATGAATGCACCCGCGCCGACTACATCGAAGCCATTTTTAGCCATGAGGTTAACAAGCTCTTTTAGACCTATACCTAATACTACATCGCCGTACACGGATACTGCTACTGCCTGGCATTTTCCTTTTTGGAAGGTCACCAAAAACCAACGATAATCGTTCACTCACAAGTAAATGCAAACGACCTCCGTACACGGGAGACCCGACAACCCACAGATCCACATTACCGGGGTTCCCTTTTTCCGAAATGCTTGGCCTAGTTATGTCCAAGACGATTGGCGGTTTTGTGCTGATCGCTGTCGCAATTACATCACAGACTTTCTTCGTGCTTCCTGTCGGAGAAAAATATATGAGTCCAACAGTTGGGTCTGTTGACGGCTGAACCTTTGCAGCTTTTGACATCATTTTTACCAATAGCTTAAGTCTTTTTTTATGCTTAAAAGTTTATATCGAAATCCATACAAAACATTAAATGGTTCATTTAAGGTATTGATTTCGAACTAACCGTTTATAGTGCTTTCAAATCATTAATCTCCAATACTAGCCATTGATCTATTTTTTGTCCAATTTGTCCTATTTGTGGGTTTTGGCAGAAATCTCCCTGTTTTTGACATATAATCTCTGTATTCCAGCCCAAAGCCTTTTTCAGAGGAGAGGAGTTCTTCCTCAAGAATTGCCTTCTTATATGCTAAGCCAATCCAGGCGAGAAGGCCCATGAACTGCAAGGCATTGAAGAATAGGAGGAAGACTCCCAAATCTATTATCATTCGAGCAGTATAACCTGGGTGTCTGACACGAGAATAGGGACCTGTGGTTATCAGGCTGCGTTTCTCTCTTACGATAGGGGAGTCACTTGCCTGTTGCCCAAGCGCCTTAGAACTCCAAGCTGCGAGAACTGCGCCGAATAAGACGATTGGTGCGGCGGCAACTTGCAGAAACTCCGCGCCGTTGAATGAAAAGTTGAGAAACGTCCCATAGACCCAACTCGGCACTATTGCTCCGAGAAGACAGAAGATGATTGGCACAAAATTCAGGAAAACGCAGAGAAAGGCAACAACGAAGCCTACGGGTTTTGAAGCTCTGACTGAGCCCAAGCTTTCTCCTATGAACCGAGCGAAAAGTAAAGACAACAAAAAGCGTACGATTAAAACGACCGCAAGGAAAGCTGAAAGAACACGAATTACAGAGATGTCAAGCATGATTATTCCACATATTTTAATCGATACTCTTAAACTTTGAATGTATATTTGTTTTAATGTAAAGATACTATTTTAGTTTCTTTCAGAAGCAGCGCTACTTTTGGCTCGGAAAATTGTTTTTTAGGTTCCCTTACTATTTTATAAATCTTTAATACAACTTGAAATAAGTTGTTAAATGGAGGTGATATGTGTCATGGCAAGCCGTTTGGAAAATCAACCTTTCAAGAACCGCGAACACGTGGAGGCTGAGATCAGGAGATGTGCGTGGGCTAGTAGCATTTTTTCATATGTTAGCTTTCTATTCGCTGCTTTAGGAGTCATTGGTGATGCTTTGAACAGCACTCTTGTCCTACAACCGATGATTTGGTTGCTGCTGGCAGTCTTTGCTGGTTTGCATGCCATAGTTCCATCTATACATCTCGTTGTGGCTAAGCATTTCCTTGGCATAGAGACTGAAAGCAAGAAAGGATAGTGATAAACTCTTATTTTTTTGATTATTTATTTATTTTTTTACTTCACCACACAATTTTACATTACCACCAGAAAGAAGGAATAGAGTTAAATATATTGGACGTCAAATCCTTCGTAAAGGTGTAAAGATGTCAGAACCTAAGATGGTCACCGCAGCAATTGTCATCTCACTGGTTGCTGGTATCTTGATTGTTCTGGGTAGCATCTACACAACGATTGGGGAGAGCGGAATGATTCTGGGAATAGTGTCAGGAACACTCGTGTTGGTTTCTGCCATCATGCTCAAGGTTCGTCCTAGTGAAGGCACGATGGGCTTACGTGTGTGCTGTATCGCGTGGGGATCTATGATACTGGTCTTCTCCACCGTTAGCCTCTTAGCCTACTGGTTTTTCCCTTCTGTGGGCGTATTGATTGGTGCCGTACTCGGCATCGTGGGCGCCACACTTGCACTGATCGCCAAAGTATAGAATTAGTGGAAACCCATTTGAGGCGGAAACAAGAGAAGTAGTCTACTTTATTTCTAACAGTTCAGAATATCCTGGATAAAAGTAAGGTTATGTCTTTTGAAATAGACCCTAGCACCTTCGATCATTGGACTAATCCGCCAGAGTTGGCGATAGAATAAAAAATAAAAAAAATTTGCTATTTATTCTTATTAATTGGAAATATTTAAATAAATGATTGCGCATTTATTTACGATATAAATGAACGAATATCAAGATACGTTAAAAGATATTGAGAAAAGCCTCGGAATTGTCCCAGGCTTCATGAAAGGACTACCACAGGATGTCCTTAATCACGATTGGCCTCTTTTCAAAAAGTACGTTCTCGGAGAGAGCAAGATACCAGCAAAGTACAGGGAGCTCATGGGGTTGTCGGTAGCAGCTAACATAAAATGTCCGTATTGCCAGCTCTTCCACAAGAGTGCAGCCCAACTGTATGGAGCCACACCAGAGGAATTTGCCGAGATTGCGTTCCTAGCCAGCTACACCTCCAGGTGGAGCGCCATGATTCACGCCCAAAACTACCCCTACGAGACCTTCGCTAAAGAGACAGCACAAATAGGTGAATACCTAAGCAAACAGGCCAAGAAGTAAGAACGAACAAGGAATCCGTCGATCGACTCTTGCATAATTGCCCATTTTCTCGATTGGAATCTATTCCATCGAAAATGGGTTTCGCCTATTTTTATATATTATAACACATAGGATATTTGAGTTAGTTTATCCCTAGAATAAAAAATAGGGGATGAGGCTTTTCAGATCTTCTCAAGCAATGCCCGAAACACGTCAATTGGTTCCTTATAGATTTTTTCAGGCAAGTTCTTAGCGAAATATTCAGATTCCTCTTTGGGGATATCCGAAAAGTTGTTACAAGCCTCCATCAATTTTTTCTTAGTAGTTGGGTACTCAACATGCTTCTTTGCATGTTCCAATATGCTTTTCGTTATGCTCATGATACTCGCTCTATCCTCATTGGTAACGTGCTCCTTATTAATAATTTCCCGTACATATTCGGGTTAATGTTAGAGATTAGATTAGAAGTTCTTATGCAGTTTAGTTTATCTCTAGCCTTTTCTGCTTGAGTTCTTTAACTATCTTCTCTATTTCAGAAACCTTAGAAGTCTCCTCTCCATTCGAATCGCAGAGTTTTTAAGTGATAGCATCTCTGAATAATCAGCTGCCTGATTCTAATGTTCTCTTTGCCAGTGGAATCTTGGATTGTTGCAGTGGTTGTCATTATTGTTAGCTCACTCTACTATTTGTTTTTTTCAAGAACCCAATAAGATCTCACGCCTAGGCAATGATATTTTGACTTGCCAGCCATTATCTTCTCCATAGAATTTCCTCTTGGAATCCTAGTCATATCTATAATATTTTCTTTCCTCATTTTGTTTAGACCTAGGGAATAATCATCAGAGCGTTTATTGTTTAAGAGATAATGTATTCTATTTTTGTTATTTACACGTGAAGGTTGAAACAAGCTATTTTTGAATAGAATTACTACTTTGACAAAGATATCTGCAAGTCAGACTTAGAAGGCAATACTAGTGGATTCTCCCCTGCCAGGTCCTGGGGAGACTGATTTGCGTTCAACAGCTTGACCCTCCGTCCGAAATGGCAACTGTGTCAGGGTATTTCTGGCCCTGGGACTCCATTGGTGTCTTGAGCGTCTGAAACCGGTGGGATTTGAACCCATGACATACAGCTTGGGGGTTTAATGACTTCCTGAGTTATACGATCATTTTCAAAAAATCCATCTTATTTGTAAAAATGATAAACTTGTTTTAAATTCGAAATTTATACACGCCTTTCCCAAGAATGTGATAACTTATCGGTCTCTTAACACTTGCAGTTGGCGGATTTTGGGGCCAATGTGCCTGTTTTTAGTTAAGAGCTTAGCTAATTGGTTCCCAAATGCGTATAAATCAACTTTCTATTTACTGTTTTCTAAATGGAACAAATTAAATCAGTCTTCAAGTTTTAGTGGTAATGCGTTAGAAACAGGTATTTTAAATTAAATGTCACTTAAAAATAGTCTATTAAAGTAGAATCAAAATCATGAGTGAGACATTGGACATTTCGAATTTACGGGAAAAATGATAAGCGGTGAGCTCTATAAGATATCGTGCAGAGAGAATGTCCTACACCAAAGAGACGATCAATTAAAAATCAAACAATTTCTGACATTTTGTAGAAGTCGTATAATCTATGCGTTTACTGTATATTTTTAAAGGGGAGATGCACATAATAAAATAGTATATGGCAGCTGTATTAGGTATACGATATAAGGGATTGACTATATCCGAAGCACTAGGCTTTTTAAAGGAAAAAGACCGATCAGCTTATGATTCGATTGTTAGATCAGATATTGTGAAATGGGATTGGAAGGACTATTCGAAGTATGATAGACAACTTGAACAAGACAAAAATATAAAAGAAGCGTTTCGCCATAGATTCACAAAGCTATCATATCTTGACTTGGCACTATGTGCGCTGAATTTTAATTTCTTACACTTCCCTGAGCTTAAGCTTTACTACGAAAGTAAAGGTGATGTGAACTGTTTGGACTGGATGTCAAAGATTCACATTATTGTAGATGCAGAAGCTATAGGTTCATTCAGACCCTATCCTCATTGCTACCTTTCAGAATATTTTAGCCCTAAAGACACTGGTTTGGAATCTATCTTTCTATTTAGAACTCCTATGAGCCTTCTTAAATATCTAACAGAAGGAAATAAGGTGTCATCAGATGTTAAAATCAAAAAGACCTATGAGAAGACGATGGGATTTCTAGTAACAGGATATTCAGATGAGATAGAGCTATCTTATTCTTTCATTGATTGGATGAAGGGTCTTAGCTCTGGAAAGGGGGTTAACGATTTTTTGAACAAAATATTAAACTTTGGCTTGTTGGACCAGAGAACGTACGACGTTGTCATTAAGTCGGAAACTGAACCCATCATAGAATATTCCGAACTTAGCGACAAGGATATAGACAGACTCAGGAAGATCGACAAGATCAAAGACCCCCATTCTTACAGTTGGTGGGGGAAAAAAGTTTTAGGCTTAACATCTAGACAGGGACCCAGCGACTTCCTGGACAAGATGGAAAAGGGAGGATACGTCAACCCCTACAAGAGCGACCTAGGGGTAAGGGTGGAGTTGACGGAAAAGGGATTAAGGGCGATAGCATGATGCCCCAGACAAACATCCTAGGAAAGCCATAGAGTACAGTATATAGGATATAAAACTATAGTGTCAGATGGCGTGAAATCTGACGTCTTTTCTGACGCATTATCTGACGCAAAATCTGACGCTAATCTGACGCAAATCCGATATCTTTATGGGAACTGATGTTAGATAAAATTTGGTGGGAGGTGTGGCACTGTCACCGCTTAAATTTTAAAACGCCATAATTGAATAAGATTCTTGTCTTTAAGATCGGATCCTTGTATTTAAATCGGCCACGTTCTTAGATTCATCAATTTGCGTTCGTTTATTTCAGCGATATCCTATCTAGGTTCGTTTACAATTTTATACAGGGTTTCCTCATCCACAGATAGTATAGAAGGTCGGGGAAGAGATAACAGAATCTTCTTCCATCTTCTGTCGGCGACCAGAACATCTTTAAGGATTTCCCTAGCAGTTTCGAGGTTGCCGCTATTGAGCAATGATACCACCTGCCAAAACTTAAGCTCCAATATCTCTGGTGCTTTCCTGTTTGCCAACCTGTACTCTTTGATTGCCTCTTTGACCTTTCCCTGTGCGATCAAGTCATCTCCAATGTTGTTAATCTCGCAGGCTTCGCTGATTGTTATCAATCTGTTGAGTTCCTTAAGCGGCTCAGGATGGTCCTCTACTCTTAGGTCGATGACCTTATCTTCCCAAGGTCTGCCGGTTGACCGACATTTTACGACAAGTATCGCAGCGGACTGTCTCCCTCTAATATCGCCTCCAACGTCTTCAGCGGCCTCTAAAGCGGACATCAGCCGTCTTATGAAAGTTCCTTCACTGCTTCTAAAAGCGGAAGCCATAGCAGGCCAAACTTCCTTGCTCTTCATTAGGTTAGCCTGAACACTGAAGTCATCCCCTATTAGGTGTCCTGATTCAGGAATACAGTGGGTGCCTGTGTGCGCCGCTATTCCGTCGGTTGTATCCAGCATAGCGACCTGCCTGACGTCTTCTTTAGGATCGGTTGTTAAAAGCGCCTCAAGCGTTTTTCCTGCTCTAATGCCAGCTTTCATAAGAAACAGGCCTAAGGGGCCGTAACTAGGCTCAGTCATCGACTGGGTGGCAACGACTCCTACACCTGATTCAGCCCAGGGAACGACTGAACCAACGGAGAACCAGTGCGATTGCACCGCTACGCCCATTAAATTTTCTTTTTTACTTATCGCAATTATCGAATACGTACTGATGGGTCTAGCATTCATCCCCATGTACACGTTAAATCAATTCTTATATGTTTCATTCAAATATAGTTATTGTTTCTGATAGGTTAATATGCGAGAATTAAAAACCACACATTCAGATATATTCTTCAGGAAGATCTATTCTTTGGGAAGTCTGTCTTACATAACAAAATGGGCAGTCTCCAAACCTTACTGGAAATTCCTTTCCGCACTGGCTGCATCTTTTCAATACATTGGAACTATCCGGAAGTTCACCCGGTTCTATGAATTGCCTATCGTTATTCGAAAGATAGTTTTTGTTGATTGCATCTTCCACGGTTTTGAGCGTCTTCTCCAGTATCCTCTGCCTGTTTCTTCTATTCTCTTCTCTCATTTCTCCAGCCATCCGCTTTGATACGATCTTTGGAGGTTCAGGGTCGCGGTATTGCACAAGCTCTCCTATTGCTTCTTCACCGATCTTATATGGGATGTTGTTGGAAAGAAGGATATGAGAAATTAGCATTAACAGGCGTTCCTTTTTTCCGTCATCAATGAAGTCCGACATGACGTCTAGTTCCTCCTTCTTGTTGGTTATCTTCTGTGTTAGCACAGTCCATTCGCCAAACTTCAAGGTCTGTGAGACATTCAAGAGATGGTCTCTCACACTCTTGAAGACCGCGAATGAGATGATGCAGACAGCGGTCCATTCGGCGACTAAAAGATACGGAGAAATCGATGCTGGGAAGGAAGGCCTGATGTCCAGCAGGTATACCTGAACAAAGAATGCAACAACCCCTATGCCAAACAATACGGTGTGACTGTTCAGCTTGTTTCCGATATAGTAAAGGTAGTCTTTACTAGAGTACTTGAAGAAGGATAACAGTGATAGAGCAGCAGTTGCCTAGAAAGCAGTAAAAAACGATGTTGCCCGGTGAAAATGGGAGATCAGGATTTAAACCCATATAGGATTCTATTATTGTCTTCGTCGTATATCCGGTGATGGTCAGGAGAGCTGCAAATGTGAAGGTACTCTCGATCCTCGAATAAGCTTTTATTATAATGTGGGTGACCCAAACCAATGCTGTTCCAATGATCCAATACCCTGCAGTCTTGTAGGAGTTGGGAAACACGATTTGGGGATTGAACAGGGTAAGCGTAAAGGTGACTATCATAACCGGGACTTCCATGTGGTTGGATATGGCCTTAACAAAATCGCCTTCAAAGAACTGACCAAACATTTCTATTGTATAAACGACAATGATAATGCCTGATATTGGATAATATAAGTACATGAAAAATTTGCCCCAAAAAATTTGACCCCAGTTCGAACCGACGTAGAAAAAAAGCTGACTCAGTATGACAAGTGCTACAAATATAAAGATAGTCGTTTTAATAACCGATTTAGAATTTCTTTTAGTCTGTAAAGCCTCCTTTGATGCCTGGCCACTTCTCCGTCTAACTTCAAGATTTTCCTTCATATTCTCTTGCATAATTTTTTCCTCAACCAGATTCATTTTGTTTCAACTCAAGAAGGTCGATATACATTTCCTCATACTGTCTTCTCCCTATAGTATGGAGACTAAAGTTAGCAACTTCAAACAGAGAGACCACAGATTCCAATGAACGATGCTTGTTAGATGGCACGCTCCCTTTAACTATTGATTGAAACTCTCTCGGCGTTGTCTCTTCAACGATTCTGGGATCCTTTTTCTTAAGCGATAAAAAGTATTCGCTGTAGAGCTGAACCACTTCTTCCCTGTAGTCCACTATCCTGACTTTAACTTCGGCGATTTCGTTGTCTTCTTCCACTATTGCAAATGTGTGAGTGCCCTTTTCTAGGACGAACTTCATTAATTCTTCACCTACCCTAAGTTCGAGCTTTCCCATCCTCCCGTCATCCACGATAATGTACGCGTCTTTGTGTTGTGTTGTGTTAATCTTCACCTGAACCTCCAGTGGTTCACGTTCTCCCCAAACTAACGCAAATTGTTCCAGTATCTGGGGGAAAGAAATAAAAAATTGTCTTCGGCTGTCTTCATCTTGTCCTTGGTATCCAATTGCCTGTTCAGTAATAGCCTTCTGCCTCTTCAGACGATCCTTGATCGAGAACATGGCAATAGAGAAGCCAATTATAGCTAGGATTGCAACAACTAATATAGCGTTTATGAAGGCTGATGACTCTTGCGAAGGGGTCAGGATTAGAATGAGTTCTGATGGCAGAAGGTATTTGCTGCCGTTGAACCTGATACTGCAGGCAATATTATTAGACATAGCCGGATTAGGTAATTCTAATTTGAGGGACGTCCTTCCTCCGCCGTCGGTTATTCCAAGAGAAGAAGCAGATGTTCTGTTCGAGCTAGCGGATAGGTTTTGTCCTACGATTGGAGTCCCCAAGTTGTCAACTAGCTTCGGAGTGATGTCAATCTGTTTCCCCAAAAAGTTTGTTGTTTCTACTGAAATAAATGTCTTAGCCATCACTTTGACGGTCTGGTTCTCTTCGTTTTCAAAGTTCTTAAGTTTGTAGTCGAGGGTAACGTTTCCTATCTTGAGGTCAGGAGAAGCATTGTAGGATGAGAACATGTAGCCATTTGCATTAGTTGTGGCGGAAGATATTGCTGTCCCGTTCATGTTGATAAGGACATCCTCTTTTTCTACCGGTAGGTCTTCGGCCATGACTATTGCTGCAAGAGAATTGTTTTCGCCTCGAATTATGTTGTCAGACAGAGGTGTTATGGAGAATTCAGGGACCTTGACCTGCTTTTCACTTAGGCTTTCAAGATAATATTGTAATCCTGAGAAACTAGCTGTCACATTATGAACCCCGTATCCTGATAGTGCAATGGGTATAGAAAAGACGCCATTTTTGTCCGTGATCAACGTTCTTGGGAGCGAATCAACGTCCAGAGTTACCATCGTGTTCGATATTGGTTTTTCAGTCCCAAACTCCTCGAGTGTACCATTAACATAAAAGGGTCTGCCATAAACGACTTCTTGCGGTGTAATCAAGTTTATTTCGGTTCTAGTCATAACAGTCATGATAGGGTCGCTTGATGAACCGTTATAGATGCCGTTTCCAAGGGTTCTTGCGATTACGTTGTAGTCACCGGATGTAAAGTTGCTTGGAATCGTGCATGTGATGTTGAAGAACCCGTTATTGACTAATCCATCACCTACAAATGTGCTTTGTTGAATAAACTGACTGTTGATTAAACTGTAGACTTTTCCAGTAGAATAAACTGAAGAATAAACTGTAGACTGTTCCGTTTTATTCTTTGCTAGCGTGATTTGAACTATAAGGCCGCTGATGACTGTTCCACCATAGAACCAAGTTCTGCTGGTGACCGTTCCAGTGACAGTGAAATTGTCGCCATTAACCCCAATTTTGTTGCTGGAGAGAATTGTCGTATATGTTTTGACATGGCCTGGTATATCGCTCTGGTTGTAGTGGGGCTCTATAACGTTATTGACGGGTTTCACCTCCACCTTATTTACAAGGGGAGCTGTCGCGTCAAAGGTCACCCATCCAAAGCCGTTAAATAAAATCTCTGAATAGGCATGAGATTCTTGCTGAGTAACTTCTTGATCTTCCTTTGTGCTGTTTATCGCGTAACCCCCTACTAGCCTAGCTGTCAGCCCCAGGGTCCTGGCCATTAAAACGAAGGCTGTATTGAACTGGGTGCAAACCCCTCTCTTGTCGTGGAATAGAAACCACTCAATCGGGTCTACACCGTTTTGTGCTGCTGTAAAATTCTGGCTGTAGACGTAGTTGCTTTGTAGGTAAGACTCCAATTCTTTAGCCTTTTCGTATGGAGATGCCGCGTTTTTTGTGATATTTTCGGCCAAACTTTTTAGGTCTTTAGCTAGTGACTCTGGAACCGAGAGGTATCTTGTATCCTCCTCCACGGTTGCGTTATTCAAAACTTGGGGATCAAAGTTGTAGATAGCATATGACAAATTATAAGGGCTGTCAAAAGCTTTGGACGAATAGAATAGTTCCTGATCCTGGTAGTATAAGAGGTTTGTCTGCGTAGACTGTGGCAGCATAGATACGATGCTGGTGTCCTTCATTGTTGGTATTATACCTTGAAGGTCTGCAGCTGGTGCTATGATGACGTTTTTCTCCGTTTCAGAATTCACGTACTCTGGTGCCGCAAGGTCCAACTTTCCCCCCCGTATCCTACGGCATTTGAAGAATTGTCGTACCATTGACCATTAGAGTACGTTTCTCCCACAAAGTTTCGCATGTAGCTCGTTCCAGTGCTTCCGATAATAAGGAAAAGTGTACTGTTACTTGCCTTAGTATAGTTGGTCTGTAAAGGTAGGACCAAATTCAGCGAACCATTCACGTACTTGATAACCAGCTCCACTTCAACAACATTCCCTATCTGCACTCCTGAACCTGCGAACTGCACACTTCCGTTCATAAGGTTTAAGGCGGCGACTAACAAGGTTGTCGATAATATTAGGATGACTAAAACGGCGAGTAATCGGACCCTCCTTCTGCCGCTTCCCTTTGTAGAGACTGCTCTCATCTTCCCTCAGATGCTCCTAACAAAGTCTCTTTTTGACTGGGTTCACCTGTCTTCCTCAGATAAAGTAAAAGTGTGATGGAGATGATCGCGCTTGCTACAACCGGCAGGATTATAAAAATAAGATGAAACTTAGACACTAGATTTGAAAATATATCGGCTAGAAAAAGGGAAGATATGCCACCGCTGAAAGTTAGGACTGTGCTCGCGATGGTAATGCCGGATAGAAATACGAAATCCTTCCAAATCACCAAGTCGATGTCCCTTCTCGGTGCACCCCTTAAGCTGAGCCTCGATCTGATCCACTGCAGGCTCTCCATGTTGAAGAAGAAGAGGTCCCCTGCGGCTAACAGAACTCCTGTTCCAAGGATAAATGGAACCGGTGCATCAGGCTTAAACATTGCAAGGTTTAGGGAGACGCCGAAGAGTCTCAGGAAGTCTGTATTTGAATATCCTAGAAGGCTGGGCAAAAGCAGGATCCATGACATTGTTTCAGCTAAAGGCCATCCTCCACTTTCTGTGTCGTGCGCAAATCCTAAAAGGATAAGCACAATTAGGCTGATAAAAAGCGTGTCTAAAGACCACTTAAAAGGAGAAATCGACGTAAGAATATTTAGTATCATGGTGCTCGTAAAGCTTCTAGCAAATATGTAGAAAGACAGACTAAAAATGGTGATCCCAGCCATAAGTTCTAGGAGCGATATATTATGACTTGTGCTCAATGATTTCATCTAGTTCTCGCCCTCGCTAACATGGGCTTAAGTATTATCTAAGTCTTGGTGTTCCAGGGCACAACAAGGGCTCCAGCCCTTCCCAATGACCTTAACAATGCAAGGTTTGATAGGTCAAGCAGCCGGGCACCAGACTCTTCAAAAGAACCCCTCGCCGCGATGTCGTAACCCATCACGTGTATGATGATAATCTGCGCTCGTCCGACCGTTGAATAGAGGCGCATACTTTTTATGCCCTGTAAAAGTTCGCTCAAATTTTCTTTCCTCACCATTGTGATGACGATGAAAAGAGGGTTTTGGCCTACTAGATGCCATTTGTTGTCTTCGATTGCCTGCTTGAGGGTTCCATGGAGTTCGTTCATTTCGACTCTTCCGAGTTCCTTTGCTATCCTGTATTCCTGCCTTCTGCCCGTATCTGGAAGGATAGTCCTACCGCAATTGTAAACGTTCAGCGCTACTCTACAGTTCCTCGAAAGGTAGAACTGTGAAAGGCCTGATATAGCTTTTATGGCATATTCAAACGCGTTATCTATTTCGGTGCCTATGCGCATGTTCATGGAGGAGTCTAAGAAGAACCAAACCGTCTTCTTCCCTTCACTTTCGTAATCGTTCACCAGTGGGGTTGAGTTTGGTCTTCGACAACTGAGCCGCGCCGTAGCCTTCCAGTTTATTCTGCTATAGGGGTCTCCGTGCCTGTATTCTCTTAGCTCCATGAATTCGTTTGTGCGAACACCGAACGAGGTTGTCGCTCCTAACGGCATGGGTATCTGTGAAAGCACATTCGGATCTCTTAATTTTCTTACATTGATAGGGCGATGTCTCACAATAAGTTTTAGAGGGCCGTTTCCAAATCCGACTTCGACCTGTCTTAGGTTCGTAGTGTGCAAAGATTCATAGATGGGAGGATCTATCTCGTAATTTCCTCTTTAGTCAGCTTAACATTATATGACATGTCCTCAGACAAGGTCCCGTCGCTTTTCCAGAACACCCTAAAGTTCTTGTGACAATCTTCTCCATCTGACTCAAGTTCGAAGTGCTCCGGCAGCTTATCAGCGACTGTTACTATACCTCTGCCTTCTTCGACGGTGATATGTTCCTCCAGCTTAATTACATCATTAACAGAGGCTTTAATCTCACCTCTAACTCTCTGGATATGAACGCTTTTAGGCTGCTCAATAGCTAGAGCCAGAACAAGGAAGAACAGGAAGACAAAGGCGATCCAGACAAAAAGTGTGTTAAGAAATATCATTCCCAGTAGCACTAGTGCAAAGGCCCTCCAAACCAGCTGCGGTACATCAGATGAGAGCATGCTACTATCAACTACGAGTTTTATTTTTTAGTAAAATCTATCGGAGGTTCAACCTTTTTAACTACGCTTTCAACAACTTCTTCTGCTGTTACAAGATTTTCTATTTCATACTCCATCTTCAATATTATCCTATGACATAGAGCCTCTCTGATAAAGATTTTAACGTCATCCGGAGTAACGAAGTCCCGGCCCTGAACCGCGGCATGAGCTCGCGCCGCCTTAAGCAACGCCAGCCCTCCCCTCGGACTAGCACCAACTTCGACCGCCGTGTGCTCTCTAGTCCCCCTGACTATCTTGCTGATGTAATCTAGAATCTGTTCGTCAACGTACAGAAAGTTTTCGACATAGTTCTGCATCTCTAAGAAATCTTTTTGTTTAACAACTGGTTCAACCCTTTCTGTCGGATCGTCTAAAGCCCACTTTATCCTTCTTCTCAAGATTTCGCTCTCGAGGTCTAGATTTTTAACATACCCTGTTGACATCTTCAGCAGAAAACGATCTAATTGAGCTTCCGGAAGAGGAAAAGTACCCTCCAGCTCTATAGGATTCTGGGTTCCGATGACAAAGAAAGGCTTCTCAAGCTTGTAAGTGTTACCTTCTATTGTAACCTGCCTTTCTTCCATAGCTTCCAGAAGAGCGGACTGGGTTTTAGGAGGGGACCTGTTAATCTCATCGGCAAGTAGTATGTTGGTGAAAACCGGACCTTTCTCCACCGTGAAATCTGAACCCTTCCAGACGCGAGTGCCAGTGATGTCAGCTGGCAAAAGATCGGGTGTAAATTGAACCCTCCCCCAGTTACAGCCGGTAACCTTCGAGAAGACCTTGGCTAAGAGGGTCTTCCCAAGTCCTGGATTGTCCTCAAATAATATGTGCCCGTTCGAGAGCGCAGCGCACAACAGTTTTTCTAGAACAATAGGGTCGCTGACGAAGTAATTTCCAATTGCCCCCACCACCGCCTCTGAAAGGCTTTTGAAATCGTCATTGTTCGTAGAATTGGTCCTCCTCTGCGAACAGCTTTTCATCTATGTCTAACTTCACAAACCATAGATAAGTATCATTATACCGGAACATTTGTTGTTCTGTCCCTTTCTCCTTTTTCCTACAAGATATACTTTGTTTTCTTCGGCTGAATTTTAGCTATTCTATTAGAAATTTTAAATGCTAACATCGGTATCTTATTTAAACGCACAATGATAAAAATTTTTCAGCCTTTACAATACAAAAGTTAAATACTGTCGACTAAAATAATCGAATGTGACATATGATCTAAAAGGCAAAGTTTGTGTTGTAACAGGCGGAAGCAGGGGTATTGGAAAGGCAACAGCGAAGATGTTCAGTCAAAAGGGAGCCAAAACAGTTATAGTGGCTAGAAAATGAAGTTGCTCTGCGTGAAGTCGCGGACGAAATTAAAAAAACAGGCGGAAGATGTGATTATTTTCGTGCGGACCTTACAGACAAGGATCAAGTGAAGGGGCTTTTTGAGCAGGTTGTTAAGAAGCATGGACGTCTAGATGTTCTAGTGAATAATGCCGCTGTTGCGTCGTACACTTCCTCAATAGGGGATACTACGTTGGAAGAATGGAATTATATAATCTCTGTTGATCTTACGGCTGTTTTTCTATGCTGTAAGGAAGCCTTCGAAATAATGAAGAAACAGGATGAAGGCAAAATTATAAACGTGTCATCGACATCTGGTAGCATTGCCGCTTCCCCAGGGGAAATATCCTACCGATCAGCCAAGCACGGCTTAATGGGATTGACAAAGGTACTTCTAAAGGAGAGTCAAAGTACAGGTATAAGTGTCACTGCTATAGTTCCGTCCCATATTAAAACAGAACAGTATAGAAAAGGGTTTGACATGTCCGGAAAACCTTGGACGCCCCAAATGGAAAACGATTGGGAAACTTCGTTGGAAGCTGAAGATGTCGCGGAAGTTATCCTGTTCGTTGCCACTCGGGATAAAAAAGTTATTGTTCCTAAGGTAGCAGTTTATCCTAGGAAGGATATTCACAGGTATGGGATGGATGTGTAATCTATTCATTTCCTTTTTGTGTCTATTCATTAAATCAGCTTCGCTGACTCTTTGAGAAGTTTAATAAATTCCGGTTCGTCTATGTAATTTTATAAACTTCAAAAAAAGTTGTAAGAAGTGCGGTCTAGAAGGCTGTCTAGTTGACGCCAAGATTTAATGATAAATGGTATCATGTCGAAGCTTGAATCTTATGTAGACATGAAAAGGAGGACAAAATTGCATCTAAGAACCATGATATTTGTTTTTTATGTTACTGCCATGACTCTTTTATGCCAATCATGCTTCCAGTCAAACCATTTTGGACAAGGTACTTGTGTGCCGTAAGTGCAGCTAGGGCTCCTTGACCCACTGCAATAGATATCTGCTTTTCTTCGACGTCTGTAACGTCTCCTGCTGCGAATAACCCATTCACACTTGTTGATTGATCCTTGTTCACAGGCACTTCACCTCTTTCATTCAATTGTAAGAGGTCACGTAGGGGGCCCGTGTTTGGTGTCAGGCCAACTTCAAGGAAGACTCCATCTATGTTTAGATCGTATCTTTCTACACCGTCAACGGATTCGAGTCTGACACCTGTCAGCTTGTCCTTTCCGAGGAAGGAGCGAACAACCATCGGGGTGTGGACTACAATATTTTTTGCTCTAAGGACTTCATGTACCAAAGAATCATCTGCTCGAAATTCTTTCCTTTGGTGGATCAAGTGAATCTCTGAGGCAAAGTTGGTTAGGTCACGCACTGCGGTGAATGCCGAGTTACCTCCTCCAATAACTGCAACACTTTTACCTTGGTAGAGAGGAGCGTCACAGGTAGCACAGAACCCGATCCCTTTTCCAATAAACTGTTCCTCCCCAGGCACTCCTAGTCGACTGTATTCTTTTCCAGCGCAATAAATCACGGACTTCGCCTTGAACTGTCGGTTATCGTCTGTAATTATCAAGAAAACATTGGCATCTTTTTTCACCTGTACGACATCTCTTCCGAGAGCTTCCGCGATCGGATAGTTTTCAAAATGGTTTCGGAACGCTTGATTCATGTCTGTTCCTACGATGCCCGGAAGGCCAAGGTAATTCTCAATGTTTGCGGTATACGTTATTTGTCCTCCCAACTTCCTTGCAACTAAAGCTACATCTAGACCCTTTCGGGCTGCGTATATTGAGGCGGACATGGCAGCAGGTCCTCCTCCAACAATCGCAACTTCATACTCATGTTCTTGATCTGCCTTACTAACCTTGCTTACTCCTTGGACCTTATGGAGGGCTTCCTCTAGTTGCCTGTACTCTTCAGGGCTGACAGCTTTCAGAATCTCTAAGTACGCGGCTCCAGCCTGCGGAGCCCCTTCAAAGGAATGTACTTCATTGATAACGGTCTTTGGCACAGCGGTTAAATTATATCTCTGTACGAGCTGTGGAAATTCTTCTGCTTGGATCATGTCCGCACGGATATTTTCGTTGACAAAGGCGAACTGATGAGCGATATGGACCATTTTTGGACAGTAGGGGCACGTTAACGTCACGAGCACTTGGAGGTGAACTTGCTCCTTTACATCCTTAACAAGTTTTTCCAGTTGAGGATCCAGACCAGAATTACCAGTTGAAACCATTAAAATAGCCTCTAAAAGCGAATTGAATTCGTATCCGGCGGTAACACCATAAAATCGAATTCTAAAATCCTTATTCCCAACTACAGCCGTGGCAGGTATCTTATCTATTTTGTAGTTCATAGCCTCTTCACCATTTAGTATAAAGTCGAAGATCTTGATCTCAAGTTTGTTTGAGAGTGAAACCAGCTCCCCTAGAAGTCCTTTCTGATGGGCGCATGATGGGGAGGCGTTCTCCTGAGTGAAAAATAATAGTTTTACTGGAGAATCCAAATCCTCCAAGATTTCACGAAGCTGCACTTTTGTTTTCTCATCTAACATCTCTGACATAGTCCTTCTAACACACGCTCCCATTTTGGATAAAGTCAGAGTGTTTTAAAACCTTTTACAGAACGGAGATAGAGCTTGAACCAAGATACGGTCGCTCCGATTTTGGATATACATCTACCTGAAGTGGCCAGAATAAAAGTAATGGGAAGATTAATTTATCTTATTAGCTTTTTATTTTGCTAAGCCGTAAAATGCACCTTTGAAGCTCCGCTCATTTAGAACAAGTCTCCAATTTTATATTTATTAATTGTTAATATGAGTTTTTAAACCACTTTAATTAACCTTTAAAGTCAAAGTTAGACTAAATTAAATGTGATCACTGTTGTATGAGCAATTGATTAACGTTATAATTCTTGGCATAATTCAAGGGGTAACAGAGTGGTTACCAATATCGAGCAGTGCTCATCTAATAATTCTGGCAAAATTTTTGGGTCTAGCGGCAACGCCACTATTTGATATTTTACTTCACGTTGGGACTCTGGTTGTCGTTATTTTCTTCTTCAGGAAAGAAGTCAAGAGCATTCTTTCCGCTATTGTTAAATGGGATTTCGGATCTGAGTATGGAAAATTGATACCGGTAATAATTGTTGCAACAATTCCTACAGGCGTAATTGGCCTATCATATGTCCAATTCCTGGAGGACAGCCTTCAAGGTATCCTCCCTATTGGAATAGCCTTTATTATCGGTGGGAGCTTTGTTTACTCGTCAAGATTCGCTAAAGAAAAAATCAAAAACGTAACCTTTCTAAGGGCATCTGTGATAGGAACAGCTCAAGGTTTCGCAGAATTCCATGGGCTGTCAAGAAGTGGAGTGACGATTTCAACCGCCCTTCTTCTTGGGTTGAAGAGAGAAGAAGCCTTCAAGTTCTCCTTCTTGCTTTCGATCCCTGCCATTTTAGGAGATTTGTTCGTAGAAATCTACAAGCAGCACGGCCAGGTTGTGGTTTCAGGGGTAAGTTGGACTGAACTTCTCATAGGCGTTCTTGTAGCGATGATTGTGGGCTATTTCGCTCTGAAGCTGCTGTTAGCAATTGTCGTAAATAAAAGGTTCCACTATTTCGCGTTATACTCTTGGCTACTCGGAGCAACCCTGATAATTTTGGCTTTAAGCGGATTCTAATCGCCGAAATTGGTGCTTTTAACAAATCTGTCGTATACTTTGAGTTTCTCCAGACCTGCTTCAATCCCCTTCCCAGCCTCAGGTATTCTGTTCTCTCTGAAGAATTTCTCAACCTCATCAGCCTTACCGATTCCAAGAATAGGTATAGTAGAAAGTAAGACCTGCGATAGTCTACCTGTACCTTCATATAGTTTCCTGAGCTTTTGTACATTGATCTTCATCCACATCCAGGCAACGTCTCTGGCATCTGGATTTCTTGTGGCCATTAAAATCATGCTCGTTATGTCCTGTCTTTTCACCTCGCCACTGAGAGCTAATCCAAACGAAAGTGCAACAAGTGAAGGCTCCTTGAAGAGCATCATAGAATTAAGAAGTCGTATTCTCTCTTCATCTGAACCGCTCTCCCTGTACTTTTTTACAACACCTTCAAGGTCGCTGTTTGCCCTAGCATAGGCTATTACGACTGCGTCTTTCATATCTGGTTTTATCTTGTCGTAGCTGTGGAAGTTTGAACCTAATTTTTTAGCGTAGTCTTCATCCAACATAGCTAGTCTTCCAGCTATAATGCCGTATAACATTGAACTGTTCTCTTCAGACTTTTCCTGAAGGGATTCTAGCTGTAAATTATGGAACCTTCTTGAAACTTCGGAAACTTTGGATGGAACAATCGAGTATAGGAAAGCAAGCTGATCAGAAAGTTCGAGGACCGGTAGATATTCGTGATCATTATAGTATCTCTTCACAAGGCTAAGGTAGTCGCTGAAAGACAGCTTGCCAGCCAGTAGGAAGGCCAGGGAATCGGACGCTATCCCCCACCTTTCAAAAGCTGAAAGGTTACTCTGCCATACTTTTTCGTAGAGTTCCTCGTAATAAACTCTGTAGAAACCTGTTTGGTCAACGTTTAACTTGAGGGACTTCAAGTTTTTAGCCTCGATAACTTCCTCTTTACTGTCCAAGAGCAAAGTTCTTTCTTTATCATTGATCTTCATATCAATTGGTATTCTCCAAACGTCTTCTCTGGACCCGTTTATCAGTAAAAACCGATTCTGCTTTAGCACTAAGCTGTTTCCTCTAATTCCTGCGGTTACAATTGGATATCCAGGCTTTCCTATCCATTCGCTCATAATTGACTTTATCGGCTTTCCCGATATTTTCTCAAGAGAATTCCAAAGATCTTCTCCAGCTGCGTTAGAGTAACTGTGTTCCATAAGATAGTTCGATATGCCTTTCATGAGGTCATCGGGTCCCATATACGCTTCGATCATCCTAAGAATGCTTGCACCTTTACCGTAACTTATGCTGTCGAAAATCTGCTCTATTTCACTAGGAGTTTGGATATATGCTTTTATGGGGTGAGTGCTTTTTAGGCAGTCCCTAGCAAAAGCACCTGCAGTTTCGTCATTTAAGAAGTCCTGCCAAACCTTCCAACTCGGGTAGATGGCATCCATCGCCTTGTAACACATAAATGTTCCAACGCTCTCGTTCAGCCAAATATCGTCCCACCATTTCATGGTCACTAAGTCTCCAAACCATTGGTGCGCAAGCTCGTGGGCTACAACCTCGGCCACTCTCTTTTTAGTCTTGAAGCTGCTGTTTTCGTCAACGAGAAGTGCTGTTTCTCTGAAAGTTACCGCGCCCCAGTTCTCCATGGCACCTGCGGCAAATTCAGGTACAGCTATTAGATGAATTTTTGGAAGAGGGTATGGAACACCAAAGTATGTCTGGTAGAATTCTAAAGACTTCTTGGCGGCATCTAATGCGAACACCCCCTTGCTTGCTTTAGTAGGCGTTGTAGCCACAATTATTTCGATGTCGCCTATCCTGTCACTAATCTTCTCAAATTTTCCTATACCTAAGTAGAGCAGGTACGTCGACATCTTCGGTGTCCTTTGGAAGGAGACGGTTTTCATATCACCTTCTGTTTCCGACGACTCGACAGGCATGTTCGAAATAGCATCCAGCTCTCTGTCTATCTTCACAGCTAGCTTAAACTCGGCTTTATAACCTGGATGATCTAAGCACGGGAACATTCTCCTCGCATGTGCGGCTTCAAATTGTGTGGTTATCATGTAAGTGCTCCCATAAGGCGCTCTGTAGATTCCGACTAGTGTATCAGGGATCTGACCAGAGTATCCAATTTCTAGTGTCCCATTGAAAGGCCCTGTTTTAATTATTAGATCTTCTTCTCTTTGATTAAAAGGGTAAGACCTAGTGTTGGTTCCGGCGTTAAGGATAGTAAGGCCAAGAGAGTTTAGGACTACATCCCCCTCCGTTTCAAGTTTTATGAGCGTTTTTCCTACAAACTTTAGGTTTTTGAAGTCTATTTCAAGAAATAAATCGTAACTTTCTATCTGCACGTTGTAGAGTCTACCTGACGACTTTAATTAGTTTATTTGTGATCTTTTAAACTTGACAGTCTTTTCCAAGCTTAATAATAGCTCGCAGCCCAAAAAGGCAAAAAGATTTATGAAGAATATGGATGGCATCACGTAAAATAGACTTTCTGCATCTTTTTAGTGTCGTAAGTGAAAGCATTATCTATTAGCCAAGATAGAACATTGATTTTTTCTTGATTAAAGATGAGAGATCATATTTTTTAAAATCCTCCTTACTACCCTTAAAAATAATGTATTGTCCTTATTGCTTCATAGGATTTAAAAGCCTCAAAGAGTCGAAACAGTACATAGAAGATAAACATTCAAAAAAAGACTAGACTACTCTTAGAATTATTTACCTGCATTCATGGTCTTTATCCTACTATAATTAAGATAAGGGATCATATCTAAAATAATTATATTATTCCAAATGTGCACCATGCGTTGGGATTAATATGAAATATAGGAATTTTGGTAAACTTAATTGGAAGGTTTCAGCGCTTGGTTTTGGCGCAATGAGACTACCAACAGTAGGTGGTGATAGTTCCAAGATAGATGAAGCTGAAGCGATAAAAATGATAAGATATGCTATCGACCATGGAGTAAATTACATTGATACGGCGTATCCATATCATGGTGGTAACAGCGAAATATTAGTCGGTAAAGCACTAAAAGATGGTTATCGAGAGAAAGTAAGATTAGCGACAAAACTTCCTACTTGGTTATTAAATTCCAAGGAAGACACAGATAAATACCTTAACGAGCAGTTAAAAAAATTAGAGACAGAAAAAATAGACTTCTACTTACTGCATGGATTAAATAAAGAACGTTGGCCAAAGATGATAAACCTAAATGTAATCGAATGGACCGACAAGGCAATTTCAGAGGGAAAGATCCGTTACCTTGGATTCAGTTTCCACGATGATTTTAGTGTTTTAAAGGAAATAATCGATAGTACAAACAAGTGGACGTTCTGTCAATTTCAGTACAACTATATGGACACAGACTTTCAAGCAGGAACAAAGGGGCTAAAGTATGTCGCCTCTAAAGGACTGGGGGCTGTAATTATGGAACCCATAGCAGGGGGTATGTTAGCTCTTAAGCCGCCAACTGAAATTCAAAAGATATGGGATGACTCTAAAGTTAAAAGGACACCAGCAGAATGGGCTCTCCAATGGGTTTGGAATCAACCTGAAGTTTCAGTTGTTCTAAGTGGAATGAGCACAATGGAGCAAGTAATAGAAAACGTCAAAAGTGCAAGTCGTTCGGGACCAGGAAAGTTGACACAGGAGGATCTTAGAATTATCGAGAAAGTGCGGGAAAAATATCGTGAGTTCGGCTTTATAGGATGTACAGGGTGCAGATATTGTATGCCGTGTCCACAAGGTGTTAATATTCCTCAAATATTCGCTTTGTCTAATGAACATGGAAGAAAACGTGGGGATTCCGCTGCGCAAGCAGAAGTTATCAAGAAGTACAACGGAATCGTTTCTGCTCAAAATGGAGCAAAGAACTGTGTACAATGTGGACAGTGTGAAACAAAATGTCCCCAAAAACTTCCAATTCAAAAGTTAGTTGCTCAAGCTGGTCGTACATTCGAAGGCGTAAAATAATAACCAAAAGTCTTCCTTGGAATAAACATTATCTATAGGACTGTACAGCTACTAGTTCTGATTATTTTTTTTCCAGTATTTACAATGTAAATTAGTTAAGTGGCTGAAAAAAAGTGTAATAAGGTTTAGTCTTTTTTTTACGTTTAAGCGAAATCTTGTCTTTAATTTGGTATCCCTTGTTTTACAAACTCTAGAATTGTTCTGTAACTGGCATTTTTTTCCGATATCATCTTCTTATTTTCCAACAAAAAGGGAAGTGTTAGAAAATTAATGAAAACTGAATTTTCATAATACTTAAGTATAACACTGCTATATTATCGCCTATAAATGCAGCGGAATGTATCAGTTAAGAGACTCCCGTTCATTTTATTGATTATAGTGGTTGTTGCCGCAGCGGCTATTTTGGGCTACTATACAACTGTGGGCAGTACAACTAAACTTAATACTTCTGAGATAACAGATTACCAGGGTCAAAAGCTTTCCTCGATCAACAATGAACCAGAAGTCTCCATCGATGGACCCCAATACATCAATAAAAGTACCTATAGACTCGTTGTCACGGGTCTCGTTGACAAGAACCTTACTTTCACATACGATGAGGTTATATCGAAGTATAAATCCTATGAAAAAGTTGTTACGTTGAACTGTGTGGAAGGATGGAGTGTCACGATACTTTGGCAGGGTTTCCTTATAAAAGATCTTTTAGCAGATGCAGGTGTAAAACCAGGTGCAACGATAGTCATTTTCTACGGCTACGACAACTATTCTGATTCTTTGCCCATCGCCTACATTACCAGCAATAACATTATGATCGCATACAAGATGAACAACGTTACTTTACCACCTGAAAAAGGTTTCCCATTTCAGCTCGTTGCGGAAGGCAAATGGGGCTATAAGTGGGTAAAGTGGATCACAAAAATAGAGGTCTCCAATAATACGGACTTCAAAGGTTATTGGGAGCAGAATGGCTATTCAATCAATGGGGACTTAAACCAGAGTTACCTAGCCAGCCCTTAGATTCAAACACCTGCACACTGTTACCCTAAGAAAAGTTCTCCAAACATTTTACCAGAGTAAAATACAGGGACAACATGCCCCTGAGGATATTTATCTATTCTTAAGTCCATATGTCACTTAGCCGTTAAATAGACATTTTTATTATTTAATCTTTTCACGAATATATTTAAGGTATTTAAGTCACCCATTTGTTGCTGTAAGGTTCTTATATAGCCATCTCTCTATTTTTAACATGCCTATTTTTGTTGTGCAGGAACATTGGGCCACTACCCACCATTTCGACTTCAGGCTTGAAATGGACGGTGTCTTAAAGTCGTGGGCTGTTCCGAAGGGTGTTCCACAAGAGTATGGGGTAAAGAGGCTGGCCTTAAGGGTGGAGGACCACTCTTTGGAGCACGCGAATTTCAGTGGTGTGATTCCTGAAGGTCAGTATGGTGCAGGTAAAGTTACGATTTGGGATAGAGGAACATACACTCTTATAGAAAATTTGGAAAAACGCATCAAATTCAGTTTAAAAGGGGAACGCCTAAATGGAACCTATAATTTAATCAGATTTCAGTCAAAAGAGGGAAAAGAACAGTGGCTTATTATGAAGGTCAGGGAATAGATAGCTTCTGATATCTAGTTCCTAGATTTTGTATTCTTCAACTATTCTTCCGACCATTCTTAGCCTTTCTACACTTCCATCAGGCGGCATCATATCTGATATCCCTACGATAATATTTGGCGCAAAAAAGTCTAGTAATTTTTGCATGAACCTCTTAAGTTCCTCTTCACCCGTATAGGGCATGAAATGGGTGGCAGGAATTCCATCCGACAGCATCATCCCTTCCAAGCCGTCCCTAAGCTCTTCTAAAGTGACACTACCCTGTGGAATAGGTGGAACGCATTCAAATCCGTCTAGCCCGGTTTCCTTAGCAAAAGGTAGCACGTGTTTAATCTTACCATCCCAGTGGGAAGTGGAATACTTACCCATCTGATGGAGTTCTCGTGTTCTACGCTGGTAATACGGCAACATGTATTTCTTTAGTAATGTAGGAGAAACAAGTGAATCGTCTATGTTATCAACGAAGTTTATTATCTTAAATGGAGTTCTCTTAATCAGTTCGAATCTTTTATCGTCGTTTTCGTCGAATGTACGCAGAAGTTCTTCAACTTTTTCGGGGGTCTTCCACAGTGCTATTGTCCCCCTCTCAAGTCCCATGCACTCGATAAAGAGTCTCTGTATCGATCCATGAGGCAGATTTAATATAGGTTCGCATCTATCGCCTAGGAGTCTATCATTTCTATCGTATTCTTCTTCGTCAAATTCGAAATGTTGTCTTTTTAGAATGTATTCGAGAATTCTAAAATCATCGGTTGTCTGCAAGAAATACTTTATACGCATCTTATTGGTGCCCCAAAGGTTCTTCTTTTCTATTTGAGTAATATCCCCTTCTGCAGTCATGTACTTAGTGTAAACATATTCAATATCTTCCTTTAATTCGACCCTTACGCCGTCACCTTCAACCGTTCTGATTACATTATTAAAATAGTGATAGGATCTCGGTGAGGCGCCTATGTCGTCATAAATTTGCAGTATATCCCAATCCTTATACTTCTTAGGCAGAGAGCCTCTAGCCTTGTTAACTTCATGCCAGTGGTGAAGTCTAGGCTGCCAAATAAGACGATCGGCTTTCCTGTGGGTGAAGACTGCCATAGTCCTCTCGCGATTGTTCAAGGCTCTCCCATAAACTATCTTTTGATAAATATTAAAGGTGTTAAACATTTTGTTGCCAAAACTTTTAGATTCGACGGTAACAGGTTATACAGAAATAGTTTGCTTTCTACAAGTGTAAACGCTTAATCTGACATGGTCGGACATAAGGTGATGGAACTTTCTCCATTTGTAGGGGTTCCATCGAAGCGTTCGGCGATTATAAGGTGGGGGACTTTTGATATAATCTTTTTTTACAGATTAAGGTATAAATTTAAATTCTTTTTGAAATATTATAAAAATATTATCATATCTTTATGGAAAAGGTTTTATATAACAATTTCATATTTAAAATGATAGGAATGCCGACGGCGTTTGTATTGATAAATGCGGATTTGGGTTCTGAAAGGGAAATAGTTAAAGAGCTTAAAAAGATAGAAGAGGTAAAAGAAGCTTATGCTATTTACGGCACATATGATGTAATTGTCAAGCTTAAAGCAGACACCATGGATAAATTAAAGGATACTATAAGTTCTAAGATCAGAGGGCTAAAGAGTATCCGTTCAACTCTCACAACGATTGTTATGGAAGAATAGAGTTAAATTAACTAAAACCAAAGGGAATTACCAAAATGTTTGGTTAAATTAATAGGGATAAGTTTAAGGCTTGGCCATTTAACTTTGTCAAGTTGGCTGATTTAAGAGCCGTTATGGATCAAATGCGATTAATGATGCGATTCTATTGAAGGCGAACCTAATCCTTGAAATCAATCAACCTTGAATTGTTTTCTACTGTCAAAGAAAAAATTTAATCTCATCAATACTTCTAAACCCACTAACGTTAGCTACTCAATCATTCTGGTCTTCCATAATTTTTCAGTTTGTTTTAGGGAGTCCTGTAAGTTCCTCGCTTAATTGCCAAAGACGTTTGGCGGTTTCTATGTTGTAAGACTCTTCAGAGGATCTTACCTCCTTCCTTTTAGTAAAATATTTTCCCGTGACTCCTGAAACCTCTGGAGAGGATGCCAGATACACCACCGTCAGCGCCCCCTTTTCAGGTTTGGAAGCAAATATTCCTGCAATCTTGAAGAAGGGGAACAGAGGACCGTTGTCTCGACCCAAGCTTGTCCTTACAAAGCCTGGATGAAGACAATTCACGGTTACACCTGTTGATCTAAGCCTACTAGCAAGCTCATATGTAAATAGTACATTGGCAAGTTTCGATTGACCATATGCTCCGAATAGGTTGTATCTTCTTTCTCCCTGGATGTCTTCGAAATGTATTTTCGCTCCATAATGGGATGCTGACGCCACATTTACTATACGAGAAGGAGCGCTGCTTTTGAGTAGATCGAGTAAGAGATTTGTTAGTAGGAAGGGAGCGAGGTGATTAATTGCGAAGGTTTTCTCGATTCCGTCCACCGTAAGAGAACGTCTTAGCATAAAGACGCCTACGTTGTTGACAAGGACGTCCAAACCCTTGTAATTGCTTTTAAAATCTTGTGCCAGCTGCCTAATCGACTGCTGTGAGGAAAAGTCTGCTAACATAAGATTAACATCCTTGTTACCGCTCCTTAACCTAATATCTTCCAGTGCTGATTCCCCTCTTTTTTTGTCTTTTCCGACGATAACCAATGTTACGTTTAACTTCGCTAATCCCAACGCTGTTGCTTTGCCTATCCCAGAAGTACCGCCTGTTATAATGCAGACTCTACCGGTCATGTCATTTCTGTTCGACTGCATAATGTTATTGATTGCAACGTCTTGATTTATATTCCTTGTTATCCTGAGCAATTGTGCAGGAAATGGACACATTTTTTCTGTCCTTAATGGCATTCTTTATTTGTTTAGAAGTAAGTTCCTTCTTTACCATCCAGAATCTTTTTTACTTCATCATCCGATAGATCATGCCATTCTAAGTAGGCATCTCCGACGGCAAAGGCAGGAACACTTCTTACGTTTAGAGAAACCAGCATATCTACCTCTGATCTAAGAAGTCTGATCGCGCTTACAGATGATGTAGGGACAGCTACAATTATTTTTTTTGCACCCATTTTTTTAACTGATTTTACAGCAGCCAACATTGTGAAACCAGAAGCTAGACCATCATCTACGAGTATCACATCTATACCCTTAATATCAGGCATCGGCTTATCACCCCTAAACTTCTTAAGCCTCCCGAGAATTATTTTCTTGGTCTTCGAGACCAAATCTTCAATTTCATCTTTCCTCAAATTAAGGCTTCTGAGCAGGGGTTCATTGAAGACGATTTCTCCGTCCCAAGATAAAGCGCCGAAACCGGCTTCAGTATTCCACGGAATCTGTATCTTTCTTACTACGATAATGTCAAAAGATATGGAAAGATTTTTGGCGACGATGTATCCTACCGGTACACCTCCGGCAGGCACGGCGAGAACGATGGCATCAGATTTGCTTTTATATTCCCCTAATTTTTCAGCCAAGATTTTACCTGCTTGAAATCTATCCTTAAACACAAATTTTTTCTCTCTGTAAGATGGCTCATCAATAATTTTCACCATGATGTGAATCTCCAATTGGAAAAAGTGTTTTACCCTCATTTAAAGTTAGCTGCGGTAATAAATCTCGATCAAAATTGGAAATGCATGTTGAAATAAAATGTCTACATATTTTTTATATAAGGTTAAAGGTAAAGCCATCGATTTAGACTTATTGATACTTGAAAAAGCTCGATAACTGTGAACTTTAACACATTAAACATTTATATATCGAAATTCAAATTTAAAATGAACAGCTCTGTTCTTCCTTGGATCGTCTCCAGGAAAATAATAATGTCCTGAAAGAGATGGTCCGAAATGTCAAAATATTCGCCTGATAAAGTTTCAGAAGTAGAATATGAAATACAAAAGGATGGGGGAATGAGGGTACCCGTCAAAATATACGCTAATTCGCAACTTTTACGTAAGATGACAGAAGATCGTACGTTAGGTCAAGCGGTGAATGTTGCACATCTACCTGGAATACAGAAGTTTTCAATAGTTCTGCCGGATGGTCACGAAGGCTACGGTTTTCCAATAGGGGGAGTAGCAGCGACAAGCTACGATGAAGGGGTTATTTCCCCCGGGGGAGTTGGTTACGATATCAACTGTGGCGTCAGACTAATTTCCACTCCTTTATTTGAAAAAGATGTCCGCCCTAAGCTAAGACATCTTGTTCATGAATTGTTTGTCAATGTTCCCAGCGGTTTAGGTAGTAAGGGTCAGTTGAGACTAAGTCAGAGTTCCTTGAACTCTGCGCTTGACGAAGGGGTTGACTGGGCCGTTGTGAATGGCTACGGTTTTACAGAGGACAGGGAATTCTGTGAAGAAAATGGGCACATGAAATCCGCTGATTCGAGCATGGTCAGCCCAAACGCTAAGCAACGTGGTGCTCCTCAGTTGGGCAGCCTCGGCAGCGGTAATCATTTTCTAGAGATCGGCGTCGTCAACAGAATATTTGACGAAAATGTTGCGAAGGTCTTTGGTATACCTTCTACAGGACAGGTCATGCTTTGGGTTCACACTGGCAGTCGTGGTTTAGGTCATCAGGTATGCAGCGACTATTTGAGGCTGATGGAGCAGTGTTGTAGAGGATACAACATTGTGCTGCCTGATCGTGAGCTCGCAAGTGTCCCAATCCGCAGTCCTGAAGGTGAAAGATACCTTGGCGCCATGGCCGCTGCGGCGAACTTTGCCTGGGCTAATCGTCAGATGATTACGCACTGGGTTCGCAGGGCTTTTTCAAAAACCTTCGGCGTAGACGAAAGGGAACTAAGACTAATTTACGACGTAGCCCACAACATCGCCAAGACCGAAGAACACGATGTAGATGGTCAAAAGATTAAAGTCTTGGTCCATCGCAAGGGCGCGACAAGAGCTTTCCCAAGGGGCAGACCTGAGGTTCCTCAAAGATATCGAGATCTCGGCCAGCCTGTTCTTATACCGGGTTCCATGGGCACTTCAAGCTGGGTCCTAGTCGGAAACGAACTGTCCATGAAAAAAAGTTTCGGTAGCACCGCCCACGGTGCTGGTCGAATGATGAGTAGAGCAGGTGCATTAAGATCTAAAAGTGGCTCCGATGTCAAGAGGGAATTAGAGAACCGTGGAATACTGCTAGAAGCCGCAGATATCAGAGTAGTCAGTGAGGAGGCTCCTGAAGCTTACAAGGACGTTGATATGGTAGTAGAAGTCTCCCATCAAGTTGGTATTGCAACAAAGGTCGCTAAAATCACGCCGATTGGAGTTGTAAAGGGTTAATTCCTATTCCGAGCCTAGAAACTAGGAAGCTATTTTTATTGTTTAGATGCTTCAAATATGTATTGTGTATCAGTGATGAAATGGTATCGATAGGTAATTGTATCATATAGTAAGTCTGTAGCGCCCTTTTTATACTCGGTCATTTAGTCGATATATAACAAAAGTATAAGAGAACTGTTTCGCTATTCGAAGATCATAGTAAGTGAACAAACTTGTCTTTAATTCACAGGACAAGAAACTATATTTGTTTACCAATTTCCTTTTCCGTCTTAGGTGTAATAAGTATTGTAATTTTAGATTTTAGATTAATTTTTTTTAATATTTATGATTTTTTTTGGGGAATAATTTGTATATACCACAGCGTTATAAGATTTATATAAAGCATAAAATAAGCATGAATTATGTCAGTTGAGTCTAAGAAAGAAACTGAAGAAATGATGGGTAAGGCGGGCATTAAAATGCAGGAAATGCTAAGTGAGATAAACCGGAACGTTCTAAAGCTTAAAGAGGATGTCGAAGAAGGTGTTAAAAAAGCTGAGACGATGACGAAGGAGCATCCTGGAACTGCATTGGCTGTTGCGTTTGTAGCCGGTCTGGCAGTAGGTGGGGTGCTAGTCTTAGCAGCTAAGAAAATGAAAGAAGATTAGTTTCTATGAGCCAGCATAAGTCTGCATTCGATAACGTCAGAGAGGTAATCTCAAACTATATCAAGAATTTTGTAGCTGCGGCTTTAAAGGAACAAATAGATTCCGTTAAGGAAATGGCTTGGGTGTACCTGCGCATTTTGTTTAGAAAGATGGCCTTGTTTGCTTTAGCGCTCACCCTATTCTTGATCGGGTTCGTTTATGTGACGTTTGGCTTAGTTAAGGCTTTGGCGACTATGATACCTGAATGGGCGAGTTTAATCGTTATCGGTGTCGTGATATCGGCCTTAGGTTATATCTTATTTAGACAGGCTAGCAAAAAGCCCGGTGAATTACAATCCAAGAATTAGAATAGCATATTGTTCCCTAAAAGTCCCAACTTTTTATGTGTAAGTACAACCTTCATAGACCCTGTAAAAAGATCACTTCTCAGTATGGCTCAGGATGTGGCATGATTAAAAGGACATATGTTAAATCTACAATTAAAGAAGGAGAACAAGAAACGTTGATCTAAATTTGATATTAACATATCTTTGCTTCAATTAAGTCGAAAATAATTAATGGCATGTAAAGGTCTATTAGTTACTGATTATAACATCTATTTTACCCGAATATGTCCGGGAAATACTTATGTCCTATCGCTTAATTGTATAGGACAAGTGGTAATATAATGCCCCAATATGCGTTAATAGGAACTCATCCACCAAACATCTGTCCGATGACCAACAAAGTTTCCAGAGAAGCGGCGAAGAAGGCTTACGCACAGCTTCCAGCGCTTTCAAAAGAACTTAATGTAAAAGTCCTTTTGGATCTACATCTTGACCCAGGCCATAAGGCGTTCATGCTGTTCGAAGCTCCCAGTGCAGAGTCTGTGACAAATTTGATCGTCAGAGCGGGTTTCTCCTACTTCCTAGACTTCGAGTTTTACCCTGTCACAGCGATAGCCGAGTTATTAAAGCAGATAGATAAAATGCCAACAGTGTTCTAAGCGACTATTATACCAATAGTTCCAGTTGAAAGGTGGGACTGGAATTGCTCTTTTTTTTAGGAATTTATGCAGAATTTTATGTGCTAAAGTTACCTATTGTTTAGAAATCCATCTCGGAAATTTGCATATGAAATACTTTAAAAACGAGTTCTGAAGAATATTTAACTGAAATCCATGAGATTGAGATTATAGAGCATTATTGGTTGTCTGACGGATTCTCTTTTATGTTGTTAACTATAATTTTTTCTTGAGTTATCGTATAAAAGTAATATGAAAAAGAGAATGACGTCGCCAAGGCGATTGATCCTCCTACAAGATAAAAAATTCCAAGTAGTGCTGAAAAGTTGTTTAAGGCGTGGAGAAAAACGGCCATAGAATAGAATTTAAGAACCTGTCTCTTCGCTACACCGTATGCAATTATCGAAGTATTAGCAGCGTGAAAGAAAACTCCAAAAATCCTTATGTATATCGGTGCCCCACTGATGACGTAAACAAAAAATTCCGTTACACCGAAACCTAATCCTGCTAGGAAACCAAGGACAAAAATTGATCTCTCAGTTTCGCCATGGCGATAGAAGATGGGGTAGGCTTTTGCAAATTCTTCAATTAAGGGGGCTAAAATTGCTACAGAAAAAATGCTGAAAAAGAAGTCTGGGATTCCAAAAAAATTCTGACTTCCCAAAGTCTCTACAAAAAGTGTGAGAGGTACGCTTATTATTATCCCTGAAAGGAAGAAAAAGATTTTTTCATATATATCAGGGCGATGAACCTTTATCAAAATGTGGTTCTCTTGTATTTCTGACACGCTTCCTAAAATTAGCTGAATCTATATAAATTTGTTTTACTTACATAGTACTATTTTATTTCTTTGCCAAACTACATGACATTAAAGCATGCTTTAACCTAATAATTTCCATTTTTCTTTAACAATCTAATATGATACTTAATTTCGTTTTTAACTAATTAACTTGGTTCAGAGAATTCATAAGAGCCGATTAGAGAGTTGTAATCTATATGCATCAAACATCATTTCGTATGGTTTCAATCGTATTAACCTACTAAATGGTTAAATAGGCCTTTATGAAGTTGGGCGTTGGGAGTCTATAATCTTGGGTGCCTGTTTTGTCTTACAAGCGAGCTGCCTCCTTAAGTGTGGAGGAACTTTACAAAGAATTTGGTACAAGTCCTTCAGGACTTTCTACTGAAGAAGCTGAAGGGAGATTAGACAAATATGGGTATAACATATTTCCTTCTACCAAAAAGGCTAATGTCGTTATAAGGTTTCTAAAAGAGTTCGAGAACCTTTTTAATGTTCTTCTTCTTTTTGCTTCACTTCTCTCTTTCTTTAGTGGCTTATTATATAACAACGCTGGTTCGATTCAGATAAGTGTCGCCATTTTCTTAGTTGTAATAATTAACTCGGTCTTCAGCGTTTTCCAAGAATTTAGAGCAGAAAAAGCTGTTGAAGCGCTTAAAAAATTGGTTCCTGAATACGCGAAAGTTGTAAGGCGAAGTTTGACGATACAAATCTCTGCTTCGAGTGTGGTTCCGGGAGACTTGATAGTGCTTGAGGAAGGCGATAGAGTTCCAGCTGATATAAGACTGACTACGATGTTTGAAGTCACTGTAGACAATTCTGTCCTAACCGGCGAATCAGAACCTCAAAGAAGATTCGTTGAAGCACTACCAAATATCTCTGAAGGAGATATTTCAGATTATGATAATATTGTTTTTGCCGGAACTACTATTTCCTCAGGTTTTGCAAAGGGTATAATTGTCTCTACAGGGAAAAATACTGAATTTGGCAGAATAGTGTCTATAGCACGAGAAATAAAGGATCCTTTGAGCCCATTGCAAAAGGAAATAAATTATACGGCAAGGATCAACTTTCTAGTCGCAGTAGCTGTTGCTGGTTTATTCTTTGTAATATCGTCGTCTTTCCTGAATCTAACACTAATACAGAGTATGCTGTTTTCGATAGGTGTTATGGTCTCTCTTGTTCCTGAAGGGTTTCAGGTTACAGTCTCCCTAGCACTAGCTCTTGGTGCTGTCGCGATGTCGAAGGTAAAAGTCGTCGTCAAGCGTCTATCAGCGGTTGAAACTCTTGGCTCAACTACAGTAATATGTGTTGACAAAACGGGGACGATAACAAGCGGTGAAATGTTCGTTAAGAAAGGTTGGGCTTCTGGACACATATTTGAAGTCACAGGAGACGGCTATAAACCTGAAGGTTTCGTCACAATCGATGGAAGGAAGACAAATTCACTAGAGATGCCTCATATTCTAAGAATTTTTGAAACAGCAGCTTTTGCAAACAACGCTCAGCTAATTCCTCCATCCGATAGAATTCCAAAGTGGACAGCGATTGGGGACACGACAGACGCTGCCCTCCTAGTTCTTTCGGCAAAAGGAGACTTTAACCTAAGACTTGCCCTCGCTGAAAATCCCAGAATCTTTCTGATTCCTTTTGATTCAAGAAGAAAGATGATGACAAGTGTGCATAAGAATGTTACAGGTGAAATCACAGCCTACACAAAAGGTGCTCCGTTTGAGGTCCTATCGAAATGTACTAAAATATTTTTCAACAATGATGTAATTGAATTAGATGCAGGTATGAGGGAGATAATAAATCATCAGATAAATCAATTTGCTGCTGAAGCTTTTAGGGTGCTTGCGCTAGCTTTGAGGGCTCTGCCGAACGATTTAAAAGAATTTCAATCTGAAGCGATTGAGAAGGATCTAATCTTTTTGGGATTAGTTGCCCTGCACGATCCTCCCAGGCCGGATGTTGAAAAGGCAGTGGAGAAAGCGAGAGGTGCTGGAATGAGAGTCATCATGATCACCGGCGATTACGAGCTCACAGCTGAAGCGATTGCAAAAAGGGTTGGTATTTTGACTTCGCCTGACTATATCATAGTTTCTGGGTCCCGATCTTACAAGGTTATCTGATGTAGAGCTCTCAAAGGTCTTGGATGCACGCGAAATCGTATTCGCACGCACGGCTCCTGAGCAAAAACTAAGAATTGTTCGCAATCTAAAATCCAAGGGTGAAATAGTCTCTGTCACAGGGGACGGCGTAAATGACTCGCCAGCCCTATTAGAAGCACATGTCGGAATCGCAATGGGCCTAACGGGAACAGATGTCGCAAGGGAATCAGCTGATATGGTTCTCCTAGATGATAACTTCGTGTCTATCGTTAAAGGAATAGAGCTTGGGAGATCGGTATTCGATAACCTAAAGCGATTCGTTTACTATGTATTTGTACATAATATGGCTGAACTGGTCACATTCATCGCTTTTATATTATTCAGTATTCCGTTACCTCTTCTTGTATCCCAAGTTTTAGCGATAGATCTAGGCATGGATCTTCTTCCATCCCTTGCCATCACCCTTGAACCTCCCAAACCTCATGTTATGCTTAAGCCTCCAAGGCGTCTAGGAACTAGGCTAATAGATTTTAAAACATTATTTCACGCGTTTTATGTTGGCTTACTTATCTCCTTATGGGCTATGTTAAACGCATTTAACAAGTGGTCTCAAGCAGGATGGTCTTTAGGTCAAAATACAGTTGCTAATCCTTTACTATATTCTAAAGGCACAACCATGGTCATGGTAGGAATAATAGCTGGACAACTTGGAACCCTTCTGGCTGCGAGGACCAATTTGGAACCTGCTTACAAATTAAGTCCATTAAGGAATAAATGGATCTTAATAGGAATTGTCTCATCATTGGCTATAATGATAACTATAGTTTATGTGCCGTTCTTCAATACCTTATTTGGAACGACACCTCTTTCTTTATCCGATTGGATCTACCTCTATAGCTTTGCGCCGGTAATATTCATATTAGAAGAAATAAGAAAGGCAATACTTCGTAGAAGAAGTATAAAACAAAAAGTTTAGAAACCCTTTATTTCATTGAACTCTATCTTTTCTCTCAACTCAGCTATATATTTGTCTGCCTTGGTTTTATACCTTTCTCATCGATAAATTTTCCTTCTTTTATTACGAATTTGTTTCAGGAAATATGTTCTCATTTTTATTCAAATCAAGGAGTATTTTTTTGTTGACTTTTAGCTGCAGTATCATTTTTATTAATGCTCGTTAATAAAAAGGGAGGGAAGGCCTTATCATCCAATTTGCCTTCATTGATGAATAGTTAGGTTTTTTCGCTAGCCTATGATGTATACAATATTTATCGAAGTTGATATTGTGACTGTTCCCGGAATAAATATCGTTCCTTGTGCTTGCTTTGCGTCTACTGTGTTGAAGACAGGATATGGAGTCAGTGAACTCTCACTAGTTGACTGTACACCAACGATCTTAACACCTAATGCTTTAGCTGTAATGTTTGCCTTATCTGAAGCTTCGGATATTGCTAATTGTATTACTTGACTATTTAACTGCTTAAGGCTTTGCTCTGACACAGTGAACTGTACTCCCGATACCTGGTTGATGCCAGCCGCAACTGCTTCATCGATTACATTTCCTGCGGTCACTCCTAGTTGTGTCACATCTGAATTATTAACTGACACCTCTTAGATCGTGTTGAACTGTGTATCCCATTATGTAGGGTTGACTGTTGTCCTTTGGATATTCGTAGACTGGGTAGATGTTGTAACCAGTTGTCTGTATCTGGTCTTTGGTTATGCCTATCCCCGTTAATCTGTCTAAAAGTTTGTTGAAGATTTCAGAATTCATCGCTACCGCATCTTTTGTTGTATTTCCTTCGGTAACTGCGCTGAATAGGATTCTTGCTAGGTCAGGGTTGACTTTGACATCCCCTGTTCCGATAACTGAAATAGTATGTTCCGCCGGTATATTTGTGTCAGTGGTTGAAGTGCTCACTAGTATCGGATATAAGGAGCTTGATATAAGAACTATCGCAAGCGCCAATATAGAGATTGTCAATATCTTTTGTTCTTTGTTCATTTCCATCGCTTTATGTGATGTATGGTAGTAGAGATAATTCTATAATTTGAACGAATTGTTCTAACATTAGAACGACCTCCAAGTGCAGCACCAGCTTTTTTTACAATTTAATGTAATTAAAGGCTTAACTAAATCCATTCTTTCCCTTTCATTTATTTGAAAGCCAAAGCATGCGTTATTTACGTCATTACTTCGATATCAGGAAAATTTGGTTCTCACATGAAATCTTATTTTTTATTGCGACTGGTTTTCGAGTTAAGATTTTATAATTATGTTATGCGAAAGATTTAATTGACAACTATACGGAGCTCTTATAGTGTATATAGTTGGCTAAGCAAGTTGCATTAATTAAGGGTGATGGAGTAGGTCCTGAACTAGTTGAAGCTGTAAAGATCGTTTTTGACTCTGTAAAACCGAAGATCGATTTTATTGAATGTGATGCAGGCTACGAATGGTGGCAGACTCATGGAGGAGAATCCTTTATCCCCAACGCAACATGGGAAAAGCTTAAGGGAGTAGATGTGTGCCTGAAGGCGCCTTTAACCACCCCATCGATAAGTGGCGCCCCTAGGAGTGTCGTCGTCAGTATTCGACAGAAATTTGACCTTTATGCAAATGTCAGACCTATTAAAACGTTCAAGGGCTTCGAAGGTCCTCTTGGTGAAGTCGATTTTGTATGTGTTAGAGAAACCACTGAAGGTCTCTATAGTGGCTTAGAGCATAAAATCGGCGATGATGCTGCAATTGCTATAAGAAAGATTACTAGAAAACAGTCTGAAAAGGTTGCAAGAAAGGCATTCAAGCTCGCCGAAGAAAGAGGGTGGACGAAGATAGTTGTTGTCACAAAACGGAATATAATGAGAGAATGTGATGGAATCTTTATGGAATCTGTTGACAAGATTTCCAAAAGTTTCCGAGGGATAGAATTTGAAGAATATTATATTGACAATATGTCCCAGCAGCTTGTTAAGAACCCACAAAGGTTCAATCAGAACATCATACTAGGCTCAAACCTGTTCATGGACATCATATCTGAGGAAGCTTCCGGTCTTGTAGGTAGCATTGGATGCATATACTCCGCAAACTTCGGGGATGGTTATGCATTATTTGAGCCTGCTCATGGTAGCGCTCCGAAATATAAGGGCCTGTACAAAGTTAATCCAACAGCCATGATACTCTCAGCCGCATGGATGTTGATGTACCTTGGTGAAATGGCGCCTGGCAAAGCGATCTTTGATGCTACAGAAGAAGTGATTGCCGAAAAAAAGAACGTGTCATACGATTTAGGAGGAAACGCTTCCACCCTTGGTATGGCAAAAGCCATCGCTGAAAAGGCCATGAACCATATCAAACAATAAATGGAAACATTTTCTTTTTTGTTTAAGTAAATTATTAACAGCATAGTATAGAGAATGATGACTGAGAACTTTCTAAGGTGAGGATTTTGTTAAAGGTTGTATATGAAAGGACAGGCGAAACTCTACTAAACCTGTAAGGAAAGTGCGCATGAAAAAATTCTAGTCTTTCTCAATGGATTTCTTGACTTTATCCTGGAAGGATATAAACTCTCCGTCTTCATAGAATTCGATCTTAGTTTCAATTGCCACATTCAAACCGAGCATCCTCAGAAGCTGTAATAGTTGGCCTCCTTTTATCTTCTGATTTATCTCACCTGTTTTGATGAGTTCAGCAAGTTTTTCTTCGACAATCTGCATCTCCTTAGGATAGCTCTGTTCCGCTTTGAAAAGGACTTCGTCTCCTCTGTCTGTTAATTGTTCTAGCAATATGTCCCTTGGCGTCTTCACCTTTGTTACTTTAGTCTGCTCTTGCAGTTTTTTCGCCATCTCAGCGTACCTCCTTGCTTTAAGTATCTTTAGTTCGTTATCCTCTTCTGACATCCTTTATCGACTAAGCCTCCTAGTACAGCATATATAATATTAAGTGTTAGCCATGGTTGACATGGTCCTGTCAATCTATATTCCAGATTCTATTCTCTGTGAGGAGTCAAATCTGAGGGATAAGACTCTCAAGCTGGGCTCGATAGCAAGATCTTGTTCGATCTTCAAAGTGGAAAAGATCTACATCTACAAAGAAATTGGGCCCTTTGAGCAGGACTTCAAGATCATGAAACTTATCCTAGAGTATGCAGAGGCCCCCCAGTATCTCAGAAAGCATCTTTTCCCAAAGAATGAAAATCTTAGGGAAGCGGGGATTCTTCCTCCACTTAGAACTCCTCATCACAAGCCGTACATTCATCTGGAGGACCTTAAGGTCGGTGATGTTAGGGAGGGTGTTGTCCTAAAGAAGAGTGGTATAAATTACGTTGACGTTGGTCTAAAGTCTCTTATCAAGTATGATGGCCATGGTTTCGAAGGTGAACGTATAACTGCTGTCGTGCAAGCACTCACCCCTGAAATAATATGTAGACGGGCTTTTACTGGGGAAATCAAGGAATATTGGGGTTACAAGGTGGTTAGGGTGGGTGCCATTGGGCGTGCTCTGAAAAGTGGTTTCAGCGGACTCAAAATTATCACATCGAGGTTAGGTGCGCCTGCAGAGGAGCATTTTGGAGAATTATGTAGTGCCGCAAAGCAATTTGATAGCATTGCCCTGATCTTTGGTTCGCCGAGAAAGGGCCTCTACGACATTTTAAAAGAGGAGAATCTGACACCGGAAAAAGTGGCTGATTTTTCATTAAACTTCGTGCCAGGGCAGGGCACGGTGACGGTAAGGTCTGAAGAAGCAATACTTATCTCTCTCTCAATAATCAATTTGATCCAGAAAGTTCGAGGATAAAAAGGTAAACCTTTAAAAACACTTTAGAAATGGTAAGATACGCAAGTGATTCACTGTGGGTCATAGAAAGCAGAGTGCTCCGAGGCATGGTTCGCTGGCTTTTCGCCCAAGAGGAAGGGCTGGTGATATCGCACCGCGTGTAAAGAACTGGGCTGACATTGATAGCCCTAAGCCTATCTTATTGGGTTTTGTAGGCTTCAAAGCTGGCACGACACATGCCATTGTCACAGGAGATAATCCCAATACTCCAACTTTTGGTAAACCAGTCTTCAGAGTTACAACAATTGTTTCTTCTCCTCCATTAACTGTTTGTGGAATAAGATTGTACGGTAAAGACGTTAAAGGTGAATATGCTATCACTGAAGTTTATTCTGACAAGCTTCCAAAGGTCTATGAGCGTGTGCTGCCAAAAGGTTGTTTGAAGAAGAAGTTCGATGTTAATGCTTTAGATAGTTTTGCTGAAAAGACTAAACGTGTTATGATTTTTGTAGGTGCTGAACCATCACAAACTAATCTGTCTCAGAAGAATCCGATCGTCTATGAAGTAGAAGTCGGTGGAGGCAAATCTCTTAAGGAGAAATTGGATTATGCAAAATCGATTCTTGGCAGTCAGATACGCGCTAAAGACGTTTTCAGACCAGGAGAATATATTGACACGATAGGAATAACCAGAGGCAAGGGCTTCCAAGGCCCCGTTAAAAGATTCGGTATAAAGAAGAAACAGCACAAGTCAAGAAAGAGTGTTAGAGCTGTAGGATGTATTGGTCCATGGCATCCAGCTACTGTCGTCTATACTGTTGCTAGAGCAGGTCAGATGGGCTTCAGTCAAAGGGTGGAATATGGCAAGAGGGTTCTATTGGCTGATTCCACTGGCGCAGACACGATGTTCAATCCCAAAGGAGGTTTTGATCACTTTGGTGTTGTCAAGGGAGACTATTTGATCATCGACGGTAGTGTACAGGGACCACCTAAACGTCCAGTTGTCATGAGGTTCGCGATGAGGAAGAGGTCTGAGAAGCCAGTGGCTCCCAAGATCATTCAGATGGGTGTATCGCCTATTTCGATTAAGGGTGCCGCCTAATGCTTGAGGTTCCAGTTTACGGTCTTGACGGTTCCGAGAAGTCCCAGATATCCCTTCCTATGGTTTTCACAGTACGCTACAGACCAGATGTAATACACAATGTGTATCTTGCGCAGTGGACTCATTCACTGCAGCCTCAAGGAAGAGATCCACGGGCTGGTGAGAAGACTTCCGCTATTTCTTGGCAAACCGGCAGGGGTGTAGCGAGGGTTCCACGGGTTAAAGGTGAAAGATATAGCAGATCAGGTCAAGCAGCTGGAGTTGCCAGCGTTGTTAAAGGTAGGTTGCCTCATCCCTTGAAGGCTGAGAAGGTTATCTACAGGAAAGTTAACAAGAAAGAACGATTGCTGGCCTTAGCATCTGCAATCTCAGCTACTTCTTTGAAGGAGGTTGCGGAGAATAGAGGCCACAAAGTTCAGAACGTTCCCTCATTCCCATTCATTGTCACGTCAGACTTTGAGCAGGTTACAAAGGTTAAGGATATTATCAGCGCCTTCAAGCTCTGGGGATTGGAGGAAGAAATGCAGAGGATAAAGGATGGCATAAAGAAGAGAAGTGGAAATGCTAGAAGAAGGGGTCGTGGAAAACGTGTTCCGGTTGGGCCTCTTATAGTAGTGTCCTCTAAGGAAAGTGGTCTAATGAACGCCGCTGGGAATATTCCAGGTGTGAAGGTTGTTGACGTCTCTTCACTATCTGTTCTTGATTTTGTTACAGGAGGTCATCCTTTAAGATTCGCTATTTGGACCGAGTCAGCGCTAAGTAAGCTGGATGAGAAGTTCAAAGGTGTTGTATCATGAACCAGATCGAAGCTTTGAAGGTTGTCAAATATCCTTATATTACTGAAAAGACGTCGATACTTATTAACAATAACAATACTATAACTTTCATTGTCGATGGAAAGGGTGACAAGGATAAGGTAAAGGATGCTGTTGAAACGCTATACGATGTTAAAGTTGATAAGGTTAACCTTCTTATCACAAAAAAGGGGAAAAAGGCTTATGTGCGTCTTGCGAACGAGTATCCCGCATCGGAGCTGGCTTCAAAGATCGGTATAGTATAGTGGTGATTGTAAATGGGCAAGTCGTTGATTCAGCAGAGAAGAGGGATGGGGCATTCACAGTATCGTGCCCCTAAGGTTGGCAAAATTAGTCAGACGCTTTACCCGCCTATTAGCGAAGAGAAGACTGTAGGCTCAGTTATGAGACTGCAACATGAACGTGGAAGAATGGCACCATTGGCTCAATTGAAGATCGGAGAAAAGTTCTATTACCTTCCTGCAATCAAGGGCACCGTAGTTGGTTCAGATATCGAACTGGGGCCGAAGGCCGGAATGAGAAATGGTAATATTTTGATGCTTAAAGAAGTCCTCGAAGGTTCCACCATATGTAATATTGAAAGACATCCAGGAGATGGCGGCAAGTTAGTTAAAGCCGCCGGCACATCTGCAATACTGTTTTCGCAGTCGGCTCAAGGCAGTATTATAAAGTTCCCATCCGGCAAGATGATTTTACTTGATGGGAGGTGTAGAGCCACAGTGGGAGTAATAGCAGGGGGCGGCTTCGGAGAAAAACCGTTTCTTAAAGCCGGAGCGAAGTATCACTTGATGGAAGCAAAGATCAAACTCTATCCGCGTATGAGAGGTATTGCGATGGCTGCCGTACACCACCCGTTCGGTGGAGGCAGACACCAGCATCCCGGAAAGTCAACTTCGACTTCAAGAAATGCCCCACCTGGCAGAAAAGTTGGTCACATAGCGCCGAGAAAAACTGGTAGGAAACGTATAAGGAGAATGTTAGAGGTGAGGTAGAAGGACGCCTAAGGAGTTTAAGTATAGGGGTTACACGCTTGAACAGTTGCAGGAAATGTCGTATGAGATCTTCATCGGTCTTCTGCCATCACGGATGCGTCGTTCCCTCAACAGAGGGTTAAGTAGAGAAAAGACAAAACTTCTCGACGATGTCAAAAAATCGAAGGAAATCCCCAAAAAGAACCCTGTAAAGACTCATGCAAGGGACATGATCATTCTACCATTCATGGTCGGTGCAACCATTCAAGTCCATAATGGAAAAGAGTTCTTTCCTGTAGAAATAAAACCTGAGATGATAGGCCACTATCTCGGAGAATACGCGATAACAAACAAAAAGGTTGTTCACGGCACCCCAGGCATTGGTGCATCCCGTTCAAGTCTGTATGTACCTCTGAAGTAGATCAAGTCCAATAGAGGTCTCGTTTTCTTTCAAGGTCGCTGTGTGCAGTGATAACTTCGATCACAAAGGGAATGTACCCTGTTATCTTACTATCTTGTGTATGTATAAATTTTGAAGGAAGCTCCTTGGCTAGATTTATCGTTGACCTCGAAAAAGCTGGTTAGTTATAAAAAGTGATATATAGCATAAAGGTCTAAAGTCGGTTCGGTTGCTGTTCCGGAGGAATAAGATCTTCCCCGCGCACCTGTTTGCTCTATTCTCCACAACCAGCTTGGTTTTAAAGCAATTGTTATTCAAAGTCCTTAAACCTTTTTTTCTCATATAATGTCTTATTGCTACCCTTTAACTTTTTTTCCCCCAAATTAATTAAAGTATTTATGCTAATAGAAATTGGGGTTAACTTACTCGGTGATGATATTTGCCTAAGTTTGGGTACAGCTTCCAAGTAGGAGACCCACTTTTATACATTAGGGCTAGCGCTCGTGAAGTCAATATTTCACCAAAGCATGCAAGAGAGATCTGTAAAACGATAAAGGGGATGAATATTGCAAAAGCAAGGAAGCTTTTGGAGGATGTTATTAAAAAGAAGGTCGCTATATCTTTTGCACGTTACCATGAGCAGGTCTCACACAAGTCTTCTACTCCTGGCTATGTGGCAGGACGTTATCCTGTTAAAGCCGCCGAAGTTTTTCTAAAGCTTTTAGATAATCTGGAAAATAATGCTTCATTTAAGGGTATGAATGTTGACAAGGTTGCTGTTGTTCATGCTAACGCGTATAGGGGTTTAGTGGTAAAGGATTTCGTCCCAAGGGCTATGGGACGCTCTTCCCCCAATTTTCATGTACTAGTTCATATAGAGCTTGTTGGGAGGGAGATGGCGTAAGATTATGTCTGAACAGATAGAGCGTTCTCCGATTAAGAAGATTTTGGTCAAACAGACGACTTACGCAGGGATAGACGAATACCTTGAGCAGGAATTGAAGGACGCCGGATACGGTGGAGTTCAAGTTTCTGAAGGCCCATTAGGTGTAAGGTTGACTCTTTACGTCACTCGACCTGGCCTTGTCATCGGTAGGAGAGGTATAGGAATTAAAGACATTTCAGATAAGCTTACTTCGAAGTTCAATCTGAATAATATACAGATTTCTGTTGCTGAAATTGAAGTCCCTGAAGCTAACCCCAGAGTGATTTGTGAAAGGATCGCGGCATCTATGCAGAAGGGTACACCTTTTAGGAGGACCGCAATCTGGGCGCTAAATCAGATAATGAACGCCGGCGCCTTAGGTTGTGAAATAATAATTTCTGGTAAAATAAGGAGTGAACGCGCACACTACCAAAAGTTTGTTGCAGGAGTAGTCCCGAAGAGTGGAGAGATTGCTAGGGTCGCTGTTCTGAAGGGTACAACGAGCGTTCTCCTTAAAGCCGGTCTTTTCGGTGTTAAAGTCAGAATCGCGTTGAAGAGTAGAATGACTCCTGAATTCCAATTAAAGCAGGTCGCTGAACCTGTGAAAGAAGGTGAAGTTGTTGAAAAAGCTGAAGGAGAAGGAGTTGCTTAATCTATCCGCAGAGGAGCTCGAAAAAAGGCTACTTGAGCTCCGTAACGAATACTCTAGGCTCCGGGGTATGTCAGCAAGAGGTGCTCTGAAGAAGGAGACTGGCATGATCAAGAGCGTAAGAAGGAATATCGCGAGGCTAGAAACTACAAGAAGTCTCAGGCAGATCAGCAAAACAAATGAGGCGAAGAAGGAAGCATGATTACACCAAGTAATCTAAGATATCACGAGCTTATGTGTTTGAACGTTAAAATAGTTGACTCAAAGATTGAAAGTTTAGTTGGCTTAAAAGGGAAGGTTGTGCTGGAGACCAAGAATATGATATACTTTAACAATGGAAGAAGTAATCTTGCCGCACCTAAGGCAGCCTGCACGTTTGAATTCACTCTGCCTTCAGGTCAGTTGACAGAACTTCCAGGCTCCCTCATCTTAGGGAGGCCTGAGATTAGACTATTAAGGTTAAGGTGAAATTTTGTGAGGAATGTTGGTATCCCCCTAAAACCTCCAGAAAGAACGTGCAGTGATTCGCTGTGCCCTTTCCACGGGAGTCTACCTGTTAGGGGAATATTGCAGACCGGTAAAGTGGCTAGTGTAGAGGCTAAGAATATTGTGGTTGTCGAAAAAGAGCTTACAAGGTACTCCACCAAGTTCAATAGATACTATAGGTTAAGAAAGAAGGTTCACGCGAAACTTCCGCAGTGTATCACTGTTGAGGTAGGTGATAACGTTACCTTAGGTGAATGTAGACCTCTTTCTAAGACAGTATCTTTCGTTGTACTAAGAAACAGAGGTAGTAAGTAATATGTCAAGCGGTAAGTCTAGAGCAGTATCCGCAAAGGGCTCTCAAGAATTCAAACCTCATGTTACGAGAGGTATTCCTGTTACCGCTGTCATAAACTGTGCAGACAACACGGGTGCAAGGACTTTGAGGGTTGTACAGGTCTTGCAGTACCATGGTAGGCTTAGACGTATTCCATCTGCTTCAGTAGGCGATAAGATTAGTGTTGTTGTCAAGAAGGGTCCTCCTGATCTCAAGAAACAGGTCTTTACAGCGATAGTCGTTAGGCAGAGGTATCCTGTACGACGTATTTCTGGTTCAAGAATGTCTTTTGAAGATAACGCAGCAGTGATTATAACTCCTGAGGGTGAGGTTAAAGGCACCGAAATAAAGGGTCCTGTTGCGTCAGAGGCCGCTGAAAGATGGCCTCGCATCGCTAACCTTTCGTCTATAATCGTGTAGGTGATTGGCATGTCCTCTGATAAACCATCCAAGGTTAGAAATAGGATGTTTAACGCCCCGCTGCATAAGTTAGGTAAAATTATTAATGCCCGGTTGTCAGATGACTTGCGCACAAAATATGCCTTTAAAACCGTTCGCATCAAGAAGGGAGATAGTGTCAAAATTGTCAGAGGCGAGTATGCCGGAGTCGAAGGAAAAGTGACCGGTGTTAATGTAGAAAACGGCACGATTTCTGTTGAAGGAGTTTATAGGGAAAGGGTAAAAGGAGAGCAGACTCCTGTGATGATTACAGCCTCAAAGGTTATGATAACTTCGCTAAACTTAGAGGATAAACTTAGAAAAACACGTTTTGAGTCGAAGACGCCCACGTCAAGAGGTGCCTAGCAATGGGCAGCATGGGTTCTTCAAGACACATGAAAAGAAGTGCAGCACCGAAATTCTGGAAAATACCGCGTAAAGAAGGCCAGTTTGCATTAAAGCAGTCTCCGGGTCCTCATCCAATCAACGGGAGCTACTCTTTGGCAACCTTCCTAAGGGATGTCATTAAGGTCGTAAAGACGATGAGAGGCGCTCGGTCCGTGATTGATTCAAACAAAATTATCGTCGATGGTGTTGTAAGAAGGGATGCAAAGTTTCCTGTAGGTTTAATGGATGTCGTAAATATTCCATCAATGGGCAAGATTTTTCGCCTTCTTCCCACGAAGGGTTCAATACTCTTTCCTGTAGTCGTAGACTCGGAATCAGCTAAGATGAAACTTTGTAGGGTTAAATCTAAGATGAAAGTTCGTGGAAACATTTTCTCCTATGGGCTCCATGACGGTCGCACAATCCTTTCTAAGGAAGATACAGGTGTGAACGTCGACGACAGTCTGCTAATAAGTATTCCGGACAATAAAATTGTTTCAAACGTTAAGATGGATAAGGGTTCCTTAGTGATCTTCTTTAAAGGTAAAGCATCAGGTAAACTAGGCGTCGTAAATAAGATATTACCCGGTGGTCTAACTTCCCAAAAGTCTGCTTTGGTCGATGTCGAAGGTTCAACGGTAAAAGTTCCCGTACGTATTCTTTTAGCTGTGGGTGCTGAGAAGCCTCTCATATCGTTGGGTGGTGAATAGTAAGTGAGCGCTCAGAAGCCAGATAATCCTATGCGAAAGATCCGCGTTCAAAAGGTTGTGCTGAATATCGGTGTCGGGAAGTCTGGAGAAATCGTTGAAAAAGCGCAGGAAGTTTTAAGGCAAATCACGGGAAGAGAGCCTATTCAGACAAAGGCTAGGAAAAGTGTCAGAGACTGGGGTGTTCGTAAAGGGGAGCCAATCGGTGTAAAGGTGACCGTTATGCGCGATGGGGCTGTGCAACTTTTAAAAAGACTTCTAATAGTCAGAGCTCTCAAACTTCCATCTTCTTCTTTTGACGATGAGGGAAACGTTTCTTTTGGAATCAAGGAACACCTCGAGATTCCAGGTATAAAGTATGACCCTGAAACCGGTATTTTCGGGCTTGACGTTAACGTTAAGCTTGAGCGACCTGGCTATAGGGTTGCCAGACGCAGGCTGTGTCCTTCGAAGATTGGCAAAAAACATAAGGTGACTAGAGATGAAATGATTAAGTTTATGACGGATACTTTTAATGTTGAGGTGGCTTGATTTGGTGAAGGTACGTCATGGTAAGCCAAGAAAGTTTGGAAAGGGTTCAAGAATATGTAGGAGATGTGGCGCTTATGGTCCTATCATACAGATGTATGACTTAAACTATTGCAGACAATGTTTCAGTGAAATAGCTGAAAAACTCGGCTTTAGAAAATACGAATAGGTGAAAAAGATGCCTGCCAAGAATATAATTCCAAACCTTTTTAGCACAATATACAACAACGAACTTAGAAGGAAGAAGGAATGCATTATCTCACCAACATCTAACCTTGCAAGGGAAGTCCTTCGAATTCTTCAAAAGTACGGGTACATCGGAGAATTCGAGCACATAGACGACGGGCGTGGAGGAAAGTTCAGAGTGCAGCTACTGGGTAAGATCGTAAAGTGCGGTCCTATCACCCCTAGGTACAGTATTCAAAAAACCGAATACGATGTCTGGGAAAGAAAGTATCTTCCATCGTTCAACTATGGAATGCTAATCGTTACCACACCTCAGGGCGTAACATCTCAGATAGAAGCTAGAAAACAGGGTTTAGGAGGAAAACTTCTGGGGTACATTTACTAGAGGGTGTCTGTTTTGTCCGAAGTTTCAATACCAATTCCCGAGAAGATTTCCGCTATCCTAGAAGGAAACATACTTACGGTAAGTGGTCCTCTAGGTTCGATCAAGAAAGACTTTTCAAAGGTAAGGGTCTATATTGGAATGTCTGATAGGGAGATCAAAATAAAGTCCTATAGTGATAAGAGAAGCGATCTTGCAGTGCTTGGAACTGCCTCCTCCCATATAAGGAACATGTTCAATGGAGTGACAGGAGGATATAAGTATCGTCTCAAAATTGTATCAGCGCACTTTCCTATCTCCGTGAAGGTTAAGGGGAGTGATGTTCTGATAGAAAATTTCTATGGGGAAAAAGCCCCAAGAATCGCTAAAATTGTTGGCTCATGTAAGGTTTCTGTTGAAGGCGACGACGTCGTGGTTCAGGGACTTTCGAAAGATGATGTAGGTCAGACTGCTGCGAACATCGAAGCTGCAACGACTGTTAAAAGGAAAGATCAAAGAGTTTTTTTGGATGGTGTATATATCTATGAGCGAAGTTGAAGTTGGAAAGAAGGTTCACGTTAGAAAGAAGCCTAGATTTCTGAGACCAGAATCTTGGAGATATGTTAGGTTAAAGCCTAACTGGCGGAAGCCTAAGGGCTTAGACAATAAGGTTCGAAAGGAGTTTAGTGGTTGGCCCGCGAGGGTCAAGGTAGGCTATGGTTCTCCTAAAGAGCTTAGAGGGCTGCATCCGTCCGGCTATAAGGATATTCTGATACATAATGTCGAAGAGCTGTCAAGGCTTAATCCAAAGCTTGAAGCAGCAAGGATAGCTGCTACAGTAGGTAGGAAGAAAAGGATTGAAATAGTCAGGAAGGCTAAGGAACTTGGTATACACATACTTAACCCGAGGAGGTTGAAGAAGGTTGAATCTCAAAAGTAAAAAGGAACTTATTGCGAGAACTTTGGGCGTAGGAGCTTCAAGAATAAAGCTGATGCCCGAAGCCAGAGACCGTATACAGGATGCTATTACAAGAGCGGAGATCCGATCGCTGATCGATTCGAAGGCAGTAATTGTTAAGCAAAGAAGAGGGACGTCACGCTCCCGTGTTAAGAAGGGTAAGAGAGGTGCAGGATCAAGGAAGGGTGCAAAGGGCGCTAGACAGGGAAAGAAACAGGTCTGGGTCAAAAAGGTGCGTGCCGTTAGAATTCATCTTAGGTACTTGCTGAAACAGGGGGTAATAAGTAAGGAAAATTACAAGAAGCTTTATCTATGGATAAAAGGTGGCCAGATAAGGACTGTCAAAAGGCTTGATGAAATCGCAAGAGGAATGGGTAGAAAGGGTGTATAGAATTGAAGAAGGTAAGATACATTGAAATATTTAGGAGGAGAAGAGAAGGAAAGACGGACTATCAACTTAGGAAAAAGATTGTCGTCAGTCACCTTCCCTTCGTAACTATAAGAGTTTCGAACAAGAACATTCTCCTGCAGGTGATCAAGGCTAGCACAACCGGCGACAGCGTTATCGAATCCGTACATTCTAGGCAGCTTCAGAAGTTCGGCTGGCCTTTTTCCCATAAGAGTATCCCAGCAAGTTACCTTTGTGGATTAATATTAGGATATAGGACAGGGAGCAAGGTTGATTCAAGGGTGATCGTGTACATGGGTGTTGAACCCTATATTGCGGGATCTAGAGCAGCTGCCGCGATCAAGGGAATTGTCGACAGTGGCTTGAAGATTGAGGCTAACGCAAAAACTTTCCCAGACGATCACAAGATAAAGGGAGAACATATAATGGAATACGCTAAAAACTTGAAGTCTTCCGACTCTGACCTCTATAACAAAAGGTTCTCGAATTACATCCGGGAGGGACTGAATATGGATGAACTGTCTGATACATTTGAGAAAGTTAAGAAGATGATAGTTGAGAAAAAAGGTGTCCTAGAATGATGAGAGGCAGAATGAGTAGAGGCAGAATGAGTGGAGGCAGAATGAGTGATCAAGAAATCGCCAGAGAAGCTCTAAAGTCATGGGTTCCTAAGACCAAACTCGGCAAGCTTGTTGCGGAAGGCAAGATAACCGACCTTCGCGAAACCTTTGAATTAGGTTACAAGATAAAGGAGCCTGAAATAGTTAGGACTTTACTTAGCGACGTAACCACAGAGGTAATCGGCGTTACAGTCGTTCAAAAGCAGACCGATGCTGGGGAGGTCACCAAATTCAGGGTTATACTAGCCGTGGGCAACGGTAACGGGTGGTTCGGTGTAGGTTCCGGTAAGGCTAAGACGATGCGTATAGCAATCGACAAAGCAACAACCGATTCTCTCATGAACATTGTGCCTGTTGAGCTCGGATGCGGCAGTTGGGAGTGCAAATGCAATCAGCAGCATTCTATTCCTTTCAAGGTCATCGGCAAATGTGGAAGCGTCCGCGTTGACATTATTCCAGGCCCGAGAGGCTTAGGTCTGGTAGCTGGTGAGAACGTCAAAAAACTTTTGTCACTTGCAGGTTTAAAGGATGCTTGGACAAGAACCTACGGTGCCACTAACACCTATCCTTCTGTCGCATATGCCATCTATGACGCACTAAGGAGTCTTCATCTTCTTTCACATATCAGGGATTGACCAAGATGCCGCAGCTAATTGTAATTAGAATCAGTGGAACCGTAAATATCCGTTATGATGTTAGAAAGACATTTGAACTATTGAAGCTCCGTAGAAGGTATAGTGCTACGATTGTTCCAAAAAACGATTACTATCTAGGTATGCTAAATCTCGCAAAAGACCATCTGTCGTGGGGAGAATTGAACTTCAGCACAGCAAAAACGCTTATCACAAAAAGAGGGAGAACGATTTACGGTAAATCGGTTGACGATTCCACCGCAAAGACAGAAGGCTTCAAGAACCTCGACGAAATGGTTAACGGGATTGTTGAGGGATCTGTTCAATTAAATAAACTTAATACGGTCAAGCATTACTTTAATCTAGCCCCACCTAGGGGAGGATTCAAGAGGTCAACAAAGAAGCCGTACAAGGTTGGTGGCGTATTAGCCAAAAATGAAGAAATACTGTCCTTGGTTTCTAGAATGGTTTAGTTAGGTTAATAAGGGCTTCTGAAAAATATAATAATAATAGCATGATGGTGCAGGTGTTTGGAGGTAAAGAAATTTGAGCTGGGATAAAAGAAGGAAGAAGTGGTTTGACGTATTTGATGAATTTGACGATAAATTTGATGAGCTAGTTGATGAAATGTTTAAGCATTTTGATACGGCTGACGTTGAACCTGAGCAGGGAGGTAACAGGAAGCAGATGCCCTACATATACGGTTTTTCTGTCACAGTGGGTCCTGACGGTAAACCGGAGGTAAGAGAATTTGGGAATGTCCGCAGAACACGGCGGGGCAGAGTAATCTCCGAGGTCAGAGAGCCCTTAGTCGAAGTTATGGACAGAGGTAAGGAGGTAGTTATTATAGCAGAAGTGCCCGGTGTCAAGAAGGAGGACATTCACCTAGGTGTCAAGGGGAGCGAGATTCGCTTATCTGTCAATACTAAGGATATAAAGTATGAAAAGATTATAGCGGTTCCCGCAACAGCAGACACGAAAGCCATCCAAATGGCGTATAACAACGGAATCTTGGAGATCAAATTGAATAAGAAATAAAGCTAAAGGTGATAATCAGATGCCCACAAGGTTTAGAAAAGTTAGGAAGCTCCGTGGTTCCAGAACGCACGGCTGGGGCCAGGTAGGCCAACACAGAGCTTCAGGACAGAGGGGTGGCGTAGGAAATGCAGGGCTCCACAAACATAGGTGGAGCTGGACAGTGAAGTACGATCCAAATCATTTCGGAAAGGATGACATGCATCCTCCACAAAGCTCGAAGCCAAGGTTCTGGATTAACGTTGGCTCACTGGACAAGCTTTACCAGAAGCTGTCAAGCCAAGGTAAAGTTGAAAACTCAGAGGGTAAACTCGTACTAGATCTTTCGGCCCTAGACATCGACAAGCTTCTAGGCGGAGGTTCCCTTAGGGGCGTTTATTTGGTCGTTGTTGATAGGTTTACTGAAAGCGCAAAAGAAAAGATAGTTAGTACAGGTGGACTGATTAAAGGGTCGAACTGATCTTGGGGGCTTTCTCCAACTTCATCACAAGCTTCTCTACGATAATACCAGAAATTCCTAAGCCTATAAAAAAGCTTTCTCTCAATGAACGTCTTTTGTGGACAGCAGCCGTACTTGTCATATACTTCATTATGGTTGAGACACCATTGTACGGTGTTAGTCAAGGGAATGATATTCTGACGTATTCTAGAATAATCTTTGCTTCCGCTCAAGGCACTTTGATGGAGCTTGGAATAGGTCCAATAGTTACAGCGGGTTTGATCGTTCAGCTTCTTCAGGGTGCGGATATAATTAAACTGGATCTCACCAAGAGTGAAGATAGATCTACCTTTACGGCTTCTACAAAATTCGCGACGATTCTGGTGGCTTTGATGGAGGTTTTTGCGTACATACTAGGTGGTGTCTTTGGCACATCGATTGCACCTCAGACAATCATCATCATAATGTTTCAGCTTTTCATTGCGACCATTATCGTCATGTTGTTGGATGAAATGGTTCAGAAAGGTTGGGGTGTAGGTAGTGGTATAAGTCTCTTCATTTTCGCCGGTGCAGCGGTACAGATCATATGGGGAATATTGAGTCCGCTTCCGGTAACGGAAGTAGTAAATGGACAAAATGTTACCTCAGCCTACGGTCTTATTCCATTCTTGGTTACGAAGGCTTCAACATCGAGCTTCGCCCGACTCTTTTATAGGAGCTCAGGATATCCATCTATTCTGACCGTCCTCGTCACCATACTTATAATACTTATCGTCGTCTACGTGGAAGGGTTGAGGATTGAGATACCTATCACTTCTGCGAAATACAGAGGATTCGGTGGTGTCTATCCAATTAAATTCCTTTACGTGTCTAACATTCCAATAATACTGACATCCGCCCTTTTAACCGACGCAAACTTCTTGTTCCAGTTCATTTGGTTAAGGTTTAATCCGCAGAACAATAACTCTTTACTCAACCTTTTGGGAAAATATAACAGCACGTCAAATACGCCAACAGGCGGGTTAGCCTACTACCTAACAGCGCCCAAAGGTATTGCTTCGCTTACGAAAGATCCAGTTCAATGTCTATTCTTTATAATACTCATTATCGCCTTCTGCGTTGTTTTTGCAAAGATATGGGTTGAAATTGGTGGCCTCTCACCTGAAAAGGTCGCTAAAAACCTCGTTGACGCGGGGGTTCAGGTTCCCGGTTTCAGAAGATCTGAAGTAAGTATTAGCCAGATATTGGCCAAGTATATTCCAACGCTGACAATATTAGGGGGCCTTTTTATAGGCCTTCTAGCCGGTTTCTCCGACCTGTTCTCGGTTCTTGGATCGGGTATCGGTATCCTTCTCATGGTCGATATAGGTATCCAATACTATCAGACGCTGGTGCAGGAGCAGATGGAAGAGCTTATGCCGAGATTAAGTGGTTTACTTGGTAGAAGCTGATATTTTAAGGTTAATAAAATATATGCATACACAAAGTATATATAATTTTTCACAGGATGTAAACCTTAAGAAGTATAAAGAGAGTTTTGTGAAATGTTAGAGCAGTTAGTATTTCAGATCGTATGGAACCAGATCCCCAATTCAACTATACTTCTTGTTGCTACGTCCGTTGGACTAAACCTAATTTCACAGGTCGCTACGCGTCTTCTCACTAATGTCGATGAAACTAGGCGCGTTGCCCGCGAAGCCAAGCAGTTTAGAAGCGAACTGATGGATGCGATAAAGAAAGGCGACAAGGCAAAAGAGGCGAAGCTAAAAAAGAAGGAGAAAAGTGTTAGAGAAATGGAGATGAAATCCTCCAATCAGCGTCTGAAGGCATCCTTCCTTTTTATAATCCCATTCATGTTAATTTACTACTTTATAGCTAGTCTGATCGGAGCTACATCTGTCGTTGCACAGTCACCGATACAAATACCTTTCATAGTGACTGCCGCCGGCGGCGTCCAACTCTTTTGGTGGTATCTAATAACGTCTTTCTCCTTCTCGAGTTTGATTACTAAGCTGGCTGGGACAAGCCTTGACTAACCCGCGTAACATTGTTATTGCGGTAAGCGGTCTTCACGGTGTAGGAAAAACTACTCAAGCAAAAAAGATGGCCGAATTCTTTGGCCTAAGACATGTGTCAGGCGGCATGATCTTCAGAAGGCTTGCCGGATCAAAAAATCTCTCGCTTTTATCTTTGTCGAAGATGGCGGAAAATTCTGATAAAATTGACCGTTCAATCGACGGTGCCATGGTGGAGGAAAGTAAGAAGGGTAACGTTGTAGTAGATTCCATGTTGGGTACGTGGTTTCTTGAAGGTATAGCGAATATCAAAATATTCCTCACTATGCCGGATAACGTTAGGATTGAAAGGATAGCAAAAAGGGATGGGAGACCTTACCAAGAAGCCTATAATGAGACACTTGGGAGAGAATCGAGTGAGATGAATCGTTTTAAAAGATATTATAACATAACTTTGGACGATGTTAAGAACGTGTGCGACCTCGTTCTATCGATTCAGGGTTTGAATGAAGACGAAGTTTTTTCGATACTTAAATACTATATTCAAATAAGGTTAAGCAATCTGGGACAATAAGATGCCCGCTGGGATAGAAGAGGAATCGATGGTCGTTCTATCGGAGGATAAAACGAACGAGAGTTATGGCTTTTATCCGGACAAGAGGCCTATTGGGGTTTACCTTGATTATGGTTTTATCCCACTGGATAAGCCTCGTGGCCCATCAAGTCATGAAGTTGTAGCCTGGGTCAGGAAGATGCTTAACAAAGAGAAGGCTGGACACAGCGGAACACTTGACCCCGGCGTTTCAGGCCTTTTACCAATCGCACTAGGGAACGCTACAAAGGCTCTAGGTCTTTTTCTGTTAGGTCCAAAAGAATATGTGTCCGTTGTTAGATTACATAATGATGTACCTCAAGCTAAACTTGACAGTGTTTTGGAAGAATTTACAGGCCCCATTTATCAGAGGCCCCCTCAAAAGTCAAGTGTAAAGAGGGTGATAAGACCTAGGACGATTTACAAGATGGATGTTATTGAGAAGGTTGGTCGCTTGATGGTTATTAGAATCAACTGTGAAGCAGGTACCTACATAAGGAAGCTTGTGTACGACATCGGCGAGGTTCTGGCTGTAGGAGCCACCATGGTCGAGCTGAGGAGAACAAAGGTCTACCACTTAAGTGAAGATCAAGGACTGGTCAGGTTGCACGAGTTTGCTGAAGCAGTTCACAGATGGAAAGAGAAAAACGACGAACACGATCTCCGCACCCTTATTAGACCGATTGAGGGTGTCCTCCAACCTTTTAAGAAGGTGGTTGTAAGGGATTCCGCAATCGACGCAGTTTGCCATGGCGCTCAGCTTGCTGTTCCAGGTCTGACCAAGTTCTCAATTAACATTGCTAAAGGTGATCCAATCGTCATGTTAAGTTTGAAAGGTGAGCTTGTCGCTTTAGGCAAAGCTGTAATGAATTCCGATGAAATAGAAGAAAGCACAAAGGGGATTGCCGTAAAGACTGAACGGGTGATAATGAGTCAGGAGACCTATCCAAAGATGTGGAAGCATCAGGTAGAACCTACTTCAAACCCCAATCTCAAAGAAAGATGATCTATCCAAATCCCAAAAGGCTTATAACGCTGAACGCCGTGCTATTCTAAAATGGTTTATCTTTGAGAGGAAGCAATTTTATCGCTAACGTACCGGATGTACCGAAGAGGACGTCTGATAATGAAAGCGTGGCTTTGTTTTTTTGCGATTCATATAAACCGGTGTCCGGCCCGAACGCCGGAAACGTGGAACGTTTACTATAAAACCACATTGTCTTAATTGTTAAATATGCTTTTATAGTGAAAATGAAGTAAGTTGGCAGACCAATGGTCTGCCGGATATAAAATAAAGTTACCCTTTTTATTCGCTTTCAGGTCCAGAGGCCGTTATCATGATCGTTTTAGCAACCTTATCCGGAGCTTCTCTTATGATTTTATTTGGGCTTTCTATATTTCTTCTTCAATTCTGTCGATGAATTCATAAAGGCTGTGTCATAGTTAATCATATCAATGTTTGCTACGTTTACCTATTATTGGTCATCTGTTGATATTTATTTGCAAAAATGTCTCGGAATCCTGTATACGTCTCTTGTCTTGTATTCTAGTAGACCAAAAGTGACATGGTATTGTTTATGGATAAAATGGGAGGGATGTTCCATTCATTGCGGTCATGATAACTTTTTTTCCGTCTTAAAACATGTCCAAGTTCCATAAGACAGTTGGAACGCAGACCAGTTAGGTCAACAATCACCAATTGATAAAAGCAGGTTCATGCCATCGGACGCATTTACCGTTACGGTTAATGTGCAACCAATTAGCCAACTAGGTCCAATACTGGTCGGCTCAGATAGTAAATGGGCAAAAATTTTAGCAAGTTCTTTTGGTTGGCTCGATTTAAATGCGTCCTGTATGAGAGCAACGTGATGCTAAATAATTCTCAGGGGGATTTGTCTGAGCATATCAGTGGAATGTTTGTGTTAATTGTGCCGTCAGATTTTTGCATGAGCCAAGATTATCTCTGTATTGTCAAACGATATTTTATTTACCAGAAAGGCTAATGCAACATTTACCAGTTTGATGAAGTTTACATAAAGTGGTATTGTTAAACAAAAATTCGTCAGCAACTTGAGACGTCATTTTCATCACTTCTAGCCTATGAGTTTGTTCATGTATGTGCCGGGATCATGATATTTCTGCGCTCTCTTTTCTGTTACGTAAACTGCTGTGGAAAAGATTAATGCCTTCTGGTTGCTTTGAGGCAGGCTTTCAACTAAATTAAGCAGGCTTTTTGGTGTTTTTCATTATAGATTCCTGAACCAAAACCAGTAAGGTCATAATCTGAAAGACTGCTTGGATCGATTTGATCTGCCTTTTTCAAATCTGTAGATAAAGTATCAACTAGAACCTTTGCCAATTTCTCAGTTTTATTATGAGAAATAGACATATAGATTACCATCGTCTTCAAGTTTTCCATCTTCCGGTTCTAAACAGCGCTTAAAGTTTTTCATCGACTCTCCGTGACCTCCACATGTTCGATCACAATCACTGCTCCGATTATCACTCGGTGATCTGCTTCTCCTGTTATCGAGACGCCGAGCTGATCTCGCACCGAGACCCATTTCTTGTGCACAGAGGCGACCTGAACCCCGTTGACCTGTATCTGATAGTCGTGCTCCGTGAAATTACCGTAAATGCGCATGAACTCAAGCCCGTCTTTTTCCACCCAGTACTCTTCCCCGATCAATTTGACTATCTTCTTCTTTATGGTTCCCAGTTCCACTCCAGTATTGTCATAGAAAGTGAACTGGTTTCGGAGCGACAATACTTTCCCTGTAAGATGCATCAACTCAGAACGATTTGTATCTATGATGACGAACTTGGTGGGAAACTGAAACAGATTACCATCAGCTTCTCCCAATTTCATTCCTGTCACACCCTCCAGATCATAATGCTCACGCATGGAGAGTATCTTCTTCTTAAGTACGAGATTGTTGACTTCAAGGAGAGAATAAGTGCTGCTCATCTACCTACGAGGGAACAACGGAGTCCGTATAATTAAAACCTTTAGTGCCGTACAGTCGTTTATACGACACACGGTTAGAAGCTCTCACCCTGTTTAGCTGTCCAAGATCGCCCAGCTTCGGATGATGTTCCAATATCTGCTCCAACAGTTTCCCTGAAAAATTAGTACCTACCTATTTAAAATTCCTCAAAAGTCAACTTTAGACTCTTGTGATAATCTTTGAATAAGATCTGATAACTCTTTACCTTTTCTTTTCAGTTCCCTCTTGGATACAGTATACTTCATTGGGCAAATATCATCGACCTTGATTCCTTTCCCTACCTGATAGATCACTGGATAAATGTAGCATCCCAGAGGCCTATCCTTATAGACATTACAACTATGATTCCAGACATCATAGAAAAAACAGTGCCCGTGATCATTCTGCAAACAAAAGAAACCTTGTCTATCACGAAATATGAACTTCTGACAATCATAATCTAACCTTTCCAATCGTTTAACGTCTTCAAATGAAAGCATCATCTTGGTTTTCTGACAACATATACCGCAACAGGAACATTTCATAGAATGATTTAACCCCCAATCTCTCTATTTAACTTTTGAATTTCAGAGGCGGTTGTGTTATCATAAGATAGTTATATCTATAAAATCCTTTTTTATAAAAATACATGCTACTGATCCCATTTCCTAAGAAAATTTACTACCTTTTTCCTAGAAGAAGAGCATAATTATTTACATACTGGCAATATGTAGTTAGAGCTTTCCAGCTTTTCTCATCATCTTGAAACATTTTGACCAATAAAGCTGAGCGATAAGGGTCAGTATTTTAATTTCCTATAATGTTCCCGTTTATTAAATTATCGTCTTCGGAACAGATGGAATATTAAAAAAAGGGAAAAGGTGCTAACTGATTTTTTATTATTTAACTTTAATTATTTATTACTCTGTCTTTTATAACGACCTTTATTTCTTCACCGACATTCTTAACGATCCATTCTTCTGGAAGTTCTACTTGGTAATTAAAAGTTCGTTCATTGCCATCAACCATTATTATCATCACCTTTTTGTCAGTATTAACACTCGTTAGGGAACCACTCAAGTGGAAATATTCAACCATCTAAACATCCCTTTGTCAAACATAAATTTTATATCCACAATTTGCTTCAAATTTAGCTAATCCTGTATTCTTTCCCACATTCTATCTTCTGAATATTTTCGCTTATGTATTTGAACAAATGCGAGTTTTCTGTGTGAACAGGAAAGACCCTCTTTGCATCTATCTCAGTAACCAGATGTCCTATTTGCTCTCTGTTCAGATGGCCTGAAGCGTGTAGTTGGTGAAACAGTATTTCAAAATGGTCAAGCCAGTTGTGCAGAACTTCATCTTCAACATCCTCTTCACTGAAAGGCTCGCTCATACTGTGAATAAAGTGACTACCCTGCTCCGGTTTTATGTCTATCAACTCTGCAAACTGATAGAAGTCTAGGTCCATGATGAGCCTACTCTGGTTCTCATGGACAAACTTGTATGTCACCATCTTGTCCATGAACTGTCTCTCCCATCCATAATAGTCGGCGTCGTCGTAGGTTCCAGACTTCTTGCGCTTGTAATATACTAGAATGCGGCTGTCCTTCAAAGGATCTGGCAGGTCAAGGTGTTCATCGTGGATAAGCTTGCTGAGCAGGTAAGCGGTTTTTGGTGAGACCACAATCTTTCTTTCGTTCTTGATTGCTACGTTGTAGAAACTTCTGAACCTGTCCATGTCACGACTGTAATGCGCCACGAGTACAATCTTGTCGGTTGAAGAGACAATTTTATTGCTCAGCTGTTCCACCTGGAACTCGGTGTAGTTCTTACGTTTTTCTTTCAGTGCCATCCTTGTTCCTTCGCAGATCAGAGCGTCCGGCTTGGATCCTCTTGCTCTCTCTATGAATTCTTCGGTAAGATTCTTTTTTGGACCATGCATCCTAACGTCCCCAGTGTAGACGACTGTTCCCTCGGACGTGTGTATGACGAAGCCATACGCTGCGGGAATCGAGTGATCAACATGCACAGGTTTTACTTCTATGCCATCTATCCTAATTTTCTTTCCAGTGCGGAAAGTTCGGTATTTGTGTTCGCCGTAGTCACAAAAACTGCTGGTTTCTTCCATCGATTCAAGAAAAAGCTTTGTACCAACACCAAGATGCACGGGGATCTGCGGGTCCACAAAACAGATGTGCGCAACATGGTCAAAATGAGCGTGGGAGAGAAAGACTGCTCCGATCTCTGGCTCCGAGTAAGGAAGATCAGTGAAGGCTAACTGTTCCTTTGCGTATAATCCTTGTATCTTGGGCAAAAGGCCAAATTCAAAATGGTCTCCTAAACCGTTTACTGCACGTGGGCAAAGCCACCCTGTAAAATAATCTACGCCAAAATTGAAAGCCTGTCCGAAGTCAAATAAGATCTTCGTATCTTTGTCTTTCAGAAGGATCTTGTTGCCGCCGATCTCGTTGACTCCGCCATAGAATATGAGCCCAGCCATTTTTCTCCCGCATATATAATATGGAGTTGCTATTATTATTAGCGGTTAGCTATCCCATTCAGACTGTGACTTAACCCATAATATAAATAACCAAGGAACCAATTATTATATGTCAGATACAATACATGGTTCTTTTGTTCAGGAGGAATAGGAACACCATAGTAAATCTAGGCGAGTAATCATAACAATACTACGGTTCACGAGATTCGAGGAGAAGTGACATGATAACCGTAGGATCACTTAAATTAACTAAAGACTATCAGTTACTTTTTGGTGGGTTAGCCAGTATACAATTAAATAATTAAGTGAATCCCAAAAAAAGTTTCTAACTGGGCAACTTCTTTCAACTTATAGGCAGGGGTCATTTTGATAAGCCATCTTGACCCATGGCAAGAACGCTAAATTGGATCTGTTTTAGAAATTCTTAGTGGGTGGTTTACCATAAGATCAAGTTAAAAATAGATCAACAACATGCCAAGTCTTAATAACTTTTACCTTATCTGACATGGTAAGGCAAGGTGGACCACAAACATGATTCGCTAGATGTTCCTAAAATTTCTAGGTCGGCTCTGATAGCCTTTGCTCCTAATCAGATCTCCTTACATGCTAGTAACAAATCTACTAAGACACATCGCTATCGACTATAAGAAGTGGTCCTACTATATAAAAAAGCCCTTATCCATCAGTTAAATAGAGATTTAATGTATATTAGAAGTTGACAACTCGATAATCCCGGAAAATACTATTAGTTAACAAAGTTTGTAACTAAATACAAAGATAATTCTGGCATATACGAATGATGGTTAAAAAAAGGTTTATGGGATTGTTATCTGTTTTCTTTCCTTTTCAGGCTTGTGCTCGAGTTTGGGAAGTTTTACTTCGAGGATACCTTCAGCTATGTTAGCTGAAACTTTGTCTACATCTACGCTTTCAGCGAATCCTATATATCTGCGGAATGCGGAGAAAGCTCTTTCCCTGTGCAAATAGGTTTTTCCTTCCTTCTCCTCCTTCTCAACATCAGATTTGGCAGTCAGTGACAACTCGTTCGTCCCAACCTCAATCTTAACATTTTCCTTTTTCAACCCCGGAATCTCTGCTTTCACAACATACTCGTTACCTGAGTCGATAACATCAACAAAGGGTATACGCGTCGGGAGTTCATATTCAATAGGCCACTCGAATCCTCGGAAGGGGTCCCATATTAACTCACTCCGGAACGTGTCTAACAACTTGTTGAACTCTTGAATTTCACTAGGTTGAGGTTTTTTAACGGCAATCGTAGGCTTATTTGTCTTTTTAACTGCAAGGGCTCCCTTTTTCTCTTTGGACATAAGTATTCATTATTATTTTTTGATTAGGACATATTTATGGATTCCCTTTTTTTGGGTTCTGTCAAGATAACGGCTCATCTGTCTGGCTGTAAACTGTCGGCTCATCGATAACCGTTTAAGGCAGTGCGGATATTTACGAGCGAGATTCTTCCCTTTTAGATTTACTTTTTCAAATATTTCCTTTCAGAAAAGATATATAACTATCGATATATCATGGAATATTTATAAAAGAGTGGTCGAAAAATGAGCGTTTTTATGGTCGAAAACCCACATGTCCGCTATTATAGCGACATTTAAATAAGATTTCTTATATATCAATATATCGTATGTGTGGAGACCTTTCTAGAGGAAGTAAAAATAAATGAGCATTGCCCACAAAGGTAGGGCGATGACTAATCCTATGATGATGTTTTTCTTGAACTTTCTGTACGCTAATATTCCACCGACCGTTAGGCCGCTAACGACCGCTGTCCCCAACACGATCTTCTTCTTGTATGGCATCAATTTCACCAAATTCCATACATGGAAGTACATAATATTAAAATTTCCCGAATTTTTACGGGATAGTTAATTTCAGAAGCATACATGATAAGTTAATTTATTCTCTTTCTTAGACGCTTTTTAAATAAAATGCATTTGTTAAGTTCAAGGTTCTCTTTAATGAGTTAGCAGAATTCAAAGTATCAGGGTGATTATGATTATTTGCCGGGTTTTCGTTATGGAACTTAACAGATTAAGTCATGAACTTAGAACGACTATCCTCTGACGTTTTAGACAGACCATGCTAATTGCAGGCGCTTGTCTCAGATATTTAGTATCGCGTATTTATTTGAGCATGAAGTCCAACTACTATGATGAGCTCACTTTCTTTGGTTCTTTCACAGCTATTTGTTTGGCTAATTTTTTATTTGTTGTTTGAAGCTCTTTTTGCAACATCCTGATTGTGCCTTTAAGATTGTTGCGTTTTTGTTTTAAGTTTTTTATGTCCAATTCCTGTTCTTGATTTTTCTCCTCAAAGAAGGGGGAGAAAGGGGTTGGTATAACTAGCATTGGTAATGTTTCTGGTTTTATGCTCAAAACGTCTTTCGCAAAGTCTTGAAACAGGGCGTTCATGCTGTTAGCGATTTTGCTTTGCTTGACAATTGCACGTTTGAGAATAATACTGCCTGTGTGGGTGATTTTGTAGACCTTTATTTTTCTGTTATTTTGGGTGGACCATTTCCCTTCGATGTATCCATCTTTTTCTAGGTCTCTAAGGATTGGGTATACGCCGCCGGCTGTCGGTTTCCAAAAGCCTCTGGTTTTGTCTTTGATTTCTTTCATGATTTCGTAGCCGTGAGACGGCTTCTTGTTGAGGAGAATGAGTACCGCAACGCGGATGTAACCTTTTTGCGCTTCCTTCAGCCAGTGCACAGTTGTCTCTTCTTCGAATTCTGTTTGCATGTGCGTTACCAAATTATTATTGTCTTTAGGAATATTTATATTTTACTTATTTTTGCCTTGCTCCCATGGAGATATATTGCAATGAATAATATTTCAACGAATAATATTCCGGTAAAGGTGATTTAAAGTTGGAAACTGAGTCAATAATCGAAGTAAAGAACCTTACTAAAACATTCAACGATTTCGCAGCGGTTGACGACATCTCATTTGACGTTAAGAAAGGCGAGATCTTCGGCCTACTCGGTCCTAACGGGGCAGGCAAGAGCACCACCTTACGTGTGCTCTCTACATTAGCAAGGCCTTCAAAGGGAACTGCAACGATTGGCGGCTACGACATCGTGAAAAACGACACCAATGTGCGAAAATTGATAGGTATAGTTTCCGAAAAGATGATAATGTACAATCGTTTGACGGCCACAGAGAACCTGCGATTTTTTGGAAATCTCTTCGACATTCCCAAAGATCTCTTAACGAAGAGAATTGACGAACTGCTAGAGCTGGTCCAACTCACCAAATGGAAGAACGCTCAAGTGGGCACGTTTTCGACAGGCATGCGACAGAGGATAAACGTGATACGGGCCCTCCTTAACATGCCCCAAGTGCTGTTCTTGGATGAGCCAACACTGGGTTTGGATCCTCAATCGTCTGTTGAGATCAAGGAGTTCATAAAGAAAATCAATAGAGAAAATAAAACCACCATTATAATAACGACGCATATGATGGTTGATGCTGATTTGTTGTGTGATCGCATAGGTATTATGGACCACGGCAAAATTGTCGCGCTTGATACATCAACAAATTTGAAAAAACTAATTTCAGGAGCTGATACAACTATAATGGAACTAGAGATCGGAAATCTATCAGCCGATATTATCGAGGGCATCCGCTCATGTGGATGCGTGGACGCTGTCAGTCAAGAAAATTCCATGCATTTGAGGGTTATCGTCCATGGCGACGAGGCGTTCGACTCTGTAATCGACACTGTGAGGGCGAAAAACGGAAAGATAAATTCTATTGAAAATCTCCAACCTACGCTTGAAGATGTATTCTTGCATCTAACGGGTCATCAGGTTAGAGATAGCGCCGACCAGAAGATACCGATTGCTGCGGGTCATCGGCGCTTTGGGGCGCCGCAGGGGAGGATAAGGTGAGGCAGAATGGGAGCAAAGTCTCTACTTTTACACAGTATTAGGATCGCTCAGAAAGATCTAACGGAGCTGTTCAGGAACCGACTGGGGTTAGTCTTACTTGTGCTAATGCCGATATTCATGATGGGTATGGTAGGCTTTATTTATCCGTCCAACGGCAGCACGGTAAGCAACTTGCCTGTCGCGTTGGTGAATGAGGATGTTGGTTATCGCAATTCCACTATTGCAAGCCAAACTTTTACCATAGTCTTGCAGCAGATCAACAAAAAGACAGGGATGATGGTTTTATCTAACGCGTCGAATGTTGGCGATATCAAGAATATGATTCAGAGGGGCGATATTGACGGCGGTATAGTCATCCCCAGCAATTTCTCTACAAGCATCATGACCGGGCAACAGGGGACTCTGATTATTATAACTGACCAGTCTAACCCACAAATATCTGCGACCATTCAGGAAGTTTTAACCGCTGTTTTTAACCAAATGGGCACTATGTTAGCTCAGCAGAAAGTTCAATCGCTGAATCCAGCAGTTAACGCAAACAATTCTCTTGCCATCGTGAAACCCTACAATGTTCAGACTGAAGGAGTTGTTGCCGGAACTTCCAGTTACTTTAACTTCATCGCACCAGGCATAATGGCTATGACTGTGATGATGAGCGTCATGACAGGACTCCCTGTCGCAATATCTCAGGAGAGGGAAATTGGCACAATGGACGGGATGATGGTTTCACCGATTAACAGGCTAAGCATAATACTTGGGAAAACCCTAGGCCAAACTGCAAGAGGCCTGCTCCAAGGAGTCATAATACTCGCATTATCTATTGGCCTGTTCGGTGTAATAATTCAAGGAAGCATTCTGCTGGTATTCGGCCTGCTCTTGCTTGGCGTATTCAGCTTCGTCGGCCTAGGCATCGTAATAACATCTTTCGCAAAGGACCAAGGGACAGCACAGATGCTTATGATGACGCTGATGTTCCCGATGATGTTCCTTAGCGGCGTGTTCTTCCCGATACAGCAGATGCCATGGTACATGCAGGACATATCCAAAGTCCTTCCGCTAACCTACGCGTCTCAGGCTCTCCGGAAGGTTATGGTGCTAGGCGCAGGGATACCCGCAATATCAAATGAGTTGATCATAATGATAGTGTTTGGAGCGGTCATGATCGCGATTGCTGTGCCTGTGTTCAGAAGAATGATGACAGCTTAAAAATGAGTTAGCTGTGGTTGCTTTGACAAATTCATCCCTTGAAGCCATAAATCTTTCCAAATATTTCGGCTCTTTCGTCGCCATTTCAGACCTAAACTTGAAAATTAGGGGGTCAAAATGCGTTGGATTACTGTGTCCCAACGGCGCGGGGAAGACTGCCAATTTCAAGATACCGTATGTGGTACATATGTAGCAGCCATTAGAGGAATCGTCCTCTTTATGGACTCATACTTCCATTTTCATCTAAATTCAAAGGAGCAGTTATTCATTTGCCCTTATCCATTCTATTGTGTAAGAATTATATTAAAACAGAAATTGTTGAAATTAGCGTGCTAACTAGTTTTTTCCTTAAAATTTTCCTTTATGAACTTAATCAGATCAACAAAATTAGGGTTGTCATCCGCCTTAAATAACTTCACTGTGTATTCTCTTCCTCCAACAACTGTTCTCTTCTCCTGTTGGTAACTCATTCTCGTGAAATTAACAGCTGCATAGTGTAGTTTGCCTTCTAATCTGTCCTTTACCACTTCTTGGGTATCTGGGAAAAAACCTAAGACGAAGGCGATTCCATCGATCCAGCTGCAACCTGGGACGAGGCCTGTTTGGCCTTGTGCCTGAAGCTGTGATACGATTGATTCGAAGAAGCGTTGCGTATCGAGTTCTGTGATCTCATGAACAATTATTTCCCGCCAAGGCATGTATGCGATTTTAGCCATTAAATGCCACCTTACTCTTAATAACCTCAATACCGTTATTTATCCGTTGTTCTGTCAAACCACATGTTTTTACTAGGAAAGTCAACTATCTGTTCAGAGACCCTTGCCCAAACTTAGAATAAGGTATACTATTCTCTAACTTTTTCAGGAATAGAAAAAGTTGATGAAACCATTTCCCACAAGACTTGCAGTAGTATCTCTAAATATCAACCGATTCGATCTGAAACCATGTGCTTACTTGGAACACCCATCGATTACGACCACAAGTCTCCATTGATCTTCATCGGTACAGACGCGCTATTAGATTCCTGTAGTAGGTACCACGTATATGCTGTCTTCTGGTATGGTAATTGTTACAACATCTCCCCTAGTAGGCTTGCTTCCAACAAGTGCTGTAAACTCAATAGTGTTTATATTTATGATTATGCGAAACCCAAATCTCTCTCTGAACACGTCTACAACTCTTCCCTTAAGGTTATTGAACTCGTTACTGGTGTTTAGTTTAACTCGTTCTGGTCTTACACAGGCGTAAACTGAACCGCCAATTTTCATACGCGACTTCAGTTCTAGACCGTTCTCCAACTTTATTGTAGATCCGGAATCAGTAAGAGTAGCTATTCCTTTGTGCATATCATAGAAACCTACAAGCTTCGCCGTATGATAGTTCCTTGGTTCATTAAATATTTGTTCAGGATCACCAACCTCAATTATCCTGCCCTCATGTATTACAGCGATTAGACTTGCTAATGTGTAAGCCTCGTCCCATTCGTGAGTAACATGGACCACTGGAATGTTGTACTTCTCAGGGATTGCTTTCAGTAGCCTTATGATTGACCCTTTAGTCTCGGGGTCTATCATCGAAAGCGGTTCATCCAATAGTAATATCTTTGGGCTGGTAACCAACGCTCTCGCCAACGAAACGCGCTGCTGTTCACCACCGCTTAACGTAGCTGGCATCCTATCCAGTAGATGTTCAATGCCTAGGTCTCTAACAATCCCGTTCACCAGCTGTTTTCTCTCCGACTTTGTCACGCCTCTAGCTCTGAGCCCAAACTCTATGTTGTCTTGGACATTCATCGGATCAAATGAGGAGAAAATCTGTGATACGTAAGCGACATTCCTTTTTTCAGGAGGCGCGGTTGTAATATCTGAGCCATCAATCAGTATTTTACCGCTGGATGGTCTGTAGGCTCCTGCGATGGTCTTAAGAAGCGTTGTCTTGCCACTGGCAGTCCGTCCGATTATAATCAGGTATTCTTGCTGATTAACATTTAGGGTGACAGAGTTCAGCCTGAAAGTTCCTAGTGTGAGATTAACATTAAGTAATTGAAGCAACATATCCACATCTTTCAGACATGTCTCAGAACCAATCTGTAAATGATGAATGTAGCAAGGACTATTATGAGAAGAGCTGCTGAGTACTTGATTGCACCAGCTAACCCTAGTGCTATGTACCCTTCATAAATATAGATCGAAGCTGGATACACATCGTTACCGTTGAAGTACACATAATAAGCTACTACGAGCAGCGCTCCCACCTCCGCAACCGCCCTTGCCCAAGTAAGTATCGCTCCGTTGGCTATTGACTTCCAGATTCTAGGCACTATAACATGGAGGAACGTAAATGTTGGTGAGGAACCCAGTGTTCGAGCCGTCAGCTCGACATCAGGGTTAATCATCTTTATCGACGACTCAACCACCCTAATAGAGTAAGTTGCTGACAGATAGGTAACTGTAATTATGGCGCCTATCAACGTATCGATCATATTTATTCCGATTCCCTGCAGAAATGGACCTAACCCATATGTTGAGGAGAAAGCTAACACAACCATTATGCCAACTATAACATGAGGAATCATAATAGGTATGTCGATGATTGCGTCGATAACTTCTTTCAACTTGAAGTCTGATCTAGCCAGAAGATAAGCGAAAGGCGTACCTACTAGCACAGAAAGGATCGCTGCGGCTGTGGCAATTATGAAAGTAACCTCAACCGAAGCCAGAAAAGAACTTGTCGTGAGCGCGGAAATGATATCTTCAGCACCAAGTACTACGATAAGTAGGATTGGATAGAGAAAAAAAAGGATCGTTACTGCGCCACAGAATATCAATATCGCTCTGAATGTTCCTTGAAACTTGGTCAGCTCCCGGGAAATAAAGGTGAATATGTTGCGTTAACCGGTGTAGTGAATGGTTTGATTAGGCTTGGAATACTGGTGTAGTTACCGTAGACGATGCCCGGCAAAATGGGAGTTATGCCGTTTTTCTTTAGTATGCTCTGGCCAGTTTGACTGAATAAGGTTTGGATGAATAGGGTAGCTGCTGCTGTGTTGGTGGAGGGTGTTGGAATCGTTAGCGTGTAGATGACGGGGTTGATGGTGAATGATTTGGTCGTTCCCAGTTCCGTGTATTTGAAGTTGGCTTTGTGATAATAGCTGACGTTCGATAAGACCCCTAGGCTAACTGCGTCGGGTAGTGTGATGTAGGCGAGGTGTGTTTGAGTTGAGTTTCCCGTCTGCGGTATAGCGTTGGACAGGTAAGATGAAGTTATGAAATCTATGTGTTGGGTCTGCATAAGCGTAACTAGATTTGTTTCAGTGTTTGCCATGTAGTATTTACTCTGGTTGTTGTATATCGCGTTGTATAGGTATGATATATTTCCAAAGAAAGTTAAGCCAGCCAATCGAATCATGCCAGCACCCTGATAACCGCTAGGATCGGTGAAAGGATTCGAAACACCAACTTTAGTGGTCGAGTTAAGGGCAATCAAGGTGAACATCTGTTGCCAAGTCTGATTCCACTGAGTAGACATTGTGGGAAGTCCTTGAACGCCTTCCCACATGTTGTAGAGTTTGAGTCCAGCGGGTGATAATAGATTGACAATAATGACCATTTTTGTCTGGCCAAAGGCAATTTCGTAATTTGCGAGATTAGGAAAGATGACACTCGGCATAGTGGTCGTGTCAGCAGCGGCTTCCAAACTAAACTGTTTTGTTGTGTTCTCCGATTGGGCAACTGCACTACTTCCCTCAAACAGAGCGGGTGCGACTTTAATGTTGGGGTATTGTTCCTCATAGGCATTGAGAACTGAGCCAAACGCATATGATAAAGTGCCAGCTGCACCGACTGCAAAGGGCGGCGAATTAGAAGCTGTAGTGATTAAAGAGTTCTGGAGGTCTGCTGCTGAATTAAAGCTCGTTACTTGTGAATTTAGCGAGCTGATTTGAGGTTCATAAGTTAAGTAACCTAATCCAAATCCTATAACGGCTCCAATTATTAGACCGATGATAATAAACGAATACACCATAGTGCTTCGGTTGCGTTTTTCCACTTTCATTTTATATCTCCTTCATCTGAAATCGCTATGTTATATAAACATAGCGATTATTAATCCCTTTGGGCGTCCACGTGTGAGCATCGTTTTTGGTTTACATGCGAGAGTAAACATCCGCTTTGACCCACTCAGGAGCCATTCTTGTTCCAAATCCCCACATGGGAGCACATTGCATCACAATGAAAAGTACATCTTTTGATCGCTCTAGCATGCTACCTAGCTTTGATCGGTTGGAGAGTTAGATTAATGAGCTGGTAGCAGTGGAACGATAGGGAGTGGCGTGATTTTCTCAGAGTTCTATGATGATCTGTGGATACTTTATAATATCTTTTATGACATATTTACCCGAAACGTTCTTGATAAATAAGTTCATCGACTGTTGGATTAAGCGGACATACCTTATCATTTTATACAAAGATTTTGTATATTTTTTGGAAGAGGTAAAAGAATCAGATCGTCCTTCATTACTTTAAAATATTGTGATTATAAAAAAATTGAAAAAACTAAATATCATCCTATTTGTCCTTGGGTGATATGGAGTTTAAAGGTTATCTGAGGAAAAATGGTGTTGGTATTAGAAACTATGTTGGGATAATGTCAACGGTTGGTTGTTCAGCAGATGTTGTTCAGAAGATGGCTCAACTTAATCCAGAAGTAAAACCAATTGTGCATCACCAAGGTTGTGCTCAGACCCCTCCAGATATTGTTAATGTAGAAAATGTTTTGATAAACCTTGCATTGAATCCTAATTTATTTTCTGTACTATTAGTAAATCTTGGATGCGAAAGTACATCTCTGGAGAAGATAGCTGATGCTATATCTAAGGTGAAAGATGTAAAAACAGTTACAATTGAGGAAAGAGGTATGTCCGAAGCCGTTTCCAAAGGACTTGAGATTGTCAAAAAAATGTGTACAGAATCTAAGAGAATTAAAAGAAAGAATTTTGATCTGTCAGAACTCAAATTGGCAATAAAATGTGGTGCTTCTGATACAACTTCAGGGATAGTTTCAAATCCTGTTGCCGGTAGGGTTGCAGATTTGATTATAGAATTAGGTGGAACTGTAGTATTTGGAGAAACAACTGAATTGATTGGTGCTGAACATGTCTTGGCTCAGAGAGCTGTGAGCAGGGAAGTAGCTGAAAAATTGTATTCTACTGTAAGTGCTATTGAAAAGAGGGCTATGTCCATGGGTGTGGATATGAGAGGCGGTCAACCAACAGGGGGGAACATAAGAGGTGGTATAACAACGATAGAAGAGAAGTCACTTGGTGCAATTTGTAAAACAGGTTCTTCAAAGCTCATAGATGTCATTGATTATGGGGATAGGGTTACAAAAAAAGGACTGATATTTATGGATGGACCGGGAAGGGAGCTAGAAGCCCTTACTGGTTTTGCGGCAGGAGGTAGTCAAATAATGCTTTTTTCAACAGGTAGTGGTGCTCCGCAAGGCTTTCCAATCGTACCCGTAATAAAAGCATCAGGAAATCCTGATGTATGCTCTAATTTATCAGAACATATTGACGCTGACCTTAGTTCTGTTTTCTATGGTTATGAAACAATTGATAGTGCAGCGAAAAAGATTCTGAATCAAATTATTGATGTCTCATCAGGTAAGCTAACAAAAGCAGAAATTCTTGGTTATGATGGTAATTTTGACATATACTGTAGGGGGCCTGTGATATGATGTCTATAAGAAAAGCTATAATCATTAATGTCAAAGATAATGTTGCAAATGCTTTGGTAGATATCAAGAAAGGTGATTTTGTGAGGTTAGAAATTGGAAAAAGGTATTTTAGACTCTTAATAAAATCTAATATTCCTTTTGGTCATAAATTCGCCACAAAAAAAATATCCAAGGGTGAAAAGATCATCAAATATGGCGAAGTAATAGGTAAAGCGACTAACGATATAGATGCTGGAGAATATGTGCATATTCATAATGTGATTGGCTTAAGAGCAAGAGGCGATTTGGAGAAGACTAAAGCATAATTTTATATCTAAGATGGTATTGTTTCTAAATAATACTTTTTTTGCATATTGGAAAGTTTTTAAGAAAAATGTTATCTAAGAAAGATAATGGTAGCAGAAGATGGATATTGTTTAGCGATTGACCAAGGGACAACTGGTACAAGATGTATAATCTTTGATCATGAAGGGAGCAAGGTTTCGTCAAGTTATCTTGAACATAAGCAGATCTATCCCTATCCAGGATGGGTTGAACACGATCCATTGGAGATAATTGACAACATGTTTGCAGTGATAAAAGAAGCTGTTAAGAGTTCAAAGATTCAGAGTGAAGAAATCGTGGCTGTTGGTGTTACAAATCAAAGGGAAACGGTTGTTCTATGGAATCCTGAAACCGGTCAACCTTACTATAACGCAATTGTATGGCAGGATACAAGGACTAAAGAGATATGTGAAAAGCTCAAGATTCAAGGGTATGATGAGTCACTTATAAAACCTAATACAGGATTATTTTTATCCACATATTTTTCAGGCCCTAAAATTAAATGGATTTTTAAAAATATTCCTAAAGTCCTGGAGTATTCTGGGCTTGGTAAGGTCTTTTTTGGTAATATTGATACTTGGATGATATGGTGGCTAACAGGAGGTCCTAAAGGTGGATCACATGTCACAGATTATACAAATGGTTCAAGGACGATGTTGATGGATATAAACAAACTTGAATGGGATCAAGAAATACTCAGTCTTCTTAAAATACCAGAAAAAATCCTTCCTGAACTTAAACCATCCTCTGACAAGAATTTTTATGGATATACAAGAGAGGATAGTATTTTTAGTTCGAAGATTCCTGTCTGCGGCGACTTAGGTGATCAACAGGCTGCCTTGGTTGGTCAGTCTTGCTTCAGGGAAGGTGAATCAAAAAATACATATGGCACAGGATGTTTTATGCTTTCGAATATTGGTAATTCACCTAAACTGTCGAAGGAAGGTCTACTGACAACTTGTGCATACAGCTTTGAAGAGGGGAAGACTGTTTATGCTTTGGAAGGGTCAATTGCTGTAGCTGGTTCTGTTGTTCAGTGGCTTCGAGATAATCTAAAAATCATTGGTTCCGCTTCGGAGACAGAGAAGATAGCTGAATCCATTAAAGATGAAGGATCGAGTGGTGTCTATTTTGTACCCGCATTTAATGGGCTTTATGCACCTTATTGGGATTCTGACGCACGGGGTATCATCTGTGGTTTGACCTCGTTTATTAAAAGGGACCATTTAGTGCATGCTGCACTAGAATCAATATGCTGGCAGACCAGAGATGTTTTTGAGACCATGGCCAGAGCTTCAGGAGCTGGGCTTGAAATCTTGAAGGTTGATGGCGGTGCCGTTGCGAATAATTATCTGATGCAGTTGCAAGCAGACACTCTTGGAACCAAGGTTGTTAGACCCCAATTTTTTGAAACTAGTTCCTTAGGAGCAGCATACGCTGCCGGTTTAGCTGTGTCTTTTTGGAAAAATACAAATGAGCTTGCTAAACTTTGGAAAATGGACAGAATCTTCGAACCAGAATGGTCAGATAATAAAAGAGAGCATCTTTATATTGGATGGAAAGAAGCAGTCAAACTTTCGATGGGGTGGCTTAGGAAGGTATCTTAGTTTCTAAAAGATTTATATGTTCTAAAATTCTTTTACAGTCCAATGTCTTTTGAGAGAGTGGCTATTATCGGTGCAGGTATTGTTGGTAGCTTTATAACTAGAGAACTTTCAAAATATGAAAATTTACGTGTTACAATTTTCGAAAAAGAGGTTGATGTGGCATGCGGTACATCGAAGTCAAACACAGGCATCATACACGCAGGATATGACGATGATCCAAAAAGGCAGCCAATTAGAGCAGGATTATGCGCAAAAGGAAATATGCTCTGGCACACAATAGCTGGCCAGCTTGAGATTCCCGTTAACTGGTGTGGGGCTCTGGTTGAGGTGACAAAGGACGGTGAGATTGCAATCCTCGGTTCTCTTTACAAGAGAGGACTGCTAAATGATGTTCCAAACTTAAAGCTGCTAACAGCTGAAGAAGCTAGAAAAATGGAACCCAATCTTAATGGAATTATTGCCGCATTATATGCTCCTACGGAAGGCTCTGTTCTCCCCTTCTACGCTAACATAGCTGTTATAGAAAACGCTGTTTCTAACGGCGTCTTACTTAAGCTGCAAAATGAAGTGATTAGTATAGAGGAAAGTAAAGACTTCTTCCTTTTAAAGACAAACCAAGGGATTTTTGAAGCAGACTGGATAATCAATGCTGCCGGATTATACGGTGATAAGATCTCTCACATGCTCGGTGTTACTATGACCAATAACAACGTAGACATCGAAATACATCCTAGAAGAGGAGAATATTGGATATTTCCATCAGAATATCGTTGCCCAGTTAACCATATAATCTTCCCAGCACCCTCGCAAATAAGTAAGGGTATCTGTATACTCCCTGACACTGAAGGTAGTACACTGATTGGGCCCACCTCTGAGGATATGCTAAAGGATCAAAAAGAAAACACTGCCACTAGTAGGGAAGGCCTTGAAAAGGTCTATAACTATATTATCGAAAAATGGGGTCCCATACTTCCTCCAAAAAATAAGTGTATTAAAAATTACGCTGGCCTGAGAGCTGAGCCTCCTCACTCAGACTTCATAATTGAAGGATACAGTAAGCCTTCGAGATTCATTAATGTTATTGGAATTAGATCTCCGGGTCTCGCATCCTCTCCTGCAATTGCTATAGATGTTATAAGGATAATGGAAAGTCAAGGTTTTATTGGTGTGAAGAAGTCCCATTGGGATCCTTACAGAAAATGTATTCCAAGAATATTAGCACAAACTATAGAATGTAAGAAGATGTTATACCACGACGATCCCAAATTTGCTAATCTAGTATGTTGGTGCGAAGGTATAACTGAAGGAGAAATTGTTGAAGCTATCAGAAGAGGTGCTAGGACTCTCCAAGGTGTCGCCTTTCGGACACGCGCTGGTCTAGGCAGATGCCAAGGGATGTCATGCCAGTCGAAGATAGTTGAAATACTGAGTAAGGAACTTGGAGTTCCTCCTAATAAGATTCTACTAAAATCTGAAGGAAGTGAAGTGCTTCTTTGCAAGATAAAGGATCTTTTTGGTGACTCAAATGATTAACAAAGAAGCGGATGTTCTGATTGTTGGCGGTGGTGCCGCAGGACTAGCTGCTGCCTGTAAAGCATACGAAGAAGGCGCAAGGAGGGTAGCAATAGTTGAAGGTGCTAAAGAACTTGGAGGAATTCTCCTTCAATGCGTGCACACCGGCTTTGGTCTAGAATATTTTAACGAAAATTTGACAGGTCCTGAATATATGCAGAAATTCATTGATAAGATATCAAACTATGATATTGAAACTTTGACTCAAGCAATGGCCATAGGAATAGAAACAAAGTCTTCGTTCGATCATTTTGTAGATATTATCAGTTCCGAAAACGGTTTTATGAAGATTTATGTTAAGACGGTTATTTTAACGACCGGTTGTAGGGAAAGAGGAAGGGATGAATTAAATATTCCAGGAGATAGGCCTGCCGGCGTTATGACAGCTGGTACCGCGCAGAGGTATATGGATATCTACGGTTATCTTCCTGGCAAAGAAGTTGTTGTAGTTGGTTCTGGAGATGTTGGCCTCATAATGGCAAGAAGGTTTTCACAAGAGGGAGCACATGTCAAAGGTGTCCATGAGATTCTTTCTTATACATGTGGGTTAAGAAGAAATCAAGCTCAATGTCTTTTAGACTTTGACATTCCTCTCTATTTAGGAAGTACTGTGGTTCAGATAAAGGGGAAGAAGAGAATTGAAAGTGTTGTTGTTGCGAAGGTGAATGAAAATCTTGTTCCTATTCTTGGGACAGAGGAGGAGATAAAATGTGATCTTCTTGTTCTAGCAACTGGTCTTATCCCTGATTTGCGATTCCCCAGAATGCTACCTGAAGGACTTGGATTCGAAATTGACTTAGGTACTGGAGGCCCCGTTGTGAACAAGTTTCTAGAGACAAGTGTGCCAAATATTTTTGCAGCAGGTAACTTTCTTGCGGTTAATGATATTGTCGACGATGTAACCTCACAAGGTGAAATCGCTGCCTTATCGGCGGTAAGAGCTCTGGAGGGAGCTGTTCCCAAGGGAATCCAATGGAAACATGTTGTTTTAGGTAATGGTATAAAGTCTGTTGTTCCACAAAAATTTAGTGGTACAACGGATGTTAAGTTCTATATACGTATTAAGGAACCTACTGAAAATGCTTACATTGAACTTCCGGAAATTGGTGTACGTTCCTTTAATAGGGTTCTCAGACCTCCAGAAATGGTAAAATTAAAGTTTAGAAAGGATCTTTTAAAGTGTGATAATTTAACTTTTCAGGTTAAGGTAACAGGTAGTGTAGCAAAGAAATCTAAAATTGTAAAAGGATGTGAAGGGATAGCTACGAAGAGTATTATCTGTATTGTGTGCCCTATTGGATGTCAGGCGACAGTAATAATGGATGGTAATCGGGTGAAGGAGATACAGGGTGCTCTATGTGGTAGAGGTTTGGAGTTTATAAGACAGGAAGCCACCTGCCCTGTAAGGATATTGTTTACAGTGGTTCCAATCGAGGGAGCTTCAACGATAGGTGTTCTACCCATAAGGTCTGATAAGCCTGTACCTAAGCAACTTTAGAGCGTTTACTTAAGGAACTTTCCAAGGTTAAGGTAAAAGCTCCTATAAAAGCTGGTGACATTATTGTGAAAGATCTTCTTGGGAAAGGTTTCAATATGATAGCGAGTAGGACAGTGAATAATTAATTTTAATCGCTATATTTGATTACAGGTCATTTTTTAGCGTTTAATGCGTTTCGTTTGAATTTCATGATGAAATGAGATTTAACCAAAGAACTTTGGTCATTTTGAAAGGCTTTTTAGTAAAGAATAAGGAGCTTGACAACATTTCCAACATGACAACGTTTTCTTATCAAATATGTACACGAATGGGATAGTTAATATTAATATAGCCTGATAATAGTCCTTAAAAATTCACATCCGATCGATTTAGGTGAAGTATGGGCCCATTGTCGGTGCTATCTGATTAATCCTTTCTAAGTCTGATTTGCTGAGAATAAGTTCAGTTGAGGCTAAATTCTCTTCAAGTTGCTTTACACTAGTGGCAGCTATAATGGGCAAGGTTATGGCAGGATTAGCAAGCATCCAGGCTAGAGCGATCTGCGCCATTGGCTTACCAATTTCTTTAGAGAAGGCTTCTAAACCCTGAATTACCTTCAGGTTATATGGGTCTTCCCAGTGGAAACGGAGCCTTGTAAAGAAATCTGGTTTAATAGCTCCTCGGCTGCCTTCGGGAGGTGGACTACCTGGTTTATATTTACCAGACAAGGCTCCACCTGCTAAAGGACTGTAGGGGACAATTCCAATTCCTTGGTCTACGCATAGAGGTATAATTTCGCGTTCGATCTCCCTTTGGAGGAGGTTGTATCGAGGTTGACTGACAACAAAGCTTTCAAAACCATGGACATTACTTGTCCAAAGAGCCTTGCAAAGGAGCCATGCAGGAAAGTTAGAACAACCTATATATCGAATTTTCCCCCATCGCACCAAATCGGTAAGAGCACTCAAAGTCTCTGTCAAAGGAACAGGTTCGCCGACAAACCCCTTCATTATATTCACATTACTTGGTCTATGAAGATATAGAATATCAATATAATCTGTATCAAGTCTTCGAAGACTTTCTTGAACGGCAAACATTATGTGCTTTCGGCTTGAACCTTCATCATTAGGGCCATCCCCCATACGATTACGAACCTTTGTAGCCAACACGATACTTTCTCTCATATCTTTTATCGCTCTTCCAACAATTTCCTCAGATTTGCCCTTACTATAAACATCTGCTGTATCAAGAAAATTGACCCCTAAATCGACGGCCCGTCGAATAATTGTCGCAGCAGTAGTCTCATCAACCTCAGCTCCAAAACCCATAGCACCCAGACATATTTCGGATACATTCACTCCAGATTTTCCAAGACGCTTATACTTCAAATATACTCACTATTATAAAAAAAACAATTCTTGCAATTAATAAAGTTTTATTGTTCTATATTACTTCAGCTATCATCTGCTTTTATTATCACTTAAGGCTGATTTTAGAACAGTTTATTTGTTATATCCTCCATTTTTTCGTCAAAAGCTTGTTTCTTGAAGTTTATATATTCCTCTTCATAATTATTTTATTTATATTATAACTATCCACCAGAATTCCAATAGCTTCTCCGTAGCTCATCGTTCCCTTGTACTTATCTAATGCTTCCTTTTTCTCTTTTGTAAGCCGGATAAAAATGCCTGATTTTCTTTCATTGTATTGGTAGTAGGATTGGGGATAGTGTGTTCTCCCTTTCTTCCCTCTTTTTATCGCAGACATACAATTACATATAGCTGTCTGCCTCTATCTATAGATATCTGCATATCTATACATGGATTCTATATAGAAATCGATATGGAATCTATGTGCTGATTTCCTTCTAACTTTGAACGTCCCTTCCTCCCGAAGATCTGTTAAGGTAAATGTCGTTTATGTACACAGTTTAGGCTCTTGCTTTCAAGGGTGGCATAAGCTTCTAAGTTCCTTTAGCAGGCTTTACGATTCTAAATATTGTACTGGGATATCTGTTAATTTTATTAGGCATTTTTAAAAATTTTTATCTTATAGTATTCTTATAAGATTTAAGGAAATGATGCTGCACTTCAGTTTGTTTTAGATATCTAGAGTTCCTATCAAAAATTAACAATCTTACTATAATACATAAGCTGTTGGCAGTAGATAGAGATTACCGGAAGCTCTAAAGAAAATAGCGCTTCTACTACGCGCTGATTTCCTAGACACCTCTAAAAAAGTTTTATACCCACCACTTCGACTCTCACAGTAATAGTGAAGACTAGCAGAAATATGTTAGGTATACTCGTGCCGGGATCGCCTAACCTGGTAGGGCGATGGCCTGGAATCAACAGGATTGACTGAAAGCCATTGACTCGAAAGAGTCATGGGGGTTCAACTCCCCCTTCCGGCGCTGAGAACCTGGAAATTCTAGCACTAACATTTAGCTGACATTCCGTAAACGTCAACGCAAGAATTTTTGTCAACGTATCATGTTTAAACCTTAGGCCTGTTTTGATTTTATCAACCTTTTTGTACACTATATACATTAGACCCCGATGACACTTTAGTGGAAAGGAGACGGGAATTCTTAGCGGTTCAGTTAGAAATTAGAAGAAAAAATTTTGTCTAAGGGATTATTTCTATTGAATTGTTATAGCTTGGGTAAAAGAGTTCTTCCTCCTTGATTTTTCCTCTGCTTACTAAATAAAGTATTTTGTTCCTTTCGCTTCTGATCATAAATATTAGTTCCTTAGTTATTTCGCAGATCTTATTGAATCCATCTTCCCCCCAAAACCTTTCCATGTAGGCGTAAAGACATCTTCCTCCACATTCTTTGAAGACATCGCAGTCAGTACACGGTTCTTTGATAAAGCATGTTCTGAAATTCTTCTTATTCCCATCCAAAGTGGAAAGTTCGGCCCATCTTTCTTCGAAAGCTATCGGGCATGCTAGAATTCGCCCATCTGTTGATATTGAAAGCATGTCAGTAGCTGCACCGCACGGTGGTACCACTCCCCCATAGATCATCCTTCTTAAAACACCCTGGAAAGGCGCGATCCCCAACACTCTTCCCTCTTGCATGTTACTTATCCAATAATAGACCAGCTTTTTTATGCCTGGCATGTAATTAGTTTCAGCCCATTTTTCGAAATTTTTCCAAGCTTGGCTCCAAACCACATTCAATTGCCAATGTACGTGATCGAAAAGGTTTAGAGAAAGGAGATGGGTTACGTCTCTAAAAATATCTCCTTCCTCGGCCAGTGCCATTCTCGCAACAACATCGCCCCTATACCCACTTTCCTTGAGAATGTGCGCTGCTTCAACTACTCTATCGTAGATGCCTTCACCACGATAGAAATCTGTGACGTCCCTAACGCCGTCTATTGAAAGAAGAATTGTATCGAAGTTTTCCCAGAATTTTGGATCAAATTCCTTTACTAGAAGGCCATTCGTCTGTACAATAAACCTCTTGGCAGGAACACATTTGATCACTTCTTTTATGAACTCCGCGTTTAATAGCGGTTCTCCTCCATAGAAGCAGATGTCTATTTCTTCTCGTTTAGCGATTTCTTTAAGAGAGCTGATACTATACTTTATCTCCCATGGCACGATCTGTTTTGGAAAACTTCCACCACAATAGGCACATTTTAGGTTGCACTGCCCCGTTGTGTGGATGACGTAGAGCATTAACTTTTTCTCAGAATCCTATTCAAATATAATCTTTTCGTGCAGGTCTGAATGGATAGGATTTATATTGTAGGAATCTAAACTTCCTATCTTAAAAGAACCATTGTAAATCTCGAACTCTTCTAATATAATTCTGCTTTTTTAGAAGTTTAACCAGTAACCTTAAACGTATTCTTCTTAAGCTAAGTTTTTATAACCCACTTTATAAATAGATTATTAAATGTTCTCGTTTTGTGAAATTATGTCAAAGGATTTCCTTCCGAACATGCGAGGCCTCGTAGCCCATAAGCTGAAAGGCAGAGGATATTCGCAGACTCAGATATCACAGTCACTTGGAATCACTCAGCCATCTATAAGCTATTACCTTGGAAAAAACCCTTCTTACTTTAGAAAGAAGTTAGTGGAAATAGGTTTGAACGAGAAGTCGATGGACAGAGATATAGAAATGTTAGCGGATGATGTCGTATCAAACATTCCTCGATCAGTTGAAACGTTGCACGCCATCTGGCGTGAACTTGTAATAGGTGGACAGGTCTGCGCTTTACACAGAAAGAAAGTATCTGCCTTAAAAGATTGTACAGCATGTGTGAAGCTCTTTTCATTCACCAGATATAATGAGGAAAAGGGAGAGCTCATAAAATCCATGATAAGAGCTATTTCTTCAATTGAAACGTCTCCTTACTTTGCTGCGATAATACCTGAGGTTTACGTTAACATTGCGGCATCATCGGGCTCAGCAGAAACCATCGACGATATCGCAACGGTACCGGGAAGAATCGTGCGGGTTAGAAATCTGGCTAAAGCTACTTCATCCCCTGAATTCGGAATTCAGAGTCATATAGCAAAACTTTTACTTGAAATTCAACGAACGAACCCAAACTATAAAGCCGTGATCAATGTAAAGTTCGATGAAAAGCTGAAGTCTGTTGTTCAATCAATAAAGCTTCCCTACGCTAAGACCGAACATAGTGGAAAGCTTAGTGAGAATAGTGTCATAGAAGGTGTGAAGAACATAATCAAATCAAAAAATGAACCCTTGTTTGTTGTCTTTGATGAAGGAGCCTTCGGCTTAGAGCCTATGACTTACATGATAGGAGACGAACTACAGAATCTCTTGCGAGCCGTTTTGAATGTTGCTAAAGATTATGTAACAATGTAGTATTAAAAATAGTTTTTCTTGCATCTTTTTTGCAAAAATTTATTAACTTAAAATTCATCATAGACAGAGGCGTATTGGATTGAAATCTCCAACCGAAAATATTAAGCCTATTATTCCAAAATTAATAGGTGAAGCTGCCTTTATCTACGTAGGCAAAACCAGAGAGCTTGCAAACAGAGGGCTCCCCGTGATCACATTTGGCGTAGGTCAGCCTGACCTTCCAACTTTTCCTCATATTGTTGAAGCAGCAAAGAAGGCTTTAGATGAAGGCTTTACTGGTTACACTGAAACAGCTGGGATTCCAGAACTAAGAGACGGCATAGCGTCATATCTTAATGGGCGGTATGCAGCTGGTGTTAAATCCTCGGAAATCATAGTCACACCTGGTGGCAAAGCTTCTATATTTCTAAGTGTTGCTTCATATCTTAATCCCGGTGAAGAGATCATTATCCCTGAACCAGCTTTCCCAGCGTACTCTGAAGTAGCGTACTTTGTAGGTGCTAAGCCGGTGTTTGTGCCTCTCAGGTGGTTGGGGCCAGAAATGGGCTTCGGTCTTGATGTAGAGAAGATTCGCTCATCGGTAACAAAGAATACGAAGATGATCGTTTTGAACAGCCCCCAAAATCCTACCGGAGCTTTGTTTAAACCTTCCGAAGTGAAAAAAGTTTATGAAATAGTGAAGGAAAATAATTTAGTTTTATTGGTCGATGAAATATACGATAACTTCATATACGATAATGCAGAGTTTAAAAGCATTCTTACAGAAAGCGACTGGAAAGATTATGTCGTTTATTTAAATGGATTTAGCAAGACGTTCTCAATGACAGGTTGGCGTTTAGGGTACACGGTCGTTAAAGAAGATGTCGCAAGAAAGCTAACAAGGCTCGCCGTGAATGTATACTCCTGCCCGACAAGCTTCGCACAGAAGGGCGCGGTTGCAGCAATCACAGGCACGTGGGAACCTGTTAAGAGCATGATACAGCTTTTCCAAAAACGCAGGGATCTAATGGCAAAGTTGCTTAGGCAGGTCCCAAGCTTTGAGGTCTGGCCCAGTAAAGGTGCATTCTATATGTTTCCGAACGTATCCAAATTTACTAAAGAGACAGGAATTTCATCGGAAGATCTTGTTGAGCGCCTGATAAACAAATATTACGTTGTAACTTTGCCTGGTTCTGTATTTCCGGATAAAGCTGGATACGACTTCATCAGATTATCTTTTGCATCGAGCTCAGAAGCTATACAGGAGGGTGTAGCCAGAATCAATAAGGCTGTAAAAGAGCTTCTCGAAAAAAAGTAGTAAAATGAATTACATAAAAGTGTACACGTGATGTTTAATAATATAATAGGTGGAATACTTTGTGGAGGGCTGGGCAAGAGGCTAAGACCTATTACCGATTATACTCCCAAGTCACTGATTGAGATAAAAGACAATTATTCTATTTTGGACAGACAACTCTTCCAAATGAAATATGCTGGGATCAGGCAGGTCTGCCTTCTTTCTGGTTATCTTCATGAGAAGATAGAAGAAAAATACGGAAAAAACTGGAACGGCATGAAAATCACATACTCAATAGAGGAGAAGCCAGGTGGCACATTATATGCGATAAATAGCCTCCTTAAGGAATATGACTTCCAACGTTATCTTGTAATGAACGGTGATATTGTAACCGACATGAACATCAGACAGATGCTTGATCATTTTACTGTTAACACTGTAAGCATTGCCGTAACAAAACTTGTTTCCCCTTTCGGTATAGTTGAACTTTCTAATGGTAAAATAACCGGTTTCAAAGAAAAGCCTACTTTACCATATTATATTAACGCAGGCATTTATATTATAGACGGTAGCATAAAAGATCGGTTTCTGGCTTTTGATGAAGGAGCTGTTGAAAAGGCAGTGTTTCCGTCTCTCGCTAAAGAAGGTCTGCTCAACTACTATATGGAAGAAGGTGCATTCTGGCAATCAGTTGACTCCCAAAAGGATCTTGAGATAGTTAAAAAGGAGTTCGTTAACAGAATAGACAAGCCTTGGGGGTACGAAAAAAGTATAGCGATTTCGGACAAGTATATGACAACGCAGTACTATGTTATGAAAGAATGCTCCATTCCCATGCACTATCATGGGGAAAGGGATGAGACGATCCATATTATTTCGGGTGAAGGGTACCTCGATCTGGATGACGAAAAGATCAAGGTCAGCGAAGGAGATGTAATCCACATCCTTCCCCTTAAGAAGCACAAGGTCTCCTCTAGTGAACCATTGACTATACTTAGCTACTCCACTCCTAACCCAAATGATTATGTAATAGTCGATACTCAATAAGCCCAGTGTAGACCTAATAATTAGCTAAAACCGATGTTTCCCAATTGTCGATGCCAACATACGATCTTAGATGCTCCGCTCTTTTTTAAAACTTTTATGTTTAAGTGTATTTTGATAAAAACAAATAATTTTGCGATCACAAGTCTGCTCTAACTCAGAAAAAGGAGAATTCTTTAATTAAAAAGAAAAAACACTAAGCCTTATAAACTTACAGGTCATCATTCTTAAAATATCATGACCATAACAAGTGAGCTTCAAGATATTTATCAAAAAAAATACACTGGTCCTATGGAATCCTTTGACCACATATATATAGGCCTTCTTATTTATTGGTTGGGTAAATTTTCTCCCAAGAGTCGTTCTGAAATTTCTGATTTCCTTGGACTTGGTGAAGGTTCTGTTAGGACTATGCTTAGAAGGTTAAAGAAGAAGGGCATAGTTAACATAACTAGGGAAGGTGTCCGATTAAGCGAAAGCGGTTTAACATTTTTTTCTAAGCTAAAGTCTGTATTTCCAACGCTCAAAGAAGGATCCTTTGGTTCACTTTCTTTAGGTAAGTTTAGTGTTATAGTTAGAGTTGATAAGGGTGGAGGAAGAGTGTCCTACGGAATTGAACAAAGAGATGAATCCATAAGGTATGGAGCTAAGGGTGCCATAACATTATTATATGAAGATGAGCACTTTAAAATTCCAGGGGGAGAAGACTGCGAAGCTCTGTACCCACAAGAGACATGGGAGAAGATCAGGATTTCGACATCCCCTAATAATGGAGATATCATAATAATCTGTGGTGCTGAAAGGATTCAGCAGGCGTACCTAGGATGTTTTGCGGCTGCATTAACACTGAACTTATAAAATATCCTTAAATCTCTCACTTAAAACTCCTGCTTTAGGAGAAGAAAGGGTCGCATGAGCGATTTTGATAAAGTTAGAGCGATCAAATGGTCTCTCTACGCTATTTCATCAGTGGCTCTTTTCGAATTCGCAGGAGGCTTCCTAGCTAATAGTTTGGTTGTAATTACCGACGCAGCTCACGCTTCCCTTGACGCCGTAACAACAGTGGTGTTGCTCTACGCTTTAAAAGTCTCATTGCAGCCTCCTGACATCGACCATACGTACGGTCATGGGAAGATCGAAACGCTCGGCGGACAATTTGGAGGTATTGCGCTTTTTGGAATCGCGTCCCTACTGTTTTATGAATCAATAATTAGGTTCTCTCAAGGCGCGCATTTAACCAGAGAGTTTACGGCTTTAGCTTTTGTCGCTGTGTTTTACACTCTGTGTATAGATGTTTTCAGAATCATGATTCTAAGAAATGTCAGCGACTCGATCTCTGCCAGAGTAGGCTTTTTTGATGCCCTTGCGGATTTTTCTTCAACGATAGTGGCATTATTTGGTCTAACTCTTTCATCCTTAGGCTTTGTTTTCACCGACGCGCTTGGCTCAATGTTTCTGAGCTGTATGCTCGGATTTCTAAGTTTAAAGCTGATCTATAACGCTTCCATAGAATTGAGCGATATAGCTCCTGCTAGAGAGTATAAAGCTGTTGAATCCTTGCTAGAGAATATCGAAGGACTTAAGGGATTTAGGTCGCTTAGGATGAGGAAGGTTGGAACAAAATATTTCATTGATGTTACAATATTATTGTCTTCTACGATCAACATAGAGAGCGCCCACAATATTTCGTCAACCGTAGAAGAGAGGATTAAAAGTTTAGTTAAAAACGCTACGATTATGGTTCATTACGAACCGGCAGAGGAAGAGTTGCCTTTTTCAGATAAAGTCGAAAAAGTTGTTATGAAGAACAAAAATGTTAAAGGCGTTCATCAGATAATTTCGACAAAAACAGAGGAAGGGACGCTCTTAACCCTCCACATTGAAGTTAATCCCAATCTTCCATTGTCAGAGGCTCATCAGATTTCCGAAAAGATTGAAAAAGATATTAAACTCTTTTTCCCCAACATTCAAAAGACAACAGTTCACATAGAAGCTTCATCTGACACAAGCAGAGGAGAAATCATTCATGAAGAGAAAGATATCAGCGCCATTACCAGGATACTGGCCTCCAATCAAAAGATAAAGAAGATTTCCTCAATAAAAATTTACAAGAGTAAGGGCAACAAATATGTGGACATCACATGCTCATTCAATGGCATAGATTCTATTGAAGAAGTCCATAAAGAAATCAATGTTATCGAAAACATGATCAAGAAATACACCGGAGAATGCATGGTTACAATTCATCCCGAACCCTTCTAATCTTATAAATCCAACCATCTTTCATTTTAGGGTTTAGATGTTTAATACTTTATTAAGCTGGTTGGATAATCCAACCATGATGGAAAATAGAATAAAAAAAATAGCGCTAATATCAAGCATAACTGCTACTGCCGTAGCGTTGCAATGGTTATGAACATCCTATGAACATCTTATTCCCTCACTTAACGGTCAGAGACATAAGCCTAATCACGGTACTCACAGCCCTATGCGTCGGTGGGAACTACGCCCTCATAGGGTTACCAAACATAAAAATCATGGATCTAGTGGTCTTCATCACCGGCTTTGTATTTGGCGCATCCATAGGCGCAACTACTGGAGCATTGGTGTGGATAGTGTATGGTGCTATAAACCCTTTTGGCTTCAGTTTCCCCGTATGGATGTCGACCATGGTTGGCGAGGCTGTCTTTGGAATTGTGGGCGGAATCTTAGGAAGAATAAGCTATAAAACCACAGAAAAAACCTTTAACGTCTTCAGATTCAGCCTTGAGATAGGTCTGTGGGGTCTAGTCCTCACCATAATCTACGACCTGTTCACGAACATTGTTTTCGCAGTCGTCTTCGATGTGCCACTAGTAACCGCAATTGTGGTGGGGTGGTTTATTCCTCCCTTTTTTGGAATCCTGCATGAGGCGAGTAACTTTATCCTATTCTTTTCTGCAGTCTATCCCTTAACTAAAGCCATAAGAACTTTTACAGGAGGTGGCAAGGCATGAGTCAACACGAAAGAATACTGACTATAGGGCTAATTGCTTTCCTACTTGTTTCGATAATCACTGCAGCAACAACAATATACTATCACCAAGAATACGTGACCATGAAGAGACAGTACAATGAGGAACTTGCAAAGTTGGGAGTTGTTTCATATACTGTAAACATATTATTAGATAATAATGGGACAAAAACATGGTACAACCAAACGCTAATACCCATAGGGTGGTCGCTCTATAATGCAACCGTCAAAGTAACAAATGGGAATGTTAACTACTCGTCTGTCTATGGGCCTTCGTTTATCACTGCAATAAATGGGGTGTCAAGCACAGTGTCTTATTATTGGATTTGGTGGGTCTGGAATAGCGCTTCACACTCTTGGACACTTGGATCGGTAGGGGCGGATGCTTATAGCTTAAAGAATAACGACATCGTTGCATGGTATTTCGAAAATACTAAAAATCTCCCATCTCCATGATTAGTCGTCGTAAATTTTAATAACGGAACCATGGAAGCAAAGACAGTTCATTTTATCGCAGGAAACGGTTTTTCAGCATTTAATGCTACACTGTTGGCTTTTGGTGATATCGTAGACTATAATTACTCCGCCGAGTACGGGGATTTCGTTATTTCTAGCTTCTTTGGCATTTCAAACGATGTAGGTTCCTCACGTTTCTGGTCCTTGTACGTTAACGGTGTCGCATCCAATTCGGGCGCACTTAAGACTGTCCTCTCAGCTGACGATGTCATAGAATGGAAATATCAAAAGTTTTGATTCTATTTTCTGGTTTTGACAAAAAACTATTTAATAAGGAGTAATTTAGGGAGTTTGTAAGGCGAGGAGAATACGTCATCATCGGAGTTTAGACAAATAGTCAGGTTAGGTGGCAAAGACCTTAACGGTAAAAAGAAGCTTCTAGCCGCTCTAGCGGATATTAAAGGTATAGGTTTTAACACTGCAAACGCCATTTTAAACAAGCTAAATATTGACACTGATACGAGGTTGGGTTCGCTTTCCGAAGCTGACCTAAATAGGATAGATGAATATACAAAAAATCTTCAAAGCAAGTTGGAGCTCGCATACCTTCTGAACAGAAGAAAAGATCCATCTTCTGGTTCCAATATGCATCTAATAGGCTCCGACTTGGATTTCATCATAAAAGATGATGTTCGAAGGGAGAGAGATACGATGAGCTGGAAGGGTATAAGACACTCTCTTGGATTAAAAGTCAGGGGGCAGAGGACTAGAACGACGGGCAGGAAAGGGCTGACAGTTGGTGTGAGAAAAGGGGTTGCTAGACCTGCTGCAGTCGCTGGACAGGGGGTTCCAGCGCCCTCGGCCAAACCCGCACCCGAAGAAGCTAAAAAGTAGGGTGTCTGTTTAATGCGCTCTTCAAATGCAAACGTTTATAACTTAATTTTAAGGTTATGCGGACGCAGGTGTGCTTTTAGGGGATAGTTATGGGAGATCCTAAAAAACCTAGGAGAAAATATAGTACTCCCCGAATGCCTTGGAGGAGTGACGTTCTTGTTGGAGAACTCCAACTGGTGGGAACGTATGGGCTTAGGAACAAACGTGAGTTATGGAAGGCAAAAACCCTGCTCTCCAATACAAGGGAACACGCAAGGCTTCTTTTGGCTATGCCAGAGACTGAGCGTAAGGTAAAGGAAAAGTTTCTTTTAAATAAGCTTTTAAATTGGGCTTTAATTGATAAAAATTCTACTATAGATGATGTGCTGAGCCTGACAGTTGAAGACATTTTGGAGAGGAGACTTCAGACTTTTATATGGAGGAAGGGTCTAGCTAAGACACCAACTCAGGCCCGGCAGTTTATAGTTCATGGCCATGTTTCTTTGAGAGATCATGTCGTTAGGCGTCCGAGCATGTTCGTAGGAGCACAGGATGAAGAATCCGTCAAGATTAGAGATGATAGCCCTCTGAAGGCTCTAGTCGGAGCTCAACCGGAGGCTGGTAAATAATGTCTAAGCCTTCGGGTGTTGAGGAAGAAAAATGGGCTATTGTCCACGTTTACAGTTCCTATAATAATACCATCCTTCACTTTACAGACCTATCAGGGGCTGAGACTATTTCAATAAGTTCTGGAGGTAGACATGTTAAAGCGGACAGATTCGAGTCCTCACCCTACGCTGCAATTAAATCGGCTATGGCTACATCTGAAGAAGCAAAGAACAAAGGTATAACTTCGATAATAATTAAGGTTCGGGCCGTAGGTGGCACAGGGCCTAGGGTGCCTGGACCTGGTTTAAATGCAGCCCTCAGAGCTCTTGCGAGAGCTGGTTTCAAGATTGCTAGAATCGAAGATGTAACTCCTTTACCGCATGATACCACAAGGAAGGCTGGCGGAAGAAGAGGTAGAAGAGCTTAGATGTCTGTTCAAGTTTTAGAGGAGTCCTTTGGTAGGATAAAGGTTCTTTTTGACGGTTTTTCAAGGATGCACGTTAACTCTATACGACGTGCGGCTATATCACTTGTTCCCGTTATGGCGATAGACGATGTTGTAATATTAGAGAACACTTCTTCTTTCTATGATGAAGTAATATCTCATCGTCTAGGACTTATTCCGCTTAAAACTCCTGCTGACAAGTATCTTCTTCCTTCAGAATGTGACTGTAAGAGTGCCCTTGGCTGTCCTAAGTGCAGGGTTTTGTTTGTATTAGATGCTGAAGCGACTGATAGGGTCAGAGAAGTGTACTCTGCTGAGCTCGTCTCAGAAGATGAAGAAGTTAAACCTGTCTCCCAGAACATACCTATCTTAAAGCTTGCACCTGGACAGAAGATTAAGTTAGAAGCGTATGCTAAACTTGGTAGAGGTAAGGCACATGCCAAATGGCAGGTGGCATCGGTATCAGTTTTAGAATCGTATCCTGTGATAGTTCAGAATAAGAGTTGCAATAATTGTGGCGCATGCGTTGACGCGTGTCCAAGGAACGTCTTTCTTATGCGCGATGGTCTACTTAATATCGACAATCCCCTTAGCTGTAACCTCTGCCTTGAATGTCTAAAGGGATGCGATACTGAGCCTAAGGGTATTAGTGTTAGCGAGTCAGAGGATAAATTCATCCTTGTAATAGAAAGTGTTGGTAGCATGTCTGCAAGGGATATTCTACTTCGATCTATTAAAGAGGTCATGTCCCAAGTCGATGAAGTTATTGGAAAATATTCGGGTGAGGTGATTACCGTTGAAAAAGAGAAGTAGTAATCCGATTATAACCGAAACGTTGGAGAAGTTGGAAAAGTTGTCAAAAGGACAAAACAAAACTTTTTGGACCAGTGTAATAGATATGGTTTCCCGTCCCAACTCTAGAAGGCCGATAGTTAACGTGGGCAAGGTCTCCCAGCTTACAAAAGAAAACGATATAGTACTAATTCCAGGCAAGATCTTGGGTGACGGTTTAGTTGATCACACCATAACGGTGGGCGCCCTATTTACGTCCAAGAGTGCTGGTAAAAAGATCGCAGACGCAGGTGGCTGCGTCCTTAATTTAGTGGAGTTCGCTGAAAAGTATCCTGACGGCTCCAAAATCATAGTAATGGGTGGTTGAATATGTCTGCTCGGAAACCAATCGTTATAGACGGCGAAAATCAGATCCTCGGTCGCTTAGCCTCCGAGGTTTCTAAACTACTTTTGAAAGGTAACAGGGTTGTTGTTGTTAATGCGGAGAAAATTCTACTTTCCGGTAACAGGAAATCTAATCTTAAAAGTTACCTGTTAAAGCTTGAAATAAGCAGCAGGACCAATCCTATCTATGGACCTTATCATGCAAGGCGGCCGGAAAACATTGTCTCTAGAACGATTAGAGGTATGTTGCCCATGAGAAAGAGCAAGGGTGCGATCGCTTTCGATCGCTTAAGGGTTTTTGTCGGGATCCCAGCAAAATTTGAAAAAGATGCTAGGACAACCTTTTTTAAGGCAAAAGCGACAAAACCTTTATCGTTTTACACTAAAGTGGAGGAAATAGCTGAAGTTCTAGGTAAAGGGGTTGCTAGTCTGATGGTGAAAAAAGCCCGGCAGTTTGATGGTTGGAGGAAGACTTCATACGCACAGGCAGTGGTATCTTCAGGTCAGGGTCGCGTCTGGATAAACAATGTGCCGGTTGAGATTCTGCAGCCGGAGTTTGCCAGATTGAGGATTATGACCGCTTTAGCTCTTGCTAAGGAAGTGGCTAACAAGGTTGATATCGCAGTTAAGGTTAAAGGCGGAGGCTACATGGGCAGGGCTGAAGCAAGTGCTATGGCCATATCTAGATCTATCGTTGGATGGAGTGGTTCAGAAGACGTCAAAAAACGATTCATGGAATACGATCGTTTCCTTCTCGTGGGCGATCCTAGACAGGCAGAGCCGAAAAAGTTCGGTGGTCCAGGCCCTAGAAGGAGGAAACAGAAGTCTTACAGGTGATGTTGTATGATGATTCCTGTCAGATGTTTCACCTGCGGTTCCCTCATAGCTGACAAGTACGAAGAATACAAGAAAAGGGTTGGTACAGGAGAAGATTCGGGTAAGGTTTTGGACGAGCTTGGAGTAAAGAGATATTGCTGCAGGCGCATGTTCGTTTCCAACGTTGATATTGTTGACCAGATACTGCCTTACGAGGAATCTGTAACAAGAAAAGGTAAGGAGTATCAGACGGTGAAGTAAGTCATGGACACAAAGATCCGGGATCTAAAGTCTCGAATAATCTTTAACAGCAGAGGGGAAAAGACGATAGAAGTTGATGTTATAGTTGGAAATGTTGTTGGACGGTCTTCTGCTCCAGCCGGTGCAAGTACCGGAGGAGGTGAAGCTGTCGCCTTCCCAGCTTCAGGCCCGGAAGGTGCGGTTCAAGCTTTCAAACAGTATTCTAAGAAGATCGTCGGATTTGATGCGGGTGACATCAAAGGATTAGCAAAGCTATTACACGAAATTGATGCATCCCCTTTCTTTGAGAATATCGGTGGCTCCGCCGCCTTTGCTATAACATTAGCTTCAGCTGATGCCGCATCAAAGTCTCTCGGCATTCCAATGTTCAAGTTCATCGGCGGTAGCATCAATTTCGCCCATCCGTTTCCATTGGGTAACGTCCTTGGCGGGGGTAAACATGCCGGTCAAGGTTCTACCGACATTCAGGAATTCCTTTCGCTGCCTGTTGGTTCCAGGAAGATTTTCGATGCTATTTATGCTAACGTTTTAGTCCACAAAGAAGTTCGTAGGCTTATCGAGAAGAAAGATCCCACGTTCACGGGAGGTAAGGGTGATGAAGGCGCATGGGCCCCTCATCTCAACGATTTGGAGGCATTGGATGTCGTTAGCGTCGCAGTGAATAATATAAGTGATAAAGTGGGTTTCAAGGTGAAAATGGGAATAGATTTCGCCTCGGGGTCGAATCTTCGATCCTAAGTCTGGCACATACAACTATGAACGCAGAGGTGTGAGACTAACGAGAGAGGAGCAGATCGACTTTGTTCTCTCGGTAATAGACAGATTTTCTCCAGCTTACGTGGAAGATCCGATGTTCGAAGACGACTATGAGGGTTTTGCCGCTCTGACAAAACGGGTGAAGCACACGTTCATAGTCGGCGACGATCTGTTCGTGACAAACAGTAAAAGGCTGCTCGAAGGCGCTAAGATTGGAGCCGGTAACGGTGCAATATTAAAGGTTAACCAAATCGGTCCTCTCGGTGAAGCGATCGACTTTGCTAACACTGCCAAAGCGAAGAAATATGTTATAATAGCATCACACCGGTCTGGGGAGGGAGTTGACTCACATTTGGCTCACATCGCTCTCGGCGTTTCCGCAGAAATCATGAAGTCTGGTGTTGTCGGCGGAGAACGGATAGCGAAGCTTAACGAGCTCATCAGAATTGATGAAGCTTATGGACCCTTTAAGATGATGGATGTTAATTGGTGATATGTGTGACAGAAGAAAAGGAAGCAATAGATGAGGAAGGTTCCTCCGAAAAGATGGTAACTACAGGGATTAGTGAAAAAGACTTGTTTTCGTCAGGTATTAGAATAGGTAGCGTTGCGAAGACAGCGTACATGAAAAAGTTTATTGCAGCAACAAAACAGTCCGGTCTAAATATCATAGACATCAACAAGACCCTTGAACGAATTGACGTTGCTTCTAAAATGATATCCCGTTCTAATCCTAAGAACGTTATTGTGTACTCCCGTAAACCTTATGCTGAAACTCCTGTTGAAAAGTTCTGCGAGCTGACCGGCGCTACTCCGGTAATAAAGAGGTTCCTTCCCGGCACCATAACAAACCCTCTGCTCAAAAATTATTTCGAACCTGAATTGGTGATCATCTCGGATCCTTTTTATGACAAGCAGGCTATAGATGAAGCATCAAGTATGAGCATCCCAATAATTGCCATATGTAACACGGACAACATCATCTCTAATGTGGACGTGATTATACCCGCAAACAACAACGGGCGCAAGGCTCTGGCAGCGGTCTACTGGCTTCTTGCCAGAAGTGTTCTGTCAGCTACAAAGGCACTTCCACCGAACGAATCTATGAAGTATTCTATTGACGATTTTGAAACGAAGACTGAAGAAGAATCTTCTTAAACTTATAAACTTCCTTCAAAGACCATATATTTGATCAAATTTGGGTGTTAATCGAAGACCTGCAGCGGCCGGAACCTTTTACCCCGGCAGCGAAAGAAGTCTGAAAGAAATTCTGGACCGGCTCTTTACCTTTCCTCCGGACAATTTAAGTAAATACACTCCTCCTGACATGAAAGAGGTTTTCGGTATAGTTTCTCCTCATGCAGGCTATCAGTATTCGGGATATGTTGCCGCAAAAGGCTATTCCTTTTTAAAGACGCATATCCCTTCTCCTGAGCGTGTTTTTATTCTCGGCCCTAACCATCAGGGACTGGGGAGCATAATCGCTTCCTCTACAAAAGAAGGCTGGCAGACACCCTTAGGAACAGTTTCAGTCGACCTTGAAGGGGTTAGAAAACTGTCGAACCTTTCCAAGTTAGTGGATCTGGATGATCTGGCGCATGAATATGAACATTCTATTGAAGTTCAACTTCCACTTCTCCAGTACACGTACGGGAACACCTTTAAGCTCCTTCCAATCTGCATGATGGCCCAGGACAAACACTTTGCAACAGAACTCGGTAGCGTTATAGCAGATTTATTTGTCCCCGGCAGAGATATCTTGGTTGCTTCCTCTGACTTTACCCACTATGAACCTCACAATGTTGCACTAAGGAAAGATAAAAAGCTCATAACATACATTGAAAAGCTTGATGTTGAAGGCTTCTACGGCTGCATCGATGAAAATAAGATATCGGTCTGTGGTTTTGGGCCCATCGCGACTCTTATGACACTTTCGAAGAAGATCGGCGCCTCTGGTGGAAAGCTTCTAGTCTATATGACAAGCGGTGAAATCATCGGAGAATACGACCAAGTTGTAGGCTATGCTTCGATAGCGCTTGGAAAGTGGTAGTTTTGTACGCGTGTGCTTTCTCTCCTGGAAAAGTCATACTGCTTGGCGAACACTTTGTCGTCCATGGCGCCTATGCGCTTGTCGCCGCGATCGAGCAGGGGTCTACAACTAAGTCGTCACTTTCCGACGTAGACGAAATAGTGAGTGAAAACCTTAACCTTAGATGGAGGCAAGGTGACCCCGTCCCTAAGGAACTTCTTCCCTATAAGAAGGCTCTAGAAAGGATTAGAAGTGAGTTTCCTGTATCGAAGAAGATAAGATCTTCGATCAGCACAACCCTACCTCTTTCTGCAGGACTGGGCTCATCCAGTTCTACTTCAGTCTCCTACGTCGCATCAGTCCTAAAGCTCTTAGATAGTGATGCTGATTCTGGCAGGATATTTGATATCGCCATGGAGTCTGAGCGTGTAACACACGGTAATCCATCTGGTGTAGATGTCTTTGTCGGGGTTGAAGGTGGAGTGCATCTCTATAAAAGAGATGGATCAAAAAAAAATGTGAATTTATTGGCTCCCGTCAAAGTAATTGTCGTGAACACGGGAATTAGGCGCTCAACTTCTTATCTGGTTTCAAAATTTTCATCTTACAGGAATATTTTTCCATCATATTTTGATGGAGTCGTTAAAGCATCCTCACATATCGCCGTTTTGGGCTCAGATTACTTGAGTAAGGGTATGTTAAACGAATTTGGTCTCCTCCTAAACTATCAGCATGCTATCCTATCTTTCTTCGGCGTATCATGCAAGCCTTTAGATAATTTAGTAAATCTATCTATTGAAGGCGGAGCCTTGGGCGCGAAGTTGACCGGTGCCGGAGGAGGCGGATGTGTAATAGTACTGCCTGATCAGTCTTCATTTGGGAATGTAATAAGGAAGCTCGAGGCCTTTGATATATTTGTTACGACCATCCCCTCCGGAGGTCTTAAAACTTGGACAGAATAGAGACTGTGGTCATAAAACTTGGAGGTTCTGTCATAACCCACAAAGATCGCCCTCTGACTTTAAGAATTAAAGCCCTAGATCAGTTATCAAAGGTGATGACGCAACATCGTTCTAGAAAAATTATCATACACGGCGGTGGATCATTCGGCCACTATTACGCTAAGAAAGCAGGGCTCTCTACCGAATGTAAAGAAATCGGCGATATTGAAGGCGTGTATTTGACTAGGAAAAGTATGTTTGATCTACATCAGAAAATTGTTAGATCGCTGAGCTCAAGAGGTATTAAACCATACACTATAGCACCTTTTTTTGTCCGGGGAAATTCTATTGTTATGAAATCATTTTTTTTAGATCTCTTGAACCAGGGTTTTACACCTGTTCTTTTTGGTGATGTCATACCGTGCCATGGCGGTTTCAAGATACTCTCCGGTGATGATATTGCGTACAGTGTCTGCTCAATGATTAAGCCTAATCGCATGATATTCTGTATGGATGTTGATGGTGTCTACCCTTCTTCGAAGATGGAGGGTGATGCTATATGTGAACTAGATTCTAGGGCTGTAAAGAATTTTGTTGGAACCAACAAGAAATATGACGTTACAGGTGGCATAACAAGAAAGTTGAAGATCGCCCTTAAAATTTCTAAACTTGGGACAGACGTGTTCTTTGTTAACGGTCTCAAACCCGATGTAGTGTTCAAAGCTTTAAATGGCGTTATCGGCATGGGAACATGCATGAAGGGAAGAAGATGAGTGAAAAAATACGGGGACGTAAAGCTGATCACATCTCCATATGCCTTAAAGAAGATGTTGAATCTAAAGGTGTCTCACCTGGTTTTGAATATATTCATCTAGTACATAACGCGATGCCCGAAATAAATTTTGAAGAGTTAGATGCTTCAACAAACATTTTTGGAAAGACTTTAAAGTATCCGTTATTATTTGATTCATTAACCGGAGGCTTCGAAGAAGCAAGGTCACTGAACCAAACTATTGCTCAGGTGGCAGAAGAAAAGGGATTAGGAATGTTCCTTGGTAGCGTGAGAGCAGCATTGGAAGACACCTCAGTAAAAGATACTTATACTATTGCAAGGGATGTTGCCCCAAATATCTTTCTTGCCTTAAATATCGGAGCAGCACAGCTGTCTAAAGGGCTCGACATCGACAAACTCAAATCACTTGTTTCAGACACTAAGGCGAACGCGATTGCCGTGCACCTAAACCCCTTGCAAGAGGTTATTCAGGTCGAAGGGGAGCCCAACTTTAAAGGTGTGTATGGAAAAATTGAATTCCTTACCAAAAATATAGGTGTTCCTGTCGTTGTTAAAGAGGTCGGAACCGGCATCTCTAAAGAGACTGCTGCAAAACTTGAACTCGCTGGAGTATCCTGTATCAACATATCTGGGTTAGGAGGTACAAATTGGGCGACTGTTGAATCGATTCGTTCTAAGATGCTGGGCGACAAGTCAAAAAGCAGTCTAGGCGCCGCTTATTCGGGTTGGGGTATTCCGACGGTGGTCTCATTGATTGAATGCGCCTCAACTGTAAAGATTCCTCTTATAGCCTCTGGCGGGCTTAGAAATGGACTGGACCTAGCTAAAGCGCTGGTGCTTGGCGCTAAGTACGGTTCAATAGCTCTTCCTGTATTAAAGCTAGCTAAAAAATCTAAATCAAGTCTTTCGTCTTATGTTGATCAGATTTCCTCTGAATTCAAGACAGCTATGTTCTTAACTGGTTGCAAGAAGGTTGACGAGCTTCATAGAGTAAGATATTTTATAGATCACTATCTTCACACTTGGATTTCTAGGTGAACTCATTGTCCTTATACGATGAAATGAAGTACTTTTCTTTGAAGATCGACGAATATGTCGCAAAATATTTTGACAGAGAGCCAAAGTCTCTCTACAATGCTTCAAAATATCTTATTCTGCAGGGAGGCAAAAGGCAGAGACCTTTTATTGTTATAAACTCGGCTCTCATGTTTGGTAGTTCATTTGAGAAGATACTTCCGGCTGCTTCTGCAATAGAATTCTTACACAATTTTACCTTGGTTCACGATGACATAATGGATAATGATGAAGAAAGGAGAGGTGCCCCAACTGTTCACGTAAAATATGGGGTTCCAATGGCAATTCTTGCCGGTGACCTGTTGTTTGCCACAGCCTTTTATTCTGCGCTAAAACTTGCGGCAAACGATTTTTCACCCCAACAGATCTTAAAGGTTTCCGATGCTCTTGTAAACGCGTCTGTGGAGGTCTGTGAAGGTCAAGCTTTAGATCTAAATTTTGCCAACTCTAATGAATTCCCCTCCAAAGAAGAATATTATCGTTTAATTTCGCTTAAAACGTCTTCTTTGTTTAAAGCTTGCTCTATCATCGGTTCAACTCTGGGAGGAGCTGATGATAGCTCAGTGAGCAAAATGAAAGAATTTGGCTATCTCTACGGCCTATGCTTTCAGCTGGTAGACGATGTACTGGGCGTGACGGGAGATAGGTCTCTGACCGGAAAACCTGTTGGTAACGACATACGCGAAGGAAAAAAGACTCTTGTCATGCGTTATGTGCTTGACAACGCTCCTGAAAGTGATAGACGTAAGCTGCTTTCTATCTTGGGCAATAGATCAGCACCGGCGGAGGAGATACAGTACGCTCTTTCTGTTGTTTCTAAATCTAAGGCTCCCGATATGATAAGGGCTGAAGCAAAAGTACTATCCGATAAAGCAATCAATATTCTAGAGATTTTCCGAAGATCTCACGCAAGAGATATGCTGATAAACTTGGCATCTGAAGCGTCTTTGCGGAGTAAGTAACTTTGTCCTCGGGGGAAGAGTTAGAAGAGCTGATTAAAAGAAATTCTCTTGTGAACGCAGTTGCACACGAGGGGAAATGTAACCCACAAGCTGTTCTCGGAAAGGTTCTCGCTGAAAGGCCTTCGCTAAAGGAAAATGTTAAGGTAGTTATTCGACTTGTAAATGATGTATCAAAGCAGGTGAACCAGATGAGCTTAGAGGAACAGAAAGAAGTTGTCTTAAAGTACAATATTGTAAAGGAGGCCGTTCGCCCTCAGCATAAAGAGAAGGGGTTACCTCCTTTACCTGAAGCGGACAGGTATAAACAGATTGTAACAAGGTTCGCCCCAAATCCTGATTCCGTCCTACACTTGGGGTCAGCCCGTGCAATCATCCTATCGCACGATTATGCAAGATTGTACGCCGGAAAATTCATCCTGAGGTTTGAGGACACAGATCCTCGCCTGAAGAAGGCTGCTCTGCAGTTTTACAACTTGATAAAGGATGACCTGAAGTGGTTAGAATGTATGTGGGACGAAGAGTACATTCAAAGTGATCGTCTACCCATATACTATGATTACGCACGCAGGCTTATAGAAATTGGAGGCGCCTATGTATGTACATGTGAAGTTGACAGTTTCAGGAGGAAACTTATAAAGAAGAAGCCTTGTCCATGTAGAAGCTTATCACCCAAAGAGCATATCGAACGTTTCAATAAAATGCCTAGATGGCACCTACAAAGAGGGTAAAGCCGTACTCAGAATCAAAACAGACATGGATCATCCAAACCCTGCTGTAAGAGATTGGCCTGCCCTACGAATCATTGACACAAAGAAGTATCCTCACCCCCGTATAGGTGCAAAGTTCCGTGTCTGGCCTCTTTATAACCTGGCTTCAGGCCTCGACGACCACCTTATGGGAATAACTCACATAATACGAGGTAAGGAGCACTATACTAATATGGTTCGACAAAGGTACATGTACGAACACCTGGGGTGGGTTTATCCTACAGCCATACACTATGGCCGACTGAAGATCGAAGGAGGCGTTCTTAGTAAGTCAAAGATAATGCAGGGTATTGCGAACGGGCTTTACACCGGCTTTGACGATCCCCGCCTTGCAACGTTCCAAGCCCTTAGAAAACGTGGTGTTCTACCTAAAACCATAAGAACAATAATCTATGAGGTGGGCATAAGACCTATTGATGCTACCATAAGTTGGGCGACGCTCTATTCTATAAACAAGAAGATAATTGATAATTCCTCTCCAAGATACTTTGTTGTGATAAATCCTATTGTTCTTTCAGTTAAAGGTCTCGCAGGTATTAAGGAAATCTCTCTGAAAAAACATCCTGAGGTTGAATCTATGGGTTACAGGAAGATAGTTTTAAATCCTGTAGAAGATGGCATTCTAAAGGTTTACATCAGGAAGGATGACTTAGAGAAGATCCAAGCTCACCCCTTCTTCAGGCTTATGGGTTTCGCAAACGTCTCCGACCTCAAAACACTAGAAGGTCATCTTGAGGGCGTTATACATAGCTATGGAATGGATGCTGCAAGGAGTGTCAGCGCTCCCCTCATACATTGGGTCCCTGTAGACAATAACGTTAGAGTCAGGTTAATAGACCAGAATGGACAAGTTCTCGAAGGTTTTGGAGAGAAAGGTCTGTTCGACGAACCTGTAAACACTATTGTTCAACTGGAACGTGAGGGATTTGCTAGAATCGACTCTAAAGAAAAAAGTATCGTTACACTTTACTTCTCTTCTAAGTAGTTAACCAATATTCGGGCATTAAGGTGCTAATGTTCCTTTTCACCAGATGATAAAATGAAATAGTTTAAGGTTAGATTTATATCATACCAAAATTGAGGTTCTACGGACTTGATGACTATGTCGGAAAAAAGGGATGAGTCCGGTAAGAAGGCGTATTACGTTAAATTTGAAACTCCTAAGGAGACTGTGGACTCTGTATATGAAGTTATGAAGAGAGCTTCGGAGTCTGGCAAGATAAAGAAGGGCACTAACGAAGTTACAAAGGTAATTGAACGCGGTATCGCAAAGCTTGTAGTAATAGCTGAAGATGTTGATCCCCCAGAAATTGTTGCGCATCTTCCAATACTGTGCGAAGAAAAGAAGATTCCGTACGTGTTTGTAACAAGTAAAAATCAACTCGGCGCATCCATAGGTATAGACGTTGCTTCCGCCTCCGCATGTATCGTTGAACCCGGTGATGCGGCATCGGTATTCGAAGATCTTATAAAATCTATAGCTAAAATACAGTCTCCAAAGTAGGGTGTTATAGATGTCATCGTCGAAGGGTGAAGAAAAGCCGACACCAGCCGAAATAGTGCAGGTTATTGGGCGGACTGGTGTTGCCGGAGAAGTTACACAGGTCAGAGCTAAGGTTCTAGAAGGAAGAGACAAGAACAGGATACTTACACGCAACGTTAAAGGCCCCGTTAGGCTTGGGGATATTATAACATTGAGAGACACTGAGCTTGAAGCTAAGAAGATAAGGTAATAATTATGTCGTCTCAGAAAAGATGCTCTTTTTGCGGTGGAGAAATACTTCCTGGTTTAGGCACTGCATATGTTAGAAACGATGGTTCAATGTTATGGTTCTGCTCATCTAAATGCAGAAAGAGCATGCTCAAATTAAAAAGAGATCCTAGAAAGCTGAAATGGACTGAAAAGCATCCTAAACGTCTTACTCAGAAGAAATAGAACTCTTCTCAGGCGTGATTTAGGCAGTCATCGTTAACATTTAATGTCTGCAGATACGGCCGTAGAAGGCAAATAAAAGGACATTTTTCAGTAAACGGATTTATTCCCCCCTTTCTGATAGTCTGATTAGGGGGCACCGGTTAGACTTCTCTTAAATATGTGCTGAGGTGAGTTAAAAGTGATAAGATATAGACAGCCTATAGTTGTTGTCTTGGGGCATGTTGACTCAGGTAAGACATCTCTACTGGATAAGATCAGGAAAACGGCAGTCCAGGCTAGGGAAAGTGGGGGAATAACTCAGCACATCGGCGCCAGTATCTTTCCAAAGGAGACTCTCATGGAAATCTGTGGCCCTCTCCTATCTAAGGTTGGTGGAGACATCAAGGTCCCCGGCGTGCTAGTCATCGACACCCCAGGTCATGAAGTGTTTTCCAACCTTAGGATTCGTGGTGGCTCTGCCGCAGATTTTTCGATAATAGTGACAGATGTCATGAAGGGTGTTGAAGCTCAGACAGTTGAAAGTTTAGAGATTCTAAAACAGAGGCGTGTACCTTTCGTTATAGCTTTAAATAAAGTTGACACGATCAGCGGATGGAAGCCTGGTTTAAATTCGTTTGTAACCGAATCTCTTAAACATCAGCCTGAGTCTGTTATAGAAATCTTAGACCATCAGCTCTATACAGTTGTAGGCAGTCTCTCAAGACTAGGTTTTAGATCGGAGCTTTACTCCAGAGTTAAAAGCTTCACTAAGGAGGTTGCAATTGTTCCTACAAGTGCCAAAACTGGTGAAGGTATTCCGGAGCTTCTATCGATTATTGTGGGTTTGACCCAACAGTTTATGATGGCTAATCTTACATTTGAACTAGGTTCACCTTCTGGCATAATCCTTGAAGTCAAAGAAGAGGTAGGATTAGGAGTCTCGGCAGATGTCATACTTATCGACGGTGTATTAAGAGTTGGCGACATGCTTGCAATGATGAAGAAGGAAGGCGCCTCTACTGTGAAGGTTCGAGCTATTCTTATGCCCAAGCCTCTTGACGAAATGAGGGATCCGACAGACAAATTCTCACACGTTGAAGAAGTCTACGCGGCAGCTGGTGTCAAACTTGTTTCACCTGAACTTGATGGCGTTCTTCCTGGTTCGAGGTTCCTCGGATTCGATGATGTTTCAAAATTTGAAGTAGTGAGGTCCCAGATTGAGGGCGAAGTTAAAGGTCTTCTGTTCTCCAAGGACGAACTGGGATTAATCGTTAAGGCTGACGCTCTAGGTTCTTTAGAAGCTATAGTTAATTCTCTTAAGAAGAATAATGTTCCAATACGTCTGGCTGACATAGGGCCTATCTCAAGAAGAGATGTGATAGAAGCGATAACGGTCGCGGAGAAAGACCCTTTCTTGGGCGTCATACTCTCCTTTCATGTTAAGATTTATCCTGATGCTGAAGAGCTTTTAGAGGCTAAGAAGGTTAAATTATTTAATGATCCAGTAATATTTAACATCATTGGGGGATACCTGTACTGGGTTGAAAGTGAGCGCCAGAGAATTGAATCAATGGAGTTCGGTTCACTGATATTGCCATGTAAGCTTCAGGTAATGAAGGGCTTCATCTTTAGACGAAGTAATCCGGCTATATTCGGTGTCGAAGTTCTTGGGGGCAGGCTAAAGCAGAAGTATAGAATGATGAAGAATGATGGCGAAGTCGTTGGAACCATCAGCAGCATAGAGGATAAGGGAAAGAGTATTACTATGGCTTACAGGGGCAATCAGGTTGCTGTATCGATTAAGGAAGCGGTCGTCGGAAGAAGCTTTGACGAAGGAGATGTTATATACTCTTCTCCTTCATATAACGATTTTAAGATTTTGAAGGAAAAATATTTTGAAAGACTAGATGACGATGAAAAGAAGATCTTTGATGAGATTTTAAAGATAAAAAAGCCTAAGGATCCTTCATTCATATTCCTGTAACTTCGTTTTCTTAAATTTATAACATAGCTCTGTTCTGCTTTGTGCAGTGAGCGACAAAATTGGCCAATTACAAGATAGTGCTTTCTGATGTTAAATTAGGAAAGTCTACTGTCTACGAAGTTAAGGATAGACAAGCCGCAGCCTTCATCGGCTTAAAAATAAATGATGTAGTTAGTGGCTCGATATTGGGTGTGGAAGGAGAAATAAAGATAACAGGCGGCTCTGACAAAGCTGGCTTCCCCATGCGATATGATATACCAGGGGGTATAAAGAAATACGCACTCCTTACAAAGAGTGTAGGGTTAAGGAATGCTAGGAAAGGTGAAAGGAGAAGAAAGCTAGTTAGAGGGAACACGATTACCGAAGATATTTATCAGATAAACGCCTTACTCATATCAAAGGAAGAACCTAAAAAGGAAGAACCTAAAAAGGAAGAACCTAAAAAGGAAGAACCTAAAACATAGGACACTGCAGTAGAGAGTTAGGGTGGAATTCATTGTACAAGATCCCACGGCAACCTGAAGTTAATATTGGTACCGCTGGGCATGTCGACCACGGTAAAACAACCTTGGTGCAAGCTTTAACCGGCAAGTGGGCCAGTACTCATAGTGAAGAGTTAAAGCGCGGGATCACAATACGAGTAGGGTATGCTGATGCGGCGATCTATCGTTGTCCTAAATGTAAACCTCCAGCAAACTATAACATTGCCCCGGTCTGTCCGGTATGTAATTCTGAAGCAGAGCTTGCTAGAGTAATAAGTTTTGTTGACTGCCCTGGCCACGAAAGCCTTATGGCTAACATGCTTTCCGGTGCTGCGTTAATGGATGGTTCTCTTCTTGTGATAGCTGCTAACGAAAAGGTTCCACAGCCTCAGACAGCAGAACATTTGGCAGCTCTAGACATGTTAGGAAAGAAGAATATTGTGATCGTACAAAATAAGGTGGATCTTTTAACTGACTCTGAAGCCAAGGACAATTATAAAGCGATAAGGAATTTCGTGAAAGGAACTATTGCTGAGAATGCTCCGATAATTCCTGTATCCGCAGCGTACAAGCTGAATATTGACGCCTTAATTGAAGCCATGGAAAAGAATATTCCCACGCCAAAGAAGGATGTCAACGCCTCCTCCCTTATGCAGGTTCTTCGCTCCTTCGATGTAAACAGGCCCGGCGTTGATTTCATGGATCTTAAAGGCGGCGTCTTAGGCGGCTCACTTATTCAAGGAAGGTTCAAAACCAGCGATGAAATTGCCATACTTCCAGGAATCCTAGATAAGGAGAAGAACAAGTATATTCAATTGAACACTACAATATCGTCATTGAGCACAAGCGCGGGGATTGTGGACTATGTTACGAGTGGTGGTCTAGTCGCACTAGGAACGCATCTTGATCCGTCTTTGACAAAGAGCGATTCTCTTGTAGGGTCAGTTGTTAGCTCTGTTGATAGCATTCCTCCAGTGTACGATTCTTTTTCTCTCAAGTTAAATCTCTTCAAGAAGGTTGTTGGTCTTACCGAAGATGTTCCAGTGGAAAAGGTCTCAAATAATGAGGTTCTTAGGCTTAATGTCTGGACGGCTGTTACAGTGGGTGTGGTGTCGTCTTCGTTATCCGACAGGGTTGAAATTAAGCTTCGCCGCCCTGTAGCAGCTCAACCCGGAGTTCGTGTAGCCATCGCCAGAAAAATCGGTGATAGGTGGCGGCTTATAGGTTCAGGCATAATTCAGTAGGCTGGATGGATTGAATGAAGTTGTTTTAGATACCAACTTTCTTATGATGCTGGTAGAAAAACCATCCAATATTATAGAGAGTGTTTACAAGGTCTTGAGCCCTGCCGTCTTAGAAGTCCCTTCTTGCGTTATAGACGAACTTATTCGTATTTCACACTCTAAACATGTTAAGAAATCTAAGATCGCAGCCTTATCACTTGAGATCGTCAAATCTCATATGAAGGTTATCGAAGTCTCTAAAGAAGGCTCGGTAGATGATAAAATAATTTCTTACGCGAGAGGTAAAGAAAGCACGTTTATAGCGACCTTGGACTATGGTCTAAAAAAAAGGCTTATGAGGGAAAACCTTAAATGCGTAACCCTCTCTAATGATAAGTTAATCTTATGCTAAAGTATAGCTTTTTGAGTGAAAATTTGGAAAAATTAATAACATATTCTATGATGTGGTGCGTGGGCGTCAGATTTAGGTGATCAAGAATTGTTCATGAAAGTTGAGCTCCAAGATGTTGTGAGGATACCACCTGACCAGTTCGGCAGGGAGCTAAAGGAGATTACGCAAGATATCCTAAAGAAGAAGTATGAAAGTATGATTATCCCTGAGCTTGGATACATAATCTGGCTCAGCGATGTTAAACCTGACCTAGTTGGGAAGGTCGTCCCAGGTGATGGCGCATCTTTCCATCACGTTATGTTCAATGTTTTAACATTCTACCCTAAGATTCAAGAAGTTGTAGAAGGTGAAGTTGTTGAAGTTACAGACTTTGGCGCCTTTGTCAGGATCGGTCCTACGGATTCTCTTTTACACATATCTCAGATAATAGACGATTACGTGACAAGCGACACCAAAAGAGGTGTAATAACAGCTTCCCAAACTAAGCGCGTTCTGAAGGTTGGCTCAAAAATCCGCGCAAGAATTACCGCAATAAGTTTGGCGCGCGGAGAGTCAATAGGTAAGATAGGCATTACCTGTAGACAGCAGTATCTTGGTGCTCTAGAATGGATTGAAGATGACGTAAAGAAGGCGGCAAAGACAGAAGTGTGAACAGATGCCAAAAGAATTTGCTTGTAGAAAATGTAAGGCGTTAACATCAGGTAAAATTTGTCCCGTGTGCAATTCCACCGATCTTTCTTCTAGGTGGTCAGGGCTGATTATAGTACTGGATCCCGAAAAATCTAAAGTCGCACAAATGCTGAATCTTAAGGCTAAAGGCAGGTACGCTATAGAAGTGAGTTAATTGTGCTCATTTGGCTCCTAACAGAAGAAATTTCTAAGAAACTGAAGGCACCCTTAGGTAGACTTATCCAAAACGATGACAATAAGGCTTCAGCGGTTGCGTTAAATCTTCCAGAGTGTGGGCTTATCGTTTCTGTCGGAGACGCTACTTTAGACTTTCTTTTATCAATAAACGTAACTCCTGATATTCAGATCGTCGACTCAAGGGAAAGAAGGGTCGCACGCGCACTGCCTAAAGCAGCCCACTTGACTACGTTAAATGTGAAGAATCCCCGTGGTACAATCTCTCAGGAAAGTATCAGCGCCTTTACTAAAGCTCTTTCTTCAACGAAGCCTGTTCGTTTAATTATTGATGGCGAGGAAGACTTGTTAGCTCTTGTAGCCATAATAGCGTCTCCTGCGAATTCTTGCGTATTCTATGGGCAGCCTCAGGAAGGCTTGGTCTTGGTCAAAGTCGAAAACAACATTAAATCATATTGCCAGGAAATCTTTGACTTAATGATCAAGCTTGACACGCCGTAAAAAAGCTTAATTTACCTCCTGTTGCAACCCTCCTGTCAGACGATTATGTCTGAACTAGGACTAATCAGCAAAATTGAAAACCCTCTTCTGGGACGCACTGAAGTATCAGCAGTAGTTAAGGATGCAGCTTCAACGCTGAGCAGGAAAAAAGCTTCTGAAATGCTAGCAAAAGAGTTTGGTGTCGAAGAAAAGTTCGTATTTCCTGTTAATATTCAGACTTCATCTGGTAATCGCGACGCAGTCGTTCACGCTTTTATCTATAAGAATCTGGATGATGCGAAGAAACAGCTTCCAAAACATTTTTTTGTTCGAATGCTAAGCAAAGAGGAACGTGACAAGATCAACAAAGGACGTGCTAGCAAGAAGTCTGAGAAGAAACAGGCTGCCGCGAAAGGAGGTAAGTAACCGTGAGCAAAAAGAGTCCAGACAAGCGTTCAAATGGTGTCTGGAAGCTATACAAGGTTGAGGAAGGTAAGATTACATCTAAAAGAACAGATTGTCCAAAATGTGGACACGGTGTTTTCTTGGCCGAGCACAAAGATAGGTTCACATGTGGAAGATGTGGTTACACAAAGTTTAAAGCTTAAATTCCCCTATTACTTCTTCAATGCCTGAATCTATCATTTTGGAAACGTTCGGTGCAACTATAGGCCTAAAGATTAGGTTATATTTTGGTTCCTTAATCTTTTCAAGAATTTTAACATCGCCAAATTTGATGTAGCCTCTAGCGAAGGAGCATGCCATGACCTTCGCTTTTTCTCTATCAAATGAGAACGATAGGGCGTAGTTTAGGAATTCTGCTATATCCCATGTCCTGTCCCCACCAATTTTGGCCTGCTCAAGGTCTGTTATAAAAAGACCCCGCTTTGTACATATTATGTTATCCGGTTTAGCGTCACCGAGAGTAAATCCTTTCTCGTGTATTTTACCGATTTCTTCCCCAACCTGTTCCATAACCTTCACCCTTTCTTCTTTTTGGAGAACACTGCCCAAATTTTCTCCTTCGATGTATTCTGTGATAAGCTGTAATCTGTCAAGATCTAAGAGGTAAACTTTGGGTGTATTAAAGCCTGCTTCCTGGAAAGCTAAATTCATAAGATACTCGTTAGCTAGTCTCTTTAAAGGTACAAATTCAAAGCGTCTATCCATTAGCGTAACCAGCGCCAGAATCGCCCATTTTATGTTCCGTGGGTCCTTAAACTTTTTAACGATTACTTCATATCTCACCCCATCCTTCTCGAACACCAACTTTCTTGCTACGTTAACTATTTTGTGCAGCTCGTCACTACCTAAATTTTGTGATTTGCAGGTGTAACCTCCTGAAATACATAAATATTCTGCTATCTTAGCCCTCCAGTGTTTTTCATTGACTATAAGGCTTCCTTCTGGAAGCTCCAAGTATTTTGACGTATGTTTAAGATCTTCTAAGGGCTCAAGCTTCATCTGTCTTTTTATCTTGGATTTGAGCTCATCAAGTATTATGTTTAGCCCCACCCTTCCCGCATAGAGGTGTGTAGCGTATGATGTGATGTCCCGTCTTGTTTCTTCGACGACGGCTTCTAGCTTACCAATCTTGCTAAATGTTTTAACATCAGCTATCCAAAGTCTGTCTTCGTTAAAGCACACGCTCTTATTTTCGCTGGCAATTTCTACGGCGGCTTCTCTGAACCCGGATAAAGTGAATTCAAGGTTTCTTTTCCGATTAGGTTCGCTGTATGTTCTGGAGTAACTGTAAAGAGCCGGGGGATAGAAGAGAGCTCTTCTTCTTAACTTCTCAAAGAGAAAATATTCGATAGGGAATCTGATTGTTCCAACTATAGGTTGATATTTGCCGTTGAATTCCATCAAGATTTCTATTAATGTCCTTTTCTTGTATTCTACATCTATTTCTCTTAAAAGGTCTTCTCCTGCAAGGGGCTCGTATATGTTAAGGAACCTTCCTGCTACAAATTCCCCTAGGCCGGACTTTTTGGCGTCTTCAAGAATCATCTGCTCCTCTATTGCGAGGATCGAGCATACTAATGGTTCCTTAACATACTTGTATCCTATCTTAGGCAGGTAATTTTTGAGCACAACTATTACATCATAGTCACTGTCCGCTCTTGCGTATCCCGCTGCAAATGATCCATAGATACATGAAGCAAGCACATTCTCCTCTCCATACTCTCTATAAAGGGTTCCCAAAATTTCTTTTTTAACCGTGCTCAAAGTGCTCATGTAATTCACACTAAACCGGATTTCTTCTCTAAATCACGGATTCTTAAAAGTAGTATCGGATCAAACTTGATGGTTAGTACCATATTAACCGGTATTCTAACTATGTTCTCCTCTGGAGGAAGTTCTACAACCGGTTTTCGTTTATTTATCCAGCGGTCTAAGGTCTTCTCCTTCAAACTTTTGTCTTCGAAACCTTCGACAAATTTTTTCTTAATACTTCTAATAAGATTTTTATCAGAGTAAACGTACTCTGGTTTAATAGTTCTCTCGAGGTCAGAATACATCGCTTCGAATGTGCTAGTCCTGATTTCATCTGATAAGATTTCGAATTTCGACATTCTTCTGACCAAGTCGAGGTAATGGAGGAATTCGTGGGCTAGAACCGTTTTAAGAGAACTCTTTGAGCCATAGCTTATTAACGCTGCGGTCAACTGGATGACAATATCTAAGCCTGAAGGGGTCGAATAGGGAAGGGTTCTAGCATAGTAAACAGCTATTCCGTTAGAGCTTCCCGTATATATTGGAAGAATAGGCTCGACATAGTAATCTGGATACTTCAGGTTGGCACTTGCTTCGACTTCTTTGACGCAGGAGTCAAGGACCTCAACCCTTTTGTAAATGGATTTAAGAAATCTGCCGTCAAACAATTCCCTTATCTTAGGGTCCTCGAACCTGAACAGCCTATTCATCTGCTTCCATCAAGCACTATAAGGGGACACGTCTATAAAATTATATAAAAGGTGTCGTGAGTTCCTAATCTCCTTTACTATCTCATCGAACCCTCAATGATCTTTAATCTTACTATTTGATCATGGTGAATTTCCTTAGAGTGCTCCTTTTTTTAAGCTGGATAAAGGTCTCGGTGTGACTGACACCTGGCAAAATGGCTATCTTCTTTGACACAACGCTGTACAGGTCTTCTAGGCTCCTAACGTGCACCTCTATTAGCATATCAAACCTACCTGTCACCTCCGAGACGAGAATGACCTCTGATATCTTTGCGATTTCCTCAGCGGCCTTATCTCTTTCCAACGACTCGACGTTAATTCCGACAAAGGCTTTTACGTTGAAACCTAGGCTCTCATCGTTCACTTCTATCGTCATCCGCTGTATGACACCTTTCCTCATAAGCCTCTTCACCCTGCTGTACACCTTAGACTGCTTTACTCCAAGTTTCTTGGAAAGCTTGGGGATAGAGGATCCGGCATTTTCATTAAGTTCATCTAAAATTTTTAAATCAAGCTCATCTAACCTTTTCATATTAACCGCTTTACTATAATAAAGGGTAAAATATAAACAAAACGGTTTAAAAAAACCAAAAAAGAAATCTAACCAGCTCTTCCATGCTGCCGTCGAATTCGTTTGAAATATATCTCATTGTGCTCAGCTCAACTTGAAGACTAAGTCCATGTAAGCCTATTCGTTAGATATCGTGCCTCACAAGTATAATCTTGGGTGGTAAGAAATTCTGAAAGGACTCTTGTCGGAATAGGGGATGGCTCTCAGCAATATAATATAAACCGTATGAGAAATATAATACAATATAATAAAAAAAGGTTGGGGTTACCCGCTAATCTCCACCAATAATGTATAAAGAAGCCAGGTGGCATCAGGTTCCAGATTCTGATGCCCTATAGAATTAACTCCGTACCATCTAAGATGATGTTCTACACTTGAAATAGGACAAACTCTTTGCTGAAGCTCCGGCTCCGTCTGGATTAGCATTGTTGAAAGAATTAAAGTTCATGGATCCTAGCACCCAAGAATCCAAAACAATATTTCCATGCGATAAAATTCTTTGGCGCTACGCTCAGTTTTCTAAGAGCACGCTTTCTGTTAGCGCTTTGGCTTGTAAAGGGTCCAAAAGGTTTGTCTGCGGTATATAGAGGTTTTAACTCGCGACTTTGAAGCTTAGTTGTCAAGTAGACGAATCATCCGTAATCCTTTAATAAGGCTAAATTAGCCTCAAACATCACGAATAAGGTGTAAGAAATAAATGAATAAAATAAAGTCAACTATAGTACTAGCACTATTACTCGCTACGGCACTAACACCATCCTTACCATTCTTAGCAGCAAGGGCATCGACGGGATTTATAATCTTCGGGCCCTCACAATATATTCCAGCAGGAGGCAATGTTTCACTTAGCTTTACCGGAGTAGGTTTCTCCGGTGGCCAATTCTACCTTGTATGGAGCGCGGACGGCTTTTCACAGATATCTGCAGGTGACTTCAAATACTCTCCAACCTTCGCCATTGCGGACTTGGTTTCAACTACGCCAACGATTTATACATCGACGTTAGGCAATTATACAGTAGGTAACGACAAGATCTTCGGTCCAATACCAAAGGACATAGGTGGAGGACACTACTATATCAAATGTTATGACGGTAGCGCAACCTCTGTTGCAGTTACAAACAACTATATCCAAGTACTTCCAAGCTTAGAAGTCGTTCCAAGCACTGGAGGTCCCGGCACTTCAATTACGCTAAAAGGCCATGCCTTTAGTCCAAGCGCAAAAGCGAATCTAACCTACACTAGCACAGTCAACCTTACGAGCACTACCATCGCAAACCTCATATCAACAGGTAGTATAGGGCAATTCTCGTACATAATGAAAGCTCCTGATTTGAAGCAAGCACTATCCTCTGGACAACATCTGATAACGTTCAATACAATACACTTTTACGGCATAGACAACAAAACAGGTTATATAGCTAATGCCAACTATACAGAAGGCGTTAGAGGTCTTCTCCAAGTCGATAGCAAGTACCCAGTCTCAGGTGACATGTATGGTAACATGACAAGCTTCATCAATGTGGTAAACGCCCACGTCTTCGACTCCATGATAGTTTCGGGTAACTACTTCTACGTAGGAGGATTAACCTTCTGGTGGGATGGCTCAAAAAACATCGGGACAGTTAATACAAATTCATCAGGATTCTACAATACGAGCGTAACAATTCCGATCACATCAGTCGGCAATCACTACGTCATAATCAAGGATAAGAATGTAAACTTACAGTTCAACATTACAGTGCTGCCTACACTGGTACTGACTCCAAGCAGCGGACCCATCGGCACCCAAGTGAGCGCGCAAGCTTACGGTTTCCCAACAAAGATACATGTATACCTATACTGGTTCGAAAAGACGTATGGCGACGACACATACTATTGGACGAACAACGCGACTACGGGATCAGACGGCCAATTTAACGTAAGCGTCAAGTTCACGGTTCCACACACGTACGGCGGTGGACATGCCGTAGAAGCCCTTACTAACTACTTGGGGACTACAAATTCCAGTGTGAATGGATACAATATTACGAATGCTGTATTCACGGTGACGCCGAAAATAGCGATTTCCTCGTCTTCGTTCTCAAATGACGGCTCTCTGGTGACGGTAACCGGTACTGGTTTCAACCCAGTTGTAGGCTACATACCCGACATAGACAACCAATACCTCGGTCAAAACGGTATGAACATTACTACTAACGTACCATCCGGCGTCATAGGAAATGGCACAGGTGATGGTAAGCTTCAGTTTGTAGCCGCAGGATTCACCTCTGGCCTACATGTCTTCTCGATGTACGCGGGCGGTAGCTTAACTCCTACCTATCTCCTCTTCACTGTCACAGGTAATTCAGCCGACACTCAGGCGATTCTAAACCAAATGACTACTAACAACAATGCAATAACCACTTCACTTAATCAACTTCAGACCTCTATGTCTTCTATAACCACTTCAATAACTAGCCTTAACACTGCTCTGACAACTGGTGTGTCCAACATCAGATCTGATATCGCAGGCGTATCGAGTAGTGTCTCATCACTTTCTAGCACTACAACAAGCGGGTTCAGCAGCGTAAACAACGCCATTGGAACACTTAATTCAGGTGTTTCAGGCCTTTCAGGTATTTCATCCAAGATAGACAGCTTGGGATCAACGCTTGGTACTCAGATAACAGGCATAGGAAGCAAGATAGACAGTTTGAGCACGCAGGTGACAAGCAGCGCGAACAGCATTACATCTGCAATATCGAGCCAGCGTCGACAACTAGCAGCATTAAAACAGAAGTGGACAGCCTATCGACATACTTGATCATAATCGGCATACTCGCAGCAATAGTATTAGTAATCGAAATAGCTATACTGATAAGAAGGTTATCCTAAAATAGGAGCCTTCACATTCTCTTTTTTTAATAAACTTTTATATACGGGACTTTGTGCTACACTCTCAGGTGTAATGAATGGGAAGAATTACAATAATAACCGGATTCTCTCTTCTAGGGTTCGCGGTAGGATTTATCGCCTTCCTTGTGGCCCCCAGTATTGTTTCATTTTTGATGTCTATTTTACCTTCGATCTTCGTCTCGCAGGAGGTGGCCGGTGCCTTTCTAGCAGGCCTTGCAGGGGCGATAATAATGGATATTACAATAGTTCTGTGGTCCTATCTATCTAAGTAGGCATACTACGACAAGGGTTTCTTTTCTATTTTCGCCTGAATAATATGTTTTCCTTCAGCCGAAATGCTCGTGCTCTGAAGTATCTTGAAGGTCAGCTCATTCCTCTTCGCCGCACCTGCCAAAGCAAAGAGCCATATTGTTGCAGGTAGCCCCTTCGAAGTCATCGGAGCTTCTAAAGTATATAGTCTTGTGAGAGGATCATATCTTGTACTGGAGTCTCGTCCGAGGTTCTCTGACATGAGCGCCGATAGAATGGGCTGTTGCACTTCAAAGCCTTTACCGAACAGGTCAACCTGTAGCATCGTGGTCAGGTTGTCAACAAATCTTTCGCCGATCTGGTAGAGTTTCTCCTCATCTAGGACAGTTTCCGCAACGGCCTGGGTGAAAGCGTCGTATACCTTTTCTTCTCCTGAATAGAGGCTGATTAGGTCCTCTCCACCAAGCTGAGTTATTTGGAACGCCTTCTTCCAGTCAAGGGACCTCTTGAAGAACCTATCGATAACGACCTCCTTTGTGAGTTTACACACTTCCCTGTCTTCTATCTCCGTTATCTTACCTGATTCGTCAAGGAGAACCGTTGTTTTGTCATCGAAGACGATGACGTTGACGCCGATGTTCTTTCCTGTCACCCTAATATCAACTTTTGAATCAAATTTCTCCAGGGTCTTCTCGTCATTATATGTCCCTATAACTATCTTGATGTCTACTTCCTTAGAAAGGCTGTTTAGCGCCTCAGCATTTGCCGCTATGATGTTGAAGCCCCACCAGTTTAAGCACGCGAAAATGCTTTTGGAAGTGTCTAGGAAGATTTCGTTAAGTCTTTTCTCAAACGCTTGGCTGTTATAGACCTTGAACTTTCTCTCTTCGAAGTCAGCAAAGAGTGGGGTTTCCCTATGAAGTTCCTGTATCTTTTTGAACGTCAAAACCATCTTCTTGAACCTTCTCTTCTCATGATTCAAACTTTTTATGAAGACCTCTTCCGGAGTTACCGGCACACAGTACACCGGATCTTTGCCTACCAGCTCTACGGCACCTTTTCCCGCTAATGCTTTGGCGACGCCGTAGACCTTTGTCCTCGGCACACCAGAATTCATGGCGATGTCTTTGATTTTCATTCGTCCAACTTTCAACAGGGCAACGTACACCCTTGATTCGTATTCACTAAGCCCATACTCCTCTAAGGATATGTTTTCGTCGCCTATTCCGATCATTGTCACCGCCACAGCTGTCACCTTTGTTACAGCTACTTCGGTAACATATAGAATAATAGAGGAATGTTATGGATTTAAGACTCAGTGGTAAAAAATGTCTAACTTTGGAGAAAAATGGGTAAGAGAACAAAAACCCGGTATGGGGGACAAGGTAAAGGAAGCTATAAGGCCTTCTGGCCCTCTTAAGCCAAGGCTGGAAGATGCGGTTCGTGCGATACAGACTCAGGTTGCGAGGCTTGATGCTACTTGTACTAAACTAAAAGAAAGGGACGCTGCTATTTTTAACAAGGTCGTGACGGCAATTCAGAAGCATGACACTCAGCATGCTAGCGTATACGCTAACGAGCTTGCGGAAGTTCGCAAAATGAACAAGATGGTCACATCCTCAAGGCTTGCATTAGAGCAGATAGTGCTAAGGTTGAACACTGTAACGGAACTCGGAGACATTGTAGTGACGTTGGCTCCTGCTATGTCGGTGATTAGAAGCGTCAAATCAGGAATAATAAGTGTTCTACCTGAAGCAGAAAGAGAAATCAACGAAATCAGTGGCTTACTGAGCAGCATCCTGGTTGACGCAGGTCAGACAAGTGGAGCATCATTGAACTTTGAGGCAGCTAACGAAGACGCAGAGAAGATACTTGCAGAAGCATCAGCTGTAGCGGAACAGAGAATGAAAGAAAGGTTCCCAGAGCTACCGACTGGTGTTCCAACAGCAGAGTCAGCCTTCACCTAGATTCCTTAGGTCGAAGACAGTTGCTTAAGCCCGATCACAGGGTTTGGGCAGCCGTCTTCCCCCCCGTCTTATTTTTTTGGTGAAAAGAAGTTGAACTGGAGAATTTGGAGGACAAAAGAGGATAAGTCCGTTCGTGGACGTATTATAGAATCTATGAGGTCTATTGAAATTTATCGCAAAGATCTTGAAGGGATAAAAAGGCGTCTTGAAATCAGACGTGAAAAGCTTTTTGGCTTAACGGTTAATGCGCTGGAAGCAAAGGATAAGCTCCGTGCTAAAGTTTATGCTACAGAACACAACGAACTGAAGCGCGTTATAAAGGTGGTTACAATGAGCGAACTCGCTCTCACCCAGATCGTAATCAGGTTGGAAAGCATCTGTGATACAGGAGATGTCGTGGCTCAGGTCTCATCTGCGTTCGATGTTGTGAAGAAGATTGGAGAGGAAATAAAGACAATTATGCCGCAGCTCGAAAACACTATGCAGGATGTTAACAACGTACTTACTGACACCCTGTCGAGCCTTGGTCAACTGAGTCCTGAAAGCTCTATTGTCTTGGATGTGAGTCAAGGGGAGGAGATATTAGAATCCGCTAAGAAGTATGTGGAAGAAAAGATAAGCGCACTCGATGAACCTGCTCCTGAGACGATACAGGCAAGCGCAGGCGAGTATTCTCTGGACAAAATCCAGAATATAGCCCTGTTAGCGTCTGGAGAGGATGAAGAAGAGCCTTTTAAGGCTACTCTTTTAAAGGCCCCAAGGCCGACACTGGAGCAGGCTAACCTTGATGACAAGGTTCTTGACTACATCAACGTGAAAAACACTTATAATGTTATAGAGATTGCTACAAGTCTAGGTGTTCCAGTGGATAAGATAGAGCAGTCCATATTCCGCCTTGCGTCGTATGGAAAGATTCATGCTGAGGTGGTCGAATAGTTTTGAGCAACGTAGCAGCAAAGGAGCTGGAGTCTTCTGCATATAATTATGCATCTCAAGCCATAAGAATGGATTCTCAGGGCTCGTATGGTGCTGCCATAAGCTATTATCAAAAGGCTATCGCTACTCTGATTAAACTCTGCGCAGCTGTATCCCGACTATAAGTTGAATAGAATGTACCTTGAACGTGCTGCGGCGTATCAGGAGCGTGTAAAGGCTTTGCAGACTACGAGGGGTGTTACTCCAGCCGAAGAATCCGCGACCGGAGAAGCGTCTGTAGGTTCACCCGTTCGGTCTACAAGATCTGTTGAGACCCTGAAGGCGACCTTTGACGAGCTTGTAATGAAGGAGAAACCGGACGTAAAATGGGAAGAAGTGATAGGGTTAGAGGATGCTAAGAGGGCTATAAGGGAGTCGATAATCTTCCCGGTAAAGAGACCCGACCTGTTTCCTCTTGGGTGGCCTCGTGGCATGCTCTTTTACGGGCCTCCAGGCTGCGGTAAGACAATGCTCGCTGCAGCTGCAGCAAGTGAGATAGATGGATACTTCATTACAGTCGATGCCGCATCGATAATGTCAAAATGGCTCGGTGAAGCGGAAAAGAATGTCTCAAAGCTCTTTAACTACTCTAGGAAACTTCTTGAAGACAACGGTCCAGTAATGATATTTATAGACGAGCTTGATTCTCTTCTCGGTGCAAGGAGCCAAGAGGTGGGCGGTGAAATAAGAGTTAGAAACCAGTTCCTTAAGGAAATGGATGGAATCATGGATAAGGGTACATCTTTACAACTTTACGTTATAGGGGCGACAAATAAACCTTGGTCGCTTGACTCTCCTTTCCTTAGACGTTTTCAGAAAAGAATCTACGTTCCGCTGCCAGACCTTAAAGCTAGGCTTGAAATGTTCAAACTTTATACTGCTCCGTTGAAACTTGACCAGTCTGTCGATCTTAACCAGCTTGCAAAGCTGACTGAAGGTTACTCCGGCAGCGATATCAGGGACATGTGCCAGTCGGTGCAACTTAGGGTTGTATCAGAACTTTTCGATTCGGGGGCAGCTGTCGATAAAGGCTCTCAGACGAGGGAAATCAGGATGATAGATTTCAAGGAAGTCCTGAGGTTTCGGAGGCCCAGCGTCTCACCTGATATGCTCCGCGCATACATTACTTGGACCGAGAACTTTAAAGCCCTTTAAACTGAGCTTTAATTTACTTAACAGCTTCCTAAGGTGTTAGCCTATTAGTGTCACGCGGATAGAGTATTGTTTCTCTGATGTTCTTTTGCCCAGTAATAACCATGAGAAGTCTATCGACTCCAAGGCCCCATCCAGAGTGAGGAGGCATTCCAAAATCAAATGAGTTGATATGTGACTCGAACTCCTTAAGATTTAACCCCTGTTCTTGCAGTCTCCTCTGCAGCTCATCTTTATCACTGACCCGCTTTCCTCCTGACGCTAATTCTAGATAGCCATGCATCAAATCGAATGATTTAGAAATTCTGTCATCTCTCTTCTCTATATAGAAAGGCTTTATTGAAACAGGCCAGTCATATATGAAATAGAATCCTTTATAGATTCTACCAAGCTTTCTTAGGTCCCTTGTTTCAAGATCGTCACCAAATTCTAGTCTACTCTTCTCCTTAAGCATATCTATTGCCTCTGAATACGTTAGCCTTTTAAACGGTCTAGAGATATCAGGTAACTTTATTCCCAAAATCTTAAGCCTATCAGCATCTTCTTTACGTACATCTTCTATTGTGTTGCACACGACTTCTTCTGCGATAAACATAGCATCGAACTCGTCGATGTAGGCGGACTCCATGTCTAAGCTCGTGAATTCGCAGACATGCCTTAAGGTGTGGGATTTTTCAGCTCTAAAATATTGTCCCATTTCGAAGACCCTCTCGAGAGACATGGTCAACTGTTCCTTATACAGTTGAGGACTTTGTGCTAGGTAAGCTTTTCTACCAAAGTATGGTAAAGTGAAAAGGTCAGCCCCACCTTCGGCTGCTTGTCCAATAAGCTTCGGAGTGTTGACCTCAATAAACTTAAGATCAGCGAATGTTTTTCTTATAGATTTTAGAAGTGTATCTCTTATCTTAAATATCGCCGCGGTTCTTGGGTTCCTTAGATCTAAAGCTCTTGCATCAAGTCTCTTATCTAAACTTGAAAAGACTCTTCCCGTTGGGTCGATCGGGAAAGGCGGATTTGATCTAAGAAAGGACTCTGAATTTCTCAGCTAAGACTTCCTTCGGTATGTTTTCTGACCTACTCTTTTTTACTTTGCCATCAACTTCTATAATACTCTGCCTACTTACACTCATTGCCAGATTAAATGTTTCCTCCCCTACAACATTCTTGTTTATCACGACCTGAGCGAGTCCTGTCGTGTCTCGTATAGTGAAGAAGGCTATCTTCCCAAGGGGACGTATGTCCTCTACCCATCCTCTCAGAAGACAAGATTTATCCTCCTCCATGCTTAAGATTTCTTTCGCAAAGTACCTATTGTGGAAATCTGCGCTCATATTCGATCATTACGTCCAATCCTTTCAGCGTTTTTAATATCCTTTTGATCGCCTTTTCGTCGACTCCCCCTTCTGTTCCCCTACTTTCTGGTATTATGACCTTGGTGAGCTTGCTGCCGTCGGGTAGCCAAACAACATTGACCGTTAGAATGCGGACAGGAAAAAATGCTTCTTCCATCAGCGTCCTGTCAGTTGCGTCCGCTTCAAAAAGCCAGACCTTTTTGTTAAAAAGTTTGTTTATGTTGTTTATAGTCTGTGGGTTTGCCCTTAACAGTTTTAGATTACCGCTGCCAAATAGAAGTATAATATCACCATCGGATTCGAGTGCCTTAACAAAAGTCAATTTATCCATAACCTTATCTTTTTCAACTAACTTGGTAAGTTTAACCGATGATTCTACATCTAATTCAGTAATCTGCCCATTCTTTAACCTCCTACTGTCCTCCGGGCATAAAACTCCTGTTTTCGCACAAAAATTACAGATCGGCGCTTTCAAACATATAGCCATTAACACTACTTTTGTTATGGTAATAAAATTTTTGATTCAAAAAGAAAAAGTGGGTTGGCCACCCAATTTACTTACCAACTTCGATAAGTATTGAGCTTACGTTGCTCATTGTACCAGTTTCGATGTTCTTAACCTGCTCTGTATCAATGGCTATGGTTTTTACTTTAACTTCTGTTGCAAATCTCTTCATAAGAATCTGAGCTGTATCGACCGCTTTGGAGATAGCGCGACCTCTTGCCTTTAATGTTATCGATGAAGAACCATTTTGGAGCAATGTCAAGCAGGCTAAAACATAGTTCATTACTGGCTTTTTGCCTATTAATACCGTACCAGTGTCTGACATTTTGAATCGCCGTAGTTCAACGCAAGGAAAGTAAATCATTTACTTATATACATTATGCTTTTAAAATTATCTTCACTAAAATGTGCAAGAAAAAGCATTTTAAGGTCTTTTATTAAATATATATAGCAGCACAAAACGAGAATCCATCGCTTATTATTTAAGCGCTTTAGACATGATGTCTGCGATCATATGTATTTCTAGCTCATCGGATATGATAAGGGTCCGATAAGAAAAGATAAAAAGTATTAAGTTATTCCTCTAGTGGACGGTGCTGTATGCCAATTACAGATGCTACCAAAAAACAGATAGCTCAGAAGAGGCGTCTTTTCTTCAGAATATGTCTTAAGTGCGGGTCTAAGAACAATATACGCGCTGAAAGATGCAGAAAGTGTGGTTCAAAAGACCTTAGACTAAAGAATAGACATGTTGGGCCAAAGAAGTAGAATAAGAAGTTTTGGGCCAGTGGTCTAGACTGGTAGGACGAATCCTTCACACGGATTAGGTCGTCGGTTCAAGTCCGACCTGGCCCGCTAAATTTTGATTTTTCGAACCTAGGCTGCCACTGAATAGAGCATTGTTAGCTCTAATTTCGATTAGACGTGTGAAAGCCGTCTGCTACCAATGGCTTATCATAAAATTTGTACGGATGTAAATAGGAAAGATTATGGGGAAAGGTGCATTTTAGTTCGAAATATAACAGAAGGACAGGATTGTACAAGGAATGTTCAAAAATGGAGGCCATTCCAGCGGGTAAAGTGTTTTCTCTGGGAATAGGGCGCAAGCTAGCTACCACTATAGTTGTGACTTGCCACATTTAGGGCAGAACGTCTCGGATGGTTCGAGGCCATGTCCACAGAATTTACACTTGTTGGTCGTCGCAGTTGCTGGGGTCTCACCAGCCGTCTGCGTTGCTTCTCGCTGCTTCTCGTACCTCTTTGCGATTACTATTGAAATCTCCCAAAGAAACAGTATCGGGACGAAGAGAGCAAGATCAGCTAAAGGCCCACCGTCAGGGGTAATAACTGCCGTGATTATGTAAACAGCTAGGTAGAAGTACCGCCTGTTTTTGGTCACTATTGATGTTTTGAGTATTCCTAATCTAACCAACAGTATAAAGACGAGCGAGAATGTAAAGCCGAATCCGCTGAAGCCAACTGTGGTGAAGATCATAGAATAGAAATCGAATACAGAGATAACAGGTTGGGAACCAACGAATGATGAGAATAAGATCAAAGTGTAAGCAACGAATGGTGCGAGTATAAACAACCCAAAGGCGGAGCCTAATGTAAAGAGTAATGTAAAACCTATCACAAAGGGGTACACGGCCTGACGCTCATTGGGGTACAGTGCAGGATCTACAAACTTGTAAATTTCATAACCTATTACAGGGGAGCTCACAAGCAGGCCGAGCAGGACTGATGCAAACGCATATATCTCAAGGGGGGCTCCAATCTCCAAGCTTATTATTTGAAGACCATGTGGCGCAACGTAGCCCTGTACCCAAACTAGTATAAAGGATACCATTGGCCTATAGAATCCACCCATCAAAAGCTTAAGATCTAATAGATCCATAGGATTCGCTGGAAACAGCAGAAAAAAAGCTGTGCTCACAGCAAGTACAATAGCTACTACCTTAAGTCTTTGCTTTAACTCTTCAATATGTTGCCAAATAGTAAGCTTCTTATCCTTATTCTCCAATGTGGTCCCTACATTATCCTCGCCGGTGAGTCTTTATAAACCCTGAAATCTAGGCCAGCTTTTTGGCGACGATTTCATTCGCTACTTGATCCTTAGTTTTTCCCTCGGTATTTATTCCTAGACTGTGAGCAACCTCTAAAAGCTTGTCGTCGGTATAATTACTCGTTTCCATGACATTCTTGGCCACTTCTTCCACACCGGATTGGGCTTTCTTAAACTCCCTCTGAGCCATGCCAAGTGAGCGTGCGAGTTGAGGTATTTTATTCGGCCCCCAGATTAGGAAAACAGCTAAAGCACCTACAATTACAGCAATCTCTAAAGGATCCAATGCCATGTTAGAGCCATTTAATGCGGATGTATATAGGTCTATCGTTTGGACCGATATATTTGCAATCTTAAAAGATGTCTTAATCCAGAAGACAACGAAAAAAAGAAATATAATTAAAAAAAATAAAAGGCGAATGGATGTGGAAGGAATCTAATATATATAAAAGATTATAAATTGAAAATAATGTTTGCGACTTGTATGATAGGACAAGGTGTTTTTCAGGAGGGTCAAAGAAGTTACAGAACTATTAAGGTTGGATTATCAATAGTTTTGATAATTATCATTATTATATCTTCAAGCTTGCTTTTCCTAAATTCATCTGTAAACATACCAAATAGACAGCTGCCCAGCTTAGACTGGGGTGGCTATGCTGTTGTTTCGGATTACAAGAATCCTAAACCTATAGTGTCAGGGGTAAATGGATCTTGGATGGTTCCAAAAGTTAAAATTTCGCGAGGAAATACTTTTAGTGCTGCTTGGATAGGAATAGGTGGACTTTTAGATGAAACGCTTATTCAGGTGGGCACTGAACAAGATTCCGTAGATGGAAGTGAAGTCTACTCGTCATGGTTTGAAGTATTACCCGATTATTCAAGAACAATTACTGCAATGAATATATCAGATGGAGACAAAATTTCCGCCTCAATAAGACTGCTTGATCCTAATACAAACGGCTGGTTAATTCAATTAAAGGATATCACCACAGGGGAAACGTTTGAAAAGAACCTTTTCTATAATTCTTCTATGCTCTCTGCAGAATGGGTAGTGGAAAGACCTACTTTAAATAATAGAATCTCAACTTTGGCGGATTTCGGAAGATTGACCTTTACTAACTCGTATGCTACTATTGAAAATAGGTTTGGAACAATTGGTAGCTTTCCTTACTATATGATAGTTATGAATAACCGTGTGAACACTACTCTGGTGACTGTTTCGCCTCTGGCGTCTAATAATTCGGGTTTTACTGTGGATTACCTACCTAGTTCGACTACGACGATAATGCTGGTTAACGGATTAAAGTATGAAATGATAGATGCTCCTTTGTCTCTCTCCTATTGTGGCAGCTCATTCAGGATACATTATCCTTCAATTAACTCGGGTTTTTTTCTGCCATACAATCCTAATGATCTATTCAAAACCTGTATTGATTAAAGCTTTTTTAGTGATTTGGGCTCCTAAAACCCTTTAAATCTATTTTTTTGTTAGATTGTCGATACTGTCTCCTTAATTTATCTTCCCATTTGATTCATTTCCAAAATATTTAATTCCAACCTTTTAACATTTTAAAAAGTAATAAGATAAAAGTTATTAAGATACCTTAAGATTATTACTTATGGTGGTAAATCGTGATAAAGAAAAATCTTAGTGTTGCGGTAATGGTTTCGGATGCAAAGAAATCCGCTCAATGGTTCAAGGAGAAATTCGGCTTCAGTTCTTCCATCGAAGAACATTGGATTACAGTATGGCCAAGGGGTTGTACTACAAAATTGCATCTTTGCCAAGGTGAACTCGAGCCAGGTAACACAGGGATAGCTTTCTACTGCGATGACATCTCAAAGGAATCCAAAATGCTCAAGAGTAAGAATGTGAAATTCAGTAAAGATGTAACTAAGGAAGACTGGGGCACCTATGCTAAGATAGACGATCTCGATGGAAACGTTTTTTGGCTGATGCAAGGAAGCCCGTAATATGGCGTAATTTCCCTTTTTTTTCTATTTTCAAGTTAGATTGTTTTTTTACACATTATATTTAAATACGCCAATTTTTTATCTCAAAACAAGGAAATGTCAACATTTATTCCAACAAAGTATTTTTTGACAAATGGGGTTGGTGTACACAGGGATAGACTAGGCAAGTTTTGAGCTTGCTTTACGTGATGCAGGCATTCAGCAGTGTAACTTGGTTTCGGTGTCCAGTATAATACCTCCTAAGGCTAGGAGGATTTCTAAAAAGGAAGTATTAAAGTACATATCGCCCGGTCAAATAATCTTCGTCGTAATCAGTAGAAACGAGACTAACGAACCTAACCGCCTTATTTCAGCGTCTGTGGGCTCTGCTATCCCAAATGATAAGAAGATGTACGGCTATCTTTCTGAATTCCATTCATTTGGCATGACAGGTGAAAAAAGCGGTGAATACGCAGAAGACCTCGCTGCATATATGCTTGCATCGACATTGGGTCTCGAATTCAACCCCGACAAGAGCTACGATGTGCAAAAAGAACAGTGGCTTATATCAGGTAAGATAGTTAAGACATCGAACGTCACACAATCGGCTGAAGGCAACAAAGATGGTTATTGGACGACCGTAATTTCTGCCGCAGTCCTTCTTCCGTAACCCTAAATGTTTTATAAACATGCAAGCAAGGTTTAGGTGGATAAGATATGCCAAAAGAAATGCAGGATGTTAAAGATTTCAGTAGACTTGTTTCTAATGTGAGGCAGATCACTGTTGTTTGGAGCGATGAGTCTGCAAAGGTTAAGGCTAGAGTAGGGCCGGTACTATATACTTGCAAGATACCATTCGACGCCATTGAAAAGTTTCTTTCAAATTTCAAGGGTAAGGTTGAAGAGATTAATGAAAGACCTGAATTAGAAACGAAGACAAAAAAGTCACGAAGACGGAAAGTAAAACCGGCACCGGAAGCCCAGGCAGCATCGGCTTCTTCTCAAGAAGCTTCAAAGTGATCCACATTCCGGCTTTTATTGTAATAATGGAGAGGATTGCGACTAAAGTACCTCCAACGCTGTAAGCTAATCCTACCGAAAGCGAATAAAAAAGGAGGTCCCCGAGGCCGATTTCAATAGTTCCAACTTTGACAAGAAGTGGAGATACAGCTCTATCCTGAGAAGTTTGCGCGAGATGCTTAAGGGGTCCTTTGAAAACGTCGTAGACGTCAAAGAGGGAGAACCCGACTAAAAGTATTCCCACAGCTATATCGGAGAACATTATTTTGATGAGGAATGCGCTGGCTCCAGTCATCCAGATAGAAAAGGGTGTTGAAACCACTGTCAAGTTTTTTATTGATGATACACCAACTATTATCATTATCGTGAAGCTAAGAAATATAATTACGTATTCCTGAACGTCGGTTATTTCATTGGCGACCAATATAGTAGTTACCCAAAAAAGAGCTCCACATAGTACACCTTTTAGGCCCGAAATAAAGTAATATAATTTTATGGCTTTCTTTCTAATGATCCAGACAAACAGGAATGAAAACACTAATGAAACTAGGACCAGGTAGAGGGTATTGCCTGCGGCAACAAAAAGGTTTGAGCTTTCGGGGATCAAGGGTTCTATTAAGATTCTACTGCTTAATGATAGCAGGAATATGGTTAAGAATTCTGATATTAGAACTAGGAGTACGAGTTGGTAGTAAGTCTTTAAAAGAATTCACCTTCGGTTTTTTAGTTTTTCATTGCATGCGTTACAGAGGGTTGGAAGCTTATCGTCGACTTCTTTGATCGAATTCGCAAACGACATTATACATGTCGGCTCAAAGCAGTGTGTAAGACCGAGGAGGTGTCCGACCTCGTGGGCGCTTTCTTTAAAGACCCTTTCTTCGACTGTTTTCAAACCTAGGTGTACTCCTCCTGGCAGAACTGCTAGTCTTGCAAACGACAGAACAGCAGCTTTCTTAACGGTGTTGGTTACACCGTACACAAAGTTCATTTTGGGCATTGAAATATCTACGTTCGTCAAACCAAGCACCTTTCCCTTTCTATCCAAATCGCGTTTGGTTGCGATCCTTTCAATGATCAAGTCTGCTTTATACTGTCTCCTTGCACTATCATATTCTTGGGCTGAAAGAGGTATGGCTTCAAGTGAAACATCCGGTTCCTTATCGTAGAGTCTAACAGCTGTTTCGACCTGTGTAATATACTTGTAGGAGTCCATGTTATAAACCGGATAGAGGGCTATTTTTTCTCTAGAGTTCATATTCTCCACCTGTTTTTGGTGCGATGGCATCTAGCCCAAACTTCTCTTTTATATCTTTTGCAAAGCCGATACAGTTCTCTTCTTCACCGTGCATTGTGAACACTTTGGGGTTTCCTTTTACTCTCTTAAGCATATCAAACAGTTCACTTCTACCACTGTGCGATGAGAAGTTAAAGTTCTTGATATCCGCTTTGATCTTCTGCGGCTTGCCGTTGATCAGTGCTACCTTACTTTCGAGGATCTGTCTTCCAGGTGTTCCTCTAACCTGATATGATACAAATGATATGCCGTTCTTCGGATTTTCGCTAACTCTTTCACTGTAGAAAGCCGCCGCTCCACCAACAAGCATGCCGGCTGGGGATATTATAGCACATCTTTCTCTGGCTATCCTTTTCCTCTCCCTCCATCCCTCAACCCTTTTTACCCAATTTAGTGTCTTTGAAAGCTCATGTATGTCCCTGACGTATTCGCCATTTCTCAACAGAATTTCATTTGTTTTCAGAGCCATACCGTCCATATACACATCATAACCGAACTTCTCTTTATATAATACCATCGCAATTTCCTGCGCTCTGCCAACTGCGAAAGCAGGTATCAGAAGTGTCCCATCCCCTTCTATGATTGAACGGGCGTATTCAACGAAGCTCTTTTCAACCTTTTCCCTGTTTGGATGCTCCTGAAGGGCGTAAGTGGATTCCGTGATCAACACATCAAGTTCTCCGAGTTCTATGTCAGCCCCTCTAAGTAAGCTTGTTTTTCTGGCATTTATGTCCCCTGTATAGAGTACCTTTTTTCCGTCCATCCTAACAAGAGCCATTCCAGCTCCTGGCAGATGGCCAGCTTCTTTGAATTCGATTGTGGCGTCTTTTATGGTTATGGCTTTATTGAATGGTATTTTATTCAAGTGTTTCCGCATGCTTAACAGGTCTATGTACTCGTATGGTAAATAGAAACCAGAAAGGCCTATAAAATCTTCTATAAGAAGCTCCGAAAGCTCATAAGTCATATTTGAAGTAATTAACGGAATACCTTCATCGACATAAAGTAGTGGTATTGCACCAGAGTGGTCCAAATGAGCGTGTGTAAGAATAACCCCACTTAATTCCTTTGGCTTAACATGTATCGGAAAGCCCGGCTCTTCTCTAGAGAGCATAACTCCATAGTCTAGTAAAAAACTTGTTTTTTCCCCATTTAACAGGACACCCGATCTGCCAACCTGTCGAGTACCCCCTAAGAACTTTAACCGCATTTATTTATTATACCTTTATCGACATAGACATCATTTTATACATCTTTAACCATTTCCCTTGCGATGGTAATCAAAGTCTATTCAGGTAAAGAAAAATTTCGGGGATGCTCACTTATAACTGGTTTCCATGGCATAGGTTTTGCCGGCTATTGGAGTGTAAAGTTCCTCATACAGCAGCTCAAGGCAGAACGGGTAGGCTTTGTTGAGAGCGCCTTTTCTCCCCCTATATGTACATCGCACGGGGACAAAATTGTAACCCCATTCGAGCTTTATCGCAAGGACAATTTTGTTTTTTTCAAAGCAGAGGTTTCCCCTCCCAGAGAAAGGGAATATACGTTTTTCATGCAATTGGCTGACTGGATTGTTTCCTCGAAGTTCAAAGAAGCTTTTTTGATAGGAGGACTCGATTCGACCTTAAAAACCGATGATACGACTCACAGAATCGTTCATACCAGCAATTTAACTGTACCGAAGTCTCTGAAAGACTCGCTTCCTCTCGAAGATGACCGTCTGATAGTTGGACCAATCGCGATATTGTTGAACCATTTTGAAGCAGTCGGGTTTCCTGCACTCTCAGTCTTATCTTTCGCCGCGCAGAATCGCCTAGATCCAAGGGCATGCGCTGAAGCTCTGATCGTTCTAGAAAAAATTTCTGGTATAAAGGTTGACTTAAAGCCTCTGATAGAGGGCGCAGAAGCTATAGAGGAAGAGCTAGCTAAGCCGTCTGTAGGCGAAGAAGGAGCTGGCAAAGCTTTAGGTTCGTTCTACTCATAGGCCTTCCATCTCCCTGATAATATCATCCGTTCTCCTTTCACTTACCACCTTCTTTTTTACGATGCTTTTTTCCCTACAGAACCATTCTACGATGTCGTCATATTTTCCATTTGAATGGTCCACGAGAATTGCCTTTTTGAACTTGTAATTTGAAAGGAATCTCTTAAACTTTCTGATTGCTTCATTTCTCATTTCAGCATCTAATGGAAGGGATATCTCATATTGAGAGAAGGGGTATATATCACATAATTCTATGGGCACAATGCCGATCGGGAATACTCCGGCACAGAACTGTATATCGTCTACTCCTGAACCAATCTTGCGTTCAACCATATTTCTTAAACTGTAAAGGAAAGAGTGATCGTTTGATGTCGATAGATATAGAACTAGGAATTTCTTGTTAATCTTGACATGTTTAATGATTCGTTCAAAACTCTGAGTAGACTCCGGTCTAAACTGGTCCGGTGTTCCGCAGAGGTACAATCCACGGTTCTTGAAAAGCGGTGTGCCATGTTTAAAGTAATCGCCGAGATCTTTGAAGAGATTGAATGCGGTCCACGTCCTCGGATGCGATCTACTCTTCACCGCGACATATTCCCATAGCCTTCCATCTGAAATAGCCTGTTTTATGCTCCTAACTTCTTTTGATAAGGCGTAGAGGTTGTGCAAGGCTAAAAGTCTGACTTTCTCATCGCTTTCTAAAATTTCTTTACAGCTGTGCCCGCTGCAGACCCGGCATTCACATGGCAAATATTCCATGTCTTCTAGATACCTTGTACCATATTCAGTAATATAGGCCCCTCTTTTGCATAAAGTATATACGAAGCGGAATCGAATAGATCGCATCCAAGTGCCACTGCAATTGGTAGGGTTAAAGGATGACCCGCGCCAAACAGATGCAATGGTTTATCGATAAATATGTTATTTTTAGCGGCTATTATCATCCGAACCAGGTCTTCAAAATCGTACTGCTCCATTATCTGAGTTGGACTACCAAGGGCATAGATGTCAAAATCAAATTTAGACATTTCCTTCGCACTCCGTTCTATAAGATCATAAAAGATCCCTCCTTGAATTGGTCCTGTCCAAAGAGTCTTATCTCTCTCAAAGAGGGGGACTGACCTTCTGGCTGCTTCAATTGTCCGATTAACCGTGTCCTCAGCTTTTATTTTATCCCTTGTAATGCCGGTTGGTGTGTCCAGTATAACACCGATGTCGCTTCCTATTGATTTCTCAAAATTTACTATCTCTTCAGGCGTAGCCTCAATTTCCCCGTATTCCAGAAGCTGGTATGCGCCCGAGTCGGTCATAATAGTTTTCTCAAAGTTTAGGAGCGTGTGAACTTCGAAAGATTGTCCCGTTGCCTTATTCTTCTTTAGCATAAGGTATGAATTTGTCATTAACGCGTTGAATCCCATTTCCTTCATATCCTTTGGTTTTATAATCTGATTGAAAGGGTGGATCACAGGTAGTACGGCAGGCGTTTCTAATGTGCCATTTCTCGTTTTCAGAATAGCTATTCTACCCGCTAGGTCAGTCTTCTTTACCTCAAAGGTCGGCATAACGTCATTATCTTTTCGCGGTTTCTCTTAAATAGTCTTCGTAGATTTCTCTTACCCTAATCGTTGCAAGGCCTGTTCCTTCCACGCCCTTTTCCGTCACCTTTATCTTATCCATTACCATGATTGCTCCCAGTTCTTCCATTAACCTGACATTGTTAGGAAAGATCTTCTCAAGCTTTACCGCCAATGCCCTCAAGTCAAATAGCTTTTCAGTTAATTCTATCCTCTTAACAAAATTACCGTTAATAACCAGTTTGTTAACATTATTTCCGCCTACAATATTGCTTAGTATCACGTTAAGATTTTCGCTTATTCCTGAAAGATCACCATTGTACTTTGTTCCGTCCATGGTTTCGATTATAACTTTTTTGCCAACCAAACCTGCCAATTCTTCAGCAAATTTTTTTGTCGCTATAGCAGACATTCGATATACTACTCTACATTGGCTATTTTCCGCGCGTATTAAACTTATGCGCTCAGTTGAAAATTTTGTAACCTCTTGCGACATCGTGAGATACTTGCCCAAAAGAACTCAAATTAGTATCCTAGCATTGAGCCAAGACGAAGTTATTGCAACATTTAATCGCCAATTTTTGAAGATAGCTGGCTATACTGAAGAAGAAATTAAGGTGCTGGGGGACTTGTCGAAGTTTTCACCAAAGCAGTTACAGGAACTATTTAACAAGAAATCAATGCAGTCACTTGGACTAAATGGCAATTCTCGTCAAAAAATTGTTCCTACTGATGAGGTTAGGAACTGGATACTGCAGGGGTGGGAATACGTGAGAGAACTGCCAACGGACGAGGCTATTATCAGATTACCAAATCATTAATTATGATCCTTGGCCTCCCTATAAAGCAGTTTTACAAAAATATCTATCTTGGCCAACGCCTCTTGCTTGGGCAAATAATCTGGTTCGGATAGGATAAGTTCCCGAAGATCACTACCTCTTGGTAACATTCTCTCAGCCAAACCTTTCAGTTCTGTCAGACAAACTTCATCCTTTCCAGTTATAGGTAGATAATTGTTTGAAGATCTTCTGTCAGAGGATTCTGATGGCACACTTTCCATTCTATAATTCACCTTTGACTTCCTTTGTCTTGGGTACCCCGCTGGAAAGGCTACTTTGAGATATTTCGGGGATGATATCCGGTAACCTAAAATGATGTAAAATTGCTTGGGCCTGCTCTTGAGAAATATCCTTGACCAAGATATAGTGTTCTTGATAGTTTTTCTTAAGCGGATCCCAGACTTTTTGGCTCAAGCGAATCTTGAACTTCACATCAATCACCGTTAATCCGGCTTTCAATGAATGACGCAACATCGAGGTCTGGTTCATCAATCCTCTCCATTCTTATCTTGTTCTTGCCATTGATGTTTTTATTGTAAACTCTAACGGTCCTTTTCAACTCTGATACCGTTATATTGAATTTTTCTCCTGATAATTCTAATAGGCTGTCCCTGCCATAATGCAAGCCTTTGATTCTCCAAGAGCCCACATAAGGGACTTTGATCTTCGAATTGCACCAAGTCTCGATCCGTCCTCCTAAATTGCCCAAAGTGAAAGCGAAGTCATTCATACCCTCATCTGTTAAGTAAAATTGGTTTGTGCTACAACCTAAGCAAATGCTTACGGAATCATTAGCGTGAACAGAAATCTTGGCGTTCCTGAAGGGACCTATATTAACTTCCGTAAGGATGAGATCCTTGCTGTGTGGTAAAGTTCTTTCAACTACTTCCGCACCTTCAATAATGTGGTAGATTCCCTCTTTTTTGAAGTATATCCGAATATCGTGTATGCCCCTATTACCCAGAGGAATGCTTCCTATTAATTCAAGTAAGTCGTTCATTCGTCCTCTTACCCCCATACCATAGGACTTTCTGTTACCCAATCCATCGTGAGGTTTCCTTACTCCTATTACCCAGTAGAAGGCCAGAAAACTTGTGTAATCCTCCAGTAGCTCGCGTTTGAGAAGATATGAGACGCTGTTTCTGAATGTGCCATAATTGACCTCGGGGAAATCGACGTGAGTGAAAGGCCGTCTTTCCTTTTCGCAGAGGTCTTTGCCTTTGGTTAGAATATGCTGGCAAGTCGGTGTTAGAATATGTCTGCAATTGTGTAGTAGTCTGTCATTAAACGTTGTCATGATGTTGTCACTTTTTCGAAATGTTCCCACACGATCTTTCTCAGCACATACGATATTGATCTCTCCTCTTTCTGGGCAATACTTCTTAACCTATCATAACATTGCTCGTCCAATGCGACAGACGCAACTTTGTACCTGGTCAATTTTTATCGCTATAAGAGTATTAACGTTTAAAAGGAAAACGATTTTAGACAAAATTTGATAGACAAAATGTCTGTTGCACCTGATCAAGAATTGAAGATTACGCCGGTGGAACTCTATGTAGCTCTTTCCATTAATGAAGCATGTAGACAGGTCGGATGTGCCTTCGAAAAAATGCTTTCAGAGTTAGATAAAGTCAAAGGTAAAAGGTTGAAGACCACAGCAATAGTATGGGCTCACTTGACTAAGGTCGTTTCAGATGAAGATATGGACGCTATGTTGAAAGGGTATTATAAAGAAAGTTATCGTAAAAAGTTCATTAGAAATACCGAAAAGAAATTCAAGAAAATAGCTCCCTACTATGTACTACATGAAAAGGTCGATAAGAAAGGCTTGTGGGGGTACCAGGCAGCAAGGGTGAGGCAGGAAGACCAGAGACAAAATATAACTTTAAACTACCCGATGCTCAACTTGATCAAAAGACGGAAGAACTTACTAATTTAATTTGCTTGCTATCCGGTTCCCAGCACTACTTAAACAAACAACTAATAGAGTTTTCATTCAGAATTCCGCCAAGTTTCGCAGAGACCTTAGTGGAAATCATGGCTGAATTTCTCAGGAAGCGTTCAGAAAAAAAAGTGGAACCATATACTGAAGAACAGATTCAAGAATTCTGTTTAAGTCTGAGAAAATCATACGAAGAGGGGAAAGTGAACCTGAAAACAATAGAAAATAAAATAGACGAAGAATACCTAAAGGAGTTGGAACCATTTAATAAAGAATTGGAGATCAGATATCCACAACTAAAGAATCTCGCATCAAACGTCTTGAACTAAAATCGTGACTAAAGAAGCTTTTTTTCTATATTCCCTGTATGTTTTGAATATTTATCTCGAATTATAATCTAAGGACATTTTTTATTAGATTTTCTGTCCCTAATCATTTTCCTTTCAGGTATCAAGGATATTGTGGTGTAGACTGTTAAAATGCAAAATGAGATGATAATCGATTGAAGTACCAGGAGATCGTTGAAGCCGTGAACAAAATCATCGGAGAATACACTGCAAAGTCAAAGAGGCCTGTAGACCTATTGAAGATAAGACGCCGTCACAACTTGGTATGCTCAGGGTTAGGGAGGATAGAGTTGACTTCTATAATAAGAACGGAGGAGGTAATGGATCTTGAATTTAGAAACTTATAAGGTCGGGAACAAAAGTTATATCAAAGTCGGAATCTGCGGCGTTCTCGAGTCGAGGTGCAGGCTCGTGCAGGGACGATTTCTTAACTTTGTAGGTGACCTTGAAAGTGGATGGTATCAGGTCCAGATTGAGGGCCTCGAAAAACCTATCTCAGTCTCTCAGGCCTGGATAGACTCTAACCCTCCTCTCTCTGAGGGAGAAGTGTTAATTGTCCTTCTGGACACGCTCGACAACAGGGCCTGGAAGATAGAGCGAATAGATATGCCTCTTTCACTGACTCCTGAAGATGTATCTGCTACATCATTAAAGCAGGATATGCAGAGCTCTTCGAGTTACTTACCGGCTGGCGCGGGCTTTGAGAAGAAGGAAGAAACAAAAGGAAAAAGTGCTTTTGATTGACTGAAGAAAGTAAAGAAGTTAAACCTGAGGATAATATTGTCCTGCAGCTTAGGGAAAGTTACAGGAAACGTGGATTCCCTTCACAGTGTTATCAAGGATCAGTCAGGGCGTATTATCGCGGGTGAGACGAGAAAGAAGGCTAATCCAAACTGGCCTGAGAAGGTTGTTATTGTTGAGGACGACGTTGACTTCCATCTCAAGAAGATATCCGACAACATACATGGAACGAAAGATGAAGCCTGGTGGAAGGCTCAGATAAACGACACTGCCAAAGCGCTTGTTGCTAAAGAACATATCGAGAGGGGTAAGGTTGCTAAAAGGCTGGCGGTGCTTCTTGAAGTCTCCCTTAGAAGGATAGAGGAACTGTTATCCGACGATTACAAAAACGAGGTGATGCAAGGCCGGGGTAAAAAAGGTGGTGAATCAACAGCGGCAAAAGGACAAAATCATTCTTTACAAACGGTGACTACGAAAGGAGAAGGTGCTGCACAGGTCGCAGCAGAGGGCACAGCCGAGGACATAGATAGCATAACCGCAAAGCCCACAAAAGTAGGATCAAAAACTCCTAAAACTGAAAAGAATCCTATAGCCGATTTCACTGCGCTGCTTTCCGAGATCAAGGTCTACCCTGAGACTGCGGTTACATTCCAGCCGGGCCCTGAAGAAGTGCTGTTGCCAAGGAAAAAGAAAAGGCCTTACGTTGTAGACTTTCTGATAGGAAACGTCGCCATCCAGCTTGACAAGAAGGTCGTCCTTAACCCTATGAAGGAGAAAGGGCTCTTGAAGAACCATGGAATTAAAGTCATCCACGTTCCAGTAAGGCTGCTCTACGGCAAGGACTGTGAAGTCTTACAGTCCTTGATCGACGCTTTCTTAAACTACTGGAACCCGAATGCCCCTGGATTCAAAAACTTCCAAAAGAAGGGTGATTAAACTTGGTTGAACTTTTAGACAGCTTTGAAGCGATAAAGAAGCATGCTGAACGCTGCCACGAGATCATGTACATGGTTGAGCCACTTTTACACTCAGCGTATAAATTAATTACCTAAGCGTCTTTATAATCGCTAAGGCGATCGCCAAATAGAAAAAACGTCCATCCCTATTATAGCAGTTCCCCCAATAAAGCCCAGTACACCTTAGGAAAACAAGCGTGTTTTCCTATATATAGAGGAAAAACTTTTTGCTGTTTGGTGAACAGACATTTGAACATTTGAACTTAATTATTACCGTACAAGTAAAAGTTAATTTAATTATTACACTACGAGTAAAAGTTAATCTCTAACTAAGTTAAACAAAATCTCTTAGTAAGTTTTTATTCGTTAACTGATTGAACCTCACGCTTTCAATAGGCTGAAAGGTTGATTATCTATTTGATTATTTGCCTTCGCTGTATTCTCCGACAATCCATTTCTTCCTCGTTTGGGAATAGATAACTCCTGCTGTTCCTCCTGATGTCGGCTTGACTTCTCCTAAAAGCCTGTATCCTTCCTCTCTCGTGTCTGCTGCAAACCATTCTTTGATGAGGCTTGGCTCCGTCCACCTGTTCACGTATTTTTTGCTGTAGACGGTGTCCTCTTTTTCGACGTACACCCAGTTTGGAAAGCTCGATCCAACGCCCGCCTTCCTGAATGTTTTCCCAAACATTTTAGTTCCTAATTTGCGGTACCTTTTATCTTCCGTAACCATTTTTGCCAAATTGATATCTAAGTTCCCCTTTTTGGTGAGCTCGTACATTTCACTCCAAAAGCCGGTCATAGTTTCCGAATAGGCATCAGCGATTAATTTTACTGTTTCAGCTTCAACTGTTGTCGTCATGAAAATTGGCTTACGTAGAGGAAGATAGAGTGACCTTAACATATCTCCATGCTCCCTACAGCAGGCACCTATTATAAGACGGACGGGGTTCAACGCATCTTCGTAAGAGAAAGCTTCTCTTAGAAACTCAGGATTGGAGCATATATGGACATCATACTTCTCCATCAAGTCTTCTGCAGTTTCAGGAGGAACTGTGCTTTTTATCACATACAGACCGCCTACTTTATGATCTACCAGCATGCTGATGGATTCTTCTACGTTCTGTGTTGGAACGCAGACGAAAGTAAAGTGAACATCTCGAACTGGTGGATCTACGGCTTTAATGTACTCAGGTAACTCCCTTTTTACGATATCGAAGCCGTACACGCTATGGCCTAACCTGTTCAAAAGGTAGGCTTGAGCCAAACCTACAACACCTAAACCAAGCACTTGGATTTTCATAGATTTCTTACGCCTGCCGCCAAGCGGACAGCACGTCCCCGATGGTTAGCTCCTTCAAGTCTTGCGAGTGCAGGTGTAGCTTTCAGGGTAAGTTCTTCTTGGGAGAGAAAGATTTTTGTTAACCTGTTAAGAGCTTCTGCTACACTTTTAAGGTATTCGAACGAAACGTTGGGGGCGTCCAAGCCTAACATATAATCGGACATATGTTCAATCATATGTTCATGCATAAACTTATATAGCTTTTCACAAACATACTATAACGAGATGTCATATGGAACCTCATAGTGGAAGGAGCTGTGAAGCCATAGACAAGGGAGTCGTCGAATATTTGGCTGAACAAGACTGGCCTGTTACAACAGAAATGGTTGCAAGACAAGTCAGCGTCTCCTGGAACACGGCACAAATACACCTGTACAAGCTTATGGCAGAAGGGAAGGTGAAGGGTAGAAGGGTTGGGAGGCAGAACCAGTGGATAATAAGTAGGGAGAGCAAGTAGGAAGAGATAGTCGATCAACCAAGAAATGATAATGACTTTACAAAACCTTTTAATTGATTAAATGGTGTAACAGTTCAGTAGGAAGGAAATGCCAGAAACGGGAAAAACTCCAAGTCCAGTACAGCCCGCGAACAGAAAGACTCTGAAAGCATTCATAGATGAGAATGACAAATTGTTTACTGCCATTGGTGTTATGGGTGCTTTAGCGGCACTTTTTACAACAATTAAAAATGGCGAATACCTTGCTTTCTTGTCCTTCTTACTACTGCTCATACTCGATTATCAACTAATCCTTCTAATTCCAAAAATAAAGAACTCATCAGTGTCTTTGGTAGTTTTCCAAGGGGTTTTTCAGGCTTTCGTGAGTGCTATTTTTGCATATATTGTTCAGCAATACCCAAAATACTTAATCTTGGTTATTCCAAGTTTAGATGGTTTAGTGCTTGTTGGAGGATTCGTTTTGCTCAGACGAAAATACAGCCGAAGAATCTCAGCGTTGGTTGCTGGCGCTTTGTTTGTAGGCTTGATGCTGATTTATTATATTGCTATTCTCTTTTTCCATCTCTCATTTTCATGAAGTCCAAACATACAATATTATGATATTGTGAGTCTAAAGCTTTTCGTTTTATTGCATATAAATGATAACCTATTCTCAATGCAGTGAAATTTTAAGGCTGATTGAGCCTAAAAATTAAAGTTAATTGAAAGGTGTCAACTCCTAAATCACTCTTAGTGTAACAAAACTTTAAGAAAGTCTCAAACGAAGAATGCTCATTGCTAAAGGAAGAAAAGAAACCTATAAGGGCTAAAAGAACAACAATATTTAATATTCTTTTCTATCTTTATCTCTCATTATTCGGCCTATTAGTAATAGCATTGCTAATTGGAAACATTCTCGCAGGGATACTCATCGTACTTGGATTGATTTGTCTTTCACCTATTCTATTAACAAACGTCATTACCTCATTGATATTCAAATGGGGCAAGTACAAAGCCAAACTTAAAAAGGCAGATGAGGAAGAATTGAAAAGAGAAGATGACGTTTTACTTTTCGGAATAGGTTTCCTTCAATCAACATACTTTCTTATCGTAACGAGATTCCTTCAATCAGATCAAGAATATTTAAGACAGATTTCTTTTTTAATCTTCCTAACAACTGTTACGTTTTATCTTTTACGCGGAAAGGCTAAGATATCCAACAATAGCAAATGGAGATATTGGTCTATGTTTATAGTTTTTCCATTAGCATTATTGGACTTTTTTTTGCTTGTTATCAATCAAATAAGCCAACTTCTTAAGATAATACTACCTTCATATGTCTATCCATCTACGTTGTTTATCATATTTATTATAGTAGCTACAATAATAGAAGTTTCTATAATCATAGGGAATCCGTACTTTGAAACTCGATATGGCCAAGAAAAGGGTAGAATTCAAATAAAATGAAGTAAGAGAAAAAAAGAAGAGAATGCACGAAAGCTCGATTCAGTCAGCCTATGGTCTCAGAAATTGGACATGCTGTGTTTGTTCACTCATCTTAAGATTTGATGACAACCCTGACCTTGTAACACTTAATGTGAAAGTTGGCGATATGGTTCGATTACTCAACATCTAACAAGTTAATTTTACGCTAAGGAATAATTTTCATATTAACCGAAATGAGGGGAATTTATAATAAAATAAGGTAATATTGTTTCTACAAAGAATTACTATTTCGTTCTGAATAAATAGCTATGGCTCCTAAAATAATTAAAATTATTCCTAACCATACTGATATTGAGATTCCTTGAAGTTCATGAGGAATAAATGTTTCAAAAAATATTCCTAAAAGTATAGCAATAAATCCAATTATGATAAAACTAATCCCTATTACTGTTACAGATTCCATCCAAAAATCAAATGTTTATGAGTTTAGAATTATATAAGTCTTAGAACATTTAATTTTAAAGAGCCATCGATTGATTAAAAATCCAAGAGTTATTGTTACAAAATCGAAGGGAAAAACAAATGGCTAACGCTAATTCAAAACGCTTACTTAAGTCGAACTGTTCTAACTAAACATTATGTTTGCTTTTCTCCTCTAATTTTGTTACTCTCTTGTTTATTTCGTTCAAACCGCTGAGACTCAACTCAAGCAAACCTTCGATTACAGCCAGCTGTTTTTCCGTCGCAGTCCCTTTAGTCCGTGCACGTATATCATCAGCTATCCCCCTAATCTTTGTTCTATATTCGTCGTCACTGATCATATTGTATTTGTTAACAGAACCACTTTTAAAACCTGCTTATGAACCGAAAGGTAACAACAGACATCAGTCAACCACAGAGATAACAGAACCACAATTTCTAAAATTAGAAGAACGTTTTCTAAAATTAGAAAACTGCACTTTCCTGTCTTTCTATTAATAGCGCTATATCCACGTCAAAGTATATTGCTCTGATGAGCATAATGTCAAAATATAAAAAACAAATAGTTATTGGAGTTTTCGTAGCTGCTGTAGTAGCGTTGGCTCTGGCAGGTGGAGTAATCTACCTTCTTCCACTACAGCCCGCGCAGACGTCTTCCACAACAGCCAGTTCCACAACTACACTTACCAGTTCTACCACTTCACCTACGTTCACTGGTTCAGTTACTGGTCCAACTAATTCACAGGCAGCTTCGTCTGGTACAACGACTATTCTCGTTCCCACTGAAACATTTAATACAACTATTGTTAGTACGACTCCACCTATTACATCTATTACAACTGTTACTGAAACAGTTGGCACCGCAACCGTAGTGGTGACGACGACCGCTATCGTAACCGGAACAGTTGGCACCACATCTATTACTGGTACGAATACTACAAGTGGTCCTGTGACTATAACAACTACTGCAACTGCTGTATCATCCGGACCTACTGTAACTGTTACTGTGGCACCCGTAACGGTGACGAGTACCTCTACCGTAACCGTAACCAGTATACCGTAACCACATTAAAGGAGTAGTGATGCGATCAAACAATCGTTTGATAAATCCTCCTATAAGATAGCTTTTGTCGCCCTTATAGTTACGGCTGTAGTTGTTGGTAGTATAAGCTACTTTAACCCAGCATTATTCAGAAGTTCAGCGGGCACTTTAACTATTTCCACAAGCTCGCCAAACATTACATTTACAACTTCGACGACCACCACTACAACTTCGACGTCAACAGAGTTTAACGGTACCAATACGGCTACGCCACCCGCAGAGTTCAGCGGTCCTACGCTGACCAATGAAACCTCAGGGCTGGAACTGGAGGTTACACTTTCAGGTACGTCTGTGAATCTTGGTGGCTACATCTGGGTACGCTTCAATCTGACAGGGCCACAGGAACCGAACGTTGGGCAAGTAGAATTGGACATTTTTAATTCTCAAAACCAGCAGGTCTGGGGGTTAGCGTACCAGCTTGGGCATTCGACTCAAACGTCTCAGCCTGGTCCTCAGGGACAGTTAGGCACTCTTTACTGGTGGGCGGTGACAAGTTCATATCTTAAAGTAAACATAACACAAGGAACGTACACGCTGTTAATCGGAGTCACAGGCGAAAACCTTACGATAAAGACAACGGTCACAGTTACAGCAAAGACCACAGTTATATCAATGGTCACATGTTCTCCTGCAGCCACTCAGGAAAATCCACTCGTGACCTTCAGAATAGATGTTGAGTACAATGGTCCGTGGAATGCAACCGCAATCGGCTACTCGAACACCACCGCCAATCAAGCGTTTCTAAAATGCTACTACGGTAATGGAAACGGCTGGATTCTAATATCGGATTGGAATCCCTCTGGGGAAGCTATACTCAGCTTGACTGTCCAGAAAATGGACACCAGCAGCGGTAACCTTACAGCTATTGGAAATGGTCAGGTAAAGAGCACTGTTGCCCCCTATGGCACCGTGACAATCTCGATAACGGCAGTTCCATGAAGCATTAGTGGCTGACCGTGATTCAGAACGCAAACCGGCACCCGCCACTTAACAGGGCAATTAACCCCCCTGTCAACTTAACAGAACCCATCAGAAATATTAATACCAAAACAGTTGAACAACTCATTTTATTTAGAGACTTAAACCCAATTCGGTTCAAATCCCGCTCGGTCCACTTGCTCATGAGACAGTAATTCGTATGTTGGACTTTTTTCTATAAAATTTAATGCAGATTCGTATTTATACACTACGTTTTAATTTGTTCTATGAAATATTGCAACTCGTGCTGTATGCAGCGTAATCGGTATCTACAAGGATTTTAAATACAATAATCATGCCTATGGTCCCTCACGTTCCATGACTTTCCAGATGTTATATAACCGCCAACTTGCTTCCATTCTGATCACAAATCTCAAGATAGGATCTCGTGCGTGAATATACCATTGTTTCAGAATATTGTCGTCTTTAGCCTCTGCCAATTTTAACTTGAATTCATTGATAACCACATTTTCTTCCTTGTTTTTAAATTCATACAAAATACTGTCTATTCCAACTTCTTGAGCTAAATCAAAGTAATTACGTAAGTCCAGATAATTTAGCCCCAGCTTGAAGACCTCCACCTCCTCATCCAAGGTAAAGAGATAGTCTGCAAGAGGATTATCTTTGAATTTCTCTTTGACTGCTACTCTATGAGAAGTAAGACCTGAACCAAATATCTGAAGTCTTGCAATACTCTTAACAAGCTCAAAAGTGTAGATTAGATAAGCAGCAGCTGCGGCATAATCTCCTTCTGTGAAGGCAGCCTCCGCTTTCCCATATATTTTTCTTATCCATTCGCTTTTAATTAGTAACGACAGAGATACGTCTTCCCACTTGATTAGGAAATAATTCATCGAGATTAACTTAAGTGCAAGTTCAGTTAGCAGTCTATAATCGTTTAGGATTGTGTTTAAATCTGGAATAATCCCTTGATGTTGAAAGGAATTTCTGACCTTACGTAATGTTATTAGTTGCATATGATATTCTCTTAACCCATTTAATTCCTCGGTTTGAATCACTTTATTCAATATCATCGGAAAATCTTCATCTCCTTTTTGTATATTTTTCCATTCGTCTTTCTTGTCCAAAACCAACTTGAAAGCGGCTTCTAACGTATTATCCATAAGGAGTAGTGCAATCCCTCCATCCAAAGGCGTTGGATTAGTCAGTATTAGTAAAGCATGTTCATATGTGGCTTTTATATTTGCCAAACGTGATATTATTGAAGGGTTTAGGTTGCTCAAAGCAGATAAATTATCGGATCATAGATTAATAATGTTTTTTAAATTTGCTATCCGGATGAGAGTAAAAGGATGTTTATATATTTCTACAAAGTTCTAAACCACTTATATTTACTAACCCAATCGTAATTCGGCTCAGGATCATAATCTGAATGTATAATTCTATAACGATATGGATTACGACTATTTTCTACAATCATGCTCCAGTTTTTTCCATCTTTTATGAATGGATATTTATATTCTTGAATGTTTGAAAGTCTTTTATTTTTAAATTCAATCAAGACAAATTTCAATCTGTTAGTAAGAATAACTGGCACGTCTCTGACTAAAACCTTTCCCGAGCGAGAATGACCGTTAATAATTAGTTTAGGTTTAATGTTAGAAAGTGCAGGTAATCTTTGGAGATCACAATGGGATACAATTATGTCGACCTTTTCAGAATATTTTTCAATTAAAGGTTTTATTTTATGATATGTATTATAGTATCCTAATCCGAGAAAGGAAAAACCGTTCACTTTAATTCTTTTTCCTGATATCTCTCTGCAACCTTTGATATTGTTTACTTTTTCTGCTGAATATAAGATTACGCTGCCCCCGAATTTCGGGTCTTCATGATTACCTGTGATTACAAGCACTTTTGATCTTTCTCCAGCGTATTTTAGGAACTTGTAGAAGCCAACATAAAATCTATCATAAAAGTCTTCGTCATAATCTCCTGCTAAAATTGTTACATCTGGTTTTAAGATGTCAACTATTTCTTCATAGCTGTATGTTGATAAAGGAGAATTTGTGGACTTTATGCTTAGCCATTTCTTAATGTTAGTTAATCCCTCAGGTAATTTACTCCATAATGTGACATCTGAAAAAGCAATGATCTTGAAGGTCTTCATATACCGTAAATTCTGCAAATTCTATTTAAGTATTGCATCTTACCCATCATTGCTTCAAAACACATTCATGTATTTTGCCATATTTCCGATTTTGAGAGAAAGTCTCCACCAAGGATCCACCATTTTAAAAACCTAAATATATGTTATTGACAATACATTAAATATTAATGTCACAAGAACCAAAGTACAAAGAACAGTATAATAGAATGATGAGATGGTATGAAGTTTTCAAAACTACTAATTTTGGAAGAGTTCATGATCGAAATTCAGATTTTTATCAAGACGAAGTTTATGCATTTTTTATGAATTGCTATCATCTAAAGGAGTGGATTAAAAATGATAATACGCTTCCAATTCCTAAACCGCATGTTGAAAAATTCATTAATCATGAGACATGTCTGAGTCTTTGTGCAGACATTTGCAATAGCATAAAGCATCTCGAAAATGAAAATCGTAGTCTTTTAGATCCTAAATTTGCCGGAAGGTATTATAAACTTGGCGCAACGATAAGTATCAAATATACAATTGAAACCAAAAATGGGCAAATGGATGCCTTTGAATTAGCATCCCAATGTATAGAAAAATGGAAAGATTTTTTAAAAGACAATAAACTTGATGTATAGGAAACATTATTTAATTCGTTTATTTATTGGCTTTGAACCTATTTGGATTCGAATCCCACTGGCTCCATTAAAATAGAGCTAAATATGTAACGTTATGAAGTCCTAATTATTTGCTTTATATCTGTGTTACCAATAACAAAAGCAGAAAGGATATAAGTAATAATCCATAATTTTGTTTGATGGCAATAAAGGAATGTAAAATAGAATCTGAAACAGAACTTGAAGAAATTCTTTTCAATGATCCGTCACAGATAGAGGAGGGTTTCAGACTACTCCAAAAACAAAGGAGGACTGTACCTTATGGCACCAGAATGGACTTGGATGGTGTTGACGCACAAGGAACCTTGACTGTGGTGGAATTAAAAATTAAGGAAGATGCTGGGCAGTTGATGCAAGCCTTGGGTTACTTTGATTATCTTCTTGAGAGAGGGATGAGTTTCTTCAAGAATTATTCTCAAGAAAAAATAGAAGACAAAATGCCAAGAATGATTCTTATTGCCCCAAGTTTTGATGAGAGGACTAAAATAGCTGTTAAGTACATATCAGAGGATATACAGGTTACGCTTAAACAAATTTGTTTCTCTTATGAATTAAATGGGAAAAAATATGTCAAACTAATTGATGTTGAAACCAGACGTAGAACGGAAATAGAACGACCTCTAACACAACTCCATGATTTGGCTAACTATATCACAAATGACGATGTAAGAAAGGTTTGGGATGAAACTGTGAAAATTATTGAAGAATTGGATCAAGGAAATATTAGGCACACCTTACTTCCTTATCGGATTAACTTTATTCATAAATCAAAAGGTCTCAAGTTTGCAGAACTTTATCCAAGAAGAAATTACTTTTTGATAGATTGGAAAGCTGATCCAGAGTGGGGGGAAGTAAAGGTAAGCACTATCGAAGAATCGCGACAAATTATAAATGAAAAAGTTATAAGTGCAATGAAAAGCGTAAAATAGTTTCTCGATATAATGGGAATAATCACTTTCTTTATTGCACTTGTTCTACTTTTTACTAATAGAAAAGGACTTAAACACTTTGAGGTATAGCAATGAAAGGGAGGAATATAATATGGTTACTTTAATTCAATCAGGATGTTCTCTAATAATATCTATCACAATAGCATTCGTTGTAACTTATTATCTCTCACAATGGAAGCCAGAGTTAGAATATTATCAAAAAATAACAAAATTACCTACCAACAAAAATGAATTTACAATTACAAATAATATATCTCCTAATTATTTTAATTCAAGAGGAAAGTTATATGTATCTTTATGGTCACAATATGCCAATTTATTCAATATATCTAAATTAGAAATGTCGTTAGATAATATTAATTGGTCACAAATACATCTTATTACTGATGCCCCTACAATTGGTGATTCAAGTAAATATGAATATTTAGGCTATATTGATTTGAACCAACCAAGAATAACAGTTTGCGGTCAAATCTCATTTTCTCTTCAGACATTACCTTCTAACGTCTCAAAAAATGATGTTTTAAAAAGTATTAAAGGCAATATCTGGATAGACTCAATTAAAACGCCAAAGGATTGGACACTCTTAATTATCGTTTTTACTTCATTTTTAAGTGCTTGTTATGGAATTTTATCTTCAGTATTATCAAGTTATTAATAAATAATAATGATGACTAAAACATCTGAACCTAAATTGGGAAAGATAATAGAATTCTTCAAACCATATGCGATTATCGTCTTTGTCTACTTTACTTTCTATCTTATATGTAATGCGGTTTATAAGGCAGAAGTTTCCAATCCTAAATTACTTCCTGCATTATCGGAAACAAAGGAAAATCTTCTTTGGGGTTTCTTTACCTATATGTTTGTTCATGAATCTTATTCCCACCTTTTGAATAACATGCAGTCTTTAATTCAGTCAACAACCCTATTTTTGGCACTGTTATTGTTTAACAATTATCGGAATCCAAAAAAGGTTGTTCGCATATACTGTATAATACCATTTGTCTCTTCTGTGCTTACAGGCTTTCTTTTCATTTTTTCAAATCCCAACTTCCGAGGTGCGTCAGGTGTAGCATATGGGACCGAAGGAGTTATATTATCGACAGCATTTTATAACTTATACCTCATAATACGATTTACGTTTGGCTATAAAGGGATATTATCGTCACTAAAAAAGAAATCAGTTCATCTTACCATAGGAGAGAAAGTTAAGAATGAAATAATTCTCTTTAAAAACATATTCAGCCCTATCTTTAACGTTATCATAATTGTTGTTTATCTTTACCTTATTTCTTCTTATCAAACATTTTTTAATGTCTCGAGTAACGTTGTTTGGATTGTTCATGTTTCCTGTTTCTTTATAGGATTACTTTCTTCATTATTTCTTCTCCTTAAAATTGAGCCATTTACAAACAGGGATGCTTTACTTTTTTCTTCATAAAACTTTAGTCGTCACATTGCAAAATACTCTCGATAAAATTGTATTAATTTACCCAAAATCAATTGGAATTACTATTCAGAGAGAATGTGAAATGGGTTTAAAAAAGAATAACGTGATAATAATCTACGATATTTGGTTAATTGACATTTTATAATCTCATCGATTGAGATGGGCTCCTATTTTTGCTTTTAAGTCTTTTAAAGATGCCTCAATGTTGAAACCTATCGCTTTGAAGGGAGGACCTTTTGTGAAGTCAATTTGCATGCCGACTATTCGAGGTAGTAATGCCATTAATAAGTCGGACATGAGGTCAAAGTCGACTCCTTCTTCTATAATTATACAGCCAGACATGTATCTTGTTACATCGTCTATCCACCTGTTAGTATTCTTATCGCAAAAACCACTTATGTCTCCTAACTCTGCACAAAAATCTATTATCTTCTTGTTTATCTCAATTTTTGGGTGTTTTTCTTGAATTGCTGATAACAAATCTTTTGCTCTTTGGGATAACCTAACTCTTATTTGCATCACTAATCTAATCGTCTCTAATCTTTCATTACTCACGTAGTTAATCATACTAATTTAGATGTTTATTAATATTATTTGATGAAGTAATCTATTCTATTACATTTATTCATAGGTATAAGACTTGAAGAATCGCTAAAAGAAAGATAAATAATTTGTGTATGACTTATGTCGTTAGTTGCAGGGATCTTTATTTGCTTCGTCATTGTTCATATTTTTGTATTACAATGCAAGTTTTACAGTCACAATTACAGCAATCATCCTTATGTTCATAAGGATCTTGAGATTGAAAAGAGATCCAATAAGATCTAAGGAAGTATATTCACTTTTTTAATAATTAATCCACACGTTTACCAACCTACTTCTACGGTTTGATCGTAGCGTCAAGCATTTCTTTCTCCAAAGATTTTATAAAAGTACTCTAATATTTTCTTTATGGAAGATAAACAGATAAACGAAAAATTGGAGAGTTTAGAAAAAAGATTTGATAACATAGAAAACGAAATGAATACGATGCAATCTTCTTTTCGAGAGAACACAAGTAAGGTCATGAGTGAACTTGAAAAAATCAGAAAATCATCACAATGGAACTATTATTTTACATTAGCTATAACATTGCTTGTGTTAGCCGATAGTCTCACCTATCGTTTTAATCCTGCCTCTTCTGCGTACTATTTGGTTTTTTCCTACATTTTTATATTTTTGGCATTATTGATACTTTTTTATATAATATATGATATGAGACAAAATAAAAAGAGAATAAAATATACTTTTAATAGCTGATACAAACTCTTTTACACCCTTTTTTAAGGAAATGTGAAAAACCTAAAATAATTAAAATAACAAAAGCATCAGCAGTTATAACGACATTTAAATCTTTAATTTCTTTTTTTGGAGAGGTATTTCCCCCTATTTTTTATGTGAAGATTATTACCGGAGGGTTTTTAATCCCGGACGCCGCACTTAGAATTTTAATATAGGGACTCCAATATATTCGGGTTTAGGTTCTATCCATTTATTATTCATAGTAGAAATCAATAGTAGGAATCAGGAAAGATCCTTCGCAGGTCGCCTTTTTTCCTAACAAGGCTTAACCAGTCAATATCTGAGCCATCATATCGTGCATTTCCTTCTAGAATTTTCAAGGATTCCCTGACAACTTCTCCAGGCTTCTTTGATGAAGTGTCTATCACATGTATCTTACCACAGCCGAATTCCTTTAACGCATCAAAATAGCATGTTCCAAGAGTCTCAGCTCCAATATTCATTAGAACCTTCTTATGAGGGTATCCTCTTTTTTCAAGTCTCTTTTCTAGCACATATGGGTTACATCTTAGAACGATTGCTAATTCTATATCTTTAGAGACTATAACGTATGGGAGAAGATGGCCCACTAAAATGAAATTATCATTTTTAATCTCTTCAGCTATGATCTTGGAAAGTTTTTCTGTGTCAACAACTATTCCATATTTGTCTCTGCCGATTGATCCGCCTTTTGAAATACAGAGCGAGTTGATGTTCAAAATCCTGTATCCCGCATTCAAGGCAAACCCTCTTGCAAGGGTTTTCTTGCCCGTACCAGGTGAACCTGTTAATCCTATGCGTTTGAACAAAATCCCTTGGTCCCACTTTATTCCGCAAGCTGTTGGCGGATGGTAGTGGGTGTATACTCTATTGTAACTTGACTCTTACACTTGGTACAATTACCGCTTAGATAGATTTTCCTGACCTTTGCGTCTTTTAGATTAAGCTGCTGGTTTAACGTTATATCTGTTGAACCACAAGCTGGACATTTCATACTCATTTATTCCACCAGTCATCTTGGCAGGGGTCGTATATATTAAATTTTTTACACTTTAATGTTTGTAATAGACACGATTTTCAAAAAGTTTTTTAAACACTAATATGCTCAAAAGAGTGATTTTAATGATCCCCGTAGACGAAGATAAGGTTATAAAAGCAGTTGAAAAGGCAAGCGAATTCGTAGTTAGTGTCAACACGGTAACCCTTATTTCAGACTTCCTGTTCCATAGCATGCCTGTTGAAGGTCTAGGATCAGGTATTATATATGGGGCTGATGGTTTTATAGTTACTAATAACCATGTTGTATCTAACGCTGGGAAGATTTCCGTAACTTTATTTGATAACAAGCTATACGAAGGGACGGTTGTCGGTAGTGATTCGCTGACAGATGTAGCAGTTGTGAGGATTCATAAGACTGGGCTGACCTCCGCAGAATTTTTCGATTCCAATAATCTGAAGGTAGGACAGTTTGTTCTTGCCCTTGGAAACCCGTTTGGTTTAGCTGGTGGTCCAACAGTTACAGCCGGAGTCATCAGCGCTCTTAAGAGGAAAATCCAAACGCAGGTCGGACCGGTCATTGAGGATTTGATTCAGACCGATGCGGCGATTAACCCCGGAAACAGTGGTGGCCCTTTAATCAACCTAAACGGTCAAGTTGTCGCGATGAGTACCGCGATAATTCCTTTCGCTCAGGGTATAGGCTTCGCCATAACCAGCAATTCGGTTAAGAGGGTGGCTGAAGAAATCATAAGATACGGCAGGGTCGTAAGACCATGGCTCGGCATAAACGGCATAGACCTTAACGCCGGTATCGCGGAATATTATAATCTTGCAGTCGACTTCGGAGTTCTTGTCGTCTCAGTTGTCACTGGTAGTCCAGCGTATTACGCGAGCCTGCGTCAAGGTGATATTATAGTACAGGTTGATAAAGACAGGGTTAACAATCTAGGTAACCTATTAGCGCAGCTTTGGAAGAGGAAGACAGGTGATGAGGTGTCCCTGAGGATTATTAGAGGGGAAAAGGAGTTCACATCAAAAGCAAAACTTATGGAGTCGCCTATAAGCTAGGCTTCAGGGAACTCTCTGACAATAACTTCTTCCCTAGCTCCTTCCACGTATATCTTGAAAAGTTCTCACTTATACTCGTAGGTGATGAACCAGATTGGTGCGGTGAGCCTATTTGCTATGCACTCTCAGCCACCAATATAACGATGACTGCAACAACAATTATAATGATTCTATAGTGTGTCGACTATAATTTATCGTATAAATTAAGGGTTATCCATGTATTTAAAATTAATATTTTTCCTTCATTCAATTATTTCGTTTTACTAATTAACTCAAGAAACAAAATTAGATGACGCAAAAAAAATTAGTAGCTAAGGTTGATGTCAACGTGACCATGAGATATACCTATCACCTTGGAATTATAGGTTGGGCGATTGCTTGGATAGCAATAATTGTATCGATAATTTTAGGTCCTCGGTAGAATATCTGGACCGGAAACCTGAGCCAGTTGGGTTCAGTTGAGCACCCTTACAGTTATGTTTACAACAAAGGGCTTACCATTTCAGGACTAATTTTTGGTTTATACCGCATCTCCTTGATGGACATCACAAAAAGTTTATGTTCAGTAGGTTCACTTATCCACTTTTCTTAGTTGTTCTGCGAGCTCCAGTATCTTTGCTTCAGGATCGACTGCTTTTACTATACCGCTTGCAACTAGAACTCCTTCAGCCCCTAGCTCCAAGGCCTTTTTGACATCCTCTCCTGTCACTATTCCAGCACCACATATCAGCTTCGATGCGGATCTTGCAGCCGTGACAGCTTTCAGAGAATCTGTTACGACCTCAGGTCTAGCTTTTGAAACCGCTATTCCGCTTCCTATCAGTTCAGGTGGCTCAACAGCTACGGCATCCGGGTTCATTCCAGCAAAGATCTTGGTCTTATTTTGGTCGACTGCACATACGACTGTCCCCATACCGAGCTGTTTCAGCCTCTCTACTGTCTGTGCTACGATATTTACTGGAAGTTGGTGTTCACTGTGATTAATTATTGAGCCAACGGCACCCATATCCTTTACAAGTTCAGGGACTATGAATCCTGTCGTACTACCAACTTTAGAGATGTCGACATGCTCCGCATAGACCGGAATATCTACGATATTTGCAACCGTGTAAATGAGTGGAGTGGGAGGTGCTATTATAATATTTACTCCAAGTTCCCTAGCAACCTTTTCAGCAGACTTTGCAAGCTTTATCCCTCTCTCACCTGAGGATTCTAAATAATTCTTGGCATTTATGATTAGAACTGGTGTACTAAGGATAGTCATACGCAATGGTATAGGTTTTTATGATAATAAGCTTAGCTTCGTTCTCTCTTATGGTTAGAGAAAAATTTTGTGAGAGGAGCTAGAACTCATCCTCCTCCTCACCCTCACTTTCTCCTTCCTCCCAATCATCTTCCCAGTCTTCGTCAAAATCTTCTTCGAGTTCTTCCTCCCCTTCCTCGTCCGAATATACCAATTGATAACACCGATTCTAATCAAGTCAAATATATTGTTTATAAACTTTTATGTCAAAGGTTGAGTGTATGTTCATACACATAAAATCCGACCAAAGCCTGCCTATGGCTAAAAAGATTATTATGAGCGGTGGTGTAATTGTCTTCCCGACAGACACCGTATATGGTGTTGGGTGTCTTCCGTCGGATGAGAAGGCTGTTATAAGAGTTGCAGCTATGAAAGGGCGAGGCGAAAAACCTCTTCCTATTTTATGCTTAGACGCTGAGACATCATTCAAACTAATAAAATGGAATCCGATGATAGATAGGCTTGCAGAACTGTTTTGGCCAGGACCTTTGACTATAGTCGGAAAAGTAAAGGATAATGTAAAACTACCTACTAAAATTACTTATGGTACGGGTAAGCTTGGAGTTCGCGTACAATCACTTGACTGGACGCTTGCTCTCCTCAAAGAAGTTGGTGGTTCACTTGTTGGGACTAGTGCGAACAGATCAGGTTACGGGTCGCCGGTAACCTTGGCTCAGACGTTAACAAGACTAGGTCGTGATGCCGATCTTTACGTAGACGGTGGTGAAACAATCTACGGCGGTGATTCTACAGTTGTGGACGTTTCTGAGGGAAAGATTGTCGTGTTAAGAGAGGGCGCTCTTCCTGTAAAGGATCTTTTTCCTTAAGCTTTACTTTTATAGTACCTTATAATGCTTGTCGCAGATCTCTCACAGAGCAGTTGCAACAGGTCGTAATTTTTCTGTTCTTCTGAGCTTATTTTATGGTATCCCATGAGGAACTTTTTCTTATCCTCCGAAGGTTCCATGATGCGTTCATCAAATGTACCATAGGTCATGATGCATTCTTCTAAAATCTGTAACTCTCTTTTACTACAATAACCAAGTATTACGCAGTCTTTGCAGTCTTTCTTTACTCCTCCATCTGCTAAAGCTTTTTCGATCTTTTGCGTGCAAAGTAGATTCAGTATGATGTCATATTTTGGCTTTCTCGCGATAAATATCCCACGATCGTATGCCTCAAGGCATTGGGTTAAGATAAACATAGCATGTTCCCTGCTTAAGACAAAATTCTTATTGACAGCTTGGATTATGGCTCCAGTGTTCTTTTCAACCTCATCTTCGAGTTCTATTATGTCTGTAGGATGCCTGAATCTTAAGCCATAGCAGAACAAGATCTGATCATTTAGTCTGTGTTTCCCTTCTCCTTTTTTCATAGAGTCTCTTCACCTTTGTCAAAGCTTCCTTCTTCAGTCCCGTTTCCTCAGCAATTTTGTTTACGTTGTAACCTTTCTCCTCCAATTCTTTGAAACACTCCAGTAGTTCCCATGGGTAGATGATCCAAGCGTTTGTTTCCTTTATGAAAACGTCTGGGTTAATAATTCTCTTAGGCTTGACGTTTAATGTAAATATTTTCATAGTATTTGGCTTGAATGATGAGAGATATTCTGCTGACGCCTTAATGCTTTCCCCTGAATCGACAACATCATCTACAAGTAGGACATTCTTAGATATGATTGAAGTTCTAACCAATTCTGTAATTCTCGGTTTATCTATCTTGATTCCTATACCGAAATAATATTTTACATCGAGCACGATGACATCCCTTATCTCTAGTAGGTCAGAAATAAGTCTGCCCGGAACAAGTCCTCCTCTTGAAAGGGCAATTATGATGTCAAATTTGAGGCCCAACTTGTCGATTCTTTCGGCACCTTCAACACACATGTCAAAAATATCATCCCAACTTGGTGAGATAAACTCCAATCTAGCCGCCATGTGTTATTGGAACTAGGGTTATAATATCGTTACCCTTGAGCTTTGTTCCAAGATTTTCAAGAGCAGATATCTCTGTACCGTTAACAAAAAATAATGTGTTTTGCCTGTTTATCGAAACCTTCTCGTCTTCTCTTATATTGCTCAAATGAACTAAAAGCTCGGAAATATCTCCAAAGTTTTTATCTAATTTAACATCTTCCCTGCCAAAAAGATTCTTCAGATGGCCTACGAAAACAACTTTCATGATTCAAAGACCACCAAAATTTGACACAGATATTATTCTGCTGTCTGATCTTCTTTCTCTTCGCTCTCAGCGACTTCAGCGTTTTTGTTGATGTAACCTGTGATGTATCCTGCTATCATATTTCTTAAACTCTTTGACCTGAAGCTAATGTACTTCTCAATAACCTTCTTATTTTGTTCGAAATCTGACGTGAACTCTTCTTTGTGCTTCTGGATTAAATCCAGTGAGAGGTTTCTAACAAGTCCCAAAATGTTTCATCTCCAAATTATTCTTCTCCCTATGTAGTTCTGCGAGTTCTCCGAGATAATATTTAAAGTTTCTTCTAAATTTTTGTTTAAAATTTTGCATGCTGTATAATATATTGTTCCCAATAGTAGGGGCGTTGAGATGCGATTTTCAAAGCATGCATCATAGTGGACAGGCGAATCTGTCTCAAACAGTATACGGTCTATCGAACATGAACTCATTAATTTTCGAGAACCTTTGCTGTAAACAATGGTGGGACCAAAACTAAAGAAGTACCCTTTATCAATACCCCTTTGCATCTGTTCATCACTACCACTAAACCAGTGAAGTAGAACTCCATCTAATGTAAAAGTTTCCAGCTCATTTAGTACGTCTTCGTGAGCCCTACGTGAATGTACGCACACAGGCAATTTAAATTCTTCAGCTATCGACAACTGGTATTCGAACACTTTTTTTTGTAGTTCAAAAGGAATGCTGTCAATGTACTTTCCATCTAATCCGATTTCCCCTATTCCGCTCACTTTTGCAAGGTTCTCGGACACGAATTCCTTAAACGCTGCTCCATCAAAGGTATGAGATTCCCATGGATGGATGCCAACGAAAGCACTAATAGTATCAGGATATTTCTCAGTAAGTTTAACATTCTCAATACTGGATTTTATATCTGTACCGTTGGCAAAGATCTTGATGCGATTCCTCTGACATGTGCCAAGGATCCAGTCTAAAAAAGGCTTTAATTCATCGTCAACAATATGCGCGTGCGAATCAATTAGCAAGCGCCTTTAACTATCAAGGTGGTCTACTAAAATTTTTATATACATGCTTAAGAAAGAAGACTACATGACTTCAGATGAATTTGAGTTCGGGTTAGCGCCTATCTATAGGATACTAAAAAAGGCGGGTGCTGACAGAGCTGGCGAAGACGCTTTAATAGAATTAGCAAAGGTATTGAACCAAGCTGGAATTGAAATCGGAAAGCACGCTGTCGAGCTTTCAAACCATGCGGGAAGAAAGACGATAAAAGCAGAAGATATCAGGCTCGCATCAAAGTATGTTATTAAAATCTAAAAGCTCATAAATAAAAGTGCGAAAGCTAAGTATGTGCTCCGGTAGTACAGACCGGTCAAGTATAATGGCCTCTCGAGTCATGGACCCGGGTTCAAATCCCGGCCGGAGCACCATAAGCTTTAGGCACAGACTTATACATATTGAACGCATACGCTTCTAACCTAGTAATATAATCTAATTTATTGTAATCTACCTGATCCTTCAAGTTTTCTTGAATTACGGCCCTTGAACTTCTTTCTCAAAATAAACCAAGATAGAATTCCAACTGCAACGATTACTGGTATAACAGCAAGAAAAACGTTGCCATAGACGATTTCTTTCCAGATTGAATGAACATTTATCGGTTTGACCATCCTATCAACTAAAGATTGATCAGGTGAATCAGCATCGCCAGACCATCCATCAAAGTAGTAGTATATGAGGAGATTCTGTACTTCTGAGGTGTATAAGTGGCTAAACTCTTGCTCCAAAGTGAAGAGTTGGTGTAACAAAGTACATTCTGAAATAATAAAACGATCATGAATAGTATAAGTATGACACAAAGTACTGCCGTTTTCTTTCTCCGCGCATTAGGTCTCCAACTCCACTGAATCTTTTTAAATATTTTCTAAAAAGGAAGTGATTGTATTCTATTTCTTCCTTATTTGGAACTTTAGTGTTTCTACAGTAGAGAATATTATGGTAGCTGAGACTGCGGCAAGTGTCCAATCCTGAAGGCTTGGGAAGGTAATGTCAAAAGGTACATGCATGAAGGGAACATAAAGGACAAAGAATTGCATTAGGAAAGAGCTTATTACAGCAATCCATAGGAATTTGTTGGAAAATGGCTTAGATTTGTAGAATAAATGCTTTGCTGAATGACAAGATAGAGCTATTACAAGTTCGCATGCTATCATGACTGTGAATGTCTGCGTCCTAGCTTCCACCATGGATTCGTTGGCCAACGACCAAGTAAAGTTAATGAGGAGTATCGATGTTAGGACTGCAGGAACTATAACGAAGTATATCCAATTTTCCCTTTTAGTTGTTATACTTTCTTTTAGTGGCCTTGGCTTCCTTTCCATTAAATCGGATTCTGCTGGATCGATTCCTAATGCTAAAGCAGGTAGGCCATCTGTGGTTAGATTCACCCAGAGTAATTGTATCGCTGTCAGAGGTATTGGAAGGCCTGCGAGGGTTGCGACTAGCATTGTAGCGATTTCTGCTAGGTTGCATTGCAAGAGATATACAAGATACTTTTTGATGTTGTCGAATATTCTTCTTCCCTCTTTTACGGCATTGACGATAGTTGCAAAGTTGTCGTCTGCTAGAATCATATCAGATGTTTCTTTAGTTACTTCAGTTCCAGTAATTCCCATTGAAATACCAATGTCCGCCATCTTGAGAGCTGCCGCGTCGTTTATCCCGTCACCTGTCATGGCTACGATGTGTCCTTTTTCCTTTAGAGCTTTGACTATTCTCATTTTGTGTTCGGGAGAGACTCTTGCGTATACCTTTACATTTTCTACAATCTTGTCAAAATCTTCCTCTGGCATTCTCTCAAGTTCAGCACCTGTTAGGATCAAACTGTTGTCATCTTTGACTATGCCCAGTTCTTTAGCGACTGCAACTGCAGTTAACTTGTGATCTCCTGTTATCATCACGACCTTTATTCCAGCGTTATCGCAAAGCTTGAGTGCTTCTTTTACTTCTGGGCGTGGAGGGTCTATCATTCCGACAAGACCCAAGAATATGAAATTTCTCTCAAATTCTTCGTCGAGATCATCAGGAACGTCTATCTCCTCTCTGTATGCTAATGCAAGATTTCGTAGTGCATCAGAAGCCATCTTCTCATTTACTTCTAAAATTCCTTTCTTTTTCTCTTGTGACAGCAAAGTGGATTTTCCGTTCATAAAGACACGGCTACATTTCTCAAGGACAACTTCAGGGGCCCCTTTCATCAAAACAAGTTTCTTATCGAACTCTGGGACAACATGGATGGTAGTCATTCTCTTTCGTTCCGAAGTGAAAGGTATCTCGTTTACTCTTCCTTGATTCAACTTTTCCACATAAATTCCAGCTTTGGCTGCAACAACTAGTAGTGCGCCTTCCGTAGTATCCCCAATAACCATCCACTTGCCTTTTTCATTGGCGAGTTTTGCGTCATTGCATAATGCCGATGCTTTTAGAAGTCTTAGTAGTCCCTCAGATTTTTTAGAATCGATTTCCTGGCCATCGATATAAAAAGCTCCTTTGGGCTCGTAACCTGCGCCACTAACCTCAATAACTTTATCTTCAACATACATCCTTCTGACCGTCATTTCACCCTTTGTCATTGTACCTGTTTTATCTGAGCATATTATAGAGGTTCCTCCCAAAGTTTCAACTGCAGGAAGTCTTCTTATTATCGCTTTTCTCCTAGCCATTTCGTACATACCTACCGCTAATGAACCAGTAACAACAGCGGGCAACGCTTCAGGTACGGCTGCCACAGCTAAACTGATTCCCCAAAGAATCATATCTAAAATAGCATAGCCTCTTATTATTCCAAAGAAAGCAACAAGAGCACAAACACACAACATAAAAGAAATCAACGTCTTACTGATTGTATTCATTCTTCGCTCCAGTGGAGTCTCGGTTTTTTGCTCTTCTTGCACAGTTTTAGCGATTTTTCCAAATTCTGTTTTCATTCCCAGTAGAAACTACAACACCTAAGCCTCTGCCATAGGTTACAACAGTACCACTAAAAGACATGTTTGTCATATCCGGGATAACTGTATTTTCTGGTAGGACCGTTACGTTCTTTTCTACCGGAAGAGACTCTCCAGTTAAAGGTGCTTCATCTATCTTTAAATTGAAAACTTCAATTAACCTAATGTCAGCAGGAACCTTATCTCCCACTCGCAGTACAACTATGTCTCCAGGAACGATATCTGAGGAAGGGACTACTTGCTCTTTTCCTTCTCTTATCAGTGTAACAGTGGGCGCTGCAAGTTGTTTCAAAAGCTGTACTGCATTCTCAGAACGAAATTCTTCTATGAATCCTAGGCCAGCTGAGGCTATAACTATAGCGAAAATTACTACAGCATCCAGCACTTCTCCGACCAAAAGAGAAAATGCTGTAGCTGCCAATAATAGGATGATCAGAATATTCTCGAATTGTTCGATAAAGAGCTTCAATGGAGAAATCTTCTTCTCTCTTCTTATTTCGTTTATTCCATACTTTTCCCTTCTCCCTTTAACTTCTTGTTCGCTAAGACCATCTCTATTGCTACCAATATTCTGCAATACGGCATCAGGTTCAAGAGTGTGCCACTGTGGTTTACTGAAATTCTCCATTTTTCATTTACTAAGGGCAAATGTATTCAGAATTAAGGATTTCCATAATTCAGTGGTACTGATATTCTTCGGTGTGAAGCTTATAGCTGGACAGTTTGGCTTCTTGATCCCGACTTTAATCTCGATAATCATAGTACTGTTAGTGATCTTAGCTTCGGTCTTGATATCAATTGTGCCAAAACGGTGGCATGATGGCCAATCTTCAAAGTGAACGTGAAGTGTTAAGATACAGACGGTAAAGCTTAAGCTTTTAAGAAAAGAATGGTCGCAAGCATGGGTCAATTCGGGACTGTTACCGAATTATAGGGTTCATCATCAGACTAGAACCTTGTAACTTTAGCTGAATTAAAATTCTAAAGGACTTTTTGGAGAACAAAGTCTTATTTATGGCTTCTTATAATCAATAAATACTCCCATACAGTCATTACAATTCCTGCTGACTTAATGAAATATGTTTATGTAATCTGAAAGCTTAAGAATAAACTAGAGGAATGTATTTTTCTAAACTTGGCTGGTTATTTTCAATTTCTTTTATAAATCTGTTAAATCTAAGTGGGTGGATAAATCTAAAAATTGAAAGTTTCTTATTCAGTTTACCTTCTAATTCTTCATCTTTCTTAGACACTTCCTTGAAATTATCATATGTTTTCAAGAGCCTATCCAGTTTTAGATATAAATCCCTTCTCGTAGAGTAAAGTCTGTTAAGAAAAAGGTTTCTGTACGGCTCATTATCTAAAAGTTGAGCAATTTCGATGTCAGTTTTCATTAGAGCCGGAATTTCGTTATCATAAAATTTCTTGACGGAATCATAATGGAAGTTAAAGACATTTTTTGTCTCATTAAGGTAACTTATAGAAAATTTTAGAACAAGAAAAATCCAAAACTTTTCTGGGCTTTCGCGGCTGTCTAGAAAGTCGTCTGATATGGTTTTTTCGTAAAGTAAAATAAGCTTGTCTGGGTCTTCCTGATAATACTCTAGCAGTTCCCCCAGATTCTTTTGTAGTGCATTCCATAGTTTAGGTCTCTTTTTAACAAGGTTTTTGTACAGCTTTATATGTAATCCCTTTTCTTCTATGTAGGGTCTGGGGTCGTCTTTGTGCATCAATCGTATCATGTCAAAGGTCCTTATTTATCCTTAAGCTTAAGTAAGGCTCCTTAACAACAAATCATCTAATGAGCAATATAATAGGATCTACACTGCTTTTGGTGTTAATTCTCTCTCGATTTATGTTTTAATTCCCATTTTGAAAAACCCTATTGATATCATGGTTTTAAAAGAGAGGATGCGGTTACTCCTCCCAAAATTTATTGCTGATAAGTGTCATTAACGCTTCAAAAGCTTCTTTTTCATCTTCTCCGTCTGCTTTGATAACGATCTTATCCCATTGCTCTGCGCCAAGGGAGAGGATTCTGATTACACTCTTAGCGTCAGCCTCTTGATCTCCCTTAATTATGCTTATTTTGGATCTGAACTTCTTTGTCATTTGAACTAACTTTGCAGCGGGTCGGGCATGCAACCCAGTCCTGTTCAACAGTGTTACTTCACCTTTGATCATATAAGTTTTGGAAAAGCAGCTTTGTCTATTAAATGTTTTTCCAATAAGATTTAATATTTCAGACTATTTGTATGTATTCATGGTCTTAGTTTATTCTTTTGACGAAGCAGCTGCTCACGGCCTAACGGAGTTTGAAATCGGGGGAAAGGGTTTTATGTTAGTTGAAATTTCAAAGTTGGGGTTACCTGTTCCACTCGGTTTTATTGTATCAACGGAATCATTTAAAAGATATTGTGCTAATGAAAGGAAGCTTACAATAGAGCTAAAGGAAAAGATTTTCTTGAAGATGAAGGAACTAGAGCTGAAGTGTGGACGAAGTTTTGGAGGCTCCAAGAATCCGTTACTTGTGTCCGCGAGATCTGGTGCTCCATTTTCTATGCCGGGAATGATGGACACCGTTCTAAATTTAGGGGTTAACGAGATGGTGGTTAAAGCGCTTGCAGAATATTCTTCAAATGAGAGGTTTGCGTATGAAATTTATGGCTCGTTTATAAGAAGCTTCGGCAAAACTGTTTTGAAGGTTCCAGACGAGAACTTCACACACACATTTAATGACATTAAAGAAACATTTGGTGTCAAGAACATATCTGTTTCTTCTCCAAGTTTTTATAGCAATGTCGCTGAATCTTACAAATTGCTCGTAGAAAAGGTAACCGGAAAAAAGCTGCCTGAAGATCCATATGAACAGCTTTATCAAGCCATATCTGCAGTTTTTGATTCATGGTGGAACCCGCGTGCTTCAACATACAGAAGAATGTACAAGATTAACGATGATTTAGGAACAGCTGTTATCGTAATGAGTATGGTGTACGGAAACTTTGACGAGTCATCATTGACAGGCGTCGCTTTCTCAAGGAATCCGTCAACAGGGCTGAAAGAAATATACGGTGAATATCTTTCGGAAGCTCAAGGCGAAGAAATAGTGTCGGGGCTAAGAACTCCGAAACCAATAAACGAACTTAGGCATTCTAAGCCCAAGTTGTATGAGCACATTATACAAGTCGCCTATAAGATAGAAAAATTCTTCAAAGATATGCAAGAAATAGAATTTACTGTTGAAAGTGATAAGCTCTTTGTCTTACAAAGTAGAACAGGTAAAAGAACAAGTATGGCTGCAATAAAGATTCTAGTAGATATGGTTGAAGAGGGGTTGATCACTAAAAAGGAAGCGCTGGAAAGAATAGATATTTCACAGGTTAGGCAGCTTTTCTATAAGAAAATCGATCAACGCTTTAAAGGTACGCCTTTGGTCAAAGGTCTTCCGGCTTCGCCTAGCGTCGCATCCGGCAAAGTAGTCTTTGGCTTAAACGATGCCATAAGAATGAAAGAAGCCGACATTAAGGTTGTTCTAGTGAGACAGGAAACAAGGCCGGACGACATAGCCGGTGTAGCTGCTTCTGAAGGGCTCCTGACCGTCGTCGGTGGGCTAACAAGTCACGCAGCCGTTATAGCAAGAGGGTTTGGAAAGCCATGTGTCGTAGGATGTGATAAAATAAGAATCGATATGGAAAGAGGCTTCTTCGAAGTCAACGGAATCAAGGTTAAGGAAGGCGACCTGATCACCGTCGATGGAAGTACAGGTAATGTCTATCTAGGAGAAGTGCCGATTGTGCAGCCTGAGCCAACGGTTGAAGTTAAAAAGCTCTTATCCTTCCAATAACACGGTCCTTTTTAGAAGGTTACAGATCGAATTCTTTCCATTTAGATAGAATTTCGCATAAACAATGGATATATGTCAGATGATGAAACCTTGTACATGTGATAAAGAAGCTCATTAATAGACCAGGGGAGGAAGTCCGGGAAATGCTAGAGGGGTTGGCGCTAGCCTTTCCTGACGTAGTGAAATTAGATTCCAAATGGAACAACGTCTACAGGGTCTATAAGAAAGCGGACAATAAGGTCGCTCTTCTTTCAGGAGGCGGCAGCGGACATGAACCAGCTCACGCGGGTTATGTGGGATTCGGCATGCTTGACTGTGCCTGTTCTGGCGCTACCTTCACTTCTCCGACGATTCCACAAATTATTTTTGGAATAAAGGAGGTATCTACTAAAGCCGGCATCCTGATAGTCATAAAGAATTATTCGGGGGACGTTATGAACTTCCAGTCAGCAGCAAAGTCGGCAAGGGCTCAAGGCATTATGGTTGACTGGGTTATAGTTAACGATGATGTTGCAATCCGAGACAAATCGAAAAGGAGAGGCACTGGTGTAACCGTTTTTGTACACAAGATAGCTGGCGCTTTAGCTGAGAAGGGTGGAAATCTAGAAGATGTGAAACGGGTATCACAGAAAGTAATAGAAAATGGTCGCGAATTTGGTGTTGCTCTGACCCCATGTAGTGTTCCCGCTGTAGGCAGGCACACCTTTGAACTTGGTGAAGATGAGATAGAAATCGGAATAGGAATACATGGTGAGAAGGGTGTAGAGAAAGCAAAATGGGTTCCTTCTGAAGAGCTCGCAAAAATGATGGTTGACAAGGTAGTTGAAGACCTGAGCACAGTTAGAGGTGATAAGATAGCTTTGATGGTTCAAGGAACAGGTGGCACTCCTTATATGGAAAAACTACTCTTTTACAGGGATGTAAGGAAATATGTTGACTCCTTAGGATTGATTGTTTACGCTAGCTGGATAGGTGAATTCATGTCCTCTCTTGAAATGCAGGGAGCAAGGGTGGGAGTGCTTAAACTGGACGAGGAATTGAAGAGCCTTCTTGGAGATCGCGCAGCAACGGTTGCAATCAACACGCCGGGTCCAGTCATCTGCTAGAATAGGACACATTCTGAAAAGTGCTGTGGATTTGACGAGAACTCTTAAAACGTCAGATTTTATTGAAATAATATGTAGGGTCAGCCTTGTTATGAACGAAAATGAGGAGTATTTAACAGACTTGGATGCAGCTATCGGAGACGCGGATCACGGTATTAACATGAATAGAGGGTTTAAGAGTGTAGTTGAACAGCTTAAGAAGGCAGATCCGAATTCAGATATTGGAGATGTTCTTATGACAACAGGTACCGTTTTAATGGAAACGGTGGGTGGTGCTGCAGGACCATTGTATGGCATGATGTTTACAGGTATGGCATCAGCAGCATCAGATAAAAAAGAGGCAAATAATGCAGATCTTGCAGCAATTTTCGTAGAAGGTCTGAAAGCTGTCCAAGATATAGGAGGCGGCACTATGCCAGGGGACAAGACTATGGTAGATACCCTCTACCCTGCGGTGCAGGAGTTGAACAAGTCACGTGATATAAGTTGTGCCGGTCTAGTAAATGTTCTCGAAAGAGTTCTAATGGCAGCTGATCGGGGATTGAAGTCTACGATTCCATTGATAGCAAAGAAGGGTAGAGCGAGTTATCTGGGTGAAAGAGCTGCTGGCCATCAAGATCCCGGAGCAACAAGTGCCTATCTGATAATTAAGGTGATGTACGATTTCGTAAGGGAGAAGGGTGAATAATTCATGGTAGGCATAGTCATTGTTTCTCATAGTAAAAGGCTTGCTGAAGGTGTTAAAGAGCTATTGAACCAGGCTGTTAAAGGAAATGTTATAGTCGAGTCTGTTGGAGGTTTAACAATAGACCCTAAAGTTATTGGAACAGACCCTTTGGCTATAAAAAGAGCGATTTTACACGTGATGGACAGAGGGGGTGTGTTGATAGTCTGCGATTTAGGAAGTGCAATAATAAGTTCCAAAGCAGCTATAAAGATGCTCCCTAAAGAAATTGGAGAGAAGGTCACCATCGCGGATGCTCCGCTAGTTGAAGGATCATTCGCCGCAGCTGTTGAGATAAGTTCGGGCGGTAGTCTTAATGATGCCAAAAATGCTGCAGAAGATTCAAAAAACCTGCGTAAAGTCTAATTCATCTAGAGACGTTTTTTTAAGAACGCCATCAAGCTTTGATGCAAACTCATCCATGATGTATGGAAAGATTCCTTATCGGGGGCGTCAACAAATGTGAAGTCTCCATTTTCCATCTGTTCGACAGCTGTCTCCAATTTTAGCATATTTTCATGCACAATCCTTTCCAACTCTTTATGGTTTTCTTGGACAATTCTGTTTTTGTCAAACAAAACTGCTAGTCTATCATATAATTTAAACAGTCTCTCTAGAATGATGAAGTCTTTTTCAGAATCTCTATGGATATTAGGAACCCAAGTGTCGTTAACATATGAACCCTGCCAATCGCTTATCGCAGCTTTCATTTCCTTGTCTAGTTCATCGAATTCCTTCTCAAGCTGCTTGAACGATGCTGCGCCCAAATTTTCTGACATCAGGATATTTGTTATTGAACGTATAAAAAATCTTTTCAATTACCTTATTGTTTACTGGTGATGGATCCACATGGTTATTTCCTAAGGATTGATTATGACTTCTCCTGTAGAGCCGTTTATAAAAATTGTGTCCCTGCTTTCAACTTGATCTACTATGTTTTGGCATTTAACAACAGCTGGGATTTTAAGTGCTCTAGCTAATATCGAAACATGGGAAATCGGAGATCCCTCTTCAGTAACTATACCAAGTATTTTCCCCTTATCCATTGTCGCTACATCTGTAGCGCCAAGTTCTTTTGCTACAATTATTGACGGCTTTACTGAGGAAATAGCTGCCCCCTTCTTAGATGTCATATTTCTAATCAGTTGTTCTCCAAGATCGTTTATATCTATTATCCTTGATCTAATATATTCCGACTTTGCTTCTCTAAGTGTGGCTGATAGCTTCTTTACAGTTTCTTCAACCGCATCCTCAACTTTCATTTTCTTGTTGGATATCAGTGTCTTTATCGCACCTGAGAACTCTTCATCATCAAGTATCTGAAGGTGTGCACTTAATATTTCACCTTCACGTATCCCCTCCTTCACAAGCTTGTTGTAAGCAGCTTCGATGTCCTCTCTGGTTCTCTGGAGTGTTTTTTCAAAACGTTTAAGTTCGCTTAGATTTTCCTCTTGAATTTCAAGCAGCTTATTTTCTTTAAGTACGTTAAAGACTAGTACAGGCCCTGTTGTTACACCAGTTGAAACGCCGAGCCCTTTCAGCTTTAACATCGATTGATTCCTCTAATAAAAGGCATAGTGGACATAAAAGAATTTCCTACTTCCTCAAGTACTTCTTTTCTATTGCCGCCGCTACTGTCCAAAGGTTGCCTACCCTGATTCTTCCAACCTGCGAACACAGCATTAGGCAGTCCAATCGATTTGTGCCACATTTCTCTTCCATCCACATTGTAAGCTCCAAGAAAGCGGTTCTGATTGCATCTTCAAAACTCCTTGCAGCGCTCGTTGAAGTTGCTACCATAATTTCACGATCTGTCTCAATCCTAGGCCAGTTGATGCTTTCCTTTGTTACATCAACTTTGATTGTCAATTCGGCAGGCATTTCGACGGCTGTTCCGGATATTTCTCCGTCCCCCTGTACGGCGTGAGCATCTCCTATATAGAGGAAACCACCTTCATTGAAGACAGGTAGAAAAACTGTACTTCCCGGGCAGATGTCCGAAATATCCATGTTTCCACCATGCGGCCCAGGCATGACGCTTGATGAAATTGATTCAGCTTGAGGATGTGGTGCAACTCCTATGGTTCCTACCATAGGCCTGTAGGGAAGGGTCAAGTCATCAAACTGTACTGCCCCACCCCTTATCTTACATATCTTTGTTCTCTTTGGAAGGCTGCTATTCAAAAATCTTAAGATTGGCACATCAGTCAGATACCTCTGATTAAATTCAGAAAGATAGGTTGAGCCTTGACCTATAGTTGGCTTAATGTCTTTTATATTCACAGATATTGTATCCTCCTCTTCTGCTCCTTCAATATAAATTGGGCCCACAACGGGGTTTCCAAATGGAATTTTATCACGGTCCCTAACATCGCCTTCTTTTCTTATCTGACCAGAAGGCGCATCTTCGACTTCGACAACAATAGTTTCTTTAGGTTTTATCCTAATTATAGGCTCGTCATATGGGTTAAGAGTGTACTTTAATCCCACCTGTTTAAATGAAATTCTTTTCATCCGAATCACTAAAACCAGAGACCTATATGCGCGCCAAAACTATATAAGGTTTGTTATATCAATATCCTTCTTCATCAGATGATTTCGAGTTACAATTTTTTCCTTTACTGAAAAATTCTCTAATTCACTTTTTTGTAAGGTGAACAATATTTAAATATTTTAAAGGATGTCTAAAAGATTAAGAATGATGTGAAGTTTGTACGATATCCTAATTAAAAATGGAAAAATTGTTGACGGTACAGGTAACCCATGGTTCAGGGCTGATGTCGCTGTCAAGAATGGGCGAATTTCAAAAGTTGGTCGCCTTGTCTCTGCAAAGGCAAAGGATGTGATAGATGCAGGTGGGCTCGTTGTTTCACCCGGATTCATTGATATGCACAGCCACTCAGACTTTGCAATACCTTTTGACCCTAAGGCTTCAAGTGCGCTCCACCAGGGTGTAACAACGATGGTGGTTGGAAATTGCGGCATGAGTCTCGCTCCTGTCAATCGTGACAGAAAGGATCTATTAATGGAATACCTCTCGCCATTCCTACCCTCTGGTGAAATTTTAAAAGTTCAATGGTCATCCTTTAGCGATTATTTAAGATATCAAGGGAGGATAGAATGCTCATTAAATATAGTAAATCTCGTCGGACATGGTACAATAAGAATAGCGGTAATGGGTTTTGAAGAGCGTGATCCAACCAAGAAGGAGATCGAAAGTATGGGTGTTCTTGTAGCCGAAGCGATGGAGGCAGGTGCCTTCGGAATGTCTAGCGGTCTGATCTACTCCCCTGGAACATACTCGAAAACTAATGAGTTAATCGAATTATCTAAAGTTGTATCAAAATATGGCGGAATCTATACATCTCATATAAGAGGGGAAAGTGCCAACCTGATCAAGTCTGTTAAAGAAGCGATAGAGATCGGGGAAAAAAGCGGTACACCTGTTGAAATATCACATCACAAGGCGGCTGGAAGACTTCAATGGGGTAAAAGCAAAGAAACTCTAAAGTTAATGGAGGACGCAAGAAGCCGAGGGGTTGATGTTACCTGTGATCAATACCCTTACGAAGCTGGAATGACATCCCTGGTTATGCTTTTGCCCCCATGGGTTCATGAAGGAGGCATGGATAAGATAATTGAAAGGTTGGAAAAACCTGATCAAAGGGAAAAGATCAGAAGGGACATACAAGAAGGCATTCTAGGTTGGGATAACCTTATCGAAAATTGTGACTGGGAAAACATATTCTTAAGTTACGTAGGGTCTGGAAAGAACAAATTTTTGGAGGGCAAGAACCTCATCCAAATAACAAAGTTAGAGGGTAAACCGGACGAACTTACAGCTTTATTCGATCTAATATTAGAAGAAAAAGGTCGCGCTTCTATGGTAGTGTTTGAAATGAATGAAGACGATATTCAAAGAATTATGCAACACCCTTTAACAATGATTGGCACCGATTCGTGGGCAGTAGCGACCGAGGGAATTCTTAACATTGGAAAGCCGCATCCAAGATTCTATGGAACATATCCAAAGATACTAGGGGAATATGTCCGAGAAAAAGGTGTTCTAAGCCTTGAAAAGGCTGTAAATAAAATGACTTCATTTCCAGCGCAGAAGGTGGGCCTTTTAGATAGAGGCATCGTAAGGGAAGGCATGTGGGCTGACATCGTCATTTTCAACGAAAACGAGATCAAAGACAAAGCAACCTACGGGGATCCACATCAGTATGCGGAAGGCATAGAGTACGTGATAGTTAATGGCAAAATGACTATAGTTCATGGAAAACATCAGAATATAGCTGCGGGTAAGGTTCTTCTCCACAGACCCTTAGAGTCCCAGAATTCATCTTTTCTAAATTATAAAGACCGCGTATCCCTTTTGCTGGGCCTTCAAAGATAAAGGTCATTAAAGATTTATGGAAAAGTGCAAGGTAAATCTTAAATATCGATAATCAAGGAAAGTGGAACATGCCTTCAAAAATAGAATATAATTCTGTCTATTTTCAAGAACCGGGACCAGATGACACCGATACAATCATATAAACAGTTCTAAAAAGGATTCAAAAGGCAGATATTAGGTTCATCGTTGTTGCAAGTACATCTGGGTATACAGCATTAAAATTCGTTGAGAAATTTAAGAACAAAGCTAAAATCGTTGCAGTTTCGCATGAAAAGATGAAGTCTTCCGCTATGGAGAAAATCGCCAAACTAGGGGGAACAGCCATAGATCAGATATATCCAGTACTTCACAAAAAAGGTATGGATGACATCAGAAATTCTTACTACGCTCTTGGTCAAGGATTTAAAGTCGCAGTCGAGGTAATTTTGATGGCTTCTGACGCTTCTGTTGTAAACTTGTACGAAGATGTTATTGGTGTCGGTGATAGTGGAAGAGGAGCTGACACAGCGATTGTAGCAAGAGCTACAAAAACTGAAGACATTTTTAGCACAGACACAATGAAGAAGCTGGAGGTTAGAGAAATAATCGCTATGCCTTTAAAGAAGAAATGGTGGAGTTAAAAACCTTAAAAAGCGGTTTAAGCGTTTAAATGTAACTAAAAAAAGGCCAGTACATTACAGTATTGCAGTTTATCTCTTCCTGATGGCACGTACAACTACTCCTTTTATCCAAAAAGGCCTTGCTTGGAAAATGGAGGATACAGTTCTTCTTCCTATGTCAGATATGGAACATATAGTTGCTGTCTTCATACTTACATTAAGATTCGTAAACGTTGACTGTTAAATTAACTATTTAAGATCAGATGGTTTAGGATCAAAACATAGGTTTTTCTATATCTTGTTGTCAACTTTATGCTGTGGATTCTAGCTCACCAATTGGAGCACTGAAGGCCCTAATAAAATCGTCGAAGAATTTTACCTTAATTTGCATAGGTAACGAGCTTCGCGGTGATGATCGAGTTGGAATATATTTAGGTAGTAAACTAAAAAAAAATAGTTTACGGGATAAGGTGATTATCGCTTATAGTACCCCAGAGAATTGCATAGACGAGGTTCTTAACCGGAATCCTGACGTCGTTTTCTTCTTGGACGCGGTTCAAGCTGGTCAGAAACCAGGGGCAATAATTGTTCAAGAACTTATATCTGGTGAATCGTTAGGGATATCAGTCTCAACCCATAGTATACCAATAGAATTAGTTGCTGCCGTGATGCGTTCTGCAAGCCCCAAAATGCGCTTTTTTATAGTAGGCGTTCAAATAGAGCAGGTCGAATTTGGAAAAAAGATGAGCAGGGTGGTTAAAGAAACTGCAGAGGCTTTGATTGAAGTCTTCAAAATAGCTGTATCATAATTTTTTTCTATGGTAAAGTCTCATTCTTTGTTTTTTCAGCAGAGAAATCGTCAAAGAAGATTTCACTAAAATCTTCGATCTTTCCATCCTTGACAATGACTCCCTCTTCTTTTAGCATCTTCACCTTCTCATTAAGTCTTTTTAGACCACTAAATCCCCCTAAACCACTATCGCTGTAGACAACCCTATGGCACGGAACAACAGGAGCATAAGGGTTCGTGCGCATAATGGCTCCAACGGCTCTTGAGCCCTTTGGATTCCCCGCTGCCTTAGCGAGTGCTTTATATGTGGTTACCCTACCTTTAGGAACCTGTTTTAGTAACTTGTAAACGAAGTTACTGTCAATATTTTTTTTCATGGTAATTTATAGTATCTAGAAGATAATTTATTTAACTTTTCTTCTAAACGTTTTTACATCTTTTCGATCAATGGTTTTTGGTCTGCAGATCTGTCAGTGACGTCGTTAAGAATATTGTTATCGTTGGAGATTCTCTGATAATAAATAGATAAGTGAAACGATGTTTATAGTCGCCTTGAAAGCTATCCCATTGTTGATTTGTTTCAGCTTTACATAATTTTTCGTTTAATTCAGGGTAAGATGTTTTATGATATCTTCTTTTGATGGAAATCCACTTGGGCCTTTATATTTTATCTTTAGACCTGCTGCAGTAGCTGCAAATTTTGCAGCTTCTTCAACATCAAATCCAGTCATATATTCTGATAGAAAGGCTGCGCCAAAAACATCACCTGCCCCTGTTGGGTCTTCAACTTCAACGTTTAATGTTCGTATTTCGAATAATCTCCCCCTATATGATATCGTTACAGGGTCTTTACCTTTAGTTATGATGGCAATTCCTACTCCTGTTTTTTCGAGCATATCAAAGATCTCTTTCTCATCCATATCAAAGGCATTGAATTCGTCCTTGCCGATCTTAACGATATCGACCAACCTGAAAATTCTCTTCAACATATTTTTATCAAGAACGATATCTACATCTCCCTTTTTGCCTATAATTCTCATTAAACCTTGAGGGTCCAGCATCAGAATACTTCCTTTTCTCCTAAGTCCTTTAAGGAGCTCCTCATCGACCTCCCCCGCTAGGTGGTGAAACATAGAAGGCTCCACTATCCATGTAGTTTTTAGGTATGTCTTTGACAAAGAGTTCAGGCGCCTTGTTAAGACATTTTTGTTTTCTGGTTCCATCTTGATTATATGAATTCTTGGAAAATCATCGTCTCCTGTTTGGAAACGAGTAAACCCGCTGTATCAATGTTCTTAGATTGACAGAAGCGTAAAACTTCTGAAAAATGGTCTCTTCCTACAGTTGAGAAAATGCCAGTCTTTCTTCCTAAACTGGTAAATGTACTTCCTGAATAAGTCGGTGCTCCTCCTAGCGCATTTTCAATTTGACCTTTAGGCCACGTGTTCTTGTCAACAGAAAGATTACCGACAATGATGGCATCGAATGTTTTTTTTCTTTTCCTGTATTTTGGCTCGATTCCCAAACTGGCTTCTTTTTATATTTAAGCTGTCTCAAAGATAAGTCTTGCTATCGATGTCATTCCAAGCGAGCAAGAGCAAGTGACAACTAAACATGCTAATCCATTTGTAATTCTAGAGCTTAATTGTCTATGAACCTGTGTAAAATTACTGTAAACACCAAAGAGAAAATAAAACACAGCTATAAACATAAAGTATTATCTTATTTTCTAAAATGTAAAAAGAGGGTTCCTATCCCGTGAGGAACCTTGTTTCTTCTCAGTCTCCTTAAGTAAATCCATTATAAAATAGAACATAACTTTTTAAGTTCGTGATTAAAACTAAATTTGTAAGTGAAAATCAAATGGAGGAGCACATTCTGTCGCTTTTTCCCGACTTGAACCAGATAGAAGATGAAAAGATAAAAAGAAAGGTCATACAAGTCTGGAAGAACTTGATAGAAAAAAGTGGAGGAGAAGAACCTGAAGATCTACTGCATCCATTATCCTCATATTCACCTATTAAGAAAACCCTTGTGGAGCACCTTAACGACGTTACCAGAATGTCTATAGAAATAGCAAACTTTGCCAAAAAACCTTCAAAATACATGTCAAAATGGACTATTTAATAGCTGCAGCAAATCTTTCCGATGCCGGTGCACTCTTGGAGGGAGGATGGGGGAAGAAGTCCAAAAAAGGAAGCAAAAATGAAACAAAAGAAGTAGGGAAATTGATGGCTTATGCTTTCATCAGTGCACATGAAGCTCTAAACGTGGGTCTACCTCTGGAAGTCGTTCACGCAATAAGTGTACATGCAACAGAATCCAGCAAGCCACCAAAAACCGTTGAAGCAATTATTTGTAGGTATGCAGACATGATCGTAGACGATGTTTTTGCCGTTTATCTTAAGAGGAAACCTTTGTTAACATCAAAAATGCCATTCTTTGAATCCCATCTCTTCGAAAAATCAGAATGAACATCAAATATAGCGAGCCCGGTGGGATTTGAACCCACGACCCCAGGCTTAGAGGGCCTGTACTCTATCCAAACTGAGCCACGAGTCCATCATAATCGATTACATGCTCTGGAAGGCCGCTTTATTGGGTGCTGGAGAACCTTAAGGGTGAAAGGCCTTTTGACAGGGTGCTCAAGGTGATATTAAAGGATGAAGCCTCGAAATATGAATATTTAAGGTATAAAGTAATCCAGGCCGAAGAGGTTGCAAGATACGAGCTGGTTCTATTAAGCTATTAAGTTGTCCAGGAAAAGCTAAAGCTTTCCTAAAAAAATCGGACAAGCAAGGCGATGGAGTCGAAGATCAAAGGAGCCGTTGACGTAGTTCTGATCAAACTTTTCTGCAACTAAAAAACAATGGCAAGTAAAAATTCTAAAAAGGTTAAAGGAACAGAATCCAAAATTAATTGTTTCGTAAAATAGGAAGTTGGATCTAAAAAAAGAAAATGTAATGGCAAAACTACAAAAATATCACAACCATTATAAGTATAAGTACAGCGATAAAGCATTCTTCACGAAATCTCTGAGCTAAATGACAGGAACTATCAAGATCAAATTAACGGCGACAATAATGTCGAAGCTTTCGCATCGTCACTATGCAAAGGAATATGGTCTAAAATGCTACAAATGTAAAAGAGATTTCAACATAGGTGAGACAATCATCTCAAAAGGTGCTCCAAGAAAATATCACTGTCTCCCATGTGCTAAGGCGTTAAATCTTATATAAAAATCAAAATTGGTCATTTATTACGCATCTAACTAACATGCATTATACGCTTTCACTTTTCGTTTGAATCCTTTCTAATCAGTATACTCATTTAAAATTAAATTTGCAAGTCGTATTATTAAGACTTTTGTTCACAGTCGCCGATTCTTTTTGATCAATATTAATATATCCACTTCATACACTTATTACTGATTCCTCTTTTTTTATAAGTTATGCTATATGTTCATGAAGTAAATCGTTGTTTGAGTTATGCTTAGTAGGTCCTTTGGTGGAGCTCCTTTGATAAAAGCAAGTCCACCTTATCTGATTTAATTTGAAGAAGGGCGGATTTTTAGCAGGGTGTCTTAAGCCTCTAAATCAAGACCTCCTACTTTTCAGGACAGTTTTTTTCCAGATATTCTTTAAGGATTTCATCCTTTGGCTCTAGGCCTAGTCCAGGCTGTTCGGTGAGAGTGACCCAGCCCTTATCTGGTCCAGGAGGATTCTTGAAGATGATTTCTCCCACTTTCCACATTAAGTAATGGAACTCCACTCGCCAACCATTGGTCATAGCCGCTTGCAGATGCATGTTGTGGTGTGGCCAGCCACCTCCGTTGGCTATAAGGATATTGAAGGCTTGGGCCATAGCTGCCACTTTTAAGGCTTCGGTGTAGCCACCTACATAGCATACGTTGGGCTGAAGAATGTCTACTGCTCCATTTAATAAGAGTTCACGATGACGAAAGCGAGAGCCTTCATTCTGACCAGCGGCAATGGGTATTATTGTTCTCCTTCGTAAGTCTGCCAGGAGCCTAGCGTCATTTCCATAGACTGGCTCTTCAAACCAAGTTATGTTATATGCCTCTATTTTTTTGGCTAATTCTAATGCGTTGTTGAGGGAGAAGAGGTAGTTGGCATCAACCATTAGTTGGGTTTTGTCTCCTATAGAGTCTCGCACCATCTTAACTCGGGCAGCATCTTCGGTTGGGTCTTCAGCGTTGTTAATCGCCACCACCATCTTTAGCTTATCCTGTCCTTCGCGGACATAGCGGCAAGCCATTTCAACCAGTTGCTCGCGATTAAAATCTAAAAGACCAAAGGTAATGTAGGCAGGAACTTTCTTCTTTGCTCCGCCTAGGAGTCTCCATACCGGTTCTCTGTAATGTTTACCTTTTACGTCCCAGAGGGCTATATCGACTGCGCTCACTGCTGAACTCCAAACTCCCGTCTGGGATCGCGGGTTGTGTGTGAGGTACATTTGATTCCATAAGGCTTCGGTTTCCAAAGGATTTTTACCTTTTAAGAAAGGCGCCAGTTCCCTGTTTATGAACTCTTTGACTCCGAAACGCTGCCCTCCACCAGTTAGGCCAAATCCAGTTATGTCCTCGTCGGTGTCTATACGTACAAAGACGATAGGCCAATTCACATTCTTTTCCAATAGTGGAACGTACACTGGTATAGTATGTATTGTGGCTTGAATAGAAGCAATTCTCATAGTTTACCCCATTCTAAAACTTCCTAATAAATAATATATAATATCGCATTCAATTTATTTAACTTTTAGTTCTTTTCTTATCCACTGTATACTCTGTTTACTGACATGTTTTTTATAAATCTAAGATAGCGATTAAAACAAGTGTCCTTACTCAACAACCTTCGGCAGATCTTGCAATATCTATTCTAAAATCGCTGCTAACAAGTGAGTTTCTCAAGTTAGATTCTCAAGATGAGTGGAAGTTCATTAGGTTGCATTCACGCGATTTAAATTGCAGGCTTCTCTATGGAGGCAGTTCTTTTCCACAGTAGGCGCAATATTTTGTGTTAGGGGCTACTACAGCTCTGCCGCAGTTGACGCAGAATCTCTGTGGTAAAGGTTGGACCGCCATCGGCGGTGTCATCGATTCACCGTAGGTTTGCGTAGGCGAGAAGGAAGAAGATGCCGCCGATTATGGCGCCGAAGAATAGACCTATTATTCCAAGTATTAGGCTGTAAGTGCGCGCTTGAGCATATTTTCCCATCTCAATATTTCTTACCGTCATCCATGCAAAAATCGTCAGTACTATTCCTGGGATGAACAGCAGCAAGAAGACTATAGCTATCAGGATGAAGGGGAAGGCGATGTTAGGTACATAGATAAACAGGCCAATGACGAATAAGCCTATGAAACCAGCTGCGGTAGCTAGCAGGTAAAATATGAACCCGATGAAAGCATAAGTTCTGGCACTTCCTAATATTTGATTGTTCAATTAAACCGTATCAGATATGGGTAGAAAGCTATTAAGCTTTCTCGCCCTTTTTAAGTTTCAATTTTAATGTACTCAGACGGGAAATAGCGCCGGGGGTGAGATTTGAACCCTAATTTACTGGTAAATTATCAGGAGGGCAACTAGGTTAGAATGAAAGTGGCGTTCATCACTTTGTGGAGGGGGGAGTAATAGTAACCCGAGACACCACCAATATTGACTGTCACGCAAACCGTTACCCGAAGATTGTGATGGCGTTGTAAATCAGGCTGTGAGTTCCTTTTCAAGCTGACTGCGCTACAGCTGTCCAACGAAGAACTCCAGCGACAATATCCAGAAGACGCCACCAATGGCTGTCTCCCGACTCAATTGCACAGGGAATTGAGATCTTTGAAAAGTAGCATCAGCAACTCCTAATGATTGGCGTAATAGTCGGCGACGGCCCTGAAGGACTCCTTCGGCTCCCACGTCATATCTGGATAGGTTGTTCCGTGTCTTCCGTTCTCGTAGTATTTCACCAGGCTGGAGCTCGCCATGTCGAGGTCGTTTATCGGATTATCATTATATGGATTGATTTGAGAGATGAATTGGAATATGAAAGCGCCATCAACTCCTGCGCTGTCAAGTACGTTGAGCTGGTCGACGAGCTTGCGCGCCTGCCATCCCTCGTCCCGGACATGATTGCCCTTGAGGTGCGGCCGTACGAACCGACCGAAGATTGGCACATGGTGCAGGAACTGCGACCTGTGGTCGACGATGTCTCCGCTCAGGCCTGCCGAGCTCAGGAAGCCCTCTGAGCCTAAGCCTGTTTGACAGGTGCCGTAGCCGAACTCGGTTATGATGACCGGCTTGCCGTGTGAAAAAGAGGGCTTGAGCATCTCAACATATTTGTCTTCCATACGGGTGATTCGGTAGTGGTCAACGCCCACGAAGTCGAAGAGGTTCCAATCGACCGCCTCCCAGAGGAGCGAGGCGTATGTCACCTTGCCGTGGAAGACTTCCCTCACGGCCGCGTTCGCCCTCGCCAAGAACGCGTTGAGCGGCTTGTTGTGCTCTCCGGCCTTTACACGGGACATAAAGTTGGGATTGGTCATGCGCGCCGTGATGTTTCTGCCTTCGACGATTCCTCGCATGAGCAGAGTCAACTCCGAACCAACACTGAACACCAGCTTTTCCGGCCATCGCTGACGCAGCCCTTCGGCTGCCGCGGAGGCTTTGGCGACGTATGCAAGTGTCTCCTGCGGGCTCTTGTCCCACATTTCGGGCGAAAGCCACACCTCCAGCCCTTGTTTCAGTGCCTCCTCCGCTGCCACCATCAGCCGGTCGATGCTGAGGCCGCAGATCCTCACCGCGTTGCAGTGCAGGTCGTCCTTGATGATCTCAAGCTCGCGATGGACGATCTTTGGATCAAAGACGGGGCGCCAATTGAACCCCATCACGCGTCCTACGTCGTAGCTGACTCCTTTTCGCTCCATTGAGGTCGCTCTCCTTCCTACTGCCTGTCCGGTTTAAGCATCCACAGGATGATCTTTGCATCAGAATAGTGCTCTCTGGCATCCTCTGAGCCAAGCAAAGACATCCCACCTCTCCAAGCCATTATGATACTGAGCAGAGCTGTTGGTAAGGCATGAGACGGACTGATCGGTAGATTTTCTATGCAAATACATAACTATAGGGGAATGAGCAAAAGATATTTATACTAGGCTGTAGCTTTTGAAAAATTCGAAATAGGTTTATAGATGATCAAATTGTCACAAGATAATCCAGACATAAGAGAACAGGTTGAGGAGAGTAGGGGTCCTCAGAAGAAGCTTGAACTACTGGTTCCAGGGCTCAAAGGCTACAGGACGCTAGAGGATCTTCGCGTCTCTGACAACCTCCTTCGCAACCAGGTAGCGGACAAGCTAAACCAAACGAAGGGGAACCTAGAGGGCGTGAGGAAGCAAATGGTTACCGCTGGTGATTATACGAATCTGACATCTGTTGGTTCGTTGATCTTGCAGGTTCAGCAACTGAGTGGTGAGGTGAGACACGCTCAGCAGGGCTACTCCGGCTTTGTTGCTACGATAAGCATCAACGAGGATCGGCTCAACAAACTTTATGATTGCGATTACAACTTTGTAAGCTCAGCGGTGCAGCTCCTAGCGATTACCTCTCCATCCAGTCTCGTTTACGACATCTCAGCTCCTGCTTCGATCCAAACCGGGCTATCGAAAGTCAGCGCTGCCATTGTGGACTTCAAGCAAAAGTGGGAGGCCAGGATGAAAGCGATAGAGGGTATATTACTGACGTAGGTGAATTGAAGTGAGTAGCTTATTCAGGAAGAAATCGAACGATATACCTCCAACTGGTGGCAGCGTTGTGGGTTCAATAACAGTCAACTGGGAGGACCAGTACAAGCAGAATAACGTGATGTGGAAGGTTCCGAGGAACATCAGGTTGAACGATAACATAGTCGTAAGGGAGGATGAGATTGCGGTCTTTTACAGGGACGGTAAGGTGCTGACATACTTCGATCAGCCAAACAGATATGCGCTTACTGACTTCAACGCGCCCATAGTTGGGAATCTACTTAAATTCTTCACCGGCGTTGTACAGCAGGCCGAGGTCTACTACCTACAGAAGAGGTACATGGATGGCAAGTTTGGCAGCACACAGCCGTACCAGTTCACGGACCCGACTTTCGGGATCGTCAACCTCCGCGTCTTTGGAGAATATAGATGGAGGGTCTCCTCTCCTGAGAACTTCATCAACCAGTTTGTCGGCACTTTCAACGCCGAGACCTCTGATGACGTAGAATCACGACTGAAGGAGCAGATGGTTATCCTTGTATACAACGGGATTGGCAAGATGAAATCACAGGGACTAAAGGTCACCGACCTAGCTGCAAACCTCACGAATATAGAACAGGTTGTGCTCGCGACTTCTCCCGACAACTTCGCGCAATATGGCGTAGAGATAAACAAGATTTCGGGCTTGACAATTAGCCTTCCGGACGAAGTTCAGAATGCGATCGACACCCGCTCCCAGATACAGGTTCTGGGTGTGAACTATATGCAATATCAAGCTGGACAGGCAATGGTCGAAGCAGCCAAGAACCCCTCAGGAGCAGCTGGCGCGGGAGCAGGGATAGGTGTGGGACTGGGTGCAGGTGCTGGCATGGGATATGCGGTCGGCGGCCAAATGGCGGCCGGGATGGCGCAACCTCTCACAAAGTCCTGCTCAAACTGTGGAACACTAATTCCAGTAACCAGCTCTTTCTGTCCCAACTGCGGGGCCAGCCAAGCACAACCAGCAAGCCAGACAAAGAAAGGTCTGTTCTGCTCCCAATGCGGCTCTACTCTTCAAGCTGGCGCAAAGTTCTGTCCAAACTGCGGCGCTCAGGTGGGTCAACAGAGCCAGGGAAAGACATGCCCGAACTGTGGCGCAGCGATTACTTCCCCATCGAAGTTCTGTCCAGAGTGTGGCAAACCGCTTCAATGAAATGAAACGATTTTTTTATTGTCCTCTATGGCCACTCCCCAGGATTAGGAAACTATAGGTATCATTCAAATATCATTATTAAGTGTTACTAGTAAAAAGTTTTACTAGTAAAATGGCGCCGGGAGTGGGATTTGAACCCACGCCACCCACAAGGAGTGACAGGCTCTCAAGGCCTGCGCATTGGTCCACTCTGCTATCCCGGCTTCATGCCTTTTTCTGTCTCCATCACTTTAGTATTTAAGTATAAATATTGTCTCCACCATCTTGGTATCCGATGCCCCGATTCTATAAAATGCTTGACCATGTCTCAGACGCACTTGTTGAGGTTACTGGGGCAAGCTTGGAGGAGTGCTTTAGCAGAGCTGGGCTGGCGGTTGTCGACTTGATGGTGGACTTAAGTTCGATAAGTGGGGTGTCAGAGCAGACCTTCGATGTCGAAGGATTCGATTTAAAGTCACTTTTGTACAACTTCTTGGAGCAGGTTCTCGTCAAAGTTACCACAAAGGAATTCCTACCTAACTCTTTGGAGGTAAAGATTGTGAAGGTTAACAGTGGGTACGTTCTTACCGCAAAAGGTGTGGGTGAGAAGTTCTTGGAAGGCAAGCACAAGGCCAAACTCGAAGTCAAGGCGGTGACATACCATTTAATGGAGATATACGATGCTAAAGGGAAGTTCGTTATTAGGTTTCTTTTGGATCTTTGAGTCGGGTTTAAACGGCTTTAATGGAATGATCTTTAAGCATATTTTCTAACCCTCTTTCTCCGACAGCTCCGATCAGGCAGTCGATTATTATACCGTTTTCGAAGAGCATAAAAGTTGGGACCGTCGATATCGAATATTTAGATAATATTTCTGAATACTTTCCGGCATCCATTTTTCCCACAGTAAGTTTGCCATTGTACTTCTGGGCTAGCTTCTCTACAATTGGGGCCATTTGCTTGCAAGGGTTGCACCACTGAGCCCAAAAATATACTAAAACATGGCCTTTACCGTTTACCCCTTCCTTGAAGTTTGAAGGGTCAAAGTTAACGATTTCTTCGGCCATTATAATCTTGTCCAGAACACATGTGATGTGAAGTTATATAACGTTTATCCTAATATAATGTGAAAGCACTTTTTCGAAAATACTTTTAAACAAGTCGGCTTTGAAAACCGATTATGAGTGCTATCTCAAATTCCGAACTGAGGACCTTAGCCGAAAAAATAGTTAACAAAAGCCTTAAAGTCGGCAAAAGGCTAGATGGCACATTTGAGTCGGTAAGGATCATCTATAATCCTATCGATCCTACCTGTTTTAAGATGGCGACGCTGGTGGAAGAAGAGTGTTGGAGAATAGGCGCCTACACCGTTCTTATACAGCAGGCTAACAGCAGGAGCAAACTGTACTATCAGACTGCACCCGAGGATTCGCTTAAGAAAATGAATCCTCTCAACAAAGCTTTAGTTGAGACTATCGATGTTAACATATTCATAGGAGAAAGCGATGATCCAAACTGGTCAAAAGATGTTGTTGACAAACTTAAAGTTGACGCACCTGTCAGGCAGCAGATCAGGGAGACAATAGACAATAGAAAGATTCGATGGCTCTACTTTGGTTGGCCCTTGCCGAGGGCAGCAAGAGGCTATGGGGTTTCTGTTAGGCGTTTTAGGAAGATATTCTTTGACAGCTTTAAGGAATCTTTTTCTAATAAGATGTTGAGACTCTGCACCTATTATCAAGACTCCCTTTTAGGACATGATATCGTAGAAATCAAAGCCGGCGATGGGACGGATCTATCTTTCCGGATAAAGGGTAGGAGGATTCTTGTGGACGATGGAATAATATCTGACGAAGACAGGCTAAACGGTGATGTCGGACTGAACATACCATCGGGTGAGGTTTTTGTCGCCCCGATAGAAGACTCTGCAAACGGGAAGATCTACTTCGAAGACGTTGCTGTAACAGAGTTTGGAGGGGTAAAGGGTCTCTGGCTTACTTTTGATAGGGGTAAGATCGTGGATTTCACTGCAAAACGAGGGTTAGAAAATTTCGTAAAATTCCTTGACGCAAATTCCGGTGAAAAGGATCGGATAGCAGAGTTGGGAATCGGCTGCAATCCTGGGGCGAAATACACCAACGGCAGTATAATTGTGGATGAAAAAATTTACCGTACGGTACATATTGCAGTTGGAAACAACATCGGAGCGTATCATGGAAAAAATAGGGCGTCTTCTCATCTTGATATGATAAAGTTCATGGACGAGGGAAGTCTCTACGTCGATGGCAGGCTTGTGATGGACAAAGGTGAACCTGTTATTCCAATTTAGGTAACAATTTCCTTAATCAGTAGCCTTAAACAGGGGGATCCTCGGTTTACCTACAATTGGTATTTTTAGGCCGCAACTTGGGCACTCGTTTTTCTCGGTTAGATTTACTTCCATAACATTTGATCCGTATCTAGTGATTAAGACGGTATGACATCTTGGACAATGGGTGTCTTCTAATCCCTCAAAGAAAACGTTTTTGACGTATACGTATTCAAGACCCTTTCCGTAGGCGAGGTTTGCGGCTGCCATAAGTGTGTCAGCAGGTGTTGGAGGCTTATCAATCATTTTGTAGATGGGAAAGAATCTAGCAAAGTGAACCGGAACGCTGGGTTTAAGTTGGTTCAACACCCAATCCGTGAATTTACCTATCTCTTTCTGTGAGTCGTTAAGTAATGGAATTATTAGATAGGTTAATTCTACGTGTACATTCTTTTGAACCAGATATTCTGCCGCCTCAAGAACTGGAGCAAGTTCACTACTACAGTAATTTCTATAGAACTCTTCAGAGAAACTCTTTACATCCACATTCACTGCGTCTATGTAGTCTACGAAGTCTTTAAGCGCGTCTGTTGTTATATATCCGTTTGTTACCTAGGATGTTCTTTACGTTCTCGCTTTTACTCAACTTAGAGGTATCTTTTATGAATTCGTACCAGATTACCGGTTCATTATATGTGTACGTTACCGATTGTGCTCCGTACTCCTTTGCCATGCCAACAACTTCTTCAGGTTTAGTTTTGAAGGTGACAAGATTTTTGGCTGCAGTCTGTGAGATTTTATAGTTCTGGCACCATGGACACGTAAAGTTGCATCCAAAGGTCGATAGGGATAGGGTTTGAGTTCCTGGATAAAAGTGAAACAGGCCCTTCTCAACAGGTTCCATATTTTGAGAGGATGTCTCACCGTATGTTAGGGTGTAAAGTTTTCCATTCCTGTTCTCTCTCGCCCTGCAGAAGCCTGTATTTTCAGGTTTTATCGTGCATTTTCGAGGGCAAAGAAAACATTTTACTTTATCTTCTTCTATTCTTTCGAAACACTCGGCTTCCCTTATCATACCCTAATACTTAATTAGTTCAAAAGTTGCTTATAGGGCTATCTATGAGCCTAGGAAATTTCGCAATATTGCCTGGTCCGGCGTCGATACAGTTTGCGAGATCTATGGCCAAGCAAATGAACTGCGATGTCATCGACGTAGAGTTTAAGGAGTTCGCTGATGGTGAGAACTATTTTAGGCTTATATCAGAGGTGAAAGACCTTAGAGTAATCCTCGTACAGTCTCTTAGTCCCCCGGTAGACCACCATCTTATGCAAATGCTTTTTCTTGCAAAAAAGCTATCAGAGTCAGGTGCAATCGTCTACGCCGTTTCCCCATATTTAGGTTACTCCAGACAGCACCGAGAATTTATTTCAGGAGAAATCATGAGCTTGAGGGTTGTAGGTCATCTGATGTCAAACGTAAACATCAAAAGGCTGCTTACGATCGACATTCACAACGTCGAAGGATTGGGTCTTTTCCCATTCCCTGCCTTTAGTTCTTCTGCAATTTCTCTGTTAGCGGAATATGTAAGTAAGAATGAGAAAATTTCCGATGCCTTCATAGTTTCCCCAGATTTTGGTAGCTCTGTAAGGGTTGAGACTTTTGCTAAGTTTATCAACAGACCCTATTGCGTCTTAGAAAAGGAACGGGACCGTGTAACCGGCGGAATCAAGGTTAGGTCACCGTCGGTGCGTCTTGAAGGGAAAACCGCATACATCGTTGACGACATGATATCCTCAGGGGGCACCATCGCCAAGGCTGCAAACGTCCTAAGTGATTTTGGCGTTAAAGATATCGCTGCAGTGTGTGTTCATCCGGTTCTTGTCGCTGGAGCTATGGAAAAGATGACGCAGGCGGGTGTTACAAAACTTATTGCCACAAATACCATCCAGACAGAGTATAGCAGGGTTGACGCTTCTAAGGCAATTGTTGACCACCTAAAAATGTTAGGATGAAAGACTTTGAGCCTTAAAGTGGTCTTTCTGGGTACGTCGTCGGCCGTACCTGTAGCCAGCAGAAGTTTTCCATCGATAGCGGTTCTTAGAAAGGATGAGGTCATAATCGTAGATTGCGGTGAAGGTGCACAAAGACAGATGGTTATCGCGGGCATAGGATTCTGCAGAAGAATGAAGATTTTGATAACTCACCTTCACGGAGACCACATAGGAGGGCTAACCGGTCTAATGCAGACAATGAGTATGCTGAAACGCTCTAGGGCCTTGGATATTTATGGACCTAAGGGGGTTAAGGGCTTCATAAACTCGACGATAAAATATTTGAAAGTTGAACTTCAGTATCCTGTGAATATTTTGGAAGTTAAAGAAGGGTTGATCGTCAAAGAAAAAGAATACGAGGTTTACGCAAAAAAAGGATTGCACCCCGTTAACGAATACTGCTACCTTTTCAAGGAGTTGCCAAGACCCGGGAGATTTAATGTACAAAAAGCCAAGAGCTTAGGGATACCGGAGGGGCCTCTGTGGCATAGGATTCAATCTGGTGAGAAGGTCACTCTAAACAAGAAAATCATCAGACCAGAGGCTATCCTTGGACCTTCCAGACCGGGAAGGATGTTAGGGTTCTCTGGAGACACGCGTCCCCATTCATCATTGTCCAAATTTTTTAAGAATGCCGACTTGCTTGTTTTTGAATCCACATACTCGGATAAGGATGCTGACAAAGCAGCACAGAATATGCATTCAACTTCCTCGGACGCGGCTAAAATCGCTTTTGGAGCCAACGTTAAGATGCTTGCCCTCGTACATTTGAGCGCCAGATATGAAGACTCTTCATTTCTCCTAAGTGAAGCTTTGAAACACTACAAGAACGTCATCATACCAGAGGATTTGGATGTGATTGAAGTACCCTATCCGGACTCGAAAGAACCACTTAAGATCTACCATTTATGAGAAGCCTCAGATTGCGAACGGTTTCAAAGGGTTCATGCACGCTTTCTACGATATATGGTCCAGTAAAACGGCAGTCCTTAAGTTTCCCAATGATATAATTCCAGTTTATGTTTCCTCTGCCTATGCCTAGATGTTGGTCCGAAGTACCATTGTTGTCGTGAACGTGTACGACACCGATCTTCTCACAGAGCTTGTCTATAAATGCCTTTGCCGCCCCGTCTATGTTAGCGTGCCCCGCGTCAAACGTCATCATTAGATCGGTTCCGGTTCTATCGTAGAATTCTAGGAATTCTTCCGGCGTCGTAAACATTTGGCCTAGGTTAGTGATGTGGTTTTCTATGAAAATTTTTAAGCCTATGGATTTTGAATAGTCGTTAACCTGCTCTAGAAATTCGTAATGCTCAACCTTAACTTCTTCCTTTGTGAATCCTTTAGGTATTGCAGCCGGATGGAAAACATATGCTAGGGGAGATAGCTCAACTGAGTTGAGCATAGAATCCTTTAACGCGTTTAAGGACTTGGCTCTAACCCTTTTATCGCGGTCGATGTACTTTGTTATGAAAAGAGGTCCGTGTACTGTGAACTTCAGACCCGACTCCGATAATTGTCTATACCTCGATAAATTATATTTTGTGAAACGATAGTCCCTGTCATCTACGAGGTCCCATGCGTCTGGCCTCTCATCCCCATCTATCTTCTTGGAAAGTTCGCTGAGAACAAACTTTAGAGGTTGAGGCCACATAAAAAGAGTTGAAAGGGAAATTATGTTCATAAACGTCTCCTCAAATCCTTTGTCACATCGTTAATTTCCTTTTCCCCTGTGAGCCAATCGACTACCTCCATCAACAGTGGGCTCTCGAACCTTAAAACTAAGGGACCCAACGGAGATTCTTCTGGATCATCGCACAAAACGATGTTGCCCACAGACGCTGCCTGCCTATTCAAATAAACCCAAGTGGAATCGTTTCTACTGTTTTTGATTATTAATCTTCTTGCTGCTGCAGTTATTTTTCTTTCCCTAATCTTGCTATAGAAGTTGTAGAGAGCGTTTATGCTATCAAATTCCCATACGAGGAGATTGTCGGTCTCCTCTCTGTTGCTTGGTTCAACGTTTCCGACGACATTCTTTATCGCAGCATTCACCTTACCCACATCTTCTGAGGCGTTCAAAACCGCGCTAATCTGGACTTTGATCTTTATTTCGAGTTTCGGAATCATCGAGAGTCATCTTCTTCAAGCCAAAATTTAACAATTCTCTTCGCTTTTTGAATCAAGTCACGCATAGAAGAATTGTTTGATATTATCTCATCAGCTAGAGCGATGGCGTTTCCTACACCTATCTCGAGCTCTCTCTTATCCCGTAGATCGAAGTCTGTTCGTGATGTCGGAGCATCACTCCTATCCCTAAACTCAAGGAACTCAAATCTTCTTTGCGGAGACGCATGTATCGCTAACAGTCTAACTTTACAGATGGACCTGTAAGCATCTACTTCATAATTGCTCCTTATTCCGTCAACTACGACCAATTCTCCATCCTTTGGAAAGACCTTCAGAGAAAGTTCGGCTACTGCCTGCGGACCGTTTTCTTTCCTTAAGGCAACCATAACAGAACCAAGGTTTACACTGTTAATCGCTAACCCTCTTATCTTGGTCAGCTCTCTAACAACGTCGCCCAGACTTATGTAATAGAAGCCCATTTGAGCAATTTTCTGGGCGACAGTTGTTTTGCCTGAGCCAGGCAGGCCGGTTAAGCAGATTATGAACTTCAATTCACCACACATCCACCTTTCTACATAGCCAAATTATATATTTTGATAATATTTATCAACGTGGCATAATATTGCTTTGTAGAATGAGTTTAGTACGCACCTTTATCGCATTAGATCTTGAAGATGAGCAGGTCAAGGCAAACATTATGGAAGCTCAGAGACAGATTTTGTCATTGGGAATAGATGCAAAGCCCGTAGAAGCGGAGAACCTGCACTTTACGATAAAGTTTCTTGGAGAAATTGAAGAATCAAAGGTTAATAGGATGGTTGATGCTTTATCACACATCAAGTTTGATCCATTCAAAGTAACCTACAGGGGTATGGGCGCTTTCCCTTCACTTTCCCACATAAACGTTGTATGGATAGGCGTCGATGATGAGTCGTCGAAGTCGATGGTTTCCCTATGGAAAAAAACAGAGTCCGCACTGAGCGATGCCGGATTTCCAGCCGACAACAGGTTCGATCCACATCTTACAATACTTAGGATGAAAAGTGGACTTCACAGGCTAGAACTCGGTGAATACATCAGAAAATCTCAAGACACCAACTTTGGTGAAGATTCCGTATCTAGGCTTAAGATTAAGAAAAGCGTCCTCACACCTAAGGGTCCGATTTATACGGACCTACATATCGTCGGATAGGAGGGATACTCTTGCTCTCCAAAATTATTGAGGAAGCTCGAAGCTTAACGACGCCTTCCCCTGAGCGATACAAGGAAGTTGGAGATATCGCTGGACGAGTAGTAAACAGTGTAAGAAAACATGCGGAGCAGAGCCCATTCAAACCTGAAGTGATAATGGGAGGGTCGTACGCGCGTGACACATGGCTTCCTGGAAAGGCTGACATAGACATATTCCTAAGGTATCCGCTGCAAGCCACAAAATCGGATCTTGAAGATGACAGTTTCAAAATCTCTTGCGAAGCATTTGGGAAAGACAACTTGATCATCAGATACGCGGAGCACCCCTATGTGGAGACGTATGTCAACAAAGCACGCATCAACATCGTGCCATGCTATAGTGTTGAACGAGGAAACTGGTTGACCGCTGCTGATCGTTCACCCTACCATCTTGAATTCATGCGCGACAATCTGAGCCAAAAACAAAAAAGTGAAGTCAGAATACTTAAGAAGTTTATGAAAGCATCGGAAACGTACGGTGCAGAAATAAAGATCGGAGGGTTCAGCGGATACATGTGTGAAGTCTTAGTATATCGTTACGCTACCTTTGAAAATCTCATAAAAAATGCTCAAAGGTGGCGTTTACCACTAATAATTTCTGAAACAGATAAATTAGAATATGTTAAGGATAGATTTCATGACGATAAAATCATAGTAACAGATCCAATTGACATAAACAGAAACTTGGGAAGAGCACTTTATATAACGACTCTATCCAGATTTATACTGGAATCAAGAAGTTTCCTAAAGCATCCATCAGTGGATTTTTTCAGTGAAGAGAAAAAGAAAGTAACCAAAAAACAGCTGACCTTGCCACTCGCAGGAAATCTCTTGACGATAGTGTTCGAGCATGAAAAAATGAGCGTTGACATCCTATGGGGAATGTTGAATCACACTCTCAGCAGCCTTACCAAACATTTTGAGAAATTCGACTTCAAGGTGATAAGGTCTGTCGCTGTAAGCGACGACCAAAAGACTAGCGCGTTTATATTTCTTTTTCAGATGATGGCTATTTCTAAATACCAGATCAAAAAAGGTCCTTCCGTCTTTGACACGGACAACATGCAGAGTTTTCTCTCAAAAAACCGCAAAGATGCACTACTTATTTGGGTGGACGGAGAAGGCAAAGCTTGTGCATTGGTTGGCCGACATTTAGATTCAACAACTTCGATTTTGAAGGAAATCATCAGAGAACCGACAAAGTTTGGTGTATCCAAGAAGATAACACGATATTTAAAGGAAGAGAACAAGGTTTACGTCGGGAAAACAGTACTATCCGATAAGAGAAGGTGGCTTCTCGAAGGAGTATGCGAGGTCTTTGAGCCTAAAGAAAAAAACTATTTCGATTAACAGTCTTACAGTTGCACCATACAACCTTTTACTTTCTTATCCGAAGGTTGATGATTTAAGAGTTCATAAAATAATAAGGAAGTTGAAGGGTGCTGGTTTAAAGGAAGTTTTCATCCAAGGAAAGACACAAATTGACGGCTTGCAGGTGCTCGGCAAAGGATGTACAGCTGTAGTCATATCTGCCAAAACAAGATATGGCCTTACAGCTGTCAAATTGCTTAGAACAGACTCGAATAGGAAAACGCTGAAGGATGAAGGAGCATTTCTCAGCAAGGTAAATGCTTTGGGAGTGGGGCCAAAACTGTATTATGTAACAGACGAGTTCCTAGTGTTGGAGCATATTAAAGGAAAAAGGATCGGAGACTTTATAGAAGATCTTAAAGGCAGAGGAAAAGCTGGAAGGCTTCGAAGGGTTTTGAAAGACATGCTTACACAATGTTTTGTTTTAGATAAAAATAAAGTAGCGCACTGTGAACTCAGTAACCCAGTTAAACACATTATTATAAAGTCAAATTATAAACCCGTGATACTCGACTTCGAATCAGCGAACTCGAATAAGAAATACTCGAACGTGACTTCTCTTGCACAGAGTCTCTTTGTAGGCGGGAAGCTTTCTCCAAAGGTAAGGAGAACGCTCGGGATAAAGGAAATTAAACCTATTATAGAAGGCCTTAGAGAATACAAACAGAATCCGAAACAGGAAACCTTTGAAAAAGTTCTCAGAAATCTTAGGTTAGATGTTAAATAATGCACAAAAGAGGTTAAGCAATACACAAATAAACCACATAATGCAATCACCGTTTGACGGGGTCATCGTCCAGCTTGGTCAAAGATGCCAGCCTGGGGAGCATGTAGCCCAGATCGCTGGTGAGCGTGGGTTCGAATCCCACTGGCCCCATATATATTTACACTACTTAGGTCATAGAATATCAGTTGATTTTCAAAATTTTACTACAAATTAAATAAACTGATAATGAAAAAAAATTGATATTATTTCTATAGAAACTAAATGAATTCCGTCTCCAGTTGCTAAATCTCCTAAAGGTCAAAATTTATCTTATTCTGTTTTTAGTGAGCCATCTTAAGCCGATAAAAAGCCCCCGTCAACGGCAATAAGTGTTCCATTAACGTAGCTGGACAACTCGGTTGCGAGAACCAAGGCCATACGTGCTATCTCATCCGGCTTTCCCAATCTGCCTAAAGGAGTCCTTATGTTATATTCTATGCCAGACTTGATGATATTCAGTTTGAATTTTGTTGCCTCTTTTGCCAGGTTTTTAGTCCCTTATTTCTATATTCCACCTGGAACAAGGACATTTATTCTAAAGCCATGCTTACCGTATTCGCTGGCAAGAGCTCTTGAGAGAACCATAATTCCTGCCTTACTGATATCATAATGGCACAAATCCTCTTTCAAAGGCATTATAGCTTCAATTGAGCCCATGTTTATGATTACACCACCAATTTTTAGCCTGCTTTTTATCATGTGTTGGCACATCCAGAAAACTGCGTTCAGGTTAATATCCATCACTTTCTCCAGGAAGGCTTCATCTACGTCCAAAAATGACTTAGTTGGATATATTCCAGCATTGTTAACCAAAATGTCGGGCTCTTTTCCTTCTAACTACTTCCATAAAGAGTCAATTTCCTCTTTCTTGGACAGATTAACCTTATGAACACTTATATCCATGTTAAACTGCTTGAGTTCTTCTTTCACTGCAACTAAGCTCTCTTCTTTAATATCAACTAACTGTAGACTAGCACCTGCTTCAGCAAACCTATAGGCAATTGCCTTGCCAATTCCTGAACCTGAACCCGTAATTAACGCTCTCTTTCCGCTTAAAGAAACGAGCTCAGCTAAAGATATAAGATTTGTTTTACCATTTTTTTTTCCGAGACATATTAACCTTCTAAACTTTTCTAGCAACTTCACTATAAAAACATTCAAAGCCTTATGTTTACAACTTTTAAAAGAGGAAATGGAAATTATACAAAAGTTTTATTATACCTAAGTATTGAATTTAAGGCAAACTTTTAATAACAGTGTTAAGTCAATTCAAAATAATGGTTGTCAGGCCGAAATGTGAGAGTGCAACAAAATATATCCTTCCAACCATAAGAGGACTTATCGCAAAGGAGCTTGTTGAAGAACACGGTTTCTCTCAATCCCATGCAGCTAAGGTGCTTGGAATAACGCAGGCTGCTGTTAGTCAGTATATTAGTTCAAAGAGGGGTGGAAAATTGACTAAAGAACTGTTAGCTAATAAGGAAATAATAAAAATTATCGGTTCAGAAGCAGGAAAAATAGCTGATGCAAAAAAGTCAAAGAAAGTAGAAGTAGACCTATGTGGTATTTGCACGCTTGTGTTTACCTTAATAAAATAGCTTTTACGAGTTCCTATTTACTGGTTAAAAACAAGATAATCTACAAAGATTTATAACAGTGTTATATCCTAACTTAAGGTGTATGCTAAAAATTTACGATGATGTGTTAAAGACCATCGGTATGACTCCCTTAATCAAACTGAACCGAATTACAGAGGGCTTGAAAGCTACAATTGTCGCGAAACTCGAGTCAAGAAACCCTGGGGGAAGTGTGAAGGACAGGATATGCTTGAGTATGATTCAAGAGGCTGAGAAACAAGGATTGATCCATAAGGATACGATCATAATTGAACCTACAAGCGGTAATACTGGTATTGGGCTCGCTATGGTTGCGGCTGTAAGAGGCTACAAGCTCATCTTGACAATGCCTGATACGATGAGCGCTGAGCGAAGATCTCTCCTTAAAGCATATGGTGCAGAACTTGTTCTCACGCCTGGGGCTGAGGGGATGAAGGGTGCGATCAAAAGGGCTGAAGAGGTCGCCGCAAGCACACCCAACTCATTCATACCTCAGCAGTTCAAGAACCCCGCTAACCCAAAGATACATCGGGAAACAACTGCAGTAGAAATATGGGATGACACAGACGGGCAGGTAGACATAGTAGTGGGCGGAGTTGGGACAGGGGGCACTGTTACAGGAATAGGCGAATATATCAAACCGTTAAAGCCCAGCCTAAAAATCATAGCGGTTGAACCCTTAAACTCACCTGTTCTCTCGGGTGGACAGCCTGGTCGCCATAAGATACAGGGAATAGGAGCGGGGTTTGTACCGGACGTTTTCCGTAGGGATATTGTGGATGAAATCTTTCAGGTTAGAGACGATGACGCCTTCAACATTGCTAGACGTCTTGCAAAGGAAGAGGGTCTGCTCGTTGGAATCTCATCTGGAGCAGCATGCTACGCTGCCCTTGAAGTAGCGAAGAGACGCGAAAACGATGGTAAGCTCATTATAGTTGTGTTTCCAGACACTGGCGAACGATATTTGAGTACCGCCCTATTTAAGGAACCCGAAGTGAACGAACCTCAAGGACGCCGTTGAAAGATATCCCGCCACTCCCAATTCCAAGATTTTTAAAGAAGTTGAGCTAAAACTTAAATCGATCACTAGGCAAAAAAATGCAATTTCCAAAGATGAGATGGCAGAGACGAAAATTAGATAGTGAGAAATAACTAGCTTCTCTTATTTGAATTATATGAAGTTTTAAAAACAAAAGATTTATAACGGCGTTATAAACAGACAGCCGTAATATGAGTAGGATAAGTCATGAGAAAAGTTTTAACTTTAGGTGTAGTAAACGTTTTGAAGTACGTCTTTAATCCCCTCAAATCAAAAAATAATCAAGATATAGGAGACCCCTATCTTAGTGTTGTACTATTGTATTCATGATAAAGATGAGAAAGCAAATGAAGTCTACATCAAACAGATCTCGCTTTAAAGAGGAAAAGCGAAACGAGGAACTGCCTTACGCATGGAGTCCAGAGCAAATGCTGGAGATGATAATGAAAGAACAAAAGATAGTAGAAGAAAATTGGGTTGAGGAAGGTTTACCAAAGCTCGTCGAAGAGATTATGGAAAACTACAAAAGTCATGGGGAAATGAAAAGCCTAGAAGGAAAAGATCTTCCATCGAAACAGGTAGTTATCGAGGTACTAGAAGACCTTTTAGCAACAATTTTCCCTGGCTACATGGGTAAAAAGAAAGTAACAAAATCCAATGTTAGGTACTTTCTAGGCAACACTTTAAACTCGATATATTTTCGTCTCGTTAATGAAGTAGGGAAAAGCCTCAAGTACGTTTGCCGAAGGATTAAAAAATGCCCTGAAGATGTCTGCTACAGAAGGGCACAAGTGGTTGTAAAGGAGCTTCTAGAGAAGATTCCTGAAATAAGAACCCTCCTAAGTGGAGACATTCAAGCAGCCTACGATGGAGATCCTGCTGCTAAGAGCACCGACGAGATCATTCTAAGTTATCCATGCGTTCTTGCCATCGCAACCTACAGGATAACTCACGAGCTCTACATAAGAGGCGTTCCGATGATTCCTAGAATAATGAGCGAATATATCCACTCTCAAACAGGTATCGATATTCACCCCGGAGCAAAGATCGGAAGAAACTTCTTTATCGACCATGGAACAGGCGTTGTCATAGGAGAAACTACGGAGATTGGAGATAATGTGAAAATCTACCAAGGTGTAACCTTAGGTGCCCTGAGTTTTCCCAAAGACGAGAAAGGGCAGATCATAAGGGGGCGTAAGAGACATCCTACGGTTGGAAACAATGTTGTTATTTATTCCGATGCAACTATTCTCGGAGGCGAAACAATCATAGGGGATAATGCTGTCATAGGAGGAAACTCCTGGATAACTTCCTCGATTCCTGCTGGCGCCAAAGTGAATGGTTATATTACCAGATCTAGGTTACAGAAAGAGTGATTAAATCTTGAATAATGGATCGACAACACACTAAAAAGGAGGATGAGTCATGAGAAGAATCTACGTCGACTATGCTGCGACAACGCCTTTAGAGCCCAGAGTACTTGAAACCATGCAGCCTTATTTTACCGAAATTTACGGAAATGCTTCATCTATTCACAGCTTCGGATTAGAGGCGAGGAAATCTATTGATGAAGCGAGGAAAACAGTTGCTGGAATGATTAAAGCTGAGCCTGAAGAATTGATCTTTACCGGAAGCGCTACTGAAGCAAATAACCTGACCTTAAAAGGTTTCGCTTTCAATAAAGGAAATGGTAAAACGCACATCGCCATATCTACCATAGAGCATGACAGTGTTCTAAATTCTGCTGTTTGGCTGGAAAAAGAGGGCTTTAAAATAACTTATCTACCTGTCGACAAGTACGGTCTATTAGATCTGGAGGAACTTGAAAAAGCTTTGAAGAATGGCGTTTCCTTGGTTTCCATTATACATGGCAATAACGAAATTGGTACCATACAGCCGTTGAAGGAAATTGGTAAGCTATGTCATGAATATGGCGCCTTCTTCCACACCGACGCAGCTCAAAGCTTCGGTAAAATTCCCATAGATGTCAAAGAAATGAATATAGACCTTATGACCGTTAACGCCCACAAGATTTATGGGCCAAAGGGGGTTGGCGCACTTTACATAAAGAAAGGAGTAAAAATTGAGCCCTTGCTGCACGGAGGAGGCCACGAATTCGGCCTAAGGTCCAGTACTGAGAACGTCCCGGGTATTATGGGGTTCGCTAAAGCTGTAGAGATTAGAAAGGAGGAGATGGTGTCAGAAGCGCAGAGGCTGACAGCTTTGAGCAATCGTCTAATCAAGGGTGTGTTAGAAATTGAAAAGACCTACCTGAACGGACACCCTACCAAGAGGTTACCAAACATAAACAATTTTAGATTTTCTTTTATCGAAGGTGAATCCCTAATCATGCTTCTTAGTGATGAGGGGATAGCTGCGTCCACAGGTTCCGCGTGCTCATCAGGCTCAGGGGAACCGAGTCACGTGCTACTAGCCCTTGGATTAAAACCAGAAGAAATCCACGGAAGCTTAAGAATATCTTTGGGAAGGTACACGACAGATAAAGATGTGGACTACATCCTGGAAGCTTTGCCCAAAACCGTAAAAAAATTAAGGAAGATTTCGCCAATTAAAGCCTGATGTTGATAACCTTAATGCATAGGAAGAAGTTCAAATGCTGTACCGAAATCTACCTTATCCCCGACTAAACACGTTTTACATCGAAACTAGCTCCATTAAGCATGTTCATTGATAAATCTGTTATCAGTTGTACCTCCTTGATTTCTTCTATTTCTTTAGTTTTTTACATCTGTTTTAGATTTTACTAAATTATTCTTGTGCGCAAGATTCTTCACTCTGAACTCAAATCCGCCAAATAAGTCTATGTCGAGTATAAAACTTATATTTGTTTCTTATTTCTAAAGGGCCATTGCTAAAACATGAGTTAAAAGCTTTAAATTTTCTTGAAAAAGGTTATCTAAGTTACAGTTTTAGAGGGGTGAACTAAAACGCCTAAGGTTAAAGCAAAGAAGCTTTCAGAAAAGGAACTTGAATACTACTCCCGTCAGATCGTTCTACCTGATATAGGTTATAACGGGCAATTGAAACTTAGAAACGCTAGAGTCTGCATAGTCGGAATTGGAGGACTTGGTTCTCAAGCTTCATTGCTGCTAGCTGGAATGGGGGTAGGTCACCTGCGTTTGGTCGATCAAGATATTATCGAGCTCTCTAATCTCCAGAGACAACCCCTCTACGGTGTAGACTTCATAGGCTACCCTAAGGTTGAGGTCGCAGCGAGAAGGCTGCACGAGTATAACCCCAACATAGAGGTGGAACCTCTCCCATTATCCTTGAACTCAGAAAACGCTGGAGACATTGTATGCGACATGGATGTTGTTGTCGACGGCCTAGATCATATGGCTCCACGCTACGCATTAAACAGGGCTTGTCAGGCATATAACGTACCATACATTTTTGGTGCTGCAATTACAACCTACGGAAGCGTATCAACGATAATACCCGGTAAAACCGCCTGCCTAGAATGTTTTCAAGGAAACTTAGAGGATCAAATGCTACCGACCTGTGCCATAGTCGGCGTCCAACCTTCGATCATAAACATTATAGCTAGTATTGAAGTGTCAGAGGCTGCAAGGATTATTCTAGGACAGACACCTAACCTTATGAACAAACTATTTTACTGTGACGTTGGATCTTTGACCTTCCAGGCGATCGACATATCAAAGGCAGAGGATTGTCCCGTATGTGGCTCAAGACCATTACGCCCGCCGAAACCTCTTCAAGTACAACTGGTTACGGAAATCTGTGGTCGAAAAAGAAAACGGGTTTTCGTGATAACACCAAGAAAGAACCTAACCTTGAAAATGAATGATCTTCTTTCACTTTTGGAAAAGAGCAAGTTTAAGATCAAAATCAAAACCGATTTAGGTATAACATTCGATAAAGGATCAGATCTTAAAGCAAGTATCCTAAAGAGCGGGGTAATGATCGTTGAAGGATTAGAAAATGAAGAGAAGGCACGTGACCTTTACAGTAGAATAGTAATCGAAGGACTAAATGTTCCACTTTCGAATATTAAATAGAAGCAAGCTTCTAAATACATTTTGACCTAGAACTTTAGGTTATTCAGAGAGCGGATGCTTAACATATAATTATAATTAAAAATAAAAAGTTATAAATATAACACTGTGATATATCGTCGATGAGTCGAGTCTTTTTTGAATAAAAAAGTAGACCGAACATTGGATTGCATAGGTTTCTACTGTCCAGAACCTGTGTTTAGGACTCGAATTGAACTTGACAAGATGGGGGTGGGCGAAGTATTGGAAGTGCTCGCTGATGACCCGGCGGCGGAAATGGATATAAGAAGTCTTGTGAAGAATTTAGGACAGGAGCTGTTAGGCGTGAATTCCGTAGGAAAAGGGGTTCAGCTTTTAATCAGGAAGATGAAATGAACAGTATTAATTGGAGGTGAGAAAATGTCTGAGAAAAAAAAGATACTGTATGTTCAAACAAGCGGTGTTGACACACCAGAACGCACATATGCGCCATTTATTCTAGCAGCCACCGCAGAAATGATGAACATAGAGGCAACAATCTATTTCGTAATAAAAGGTGTAACGATCGTCAAGAAGGGAGAAGCTGAAAAGATAAAGATAGGCGGTTTCCCATCGCTCAAAGAAGTAATGGATCAGGCGATAAAGGCGGGAGTAAAGCTTATGGTGTGTGAACAGAGTTGCCAACTGCTGACTATCGCACGTGGAGACTTCGTTTCTGAAGCTGGAATCGTAGGTGCTGCTACCCTGAACGATTTAGCGCTTGAAGCAGATGCTGTCATCTGTTTTTAAAGAATTGAATTGTAAGAAACATAGGTTGTAAAATGGCTGCATGCTCTCCCATATCGATAAGTATACGTTTAGTAAACGGAATCCTCTGGGCTCGATGAGAGCAGTTGAAACATAAAAGCGGATATAGCAAGATCAACTCTTTTGGCCGAAGGCAATAAATATGCTTACTGTAGCTTTATCGAATCCAGAATTCGATGTCGCACAACAGTTTTCACCGACGCAGTCTACACCAACATTTTTTAGTCCGGCTTTAGAAAGCCATTTCCTAACTTCTTCACGCTTGAACCCCATCCAGCGATCTTTGTGCTCCGTTTTGAGGAACTCGAAGTTGTGTTCGTCTAGGTCTGTAATAATGATCTTTCCACCTGATTTTAGTATTCGCGTCATCTCCCTTATTGCATCCTGAGGTGAACTGACGTGATGGAGCACCATGTTTGCAAAGGCGTAATCAACAGTCTCATCTGCTATTGGCAATTTTTCTACACTACCAACGCGAAAATCTATTTTTGTGGCTTTTGAGACCTTCTTCCTTAGTTCTTCGATCATGTTCCTGGATTGGTCAACGGCGATCACTCTTACTCCTCTCCTTATGAGACCTTCTGTTATGAAACCGGTGCCTGCTCCTATATCTGCAGCCAGCCTATCTTCTTCTACGTTAGCTACGGCAAAGGCTTTCTCCCTTACTTTTTCTGAAAAGAAGCTTCTCTGCATCGTGTCCCATTCTCCTGCGACGCTATCGAAATATTCTCTGCTGGCCATTAATCCGATCCCTCTGTTCTGGCAAATATTATATTACTGTTCTATATATATCCGTTAAGAACGTTAGTGAAAAGTTTAAAATCAACAGAAATATCCCAACTAAAAATGGATCTTTAGAAAAAAAGTAACACGCCGAATGTGGCATTATTTTAACAAAGATGCGACAGCATCTCTGATTTAAAATAGACTTTTTTGGAGGTGGAAGAAACAGAACTCATAGATGTCTTCCCTTTATATTAGTCGGTACTTTATTTTGGTGGTTCAATATAAGAAAGAAATCTATCTCTGGAGTTCACGCGAAAGGTAACTACGTAGATAACTTCCAAATTGATGAGTTGTTAATTAACATTAAAGCGACTTAAAACAGGTTTAGAATCAAAGTTCAAACCGTCACTTTTCCCTATTTTTAATAAGGAATTGGAATACATCTATTATTCTGCGATCGGTCCTGCTTAGATTTTGAAAATTGATAAAGTCAAAATCAAATGGATTTTAAAAAGAAATTGTTTAAATATCGACGTCTGAACAAAAATGATCTATATCAGAGAGTGATGCTAGATGTCATACGTATTCAACATACCTTTCCACGGAAATTCAAAGCTTGAGCATGTAATTAGAGAGGTTAGGAAAGATGTAACTTTGAGAACTTTATGGAAATGTTCAAATGTAATGGCCATAGATAGAATGGGTTACTCTGATCATGGTCCCACACATGTCAAAATTGTGGCTAACTCTGCTTTGAAAATTTTAAGAATCTTGATTAAAAAAGGCATTACTCCGAGCGCTGTTAAAAATTACGGTCTGAAAAACGAAGACTCCGAAGTTATAGTCGTCCTCGGTTCGATTTGTCATGACTTAGGTATGACGGTGACAAGGGAGTTGCATGAGATGTACGGTGCTCTTTTAGCTTCTCAAATCGTTGGGAAATACTTGGATAGAATATACTCAGAAGAAGAGCGCACGACCATTCTTTCTGAAGTGCTTCATATAATTGTATCACATGAAGAGCCACACAAGCCTTTGACGATCGAGGCGGGTATCGTGTGCATCGCTGATGCCTTAGATATGGAGAAAGGAAGGGCTAGGATTCCATTTCAAGCAGGAAACATAGACATACATTCGGTTTCAGCTCTCTCTATTGAGAAGGTGAACATAGAGGAAGGAAAGGAAAAACTGGTTACCATAAGAATAACGATGTCCAATTCTGCTGGTGTGTTCCAGATAGACGAACTGTTAAAGCCTAGGATTGTTAACTCAGGAATCCAAGAGTACATACACGTTGTCGCTGAGGTAACTGGGGAGCTGGAGAGCAGGATAATTAATAAGTTCGAGATATAACATTTAAAAAATTTAAAGTTTTTTTATTGCTGGCGGTTTTTTCTCAAACTTTTAAAGATGTAAGATAGTTAGATCGGATCTTGATTAACTTCCTAAAACATGATGTAGGGCGCGATCAACCAAATTACGCAAATTGAACATCGAGTTGAACCCCACATTTTAGACATAAACCAGTAACCTGCATTGCTATTACGTTTAAAAGAGTAAAAAGCTAATATACGCTAATAGAGTTGTTGTTTGTTGCCGATGCAAATGAAAAATGAAAAGGTGGAGGATGCTCCAACAATCAAAGCATATGGTAGCCCCTATCAGGTTGGTTTAGTATATGGTGAAAAAGCTAAAGATAAAATTTCAATGAACATAGAATCTTTCAAGATAATCTTGCAAGAAGTTAATGGTCTAAGCTGGGGTAAGCTAAGGGAGATGTCAAAGAGGGGATTAGATGAGATCCGGTCTTTCAACGATAAAGCGATCGAAGTCATGAATGGTATAGCGGATGGCGCTAAACTGCCGTTTGAAGACATCCTGACAATTAATTATAGATACGAGCTACTTTTTTCGAATAAGGACTCTTGCACATCGATTGGTGTACAGTCTGACAGTTTAGCGATGATAGCGCAGAATTGGGATCTTAACAGGGAGATAGAAAAAGGGATCGTCAATTTAGAGTTCAAAATAGACAATAATCCGAAGGTTTTGACACAGGTGGAAGCCGGTTCCCTCTCCCACAGAGGCTTAAATTCGGAAGGTGTCGCTTTATGCATCAACGCCCTTAAATCAAAGGAAGACGGTCACAAACTCGGTGTGCCGTTGGTGTCCATTCTATCTTGGTCCATACTCAACTCGAAGAACTTGACGAAAGCATTTGAATGGATTCAGGAAGCTAAAAGGTCGTCTTCAATAAACTTTCTAATGGCTAAAAAGGACCTGTTGTTGGATGTTGAAATTACACCTACGGACGCTGAATACATTGAACCAGATGATCATGGGCTGATCGTTCATACGAATCATTTTCTAGGCAGCAGATTCAAGGATCTCAATAGAAATGTCTCATCATGCTCTTGGACAAGGCAGCTTCGAGCAAATTATCTGATCAAAAAATTGGGGTATAAAGTTGACGTAAACGATGCCAAAAACATCTTTAGAGACCACTACGACCTGCCCTTTTCTATTTGTAGGCATGCAAGCGAAGAGCCAGGCGTTTCGGGAGCATCCAAGACACTTGCTTCAACTATATTCGACATCAGCAGATCTGAATGCCACTACACAATAGGCAACCCATGTATGAGCGAATATAAAAGAATGAAGATGCTTTAGAATATAAAAAGCGAAGCAAATGGAATTCTGCACAGCTAAGCTTCGGTCTATCAGCTAATACTTCTTATAAATATGGTGTAGGTGTTAAATAATTATTTCCCAAAAATGATTATCCAATAGTACTGAAACCTACTCTTACCTTTTTTGGAAAATCAGTTAGATTTTTAAAGTCCTCGCTGATGGCTTTGATGACGTGAAACAATTAATCCATCATGGCGTATATGTCCCACCGTACTTCCCACTCGGACTGAAACTAAAGCACAAAGGACAGGCTATTATGCTGGATTCGGAGGCTGAACAGATGGCTGTTGCCTTCGCTAAGAAGTTTGGTACAAGCTACGCTAATGACCAAATATTTGTGTCTAACTTCCTTGAAGACTTCGCTAAAAAGTTGGGAATAACAGGTTCCTGTAAGGTCGAAGATTTCGATTGGACTGATATAACAGGTTATCTTGAACGCGAGAAGAGGAGGAAGGAGATTTTGACAAGGGAAGAAAAGAAAAGAACAGCGGATGAACGGAAAAAGATTAGGGATGCGCTGAAAGAAAAGTATGGCTATGCGATAGTGGATGGTAAAAGGATTGTTTTACAGAATTGGATAGTTGAACCTCCAGGCCTCTTCACTTCTAAGGGAAGAAATCCTTTGAGGGGAAGATGGAAGAAGGAGATAAAGCGAGAGGATATAACATTGAATTTAAGCGAAAAACCCGAGGGACTAGATGAAGGATGGAAAGAAATCGTCTGGAGGAGCACCTGCATGTGGATCGCGTGCTGGAGGAATCCTCTAAATAGTAAGATGAAGTACGTCTGGTTCTCTCCGAGCAGCAGCATCAGACAGAACAGGGAGATAAAGAAATGGGATAAGGCTATTGAGTTAAAATCTAAGATTAAAGAGGTTGAGAGGAATATCAGAGACAGTTTTAACCAAAAAGATGAAAATAGGAAGAAAGTAGCTACGGTAGTTCACCTGATAAAAGAATCAGGCATGAGGGTAGGTGATGAAAAGATCGCGGGAGAAATGGGAACGGTCGGCTGCACAACTCTAAAGGCTGATAACCTAAAGATCGACGGCAACAGGGTTTTCCTTGACTTTGTTGGAAAAGATTATGTGCATTGGCAGAGAGAGCTTGTGCTTCCAAACATGATCGTCAAAAACATTCAAAGATTCAAAAACAATGCTGGGAATGGTCTGATATTTGACGGAATGAACTCCCAAAAGGTCGCGAAATTTCTGCAAGAAGTTGTCCCAGATGTCTCAGCTAAGACTTTTAGGACAATGATAGCTGGAATCACTCTCAAAAATGCTATTGATGGAACTCGGCAGAGTTTCAATAAAGGTGAATTTGAAAGTACGATTCGTTTTAGATACGTTAACTTAGCTGTAGCCAAGAGACTGAACCATAAAAGGAAGCTACCGGATAAGTTCAAAGAGAAACTTAAGAAGAAAGAAGAAAAGATGGAGCGAAAAAAGACCGAATACATAGGTCTCTTAGCTAAACTGGATAAAGCTGGCGGAAAAGAAAAAGAGAAGATGGAAAAGAAGATTGAGAAGATTAAGCAGTCTGCACGAAAAGCTTCGTTGGAATATCAGCTCTATAAGGATGCTTCGGAATGGAATCTAAGCACATCTCTGACATCCTATATAGATCCGAGACTGGTTATCGAATACGCTAAAAAAGCTAAAGTACCTATAGAGCGTATCTACTCTAAAAGTCTAAGAGAAAAGTTCAGCTGGGCCATACCAGGAAATAATGAATGTAAAATAGAATAATATGAACACAATTATTTCAAATCTATTAAAATGCCTTGGTTGTGCCTATAACATAATCCCAATAAATTGATAACTGATTATGCAAACGTTCTTGGAATCTAGATGATCACCCATCATAAAAAAATATTTATCCTGAAACCGGTTTATAAACTACATTAAGATTTTCAGCATACGCATAAGCCTGCTCCATCTCTTCGTCAGACACTTTCCGGGAGATAGACTTATACTTGTTCGGATTATCCGATACGAGGTAGTCTGGGTGATATTGTCCCATTATATTCAATAATGCGTTAGGAAGGTTCCTAGATATCCAATCTAAAATTGGTTTTGTACAGCAGTCGACATGTCCTGGTAGAACAAGATGTCTTATCAGGATGCTTCCGCTATCGTGGGCGATCTTGTGATTTCTTGAGACAACTTCAAAATATCGGTTAACCTTTGAAAGCTTCTCTGCACACACGTCGTTGCCGTACTTAAAGTCTGGAAGCCATATATCAATGACGTCGGATAGGAGCTTCATTGTGCTGATGGAGCAGTACATGTTGCTGTTCCATAGCTGCGCTATATTCACATCCAAATATCGCAGTGAGAGAAGTATGGTGTGTAGGTTGGGAGTTGGTTCACCGCCAACGTAGTTTACATTGGCGGCACCGTCCATTGCCAGCTTCCTAGAAATCAACGCTAGGGTCTCGTGTGAAACGTCGGCTCCATTTTCAGGATCAACGGAGATATCCCAGTTCTGGCAGTAAACACATGGACCAAAGTTGCATCCAGAAAAGAATATGGTGCCGGATCCGCCTTCGCCAATCAATGGCGCTTCTTCGCCAAAATGATTGAACCAAGTTGAAACTTTGGTTCTAAATCCTACTCTACATAATCCTTTTTCACCCTTTTTTCTGTTGACCCCGCAAGACATTTCACAAAAAGTGCACTTTTCAGTCATCTTTTCTGCTAGAGAACCCTTAACATCCAGATAGTTAGGTTCAACAATCTTAAGACTTGATAACTTCTCCTTTCCGTCGACAACATCTTCGAATATTTTCAGGAAATCATTTTGTAACCTTCCATGAATGGCCCAGAGTTCTTCTTCTTTAAGACCTTCCGGATTTTCTGCGGAAATCATCTTACATAAAAGGAACTTTGGTGGCGACTCTCCGGTCATCACTTTACGGTACCAAGAAAGCCTATGCTCTACATCCTTATCGTTCCAGACGGTCTTCGAGTCTGGCCTGAAGATTTCCATAGATGCTTCTGAAAGTTTTTATGTTTAGGTTATATAAAAATAATCAACCTTTTTTAACAGGCTGGATTGAAGTCTATTTGGTGTAGGTGGGATTTGGTTGAAAGATGCCCTGAATGCGGGGCAATATTAACTTATGAAGTCTCGACGAAGAAGTATCTTTGTAAATCGTGTGGTCTTTACGCCACAAAGGAGCAACTTCAAGATTTACGGGACAAAGCACATGAAGATTCTGATAAGGATAAGAAGAAAAGACGACAAAATGAAGTCTTGAGTTGGTGGCTCTCAAAGAAATAATTTCGTCTAGAAGGGATAAAAGAAATGAGTGTTTGTAGAATAATCGGCATAGGAAATGAACTGTTAATTGGAGACGTCGTGAACACTAACGCGTCGTACATAGCGAAGTTTCTGAGAAGGAAAGGATATTTTGTAGATCGAATAATATGTGTAAGGGATGATTGTAAAGCAATCGCGGATGTAATCTTAGAAGCTAAAAGGGAGAATGTAAACTACTTGTTTACAACCGGGGGCTTGGGGCCTACATACGACGACATCACTATTGAGAGCGTAGCTAAAGCCCTGAACCTCGAAATCTACGTCGATGAAGAAATAGTTCTGAAACTCAAAGCTAGGGCAGCGGCAAGGGGACATTTATTCAATGAAGCTTCAAGGAAAATGGCGGTTCTACCTAAGGGTTGTATTATAATACCTAACGAGAGAGGAGCTGCACCGGGTTCTGATATCATCAGTGATGGCTTGAGAATATTTGTGATGCCGGGTGTTCCAATAGAAATGAAAGGTATGATAAAAAACTACGTCCCAAAAGTTCTGCCAAATCTTGGAAGATACTATCAAAAGAAGATCATTATGGATGGTATAGGGGAATCTGGACTTGCGCAAAGCATCAAAGAAATAGCTTCAAAGTATAAGGACATCTACGTAAAATCCCATCCTAGGCTGCGAGGGGGGAAATATTATATTATTCTACACATTTACGTCTACGACGTTTTATCGGATAAGGCGGTTGACCACGTTAAAGAAGCAGCGAAGATAATATCTGACTGCTTTCGACAATATGTTAGATCATAAGTTGCCTTAAGATTTTAGAAGGCGATGACCCTAAGAATTAATAACAAAGCAATTTATACCATATAGTTCGATGTACCTAATATTCTTGACCGGGACAGCTGGCTCTGGAAAATCTACTTTGACTTCGGTGTTAAAGAAATGGTATCAGGAACGTGAAGCAGACGTCATAACCTTAAACCTAGATCCAGGTGTATTAAAGTTGCCGTATGAACCGGATGTCGACATCAGAGACTATATTAGTGTCCAGAAAGTTATGGAAGAATACGGGCTTGGGCCAAATGGTGCCCTTGTTGCAGCCTCAGACATGATAGCTGTAAGTCTGAATAATATAAAAGAAGAGCTGGAGGAGCAGAAAGCTGACTACATTGTAGTTGATACACCTGGCCAACTTGAACTCTTCGCTTTCCGAGAAAGTGGGCCGTACGTTGTGAACAACTTAGGTGGAGAAAACAAGGTTGTGCTGTTCCTATTCGACTTTACTATCGCCTCATCCCCGTTTAACTTTCTTTCCACGACTCTTTTGTATAACTCGTTGAAGCTTAGACTTAACCTCCCACAACTCTCTGTTCTGACAAAAACGGATTTGAGTAAGATTCTAACAAGAAAAATAATGGGCTGGTGCGCCAACAGTAAATTGCTAGAAGAAGACATGTCCAATGAAAAAAACAGCGAAAGATATCTGATAGGGAACGAAATACTCAAGGCTTTTTCAAAACTATCTCTTATTCCTACTCCAATCCCTATATCATCAGTAACATGGAACGGGATGCTCAATCTTGCATCAGCTATATCCAACATTTTGAGAGGTGGAGAAGAGTTTATCGAATAACTTTGATCATAGGAAAGTATGTTTACCCTTTTTGCAAAAACAGCTCATATCAAGAGCAATCTGCAAGCTGCATGTCCCTAAAAAACAAATGATTTATTTATGTATGTTGGGTTGGTCTAGGCGAACGAGCAAATTGGAGCCTGCAACAGAAATTGTCGAATTAAGCGAGAACATTCAAGTCCTCTTCAATAAGAAAAGGGATTTTATTAACGAGTTTAATACCATGAGAAATAAGGTTGAGTCTCTTAGAAGCACGATTTGGGCGCAAAAGAAGAAAATAAACGACCTTTATTCAACTAGAAAAACCTAGACAAACGCTTTAATGAGCTCATCGAATTGAAACGGAAATTAATTTTAGAAAACACAGAAGGACGTTCATCCTTGAACAAGAAACTCACACCACTAAAGGGTACAACTAGAAGACCTAGCCTTGAGGAGATAAACGGATTGGAGAAAAAATTAGGAAGCATAGAATGGAAGTTGCAGACAGAGCCTAAAGCTAAGGGTCTTGAACTTAAGTACGGGGAGGAGGCAAACAAAGTGAGAAGGGAGCTTGCTGGCAAGAAGAAAGCTTTTGAAAAAGACGAAGGAATAAGGAACCTTAAAAAGGCTATAGAGGAGAAGAGCGAGCAGATAGACGACATAAACGAAGAACTAGATACGACTAGGGCTAAGCTTGAAAATCTTAAGGAAGAAATTAAGCAAGCCAAGGAAACACTGAACTCTTCGGTAAAAGAGCAGAACACGTCATTCGAGAAGATTACAACTCTCCAGACCGAAATCGAAAGTGTCCAATCAGAAATAAACAATCTGCTGTCTCAAAAGAAGATTGTGATTAGCAAGATAAGAGAAAAGGAGACCAATCATTATCAAAGGGGTCTTGAAAGGAGAAAAGCGATAATTCGGGAGGAGTTGAAAAAGAAATTTGAAAAGGGAGAAGGACTAACCTTTCAAGAGCTTCAACTGTTGTACGGCGAAGAGGAGTAGTAGTTTTTAATTAAATGACCAAAGATTAATATTCTAATCTGTAGCATCTCCTAATACAATGAAGAGACACCGATTAAGAAAGGGCTATGTTCACTTAGTAACCGGAGACGGGCCCGGTAAAACTACTTCTGCGATAGGTCTCGCAGTCAGAGCTCTTGGTAACGGATTAAGAGTTTGCCTAGTACAGTTTATGAAAAACGATCGAACAGAAGAAAGATATGGTGAACTGTTCTTCCTTAAAGGGTGCAAGAATGTGACGGTTAAACAATTTGGTACAGGTCCCTTTCTTGAGAAGGGAAAGTATTCGTCCAAGGACAGGCTTGTTGCAGAGAAGGGATTAAAGTTCGCAAAGAAAGTTATATCCTCAGGAGATGTTGATCTTTTGATTTTAGATGAAGTCAACGTCGCGATCGAATTCGGATTACTAAAAAAAGAGGAGGTCCTTGAACTTGTAAGATCAAAACCAAAAAATATTGAACTGGTTTTGACTGGAAGAAATGCGCCAAAGGAATTATATGACGCTGCAGAATATGTCGTATTCATTAACGCTATTCGACATCCGTTTTACCAGGGTGTTAAAGCCCGAAAGGGTATCGAATATTAGTGTAGCCAAAAGCACTCAGTTTGTCTGCACATAATGTTTTAATAGAAAATGCAAAGTTTTTAATTTATCATATTCTATATGTGTTAGATGATTAGCGCAGCGCCAGCAAAGCTTCTTGTATTATGTGTTGATAGGGACAACGATTTGTACGAAAAAACCCAGATTGCCTCCCCTATCATCGGAAGGGCTGCATGTCTCAATGCTGCTGAAGCACTTGCGCTGTCTGACCCCGAAGAAGCTGACGCAAACGCAATCTTCGCTGCGGTAAAAGAACATGATGTGCTCAAGCTCCAAGGTCATGATGTGGAGGTTTCGGTTATCACTGGCACCTTTGGAGGAGGAGTTGAATCTGATACAAAAATCCGCCAAGAGCTTATGCAAGTAAGGGAAAGATTCCCGGCAGAAGGTGTAATCTTCGTAAGTGATGGTTTCGAGGATGAAACCCTCGTACCTATATTTCAAACTATTATACCGATTTTTTCTATTAGGAGAGTAATTATAAAACACAGTGAAAGAGTCGAAGAATCTTACGCGGTACTAGGCAAATATCTTAAGATGGTTGTGTTTGACCCCCGATATTCAAAGTATTTTCTTGGTTTCCCAGGGCTCTTCTTGCTGATGTTTGCGGGCCTAGTTCTAATAGGGTTTGTGAACCAAGCAGTGATAGGTGCACTTTTCTTTCTTGGTGTCCTTCTAATAATAAGAGGCTTCGGAGTTGACACGCTTCTCGGAAACGTTAGAAAGCTTAACACATCAAGCTACATCAGGGTCTTTTCTGTACTTAGTATGATTCTGCTGTGTGTTGTAGGTTTCTATAGAGGTTTCGTAGGGCTCAGCGTTACTGAAGAGTTCAAGATCGTTGCCGGTGACCCTTCAAAACTGCTTGAGAACCTCTCATTCTTGTCTGGCATAATGATAGAGAATGCTCTCCTATTCGTTTGGATAGGAGTTGGCATATACTATGCCGGAAACATTCTCTACACCTTCATTAGGGAAAGTCTCTACAGAGCCTTCAGATACACTGTAGGTATTGTGATGTTGGTGCTATTGTACTTCCCGTTCATCGAGCTTTCTCAAATACTTATAGATCCTAACAGGAACCCATTCTCGGTAGTTTCAACACTTTTAATAGGTCTGTCCCTGTTATTTTTATTGCTATCGTTCGCTTACTTAAAAATAGTGAGAAGGAAAGATAAATAGGTGCAGGATTCATGCTTAAAAAAACCTTGGAGGTCTTAGGCGCCTATAAAATCTATGAATATTGGCTTAGTCGGCAGATCAGGGGGAAAGTTATTCCATCTCACGTCGGCATCATCTTGGACGGCAACAGGAGATGGGCTAAGCAAAAACATTTAACGACAAACCTGGGGCACAATTTCGGAGCTAAAGTGGCCGAGGAAATTCTTGATTGGGCTGCAGCTTTAGGTATAAAAACTATAACGCTTTACGTTTTATCTACAGAAAACCTGAAACGGCCTTCAGAGGAAGTTTCGCATATACTCAGTTTAATGGAAAAATATGTCAAGAGGATGATAGAGGTCAAGGATTTCCATGAAAAAAAGGTCAAAATTAAATTTATCGGAAAACTCTCACTTCTTCCTGATACTCTCCAGAAATTAATTAAAGAAATCGAAGACTCAACAAGCAATTACAACGGCTTCTTCTTGAATATCGCTATAGCCTATGGTGGAAGACAAGAAATTATTGACATGGTGAAGAATATTGCCGAAGATGTTGCAAGTTCGAAGCTGAAGGTGGAAGAAATAGATAATGAAATAGTAGGGAACTCCCTTTACACTTCACATCTACCGAACCCTGAACCAGATATTGTCATAAGAACTTCGGGGGAGGAACGTCTCAGCGGGTTCCTTTTGTGGCAGAGTGCATACAGTGAACTTATATTCTTTGATGCCTACTGGCCTGACTTTAGGAAGATAGACCTAATGAGAGCGATTAGAATCTATCAGCAAAGAAGCAGACGCTTCGGGCTATAAATCCTTCTTCTTTATCCTCCAAAGTTCGTCAATAGGGCTCTCCTTAACCAACAACCTCCTTCCATTTGACAAAAGAAATCTTTCACCCAACATGAAATACCCTATTTCATTGACCTCTACTCCCTTGCCCTTTAACGCTTCGATAACATACTCCTTGCCCTTTGGATCGACGGCTAGAAGTAGGACCCCTGAACTGATCAGCTTTAAAGGATCGATCTGCAGGGCTTTACTTATCTTCTTTGTCTCTTGTGCCACTGGGATCAGATTTTTGTCTATGATAAATCCCAGCTTCGAAGCTACACTCATTTCATACACGCCTCCTAGGACACCGCCTTCTGTGGGGTCATGCATAGCGTGTACGTAACCGGTTTTGAAAGCGGCTTCAGCTTCGTTTACGACACTTATTTGGTCAACCATCTTCAAGGCGTTCTCAATCATTTTTTCACCTAAGTGACTAAGGTTCTTTCTGTATTCATGAGCTAAGATACTGGTGCCTTCTAGGCCAGCGGTTTTACTCATCAAAATTACGTCCCCTTCCTTTGCTCTTTTTGAGGAAACGTAACTGCTGGCAAAGGTGAAGGCTGTCATAACAAGGATTGTCTGTTTGATGCCTTTTGTAGTCTCAGTGTGGCCTCCTATAACCGAGATGCCTAAAATCTTACATGCCCTGTCAATCTCTTTCGTTATCTCAGCTAGTGACGAGGCGTTCTCAGTCTGTGAGAGGAGTATAACGTTCAACATAAATCTTGGCCTGTTGCCGCTTGTCGCCACGTCATTTGCGTTTACGTTTACCGCATACAAGCCTATGTTCCTTCTAACACCAGTAATCGGGTCTGATGAGATGATAATATATTGGTTTGTGCTCTGCAACACCGCAAAGTCGACGCCGACATCCGCAGATTCTATTAAATTCTCATCTTTTACACCTAAATTTGGTAATACATATTTTCTCAAATCTTTTTCGTTAATTTTACCGAATGCCTTCATTTTTTTCCACTACATACATTAAGGATTAATCTTTATATCTTTAGGCATTTTAAAGTGCTTATCCCGATAAAATTCAATGAAGTATTAACTTAAATCTGTCACCAGGAGCCGGGACTTAGGATAAGGTTGTTTTAAGAAGCAGCTTATAGAGATTGAATGAAAGATATTGTTTGTAAACTTGTTTCCGTGACTGAAAGTTTCTCAGTAGGGAAGACGTAAATCAGCAGTATCTCTACGCGAATTTCGAGTATCTTTATGGAAGACTGAGATAGAGGGATTAGAACTAAAATGAAGTCAAATCTTATTATACTCTATTATTATTCCCTTTTAATGTTAGAATATGACCTGCACCGTTATTGTAGGAGGCTTCTATGGAGATGAAGGAAAAGGTAAGATAGTCTCTTATTTAGCCATTAAAGACAAACCAAAAATTGCAGTACGAGGGGGTGTTGGTCCAAATGCTGGACACACAGTTGTCTATAGAGGGATAGAAAGCAAGTTGAGAATGTTACCAAGTGCTCTGATAAATGAGAGTACGAAGTTGATGATAGGAGCCGGTGTTCTCGTCGACCCTAAAGTGTTGACGAAAGAAATAGAACAGTTTAACGTCGACAACAGGCTGACTATTGACAGACAATGTGGTGTTATAGAGGAAAAGGATGTTGATAAAGACCGCTCAGACGCGTACTTGAAGGGAAAGATTGGGACAACGGGTACAGGATGTGGGCCGGCGAATGTGGAGAGGATAATGCGGGTGGCTCGACTTGCCAAAGATGTACCATCTCTATCCAAATATACGGGTGATGTCTCTTTTCTGGTCAATGAAGCAATATCAAATGGAGAGATCGTTCATGTTGAGGGAACTCAGGGTACATACATATCCCTCTACCATGGCACATATCCATTTGTGACAACCAAAGACGTTACAGCTTCAGCCATCTGTTCTGACATCGGAATAGGACCGAAGGCCGTAGACAGCGTTATAATAGTCTTCAAGGCTTACGTTACACGTGTGGGTGGGGGGGAGCTTCCCGGAGAACTGTCAGAACAGGAAGCTGAAAAGAGGGGGTGGTTGGAGAGAGCGACCGTCACAGGGAGAACCAGAAGAAGTGCGCCTTTCAACTTTGAACTGGCCAAAAGAGCGGTGATGTTGAATTCCGCGACACAGGTGGCTGTAACGAAATTTGATATTCTGTTTCCAGCCGCAAAGAATCTAAGAGATTTCTCATTGCTTCCCGTAGATGCAAGGAAAATGGTCGAAAATATTGAAAAAGAGGTAAAGGTGCCGGTATCTATAATAAGCACAGGTGCCGACGCCGAAGCAACGATTGATAGAAGGAAGGAACTCGGGTTAAAGTAATATTTTATTATAGACGCGTGTCTTAAACGATTACGCCGTCCTTAAGATAGATGGTTCTAGTTTAGTTGAACAGAAAAAAGAAAGGGGGCCTATCTTTAAGCTAATAAAGGCTGTAGACTGTAGACTTGGTGGTGCAGTGATCGATATGGCGATAGTAAAATTTGGAAAGATGAAAGATAAGATTTCAGATTTCCAAGAATTTGTCAGGGAGAGGAAAAAAGTTGAGGGAAAGGTTGACGGCGATTCTATCGATTTCAGTGGGACTAAAACGGAAGAACTTGAGATGCTTATTAAGAAATATTTGCATAAACAGGACCTAGATAGGGATTACCGTACAATAATCAGATCCGGCACGCTTTCTGTAGTGGAAAAAAAATTCTATGAAGCCGAAGGCTAAAATCTTCGGGAATCGTTGTCTAAATATTAAATTCTGTCAAATATCTTAGATAAGGAGGATCCAAGATAAGTTTTTTAGATGGACTGAAGCTGATAGATGAGGAAAAGAGATGGCTTTTGAAGCTTTTAGGAGAGAGGTGGAGAAGAGCATTACCCTGGCAGCTGATAAGCTGGGATACAGGGTAAGTCACATTCCATTAGAGGAGCCTCCAAGGCCTCAGTTTGGGGACCTCTCTTCTACGATCGCCTTTGATATTGCAAAGACTGCAAGAAAAAAGCCATTCGAAATAGCGGAGGAACTGCATTCAGCGATGGGAGGTGTGAAGCATGATTTGGTGTCTGAAGTATCTGTATCACCTCCAGCCTACTTGAACTTTAGAGTAGATAAACCGAAGTTTCTGACAATGACCTTATGTAATATGATGGAAGAAAAACCCGGTTACATCGACGTCGGAAAGGGTAAAAAGGTGATTGTAGAGCACACCAGTGTCAACCCCAATAAGGCGCTCCATATAGGTCATATGCGGAACGTTGTGATAGGAGACACGATTCAGCGTCTTCTGAAGTACACCAACCATGATGTCACAGTCCTAAACTACGTTGACGACTCAGGGCTTCAGGTGGCGGATATTATTGTAGGTTTCAGGTTCCTCGGTTTCCCAGAAAATCCATCCGATCCCAAAACAAAATTCGATCACTATTGCGGAGATCAAGTGTACGTCAAAGTGAATCAGATCTATTTAGAAAAGCCGGAAACGGAACAATACAGAAGGGTTGTTTTAAAGGAAATGGAAGATCATGATTCTGAAATTTTTGCCTATTCAAAGGCTATTACAGAGCGTGTTCTTCTAGAACAGCTGAAAACATGTTCCGCCGTAGGAGCATATTATGACTGTCTGAACTTCGAATCACACATATTTACTTCGGGGATGTGGCAGGAGGTTTTTCAAAAAATGAAAGACAATAACCTTGTCAGTTATGAAGGGGAGGGAGAGAACTCTGGGTGCTGGATTATAAAAGGTGGAGGCGACCAAGACAAAATTTTGATCAGGAGTGATGGCACCCTGACGTATATTGCGAAAGACATACCTTACGCGGCTTGGAAGCTTGGGCTGATAGAGGACTTTTTTAAATACGTGGAATTTTTCAAACAACGAAACGGAAGAGTTCTTTGGAGAACAACCCTCTCAGAGGGTGTTAAAGGTCATCCATCTTTCAACAACGCGGACGTCGCGATAAACGTGATTGATGTTCGACAAGCATGGCTTCAAAAGATAATAGCGAGCATCCTTAAAGAATTGGGAGAAAAAGGAAAAGAGAAAAACTATATTCATCTAGGTTACGAAATTGTGTCACTCAGTAGAGATACGGCTAAAGAAATGGGCCTTAAAGTAGAAGATAAAGATTTCGTCCACATGTCAGGAAGGGCGGGTATCTACATAAATGCAGATGATGTTCTCGAAAAACTGAAGAAACTCGCGTATATTGGGAGTAAGCAGAGAAATCCTGAGGCTGACGAAGAATGGCTGATAACAATTTCGACTTCCCTAGCAGTTTCAGCAATTAGGTACAGTTTGGTAAAACAGGACTTTAAAAAAATACTAGTCTTTGACTTAAACGAAGTACTGAAGATCGAAGGTGACACAGGACCATATCTACAGTACACGTTCGCAAGAGCATCAAGAATCATTGAAAAGTACGGGGAACCGGTCAAAAAGAGTTTCTCCATAACCGAATTAGATGGAATAGAAGAATACATGATTGTTAAAGAGTTGTCCAAAATGGACACTAATCTAAAAGATTCCGTAGAAAATCTCCAAACAAACAAATTGGCGGAGTATACACATTCGATCTGTCTGTTATTTAACACGTTCTATGAAAAGTATCCAGTTTTGCATGAGAAGAACGAAGCTAAGAAGGAGCAGAGGCTTATTCTGGTAATCGCATTTGCGAATGCTCTCAAAACTTTGATGAGCATTCTTGGTATAGAAGCGCATACAAGAATATAGAAACTATAGACCGTACTCGCCTAATATTCGGTCCATTTTTTCGACTGCATTTTTGTACACGTCAGACCTGAGATCGTTTCCTTGAGAGTCTTGGGTCACAAGTAAAGGCCCGAAATCCTTTACTGATATAATCCATAAGGCTTCAGATGTTCCTAGATCCTCAAAGAAAATTTTAAGAACTCTATCGATCTTTGATACAGCATAGGCTGAAGCTCCACCTGTGAATTCGCTGTAGAAAGAGCCATATTTTACTATAGCTGCTTTACCAACGTCGCCAAAACCCCCTTTTCCAATGAATAGAGGTGTATGATATTTCAAAATCATCTGTTCTGTAAACTTCTCCATCCTTTTGCTCGTTGTGGGACCTGCCCCCAAAAATTTGAATCCCCCTCGTTCTTGGATTGCTATGGGTCCACAGTGATAGACAGGCAGGTCTACTATATCTGTTAAGATGAAATCGTTCTCACAGAGACGTTTATGGGCTTGGTCTCTCGCAATAGCTATGTCGCCTGTTAAGTAAATTACATTTCCTACCCTAAAATCTTTCGATCTATTTACCAAATCCATTACTTTAACTTTCGAACTTGCTTTTACCATAAAATCACCTCTTTTCCTTGAACCCTTCGGATCTGTATCCGACGAAGTGCCCAACAGTTGTATGTTAAAGCTACCGGCAACATTGCAATGTGCGTGCCTAAGACGCTAATCTTCACATCGAGTACACTTGTTTTTCCTCCTAAACCCATTGGACCTATGTTCAACGCATTCAAGGCTTTAAGAAGCCTCTTTTCCCATACAGCTACATCTTTATCCTTGTTCCTTACACCAATCCTGGCGAACAAGGCTTTCCTAGACTCTATTACTGCGGCAGCAGGTGAACCGCCTATGGACACGCTTACGATAGAAGGTGGGCATATTTTTCCTCCGGCATCGAGAGTTTTCTTAAGGATGAATCTATTTATCTCACGCATGTCTGCTGATGGTAGAAACATCTCTAAGGAAGAATAGTTCTCAGAACCCGCACCCTTCAGCATCATCTTTATCGAATCCTCTTTTTCCATTCCGAGGTAGATTTCAGGCTGACCGAAACCTACATTTCCTTCGATTGGAACCCTGCTTATTGCATTGACAAGATTGGGCCTTATCTTCCCTGACTTTGTTAGCTTAATTATGATTCTATTCAGAACTTCCCTGATTAAATTGTAGTCGACTACATATTTCCCATTTAAAAAAACGGTTAACAGGCCGGTGTCTTGGCATAGAGGTAGACTACCGGTGTGGCTTAGGCTGATACTTTTAATTATCGTTTCAAATTGTTTCTTTGCGATTTCCAGCTTCTCTTTACCTGCCGCAATTTTAAGGGCTGCAAAGACGTCAGGTGGAATCTCCGTTACCATCTTCATAACAGCCTTTTCGAGCACTTGTTCGTACTCTCCCATATTTGACACGTTATGCTATTTTCTACACATTATTATTTTTATCTTATTCTTGTATAAGGCTATGCGTTTATGATGGAGCAGAGTCCACTGATAAATGAATTAAATATAATATCCAAAGAAAAGGTTGGACAGCTTGCTCAAGGAAACATTTGCACAGTTCTACAGTTCCTTTTAACTCCCCACGACATCCTAGAGAAATATTTTGAAAAAGACGAGCTTGTCAACATTATTTCGACGTTACAGTGTAGGGTAGGCGGAGTATACAGAGTTTTAGACAAAAATGTAGGTGGAGAAATAAACAATATCGCAATATCATCGGTTTCTCTTAATTCAAAGCTTAAAAGCGGCATACCTTCTCGACAGATAACTGAAATATGCAGTGAACAACATTTTCCTCGTATCCAACTCTGCTACGACATTGTGCTCAACTTTCTACATGAACAAAAAGAAGGAGTAGTTCTCTACAACGACTCCAATGGAATGTTTAGACCAGAAATGCTAAACGTACTTGGACAATATCACGGTTTAGATTCCAAAGAAATATTAAATAAAATCTCGGTCTTCAGACCCTATAGTTTACCCCAACAATTTGAAATCTTTAAAATATATCAGAACTCTTTTAAACGATTCAATCACAAACTCCTGGTAATCGACGGTTTATGCGAATCACTTAAACTAGTTGCCAAGAAGAAGAGCATAATCTTCTATAGGCTTAAAGCGTTGGAGAACTTTATTATGAGACTAAACTACTTAGCTGCACGCGATAACATGATCGTTATACTTCTAAGCAATAGTATGAGGAGGTTTCGAGACAGTGCTTTAGTCCCAGAATATGAGGATATCATAGGCCCTTTTATTCGAACGAAGATTTTGCTAAGTAGGTCAGAAGATATGACTTGGGAAGCTAAAGTTGTAATAGGAGACCGTGTAGAGACCACCGAGTTTAGTTTAACAGAATATGGTGCAGGGGACATTTCTTGATAAACAATACGATAGAAATTGTGAAGCTGATTCAGACAGGTAGATGGGAAGAAGCTAAGGAAGCTGCTAAAGATTCGCTCGGTGCGTCACAGGCAATAAACTGTTTAAAAAGTCTTCTTAAAAATGGAGATATTACCCAAGAAGAACTTGGGAGACTAAAGTCCATGAAGGCTAGTATGTCAAACTTACTCTCCCGTGGATGGCTTTCAGAATTCGATTCCGATTACTTTTCGCTGTTATTCACATATATTGATCTGATAGAAAAGGGAGCTAAATAAATCCATAGAACGTCAGAGTGTAGAAGAGGATCCACGTAAAAAGGGACAACATAATGAATGTACCTATTCCAGTGAGTATCAGTGTATTTCTGCTAACCTTTTTACCTTTGAATATAAAGGCTTCCCCTATAAAATATGATAAGATATACATGAATACGATAATACCCACACCAAAAAAGGCGGTGCTGTCGCTGAATTTCATTATTCCAGACACGTACCCTGATAATACTGCAAAGATGGCTCTAATCCAGAATAGTTTATTGCTGTCTGTTAACATATCCCCACGGCCTCCAAGATGAGCACCCCTGCGCTAAGCAACATAGAACTCTTTCACCAAGTCAGGTGGTTAAATGATAGTCTTAAGGATTATTATGTTAACAACGTTTACTGGGTCGTTGAAGGCACATTACTTATTAGGCTACACCATCCTTCAAACCCAGAAAGAAGGCTTGTTTTAAACCGCGGGCGTGCGATCTGGGTTACAGAAGCTAAGCTTGAAGGAGAAAGCACTGACAGCCTTCTGAATCTGTTTAGAAAAAAACTTTCTAGGGGAAAGATCTTGTCGATATCCCAGCTTGGAACTGAAAGAATAGTAGTAATAGAATTCATTGGTTGTGAAGCGACTAAACTTGTTGCCGAATTCTTCAGTAGTGGAAACTTGATTCTCTTAGACGATAAAGATATTATTCTTGCGGCGTTAGAATATCGTGAAACAAAACATAGGAGAATAGCCCTAGGAGCTAAGTATATTCCCCCACCACAGAGAGGAGCCGACCCCCTTGCGGTCGATGAAGAATTTTTTAAACCTCTTCTTGGATACCAAGAAGATTTTAGGAAATGGCTAGGGAAAAACCTTTCCCTCCCCAAAAAATATATCGATACTCTTCCAGCTCTCCTCAACTTGCCAGCTGGTTCGACTGGGAAAGAGATCGGCGAACAGACACTAAGGTCGCTTATTACAGCTATACATGGTTTTTTCTCAGAAGACTTCAAAATTAGGCCGGTACTTTTTGTTGACGGGGAAGAACCAGTCGACTTTTCAATTTTTCCCACTGGCCTTAACCAGCATGAAATCAAGGAAGTTGGAAGTCTTAATGAAGCATTAGACGCGCTGTACACAAGAAGTTGTCTGAAGAAAGAGAACAGGCACTTCTTCACCCAATGTATAGGGAGAGAGAAGGACTGAAGAACACGATGGAAGGCTTGAATAAGAAAAAGGAAATGCTAGCCGAAGATAAGAAGGTTTTAACCGAAATCGCGAACAACATCATTGAAAGTATCTCGCTGTACTATCAAGACAAAGATCAGTTTTTGAAGTTATTCAAATCTGGGATCGTAAGTTTAAGTGATGATATACTAAAAATTTCTTATAAGAACTTCGAGTTCGAATTAGACCAGCTTAACCCTATGAAGACCCGCTCAGAAATCTTTAACGCCACCAAGGTTCTGTCACAAGGAATGCTGGACATCGATTCTTCAGTAAAAAAATTGGAAAGGGAACTGCAACAGATAGAAAAGAAGGTAGAATTAAAGGAAAGAAACGTGGTAAAAGGAAGCCGAAAGATTTTTGAAAAAGAATGGTATGAAAGATATCGCTGGTTCCGTACATCAGAGGGGTTTTTAGCGATAGGTGGAAGAGATGCTTCTTCAAATGAAGCAGTAATAAAGAAATATTTGGGAGATGGAGACATCGTGTTTCACGCGGAGTTCACTGGTGCACCTTTCTTCATAATTAAAGAAGGTAAAAGGGCAACGGAACCTAGTGTAAGGGAAACCGCTCTAGCCGCGGTAGCTTTCAGTAACATCTGGAAGCTTGGAATAGCTTCAGGGGAAGCGTACTGGGTGTTCAAAGATCAGATTTCAAAGCAAGCGCCTTCGGGGCAATATATAGGCAAAGGAGCTTTCATGATTTCGGGAAAGAGAAATTATGTAAAGAACATTCCCCTCGAACTTGCCGTTGCAATAACAAAGGTTAAGGACCACTATTCTGTCGTAAGCGGGCCAATGGGGGCCGTAAAAGCATACGCTGAAGCATATGTTCAGATTCTGCCAGGGAGAGAGGAAAAGAACTATGCTGCAAAGAAGATCAAAGCAGTTCTCTTGGAAAAGATGAACTCCTTAGAGGATGTAAGAAACATTCCATTAGAAGATTTCACTCTATCTCTACCTCCGGGAGGATGTAAGATCAAATCGTAAGGAAATATTTTTCTACTCCTGTTCCTAACCAAGCGTTGACAAGGTATTCATGGAATCTAGTGCGACTAATCCTGCAAATATAACTGTTAGGGAAGTGATGAACAGCCCAGTTATTACCGGAGGTCCTGACGAAACCGTTAGACAGATAGCTCAAAAGATGACTGAAAGCAGCGTTGGTAGCATAGTCATAGTAGAGAACAAGCTGCCTATAGGTATGGTGACCGATGGCGATATAATTTATCGTGTTGTTTCAAGCGGTCTAGATCCTGACAAGACAAAGGCAAGGGAAATAATGAGCACACCAATTTACACGGTCGAGAGCGAGGCAAAGGTCATTGATGCTGTAAAGTACATGAGGAAGAAGAAGGTGAAACGTGTCGGAGTTACATATCGAGGAAACCTTGAGGGTATATTGTCCGTCTGGGACATTATAGCGATAACGCCAGAGCTTATAGAAATATTCTCAGAGAGACTAAACATCGAAACTTCATTTTCTGAATCCCAGAAAGGGTCTATCTACATGGCGGGTTACTGCGACATCTGTTCAAGATGGTCTGACACACTGGTTGAAGTGGACGATAAATATCTTTGCGATGAATGTAGATCTGAATGAGTATATAGTAAAACCTTGCTAAAAAACCCTTGGTTAGCCCGCTACAAGAAATTCTAAGATAGAAACAGTTTTTAACAACCTATCGTTTTAATTATAAGTGTTAAGTTTGACTTCAGTAAACGATTTTATGACTAAAGATGTTTTTGTCATAGGGCCTAATGATACCTTGGCAAGAGTAAAAAATTTGATGCTTTCAAAGAAAATAGGAAGACTAGTGGTTCTGGAAGGGGATAAGATCGTCGGTATAATAACAAGGGAGGATCTAGCGGGAGCATTTCGAGTGCCAAAGCCTTCATCTAAAGTTAGACCGATAGATCGGCTACTGGTTCGACATTTTATGGAGCGGAAGGTCTTGACGGTGGAATATAGTGAAGAAATAAGTGAAGCGGCAAGGCTGATGTTGGAGAAGAATATTGGAGGTGTGCCAGTGACATGGGACGGAAGACTTGCGGGGATTATAACAACTCACGATATAACAAAATATGTATCCCAGTTTCCACGATCAGGCATGGTGGTGAAGAATTTCATGTACAGGGATGTTGCATTTACCACCCCTTTCCATAGTGTAAACCACGTAATAGATTTACTGTTTAAAACCCCACCTCATCGTGTCATAGTGCTGGATGAAGAGGGGAAGCCGGTCGGAATCATTGCCCCAGCCAACCTGGCCTTTGCTAAATTTTCTCAAATTAAGAAAGTGCATTCTATGCGTTCTGTTCAAAAAGGTGGGGCTCCCACGCATGACAAAATAAGCTATATAGCTATAGCGACTGCAGGTGACATTATGTCAAGTCCTGTCATTATCGTACACGAGAATGAAACTGTTCAAAATGCGGCTGCGATAATGGTAGCAAAAGATATAGGCGCTCTTCCAGTGCTAAATTCAGAAGGACGCGTTAGCGGAATCTTCTCAAAGAAGGAGGTACTCGAAATTGCCGCAAAGAAAAGATAGTTTAACTACCCTTAATCTTCCGAAGGTCAGCGTTCTATCGAAATCTGAGAAGATTTCGATGATGTTTTACGAAATAAAAAAGACAAAACTTGACAGAGTTCTTGTAAAGGATAAGGACAAGCTGATGGGGGTCGTGACATTAAGGGACGTCTTTATGAAGCTAGCTTCGAAGAAGTTCAGTAACATATCACCCTCCTCCCTGAGCGTAGCGGCATTTACGAGCGAACGCTTGACATATACCGATGCAAAAAGCACTCTTGGTGAAGCTGTAAATATTATGGCTAGAGAAAATATAAGCGCTCTTCCCGTTTTGAATGGGGAAGGGACAGTGCTTGGCTTACTAACTAAGAACCTGTTGATCTATCTTCTTACAAGCGAACTTAAAGGAAAAGTTGAGAACTACGTCATAAAAACTGGGTACAGTACAACTCCCGAAACCAGTCTTTCTTCACTCATCAATGAAATACTTAAGGATAGGGACATGAGAGAATTCGCTGTCGTTCAAAACAGTATTCCCTCAGGCGTTGTAGGCGAAAAAGAACTTTCAACCTTTCTGTTCAATTACCTCTCAAATGATCAGATACATCACATGAAAAGTGCACTGCGAAAATATGTGGCAAACGACATCATGACGCTTGTAACAGAGCAGCTAAAATCCCAAGATCCTGTGCAGAAGGCATCGAGTCTAATAGCTGGCACCAACTTAGTCATATATCCTGTAGTACAAGAAGGAGTCTTCTCAGGTGTAATTAGAAGAAGGGAGCTTTTCAACCAGCTTCTAACGTAATTTACATGTGGTAGGCTTGCTGTCTCGTATTATAAATGGAAGAACTTGGATACACGAGAGAATAGTGGAGAAAGATATCGTAATCGAAGACGATACCATAAAAGGCGTCGTAAGGAAGACGGCAGAAGTAAACGTCGACGAGGTTATTGATGCAAAAGGAGCTATAGTTCTACCTGGCTTAATAGACAGCCATGTCCACCTTCGTGATGGACCTTTAGCTTATAAAGAAAGCTTTGAAAGCGGCACTAGTTCAGCGGTTGCAGGCGGTTTCACGGTTGTTTTAGACATGCCCAATAATGTTCCACCTGTCTCAACACCGGAACGTATAGTTATGAGAAAAACCCTCGCGGACAAGAAGATCATGTGTGATGTGGGACTTTACGCGATGCCAACTGACCTCAAAAATGTCCGAGAACTCGCTAAAGCTGGATGTGTAGGGTTCAAGATCTATACGCATAAGGTCTTTGAAGACATGGATTTCTCAAAGGAAGAAAATCTGATAGAGCTGTTCGAAGAAATCAAAGCAACGAATCTTCCATTATCTATACACGCTGAGGATCCAGACAAGATCGGCAAGCTTAATGAAAAGTATGATGCAAAAGACCACGCAAAAGCTCATACCGAGGAAGCTGAATATTCAATGATAGATAGGATTTTGAGGTTGTGTCAAGGTTTTCCATTGAAAATACGGTTTTGCCATGTCTCCACCATAAATGGTATCAGGGAAATATCAAGCGCAAAAGAATATAATAGGAATCTCTCAATTGAGGCCACACCTTCACATCTTACCTTAGACGATTCTGTTCTTGGGCAATGCAGTAAAATATGTACGCTCGAACCACCTCTTAGAAAACGTTCAGATGTGGTTGCCTTAAGGAACTCCATGTGGAGAGGTCAGATCGATATAATAGGCACCGATCATGCTCCGCACGCGCTTTCAGAAAAGCTTTCTGAAAATCCGATACCAGGGTTCCCAGGTCTAGAAACGGCTGTTTGCGTCCTTTTCACCCTCTCGAAGAAGGGATTTCTACCTTTTTCCAGCTTGGTTAGATGTCTGACATCTAATCCCGCCAGCTTTTTTGGATTGAAAAAACATGGGTCAATAGATAAGGGTATGATGGCGAACCTTACTTTCATACGATTTGTTCCTGAATATTCTGTTGATCCTTCAAAGTTCTTCTCGAAAGCAAAATTTTCACCATTTGAAGGGTTTAAGGCTGAAACTCAGGTTGAAAGGACGATCGTCAGAGGTAAAACGGCCTTCTCGATGGAAGATGGGCTAACCTCTGTCGGAAATGGAAAGATAGTCGAGCCTAAATGAAGTTTATAGTTGACTGCATGCACGGCAAACTGGCGAGGAAGATGAGAATATACGGCTTCGACACTCTCTACGAAGCAAATTTGGATGATGACACCATTCTTGCCACAGCACAGAAAGAAGAACGGATAATCATAACCTCCGACAAGAACCTAATCGAGAGAGCATATTCTGAAAGGATTCCTGTAGTCGAAGCACCTTTAGACAGCGATGTCTCGAGAATGACGAAGATATTTAGAACCTACAGGCTGAAACCAAACCTGAATCCCAAACGCTCTAGATGCCCACACTGTAACTCGATGCTGATAAAAATAAGCAAGTCACAAGCGGAGGGGGTTCCGGAAGGGGTTCTAAGGCGAAAGAGGATTTTCTACAAATGTGAGAATTGCGGTAGAATCTATTGGTACGGTTCCCACTGGGCTAAGATACGCAATTTTGAGGAAACACTTAAGAAAAGATTAAATGATTCGTAAGTAGGTGGAGTCAAATTTTGGAACTTTCAGATGAAGATGGAAAACTCCTAGTACAGCAGGCTAGAAAGGCTATTGAAGAATATGTGAGCGACAAAGTAAGATATGTTGCTCCAGAAGATGTGAGAGAAAAATTTTCTGAAAAATGTGGCGTATTCGTTACAATAAATCGTGTAAAAGGTAAAGTAACTGAACTAAGGGGGTGCATAGGTTACCCAACCCCACTTTTACCTTTAGCCGACGCAGTGGTTGACGCAGCCATAGCAGCTGCAACTGAAGACCCAAGATTTAATCCAATGAGAAAGAATGAATTGGATAAAGTTCTTATTGAAGTAAGCGTTTTAACACCACTGGAATTGGTGAACGTTAAATCTCCTCTCGAATACCCTCAACAAATTAAGGTAGGTGAAGATGGCCTAGTATTTGAATGGGAATGGGGTTCAGGTCTTCTTCTGCCACAGGTGGCTGGGGAATACGGGTGGGATTCTAACGAATATCTTGAAAATGTATGCATGAAGGCTGGTGCTACACCAGATTCTTGGCTGAAAAAAGGAGTTAAGGTCTACAAGTTTAATGCAGTAATTTTTGAAGAAAAAAAGGATGGCAGCGTCTCAGGAAGAGAGCATAATTGCATCGTAAGGTGCATATCTCTTTCTTAGGCATAGGCTTCGGCCACGCTATGAGAATGAGAAATATTGCTGCGACACTTAAGGATAAAGGTTTTGAGGTGACCTTCTCTTCAAGCGGTGTGCCTGCGAGCTATTTTACTTCCCTAGGCTTAAAGGGTTGGTGTTTAGAGGACTTCAAGCATCTGTGGACAGCCGAAGGATCATTTAGTTTTTATGAACTGATTTCCCGATCAAAAAATTTGTCCTCGGTCACCTACCACTATCTAGAGAAAGAGCTTTCCATTATCGGGAAAGTGCGTCCTGATGTTTTAGTTTCGGATTCTATAGATTGGATGCTCTTTTAGCTGCAAAGATGTTTGGCATAAAAACTATAGCGATAACGAATCAGCTCAGAATCTTAGCGACTTGCGCGAGGAAAAAGAGATCGATTAAATGGCTAGAGAACTTGGAAGCGAACGTTCTAGGCATGTTGTGGAGGACTTCGGATGAACTGCTTTTTCCAGATCTGCCTCCCCCATATACCATATCTGAAGAGAATCTTTGCGATGTAACTGCTGTTAAAGGGAAAGAAAAATTCATCGGCTTTCTGGCACGCAATGGATCGCACCCAAGTAAGAAGACTGAAGAGCTAGTGAATAAAATGACTGAAAAAAGGAGAAAAACACTTGTCTTCGCTCCGTTAAGCGGTCCGGTTACGACGATTAGGCCTGTTCTAAATCAGTTGGTTACCGCAGCGAAAGAAACTTCCAACCGGCGTGTTTATGTTATTGCACTAGGACAACCCGCCGGTCTAGTACAACGTTCGGAGATAGAAGGCGGATTCATCTACAATTGGTGTGAAGACGTGCAAGGTTTCTTTTCTTTGGCAGATGTTGCGGTAATAAGAGGAGGGCATTCTTCAATAGCTAATGGCATAATTTACGGTAAACCGATGATTGTCATCCCTATAGAAAATCATACAGAACAGTACGCAAACGCACGTAAAGTGCACAAACTTGGTATAGGAAGAATGGCCGAGCTCAAGAATTTAGATGGGCAAAGACTAACAGACGGAATCGACACACTTTTAACCGATTACTCGTTCGCTTCAAATATTTCTTCCCTATCAAAGATTGCTAATCGAATGGATGGGGTAAAGTACACTGTCGATCAAATTACAAAATATTTCAACTAAACCCGATTAAAAGATGGGCATTAGAAATTTCTAGATTCGCCAAAAAAATTGCGCCATGCAAGCATATGTGAACAACACAGTCCATGACCACTCCACCAAAGACTGATGGCTGAAGGATCAGGAGGACTGAACTAGGGAAGCAAGAAATAGCAATAGTAAGGCTTAAGATCTGTGGAGAAAGGTGAGCTTCAAATCAGATTCTAATCCGGTGATCTAAGGCACCTATTCCCATCGACAAAAATTCTTAAAGGAATATTAAAATTTTAAATTTATAACTTTTACATAGACTGCGATTGAGCACAAAATTTAAGGTCGGTGGAAGAACCCATACAATAAGAGAACTTATTTCTGATCAAAGAGCGCAACAGGCAACAATCTTAGGATGGGTTCAGAATAAGAGTTGGATAGGGGGGATGATCTTTCTCACCATAAGGGATGGCAGTGGATTTATCCAGACAACTGTCAAGAAAGGAAATGTATCGCCCTCTGTATTTGGAGAGGTTAAGAATCTGACTATCGAATCGGCTGTAAAGATCAGTGGAAAAACTAAGGTGGATAAAAGGGCGCCATATGGTTTAGAAATAGTCGCCGACAGTCTTGAAGTTATAGCAAAATCAGATGTCTGGCCCATTACAAAAAGTGCGGTAAAGTCTCCTTCTTACCTGTATGACATGAGGCACCTCTCGATAAGGGGGAAGAAAGCTTCTTCAGCTATAAAGGTCAGATCAAAAGTCATCGAGGCAACTGCGGACTATTTCTTTAGGAACAGCTTCTACTTAATTAGCGCTCCATCGATTGTGCAGTCTGCATGTGAAGGGGGATCTACACTTTTTCAAGTTGACTACTTTGGGCAAAAGGCCTACCTGACGCAGAGCGCTCAACTATATGAGGAAGCGGCGATATTTGCGCTTGAAAGAGTTTGGACCGTTGAGCCGTGCTTTAGAGCAGAAAAATCGAAGACATCAAAACATCTTACGGAATTTTGGATGATAGAATCTGAAGTAGCTTTCGCAACGCACGAGGACATCATGCGTTTAGAGGAAGAACTAATCTGTAGCATAGCACAAAGAGTAGCTCAAGAATGCTCGTTCGAGTTAAAGATTTTAGGAAGAAAGTTTATCCCCCCAGAACTGCCGTTCTATAGGATAACATATGATGAGGCAAGAAATCTTCTTATTAAAAAGGGTGTGAATTTCGAATGGGGGGAAGATATTCCGACAGAAGGTGAAAAAATAATTTCAAACGAGTTCGACAAACCTGTCTTCGTTAAAGAATTTCCACTCTCCGCAAGAAGTTTCTACCATATGACGAAACCGGATAACGATAGGGTCACATTGTCTTCTGACCTCATCGCGCCTGAAGGTTATGGCGAAATAACAACCGGAGGACAAAGGTTGAGTGACTATCAAGAACTTGAAAGAAGGGTTTTGCAGCAAGAGCTTCCGAAACAGAGTTTTGAATGGTATCTGGAGCTCAGAAAGTACGGGTTGCCGCCGCATTCAGGATTTGGGCTTGGTGTTGAAAGATTGACAAGATGGCTGTGCGGTCTCAAACATATCCGTGCTGCTTCACTGTTTCCAAGGACACTGACGCGTCTCAACCCATAAAAAGATAGATTAAAAACAACCCCATTCTATACCCTTATGAGTAAGTTGGTAGAAGAAGACGAACTAGATGTAGAGAGCATAGATGGAATCGGACCCGTCACAAGGGACAAGCTCTACGCTGCAGGAATATGTGATATCAGGCAGTTGATGACCCTAGGTCCAGTTGAGCTTTCAGAAACTCTTGGCATAAACTATGATAAAGCTGTTGAAATGTCAAACCGTTCTAGAAAGAAGTTGACCGAACTAGGATTAATGGAAAGCCAGTTCTCCCTTGCGAGTGACGTTCTTAAACGTAGATTAATGATTGAGAGGATAACCACAGGGTCCAATAATGTAGACAATCTTTTAAGCGGTGGAATAGAAGTCGAAGCTCTAACGGAATTTTATGGTGAATTCGGAACAGGCAAGACCCAGATCTGTCACACTCTATGTGTAACTGTCCAGCTGCCTAAGGAGAAAAAAGGATTAAGTTCTGGAGCCGTTTACATAGACACTGAGAACACCTTCAGACCTGAAAGAATTGTTTCCATAGCTGAAAACAAGGGACTTGATCCGGATGAAGTTCTAAAACGTATATTTGTCGGGAAAGCCTATAATACTAGCCATCAGGAACTCTTGACCAGAGAAATTCCAAACTATATTGAAAAGGAAAAGTGCAAGCTTGTGATAGTTGATTCTTCGATGACACACTTCAGATCAGAGTTTTTGGGAAGAGGAACCTTAGCGGACAGACAGCAGAGGCTCAACAGGTATCTTCACACTCTGATAAGGCTTTCCGAAATATATCATATCGCGGTTGTTATAACAAACCAGGTTCAAGCCGCACCGGACAGCTTCTTTGGAGACCCAACTAGGCCTACGGGTGGTCACATAATGGCGCATTCAAGCACGTATCGGATCTATTTGAGAAAATCGGGTAAGAACAGGATAGCTCGTATCGTCGATAGTCCATATCATGCTGAAGCTGACACCATCTTCACATTAACTGAAGGCGGCATAGCTGATCCAGAAGAGTCAAAGAAGTAAAGTTCAGGGTAGTTCCTCTTATAATAATATATATAGGAAAGTTTGAATAGGTCGAGGTATGCAAAGAAAGGTTATATCAATAATTATTTTATTAATTATGATTACTGTCTTTATTGTCCCATTAAGCTACGCTCAGTCGGTGAATGTTTACAATGAAAATATTTCAATTTATTTAATAAGTAACAATGCTCTTCTTCGATTCAACTTTACTGGAACAGGAATAGATTTTAACGGAATAAAAACCGTCGAATCCTCTTTTCCCGACGTTTCATACTATAAGCTTTTTATTGGTAGATTCAACTCTTGGCCAACCGAATACATCTACTTTTCAAACTTGGGATACAATTTGACTTTATCTAAATATGTGTCGTCGGATAGTGCATTTCTCTATGTCAAAGCGGACTCCTTTAATTCTGCAAGCCAATTTGCTTCTAACCTTGGAAACTTCACCGGTCTCTCTTTCTCACCATACGGTACTTTTGGAGGCACATATGTGTTTGCGGCGCCGTCAAACTTTGACGAAGTACTAAATAGCTTCATCTGGTCAATGTATCCGCAATCATATGGAGGATTTAGCAGCCTGGTTACTCTTTCAGAACTAGAGACTAACACGATCTCTCAGTTCACCTTGATAGGAAGGAATAGCGGTGGAAGCTTCGAAAGAAGCATCATCGTAGATTTAATCTTTCCACAAATCTCGATAGGTAATACTGTTAACATCGGCACCGAGTTCTTTGGACAGCAGAATGTCAATGCCTCTAATCAATCTAATCTAAGCAGCTTCAAACTAATAACATACGGTCCGATAATAGTTTCAAGCGACGCAGGCACCATAAATAGGAATCTTCAGTTAAAGACATCCGAACTCTCCATTTCTGTTCCAGCAGAGGGCCGCCTTTCATTTCCAAATGTTACACTTTCATCAGGCGCACCTTCTATTATCTCATACAGAGAGTTTTCCCAGGGAACACTTAACGTAAACGAAGAAATGGAGGTTCGGCTCAATATAGAGAACATAGGTACTTCGACAGCATCTAATATCTCCTATAACGATGACTGGTGGTCAAAGGATGGAATATTCACCCTTACCGCAGGAAATTCGTCAGGTAAAATCGATTCCCTAGCGCCAGGAGGGAATCACACCATAGTTTATAGAATCAAATTGACGTCGAGCTCCGCCGAAGAATATTATGTTCCTCCATTAAGTGTTATATATTATTGGAATGTCGGGGGGAAACAACGCAACTTCTCTCTTCAACGAATGATCTATACCTCACCCTTAACCAAAACGGGCCATCTGTCTACGTAACAGCCCAGACTTCGACGGCTCTAACCAGCTTCGGAACCCCAAAACAGGTCACAGTCAGAGTTTCAAATGAAGGCAAGTTTGCGGCCTTTAACCTTACTTTCGGCGGACAGTTTCTAAGCCTTCTACCAGCAGGTGAAAGCTCACAGGCAATAATACAAGCGTCCCTAAACAACATTTCATCCCCCAATTCGGAAAAATATTATATCTGTTCTTGGTCGGATAGCTCTCAGACAAGATCTAGTAGGTCAAACAACATAACCCTCATAAACTCGTTCGACACCATGAACATTCCAATGATAAATCTCACAAAGGAAGTAGACCAATTAACTGTAGGAGGAAAATTTTTTCTAAACTTCAGTGTTAACGCCCAAAATTTGGGCGTAGCGAAGGCTTCAAATGTGACGATAACGGACAGCCTACCTTCTGGGTTAAACTTCATCAACGGTAGTTTTTCAGAAAAAAATGGAGTTCTTACAAAGCTTGTCAACAGCATCAATAGTTCTGAGACAATGAATTACACCTACTTATGTGAAGTCGAAGACCTCGGCAGAAACTATGTCCTTCCGCCAGCCTCATCTTTTTACCAAGTTGGGGGAATAACGTTTACGGCTGTAAGCACGTCTGAGGGCGTACCTTTAGCTCTATCAATTTCACTTAACTTGGCAGATAGGGCCGCTTTCGCTACGTATAATACAACAGGATATTATGTAGTTAACAATAATGGAGACCAAAATGTGTTCAGGTTAGAAACGCAACTGAACACTGGTCCCAATCTTACGGTAACATCCTCTAACTTTACAACTGCTCTTATGAGAGCAGGCTCACAAGAAAAAATCGATTTTAACCTTATGTTCAACGGTGTCGGTACAAACGATATTTCATCTAACGCCACGTTCTTCTTTGCAGGAAGAAGCATGAACGTAAGCTCTCAGACAATTCTTGTAACATCTTATTCACCTCCGCAGGTAACATTGAACCAAGTTGGTGAGGCTGTTGAAGGAAAGCCTATTAAAATAGAGGTAACAACAAACAACGTCGCAAATGTTACAGTAAATAATATCTCGTACAAGGTGCTGTTACCTTCGCAATTTAAAATACTCAATGGATCGGATACGGTTCAGATTTCAACCCTTGAAGGAGGAAAGCAGGAATCAAGCATTCTATATATGTCTTCTTCATCACCTAGAGCCTATCAGATTAATACGACAAAGATATATTATAGCTTCAAAGGTGAAACCATTACTTCACTTCCGACGTCGCTGTCTTTAACAGTTTCAGAAAATTTGACCGCGAGATACTTGATTCCTATCATTATCGCTATCATTGTCATGATTGGGTGTGCGATAGTCTTGGGCAGAATTAGACGGTAGCTATCTTATTCTTTCTTATTGTACGCTATAGAAAAAGCCTTCTCAATTTCTGGTCTGTAGAGCGTGTTCATTGTGCAGAAGGGTATTATTCTTCCGTCAGGCGTTGCGTAATGAATTCCGCATCTCTCAACCCTTTCAAGGTCAAAGTTGTATGGGTCCATAAAGTGCATGTCGCCAACCATTACTATTTTTCTCATGAACTTACCAAGCGAATTGTAGGTCCCGTTTGAAAGAAAGCCTTTTACTAATGAAGTAGACAGCCCTAGACTGACGTGTCTAAGTGCGGAAGCGGCTCTAAGTTTCCCCTGCGTCCTTTTACCTGATTGCAGCGCCACCGCTGCCTTTGATAAGTCTTGCACGAATCTTTCTACATTCGCGTATTTGGTCACAGGCTCGTAGCTGTTACCATTATCCTCTGCGACCAAGAATGTCGCTGCGCCACAATTCTGGTGAACGGTAAAAGTTGGTTGAGGTTCCCCTTTCAATCCAGCTATGAAATCCGATATTGGTGCAATGAAGGGAACTGGATACCAGTCATCCATTTTAATCTTACCGTACGTCTGTTTTTCAGCGTTGTTTATTATATCTGAAGTTGTCACTCTGAATTCCTTCAACTTTGAAGTCTCTATCCTGCCTGCAAAAGATACTGGCTGGAAGTTCACACACCTCACTATGTCGCTGTTTTTTATACCGAATTCTATAATTGAACCTATTTCACTGTCGTTTATCCCCTTTACAATGGTTGGCACAAGCACTACGCTGTGGAAACCAGCTTCTCGAATATTCTGTAAAGCCTTGTGCTTTAAGTCAAGTAGATCGGCACCTTTCATCTTCAAATAAGCTTCCTTTGTCAAACTGTCAAACGAAAGGTAAAAAGTGCTGACTCCCCCCTCTATAAGCTTCTTAAGATAGTCAACGTCCCTGGCTATCCTCACACCATTCGTGTTGACCTCAACATGGGGTATGCCTATCTTCCCCGCATAACTTATTATTTCCGGTAGGTCATCCCTTAAAGTTGGTTCACCACCACTAAGTTGAACAGCTAATGTTGGAACGGGCGTGTTATGGTACAGATTATCAAGCATTCCTTTAATCTGTTCCAAAGTTGGTTGATAGAGGTATCCTACTGCGGCAGCGTTTGCAAAACATATCGGACATCTGAGGTTACATGCGTTTGTGACATCAATTATGCCTAGGAGAGTTTGGGATTTGTGTTCATTACATATGCCACAGTCGCGCGGGCAACCTATCTTCCTTCTTGTTCTAGGATTACTTATTCCTCCACCTAGTCGCTCGAAACGCTGAGCTCTCTTATACCATCTGTAATCTGACATGTAAATATCTTCAAATTCCCCGTGTTCTTCACACTTCTTTCTCATATATACAACGTTGTTCTCAGCAAACAGCTCCGCTGGAATGACGTTAAAACATATGGGGCACAGGCTCCTTGTAAACTTTAAGTGTTCCATTACGCTTCGTCCCCCAAAGGGATATGCCTTATTATAAAAGCTTACTTATTTTTTGAAGATATTCTTATATGGAAAACTGTAAAAATCATCGCTACCATGTTGCAGCTCGTATTTCTCTTGCTTTTAAGAGTGGATCGGCAGCCGCTATTATTCCTCTCGCAACTATAAGGTAATCTGCGCCCGCTTTAACAGCCTCTTTAGGGTCTCCCCCTTGCGCAATTAGGCCGGGAGAAAAAATGGGTATGCCTCTTGCTTCTTTTTTTACGTGGGCTATTATCTCAGGCTTCGTCGCACCAACTACGAGTCCGTCAACAGCCCAGCTTTTCGCTCTTTGTACGAAGAGATCATACATCTTCTGAACCTGTCCTCCATAAAGAACATCTAGGTCATAGTTTTCAACAGCACCTCTGTGACTCATATATATGAGAAGGATCATGCCTTTCCCTCTTTTATGAGCTTCCTCTAAACATGGCCCAAGACCTTCAACGAAACCGGCAAAGGGATTTGATATGACGGCATCGAAGCCGGCTTTCCATAATATTTCTGTGGCTGCTAGATTTGTTGAAGATACATCGTTTAGTTTAATATCAGCAATCACCTGAAGGCCATGTCTGTGCGCTTCTGTCACAATTCTACTTAATTCAGATATTCCGAGGGGGATTATAAGATGAAAATTTATTTTGACAGCACATATTTCTCCTTGAACAAGATTTATAATATGCTCAGCCTTTTGCGCCAACTGACTAAAATCTTCAGATTTTAGGTCTAGACCTACTACGATCCTGCTCTTCTTGCTGACTGAAGCGTCCCTTATCCTTTGCGCGAAGGCCATTTTCCCACATTTGATGGAAAACTCCTTAACTTAATAATCTTTACATAAATTGATCCTGATTCATCAACATTGTCCGTATAGTCGGTTTCTTCTCGGTCGGAGGCATATTTTATGAAATTTTGTTCAGGCACCTCATTTACTTTTATATAATATACACTTGCGGGTCCTTCCTCCGAATAGCTTAGCATGGTAAAAAGAGCTGAGCCCGAGCTAAGAGGGTAAAGAAAAACAGGTAGAGGTGATTCCTCATAGAGAATCTTGTATGTGACAATTCTTATCAGACTTCCTATATCTTCCAATTCGATTAGAGGAACATTTCCCAAAAATTTATTATGTTCACCCTGTTTAAACGGAGACTTCCTAAGAAATATAATAGGTGCATAGATATATGAAGCATTTTGAACAACCGAGAAGAATTCAACTATTTCGTTGCCGTAGACGTTCTTGTAACCAAGAAAAGATCCGATTTTATTGCATTGAACATGGAAGAAGTCTATCTTTTTTTCATCTATCTGAAACTGTATTATAAGATTCCAAGACTTGTTTCCTTTGAAAGCAAATATAGGCTGAGGTGTCCGTTCAAAAGCACAGGCTAGTCTGCCGAGATCATTAATGGAAACCAGCTCAAACGCCATACCTAAATCGCTGATAGATTTTCTGTTTTAGAGGTGATAAAAACTTTTTAAATCATTATATTTTAATGCAGAGAATCTGAAACATGGGACGTTCACCTGATATTTTAAAGTTCGTGGATAGTGCCGCGAATGGAATAAAATCGGTAGAGGAACAAGTTATGGCTGGAACCCCAGTTAAGGATCTCGAAAAAGAGTTATGGGCGGTCTACAGGGACTGCGAGTCAGCGGTGTTCCTTGTTAAGCTTGAAATTTCAGATGTCGAATTCCCAGATAATATAAGTACGCGGATCGATGTCGATCACATGGAACAAACGATAAATTTGGCTGGAGACCAATTAGCAAACGTGCTCCGATTTATGGGGGAAGGAAAAGTGATTCAAGCACTGGAACAGTTGAGATCTGCAAGAAATATTATGGCAGAGGTGTACGCTCGAGCTAGGAGAGAAAATCTGCGTGCGATAAGAGAAAGCCGAAAGAGTAAAGATAAGAAAGCGTAGGTTCGAAACTGCAGCTTGTCTAAATCTTGAGACAGGTATCTATCATATGATGCAGACGTTAAACTTTTATCTATGTTGTGTTATCTACAATCACAGGAGACATAATTGGGGAATGATCCAGTTTTGGATAGACTTTTTTGGATTGCCACAGAGCATGAGATTAAAAATGCGGAGACTACTGACGTATATTTAATTTACACAAAAAGGGCTCTTGAAGAATTCGGTTTACATAAGAAGGTTGTAATTGAGGTCTACGCTAGAAACCTGCCATTCGAAGGAAACTGGGGCATACTGCTCGGCGTACACGACGCAGCAAAGCTTCTGGAAGGTTTGCCAATAAACGTCAAAAGTATGGACGAAGGTGAAATATTCGAGGTCAACTCCAAGTCTATAGTGTACGAACCGGTTATGCAGATAGAATGTTATTACGATGACTTCTGCTTATACGAGAACCCGCTTCTAGGCCTTCTATCCAGCAATACAGGGGTCGCATCTAAAGCAGCACACTTCAGAATTCTCGCTTTAGACAGGGTAATGTTCAGTTTCGGTTCAAGAAGAATTCACCCCGCTATAGCTCCCGCATCGGAGAGAGCAGCATACATCGCAGGATTCAATGGAGTATCTAACGTTTTAGCAGGAAAGCTACTGGGTCTGACACCTGTTGGCACAATGCCACATGCGATGGTTCAAGTATTCGAAGACCAAAGGAAAGCTTGGCTAGCACTCGATAAAACGATGCCCAAGGATGTTCCGAGAATAGCTCTGATAGACACCTTCTGTGACGAGAAAATAGAAGCGATAATGGCGGCAGAAACACTCGGCTCAAAACTTGATGGCGTAAGACTCGATACACCGAAATCAAGGAGGGGAGAATGGCGGAAGATCATAGAGGAGGTTAAATGGGAACTTCATGCCAGAGGAATGAAAAACGTCAAGATTTTCATAAGCGGAGGGATAGATGAAAAAACAATTCAAGAGCTTTCGGATCTTGTGGATGGTTTTGGTATAGGAGCATCCGTAAGCGGCGCACAACCTGTTGATTTCTGCGCCAAAATTGTAGCTGTTGAGAGAGATGGAGTGATGGTGCCAATGGCTAAAAGGGGAGATATTGGCGGTGCAAAGGCTGTGTACCGTGATCCGGATACATATGCAGATTTTGTTACACTCAGGGAAGAGAGACCCCCTTCAAAGAAGATGATCCCTTTGCTCAACGATCTAATTATTGACGGCAAGATTGTAAAAAAGTTTGAGGACAGCAAAACAATCAGGGAGAAGGTCATCGATAAGCTCAACGTCATAAAAAATCTTCAGCCAGGGATTTCATATAAGGTTTAAACTTTACGCCTGTTTACGAATATCAGGAAAGAACGATAAAAGAACTTGTGATGTCGCGCGTGTGAAATGTCCACGCCTGAGTTGTGTTGATTTACTGAATATTTATTACATGGCCTGTTCGACTACGATCTAACACCCGCTATCTTTGGAGCAAAAGGGGTTAACAGCAGTACAACGGCTGACCCTAATATCAGATAACGGATCAAATCAGATAGGCTTCCAAGAGCAGCAAATGCACCAGAAAGGTAAGGTGTGTAACTGAACATGAAAATAAGAAATAATGGTAAAGAAACAAGAACAGACACCAAAGCAACGTGCTTTATTGACTCCTCTTTCCACGTTAGAAATTCACGCGCTAAAACCTTTCCGTTTTCATATCTAAGGAATATACGCAAAATTAGTGGTAAAACTAGTAGCATAAAAGGTAGCATTGTGAATAACCACCAAAAGGCGTACCCTAGCGTCGCACCTAATGCTAATCCAAAGGGCAGTGGGGTGCTACTTATTTGGAAAACTATTAGAACCACTCCGGCACCGGCAATAAAATTGCCTATAAATAGAGCTATAAGGCTATCGATCATAAACCAGCTCCACGATTTATATCTATTAATTATAATGCCAAAAACAAGAAACCCAACAAAATTACCTGGAACTCCAGCCACCAACGCCAACAAGGGGTTGGTACGTCCTAAAGGTGTCAAAAAAATTATGTCACCTATAAAAGACCCTAAAGCTGCGCCAACCGACCCCACTAGAGTTCCGAATATGATTGAAAATAAAGCCGGTATTATCACACCAGGTCTGAATTGTCCTATCGAAAATGGCGTAGGAATTGCGGCTGTAATACCATTTATCACAGCATAGAGGGCAGCGCAGATGGCGATCCTTGACACAAGTACGACCCTATTCGGCTTGTTGATGACTTGATTCATAATTCTGCACCTTTCAGGTGAATCATGCAGTTCTTATCCTTTTCCGTTTCTTTTCTTGAACCCACTGCGTTTGAGTTAAACTCTCCGGCTTACTTTTTCTTTGTTAGTAAAAGAAATAAAGGGAAGAATATCTACAGCGAATCGGATGATAGTGGCCGGGTTAGATATTGGAGGAAGTATAACAAAGGGTGTACTACTCAACGAAAGCAAGATTTGGGCATTATCGGAAGTTCAAGCTTCAGATTCATTAGCTTCTGCCTTAGGCTGCTTGGGAAAGCTATTGTCTGAAGCGCAGATAAAGATGAGAGACATATCTGAAGTTGCGCTTACAGGTTCGATAGGAAGAGGATTCAAGTTCGACATGACGGAACTAAAATACAGCATAATAAGCGAAATTGACGCGGTAGGGATAGGAGGCCTATACCTGTCAGGTAAAAAAGAATCTATAGTGGCAAGTATAGGGACGGGGACAGCTATAGTCTATGCTAGGGAAGATGGCACAAAATATCATGTAGAGCACTTGGGGGGAACAGGTGTGGGAGGGGGAACAATGGTCGGTCTCGGAAAACTCTTACTCAATAAAGATAAAGCTTCAACTATCTTTCAAAAGGCGAAGATGGGAGAAATATCGCGAACAAACCTTCTGGTTCAAGATATTAGAGGAGGTCCAATAGGGATAATACCTGCAAACGCTACAGCATCTAATTTCGGCAAAGTTGGCGATGATACTAGGTCAGAAGATATAGCTTTAGGCCTCATAGTGATGATAGCGCAGACCATTGCGACGATAACCTATTTTGCGGCAAAACAGAAGAATCTAGAAAACGAAATCGTCTATGTTGGCAGGCTTCCAGCGCAGGAACTTTTCTCACGAGAGCTAAATGAAACCCTTAGAATTCTTGGAGGGAAAGCTACCATTCCAGTTAACGCCCTCTATGCTACAGCAATAGGAGCTGCGAAGGCCATACGCCAGAAATAGACTGATACTTCATTATTACTAAATTATTGTCTGCTTATATTTTTGCACATCATCGTATATTATATTTCCAACTACTACTGTGGCATATTTTCCCATAATCGCTGCTCTATCTTTTGAGTCGATTCCGCCGCCGTAGAAAAGATGGGAACTTCTCAGGTTGTCCTTAACCGTCTTCACAATGTTCGGGTCTCCAAATTTTCCGCTGTATTCTATATATATTATGGGGGCGTTCAATATTCTGTCAGCGTATACGGCATGAGAGACGATCTGATCTATCGTTAAATTAGTGATGCTTTTTGTAACCCTAGCAACTACAGATTCAGGATTTAGAACGATGTAAGCTTCTATTACAATTTTATCCCATGGAATGCTATCGTAGCTTCCAAATTTCTTATTAAGAGAGTTTATCCATTCTATGTGAGCTCCACCAAGCCACCACCTCTCCTGAGAGTTTAAAACAAGTGGTACAAAGAAGTAATCGTAAGAAAGATCAACTGCTTCAGCTTTCGACGGCTCTAGCAGTACTGGGACATCACAATCTCCGAGTGTTTTCTTCAACCTTCTGACTTTCTCTAAAGTTACACCCTGTGTCCCGCCAACTAGTATAGCATCTGTACGATTTTCTAGAACTGTGTTAACTATTTCCTCCTTGTTGTCTTTATCGGGGTCAAGCTTTGTTACATGCTTCCAACCCCTCCAAGGCATCTTAAGCGTCATTCCTAGCTCACGTCTAGCGATGACTCCAAATATAGTTAAACTTTAGGCAGAATACCATAGAATAGTCTTGTAAGACTAAAGTTTAAAATTGACCGTTTGACCATTGGTTGTGACCAATGAGCCGGCTTGACCAGATAGTTCCAGAACATGTGAAAAGAGATCTAGACAGTAGCGGAGTCTCTGTCAGAGGAAAATTCTCCTCAATTTGCATTTACTGCAGAGGAGGAAGAAATCTCTGCGGAAAAGCTGTATGCCCTATAACCCTAAAAGCGATGGCGATGGTGAAAGTGTCCAAACCAATAAACTCTAACTACGTAGCTGGCTCATCTCCACCTTCTGTCTTTGTAGGAAGATACGGCTACCCTAAGGTTGCAATCGGGCCTATGGTTCCTCCAATCACAGGAGATACCCTTATAATGGATCTTCCTGAAGAATGGATGGGAACACCTTTAGAGCAGATCATTGATTACAGGTATTCTCTTTTAAGAGGAAAAACTCAGATGAAAGTTACCGACGTTAGATTAGGAAACCGTCTGATAGGAAATCTGCATGAGCTAGCGATGAGCTCTAAGCCGGTGGAATCTGAAATTGAATTCACTAAGAAGCCCTCTGGCACAATCTACATAGATGATCATTCGCAGCCTTTTGGGCCGAGTGCTCCTTTCAAAAACTTCAAGCTGCAGAATGTTTCAGCCGATAGAAGGATTGAGAAGTTATATTACGACACGGACCTTTTATCTCATGACGCTGTAATTGAATTATATAATTCAGGGATTGAAGTAAGCAAGATCCAAAAAGCCTTCAGCGTTGGAATGTTTGGATTAAAAAACAATAGAAAACTTGTTCCGACAAGATGGAGCATAACGGCTGTTGACAGCATGATAGCATCAACAAATATAGACAAGGTTAAGAGATATGAAACAGTAGACAAGTACCTCCTATACAAATACATATACATGCATAACATATATGCGGCACTGCTCTTTCCTGAGAAATGGAGTTACGAATGGATGGAGGCATGGTTCCCTGGAACCTTTTGGAATCAAACCTTACCTGAAGCAGATGTAGGCGGAGATTACGAAAGTTACTGGGGGAGGACTACGTATCCAAGTATAGGAGGCTGCTATTTCTCGTCAAAGCTTGGTGCGGCTGAAGTTCTAGAAAGAATGAAAAGACAGGCTACCGTCCTCATTTTAAGGGAAATTCATCCTGAATTTCCTCTGCCTTTAGGAGTATGGTTTGTTAGAGAGTGCGTCAGAAGCATGTTCAAAAATAAACCTGATATTTATGAAGATTTGGATTCTGCTTTGAAGGGTCTATCCAAAGCTCTTACGATACCTCTGAACAGATGGGTTACAAAGAGTGAAATACTAAGAAACTGTCACTTTCAGAGGAAGATAACTGACTACTGGAAACAAACGACATAATGATGATATATTGTTTTTTCTATGAGACGTTACTGTTAAAACATCTTTAGATTCCTTAAATCAATTTTATCAATCCAAGTATTTACTTTAAAGAATTAAAAGGCTTGTCGCTATCGCAATTGTTAAAAACAACCTAAATTTCTTGGATAAGAGTGAACGTCTGTTGCTCCAAAAACATGCAAAGTATCTCGGTGAGGTAAAATGCTACAGTGCTCTCTCAAAGAGTAGTCTTCCAGGACTAGATTACACTATTAATCCATATTTGGGATGTGAGCACGGCTGCCTTTACTGCTACGTACCAGACGTTCTAAGGAAGAAGCAGTTTGTCGATTCTTGGGGGCACATCATATATTCTAAAGGGAATATATCTGAGACCTTGATGAGACAGATCCACACAATTAAACCTGGTGTGGTCGGATTCAGTACAGTAACAGACCCTTATCAGCCAATCGAATCAGAGAAGTGCCTTGCGAGAACTCTTATAGAAACCCTTCTTAAACATAACTTTAGAATTTCTTTCCAGACGAAATCCTCTTTGATATTGAGAGATGAAGACCTAATTAGAGGAGAAAACGTTGAAGTAGGTTTTACAATTACATCGTTTAACAACGAGTTCGCAGGAACCTTTGAACCTTACGCCTCTAAACCTGAAACGAGAGCTCAGGCTTTAGAAAGGTTCGCTTCAAACGGTGTTAAAACGTGGATCTTCTACGGCCCAATTATACCAGGCTACAATGATGATGAAGAAACAATAATGGCGGTGATGAATTTGGCTAAGAGAACCAAGAGCCATCTTTTATACGATAGACTAAATCTTAGGCCAATCTTATCTAAAAGGCTTTCAAGTAAAATTGGAGACGACAGGCTGTCTACTGTTATCCGATTAATAAGGGAAGGACATATGGATAAAGTTTATTCCAAGATTGTTAAAGCGGGTAGAGAGTTGGGTGTCATTGTTGGACCAGCCTTCCCATGAGAGTGTATAGCGTTGAATGTAAAAGAGAAATCTTATAGAATTTTTATATTGAACCCTTTACTACTAATAATACTCCCTCAACTCTTAATACTTTCTCTCGCCAAACGCAACCTAGCGTTTTCTTTTAACAGAAACAATTTCATGGGTCTGCTCGGTGTCATATTTATTGCCCTCTGGATAGGTTTAGGTGTAGCATTTACAGCCCTCTTGTTAAACATTGATGAATTACCACTAAAACTTTTGCTAATACTCTCCTATATTTTATTCACCTTCTCTATAGGCTCGATAGGATTCGTCCTCCTTATCAACAGCTATTTTTTCGGGATGATCTTCATAAAGAAGAAATGCTTCAGATGTGATTTCGATAAGCTCATCATAGACCACGAGCTCGTCCATCTGAATTCGAATGCGTCAGAAAAGGAAGTCTGGAACACTTTAAAGAAGGTTTATAGTGCAGAAGAAATGAATATTTATCGTGAAGGCGGAGTGTGTGAATACTGCCCCATACCAGGCCGTTTAATGGAAGAATGATGGGTGAAAGTTGTGGTTCACAGAATAGCGGTGATAGATCGAGAACTCTGCAATCCTAAAAAGTGCCCCTACATCTGCGTAAACGTATGCCCCATTAACAAGATGAAGAAGGAAACTGTCAAAAAAGGCGAAGACGATTATCCGCTTATCAGCGAAATTCTTTGTACAGGATGCGGTATCTGCCCAAAGCGCTGTCCATTCGAAGCTATTTCGATAGTTAACCTTGCCGAAGAACTGGCAGGTGAAAAGATGCACCAATATGGTCCGAATAGCTTTAGACTTTACCGTCTACCTTCACCTAAGCCCAATTCTGTAGTAGGTCTTCTAGGAAGAAATGGCGTCGGTAAGTCAACCGTAATCAACATTATGTCAGGACTGCTCAAACCTAACCTTGGCAGAGTACCCGAACCTAAATGGGAAGATGTTCTAACCTATTTTAAGGGAACAGCTTTGAAAGATCATTTTGAAAAGATAGTTAACAACCAACTAAAGGTTAGTGTGAAACCTCAAGCGGTCTACAATCTTGTTAAAGTTTGGTCGGGAGACGGGTTGTCCCTGTTAAAAGTGATGGACCATCGAGGTGCATCAGACGATTTGATATCGCAACTTAACCTGCGTGAATCTATAACTAAGAGCATCTCACAACTTAGCGGCGGAGAACTCCAGAGGCTTTCGATCGCTGTTTCAGCGGCAAAGGATGCGGACATATACTTCTTTGATGAACCATCGTCCTATAATGATGTTTATCAAAGGCTTGCAGTTTCCAATGTAATAATGAATCTTGCAAAAAACGGAAAATGTGTTTTCGTAGTGGAACACGACCTCACGATTCTTGACTACCTCAGCGATCACATCCACCTGCTTTACGGAGAGCCTGGGGTCTATGGTGTAGTCTCCGATGTGATTTCTACAAAGGCGGGCATAAACGCTTTCCTTGACGGCTACATTCCTGAAGAAAATATTCGTTTCAGGGATAAAAGGATCGTTTTTGACATCTACACCCCCAAGCCTGAGAAGATAGAATCTGTCGCTATGGCAGAATACACTAATCTTGAAAAGCACTATGATAAATTCAGTTTAAAGGTCCTAGGCGGTAAACTTAGGTTAGGAGAAGTAATCGGTGTAGTCGGTGCGAACGCTCTGGGTAAAACAACATTTATCAAGATGATAGCGGGTGTTGAAAAACCTGATTCGGGGGAAGTATCGATCACTTCAAAAATATCGTATAAGCCTCAGTACCTTCTGGCATCAGGAGAATTCCAGTATGTGAAAGAAATGTTGGATAGTGTCGCAGGTAAGGATGTGACATCAGTCTCAGAGTTCAATGAAGTTATCGTCCCACTTCATGTGGACAAGTTGTTTGAGAAAGAGGTCTCAAAATTGAGTGGTGGGGAGCTTCAAAAGACAGCGGTTGCCGCGACGCTGTTACAGGATGCAGAAATATATGCACTTGATGAGCCCTCGGCCTTCATAGACGCCGAGGATAGGGTTGAACTAGCTAAGATCATCCAAAGATATATTCGCTCTGGGAACAAGTCGGCTATCGTTGTAGACCACGATATACAGCTAATTGACATAGTCTCTGATAGACTTATGATATTCAAGGGGACCCCGTCTGTTCTCGGTTACGTCGAAGCTCCCCGGATGAAGGACGACGGCATGAATGAATTTCTGAAAGAGTTGGGGATAACTTACAGGAGGGATTGGACAACCGGGAGACCAAGAATAAACAAACCTAAGAGCAAGCTTGATAGAATACAGAAAGAAGAAGGCAGGTATTATTATATTGCTAGGTCGACGGAAGAAGAATCGCCTTCTTAAATGAAAAACTTTTAATAAATTGGTATCATATGTGCACTCCCATGGGGCAAAGTGCTATAATAATTGGGGCGTCTTGTAAAAGAATTACTTTCAGAGAAACTCTCGCCTGAAGAGCTCGACGACATCATTTCAGGATTTGACATTATTGGAGATATTGCGGTTATAAAGATTCCAGACACACTTTTGCCGAAGAAGAGCCTGATTGCGGAAACCTTACTGGAGAACGTTAAAGCTGTAAAATGCGTTTTCAGACAGGCTTCACCTGTTTCTGGAGAATATAGGCTGATGGGCTTAGAATATCTAGCCGGGGAAAATCGGACTTTCACAGAATGTAAGGAGAGCGGTTGCAGATTCTATGTAGACATAGGTAAAACCTATTTTTCACCAAGATTGTCTGCGGAACGGTTGAGGATTGCAAACCTCGTTGGCGAGAATGAGGTTGTTGTCAACATGTTCGCGGGTGTCGGCACGTTTTCCATTTTGATCGCAAAAAAACGTAAGACATCGACAAATTATGTAATTGACCTTAACCCTGACGCGTATGAAATGATATTGAAAAACGTTTTCGTAAATAAGGTGGACGACCGCATAATAGCTTTCTTGGGTGATGCAGCTCGAATAATAAGTTACAAGCTCGCAGGTTCCGCCAATCGCGTTATAATGCCATATCCTGAGAGATCCATAGAATATTTTCCGTACGCTGTCAAGGCGTTGAGAGAGGAAGGTGGGGTCATTCACTTATATCTGCACGCTAAATCAGCACCGATGGATGAAACGATTAATGAAGTTTTACCGGAGCTAGTTTTACCTCATAACTTCAAGATTTCATCAACTCGAGGAAAAGTCGTGAGAGAGGTCGGACCCAGAATTGTTCAAGTAGTTCTGGACTTGGAAGTTACAACTTCTGCCTAATCAAAGCGATCATATTGTGTATAATTTAAGATTCTGTGTGATTAATGGGCACGGTTTTCCAAACTGATATAATTATGAAATACGGCGTTCTCTAAACTTGTCGTTGAACAAAAAAAGATTGGCCGCCTGATCCACCCAACCATATGGCCTTTTAGGTATTATGGCAAAAAATAATCAACACATCATGTAGAACATTATGAAATCTTAAGAAAAATGTACGAACATCTGCCAGAAGCCTTATCATTCGAAAGCCCTCAGTTCGTCCAAAAGCCGTCCCAAACGTTCTCTTAGTAGTTTCCTGAAGTATTCGACCTCTTCCTCTTTTTTGTCCCAGATCTCCCAGTCGATTAAAATTCTAATTTCTTCCTCTAAAGTTTTCATAAGGACTTCAGGACTTAGGGCATCAGCTTCCCACACGTTATCACCATATTCTTCGTAGTATTCGTTACGCTTTTGGCCGAACTTTTTCAGGGGAGAAGAGGGTAGATCGTGTTGTTTAATTTGTTCATAGGTAAGCGCTATCCTTTTCACCTCTACTTCTACGTCCTTACCACTCCTTCTAATTTGGTCATGTAGTCTTTGTATCAACTTCACCTCGATGTGTCGACCCGTTGGGTCGAAATCTCCGATGTACATTAAAATGACCTTCTTTCCCTCAGGAAACCTTTTAACCGCTCTTCGTATTTGTGTATATGAGGAATACCCGCGTCCAACGATCAAGTTCACCCGATATTTTTGGCAGACTGGCATGAGAACGCGACTGAGCGCCTCCTTTTCCGTCCACGTTTCACAGAAGAAGGGCTGCTGATCCCACATGTCCAAATCGAAGTTTTCTACCATCGCCTTGAAGTCCGACTCAACCTTCTCAAGGAATGACTGATACTGGCTATTGTTAACGTATTCTGGCCTACTCAAATCCACTATCCGGTCAGCATCTACAGAGCCTTCTTGTCTTGCCATGACAAGAGCTTTTCCTAATTTGTTATACGACTGTCGGGTGTTCGGGTAACCGTGAAGGGCCACCAACCTATAAAAGACCTGCCTGATTGTAAAGTTCAATGTCGGGTAGGAACACATGACCTTGTTGGCAAGCGAAGTCAGGGTTTCGGAATCGAATCCTGATCGTGTATTCTGCTTGCAGACGCTTCGGACAGCAGAAAAAATCTTCTCCCCAAATGGTTCGATGTCCATCTCACCCTTACTTGCGTTTAGCCACGTTATCGCAGGACACACCAGATGGATCAGAACAGTGACTCCCTTATCTTTTATGAGGTCATGCAGTTTAACCCTCCTTTCACCTTCGGTCCTGACCCACATTGTAAAAGGATGGTGGATAGAAGCGGAGAAGTTTATCGTCTCTATGATATCTTCACCCTCGCCTTCAAAGGAGGCAACTTCGACGGCATAGGGCACGATCCTACCATCTTCACTCCACACACCGCGCTTCACGGAGTAACCTACAGCACCAAAGTTTTCAAACGCGTCCTGACCAACCAGAGGAAGCTGGGTAGCTTTTATGCTCTTGGCAGCCTCTTTTATCGCATTGTAAAGCGATTCGAGTTCTTTAGAACCGATATCTGAAAGCCTGGTCCCTGGCTGAATTTCCAGTTCATCAAGGATCTCTCTCGCATAGGAACGATGTTTCAGGCCTTTGAAAATGGTAACTAACCTCTCGACTGTTATATGTTTTATTTCATCGGCAAGGTAGCCGAATTCTGCTAAGCTGTAACAATGTATGTCGACATCTGTCTGTGAAGAAGGTGAAGCATCTTCCAAGGCTTCGAAGGTCTGCTCAACTTCCTTGTCCTTAAAAGTCAAAGTTGTACGCGGGTTAAGTAAAGCGACGGTTTCTACGATTCTGAAGGGTGATATATAATCGGCCACGGGCAGTTTGAATAAAACTACTGTAGTGCCATCGTTGACTCTTGGTTCTTCTTTAATTGACACTTTGCTTGGATCTAAATTGACTAAAAATCTTTCCGTTCCCAATACTTCAGCTGTATTTCGGGCCTGTCGTCTGCAGTCCATGTGGTATAAGAAATCCCGAAGCAGCTCTGTAGTCCGTTGCCTCGGACACCTCTTTTCACAGTCTTGTATATTCTTTTAGACGAAGGCGCTTTCTCGAAATCCAGGACCTTTGAGAGGGATTCCCTGTCAAATGTGGGATTGCCGTCATCAGAAACAGATAATGTTAATGTTTTGTATTCCTCACAGATATTAACATTGATGTTCTTTACATCTTTTTTGTCTAAGGCATTATCTATGAGTTCCTTTGTAATGAACAACAGGAATTTATTAAGGGTGCACCCGGTAAGCCTCTCAACACCATCGAGAGTGAAGAAATCAAAGACCCTTGGCCTTGACCTTATCTCGCCCTCAAAATCGTCATGTTCAAAATCATCAGCTGCGGTCATGACTGCACACCTTTTTTTGCACAATTATTCTGATTGTACATATCAAACGATAAGTATAGAAAGGAGGTATCCCCTGTTTCTGTGGAGAAACGTGGGAAAAAAATATTGCAGCGACCATCTAAAAAATGCGGTGGAAAATTGCATTTGTAATCCTCCATTTAAAAAATTCTCTGTGGTAACACCTTACAGGGTTAAAAAGCAGTGTTCCATTGACCATAACATTACAGAAGCCTGTCTTGAAGAAATGTGTCCTGTAACGATGGACGATGAAATCTTTTCGCCATGGGTACAGCGAAGCGAGTACATATGCGGCTCTAAGGATAAGCAGCTTATACGTGCTGAAAGTTCCAAAAAAGAATGGATAATCGATGATGATAATTCGTGATGATAGAAGCGATTTTGGAAACAAGCAGAAACAAGCAGAATCTTTCCATTAATGAAAGGGAGGAAAAAACGGGAGATCTGGCCGGACGTTGCATAGTAAAACAGAATAGCCCAGTTAAAGCTGGGCTTAAGGCAATAACTCGAGATGGTGATTTATCGACTGCTATCGGGATCTTTGCTTTTGGTTTGATTTTTGCAGGGTGTATCCATCTCTACACAGCAAGGAAAAAGTTCAACAATTAGACAAATTTCTGGTAATCCTGAACTTTAAAAAGTCCTAAAGTAAGTTGGACTGAAAAGATCATTGAAGAATCGTTAATCCCTGCACTAACTGATAAGATATTGTTTGGTCGCCCGTTCTCCCTTTAACATTAAAGGTACTAGTTGAAAAGCTTAGACAAGAAAATGAACCATTAAATATCAAAAGTAAATGTGAACTTTGTGGATGGAAGCCATCGAAGGATGAAAAGGAGGAGATAGAGGATCTCCTGAAGTTGTTCTATGCTGAAAGGGTGTATTGACTTGTTAAATTTCTTATCTTATTAAAGTCTAACTCGCAATAATTTTTTAAGCATTTGAAGCAATAAAGGTGGTGATTGATTCTCGGAGAACTAGTTTAATACTCCAGTTGGAGATTCTATAGAAGTAGAGCAATAATTCTATCCTATAAAAGTGGGATTTTAAATTATTCGACTATAAGTCTGACTCTAATTTTTTTCAACACTGCTTGCAGCATTAAGATCTTTGTATAACGGACAAAAGTTATTTTTTCCATTAAGGTCGTCTTGTTCAAAATCTGCATCCGCAGTCATGACAGTAGTCACTATTTTTGAACATTTTAAAGTCTAGTCAACCCAAAATACCATGAGTTTTCCAATTTCTCAGATAGTTGGTTTAGTCGTATTTTCTTTTTCTTCCTGATATTTGGTGCAGTTGCAGTCATCCTCCAATCATTCGTCCATTAATATGGTAAAGCACCTTTAGAAGAAATTTAACTCTCCTATAATAGGATGTAACGGATGTAAATGGCGCAATCACTGAGAAGGAGTTGACACAAAATTATAACTTCCTTTTTGGCAATAATGTTCAAAATCTAGGTCTGTGGTCATGACCGTAAACCCACTTTTTGAACATTTCCCATGAAGTCCAGTTAGTCAGTCAGAACAAAGTGCCTCACGGGCCGTACATTCTTTTTGTTTCAAGTTCATTATAAAAGAACCTTTACCGATTAGGATAATCCCGTATACACTATAAAAAAGAAAAAGGGGAGAAGGTTATCTTTATGCTGGTACTCCGACCGCTGCATATCCAAAAAGTGATAAAAGCAGGTCTATGCCATGCTCAAACTTTAAAGTTTTTGTTAATGTGCGACGTTTAACCAACCAGGTGCAATCATGTTCGGCTCAAATAGAAAATCAGCAAAAAAGTTAGCGCAAACTCTTTTTGTCGGCTCAACTTAACGGTGTCCTGCATGAGAGGAGTATGATATTTAATTGAGCACAGGGGCATCTGTCTGAGCCAACAAGCAGAACGTTTGCGCTAATTGCACAAACAAATTTCTGTTTGAGCCGGAATTATCCACGATTATCAACGATATTTTCATTAACAGAAAACGTAAAGGAAACCTTAACAAAATCGGTAAAGTTTCTATAAAGATGGAAAGTCTTTCTTAGTTAGTTTGTGAGTGGACTGAACGAACTAGCCCCAATTCTTTACTGGATCTTTTCCAGCAAACGCTTCCAATTGAGATCTTAGGTTTGCATCGATGACGATTTCCCTGTCTAAATAGAGCCTAACGTTATATAATTCAAAGATATATTCACCAATTGTAATTAAATAGCCATCAGGGACACTACTAGTTTCTATTAATAAGGACATCTTCTTTTTTCCCAAATAAATAGAACTCTCTGCAAAACTTGTCAACGACATAAACATCCGGAAACGTATAAACTCCTTCACTACTTAAATCGAACAAATGTTATTCCAAAACCTAGATGAGCTATTAAACTACTCCCATTTTTACTTGTTTGACATGGATAAATCAAAAATAAATCTGATTTGTGAAGTAGGATTTCAACATTAATTTAATGGTAAATAATGAACAGAGAAGAATTGGGTGCGGGCCCGGTGGGATTTGTACATTATTAGGTGCAGATACCAAATAAGGATATTGAGATTTTATGTAAACTTTTATTAAGTGTCAAATTTAAGAAAAATTAAGCCAATAACGGCATGCTTGTATTCAGCAGCATCCATTGTTGTGATTGCCTAAACATGATGAAGTTCCCTAGTGATTCAGTTTCACTCATTTACCTCGATCCCCCATTTTTGACAAATAGAAATTATGCTGTGATCTTAAGTAATTACAACAAGGAGGACTACTTCAGCGGGTAGTTTTGTGACCCATCTCAGAAAGACTTAACTATTGCGCTACGACCTCATTTCCGAAGATGCCCCATTACACGCTAGAAGAAGAGAAACTGAAGAAGCTATACGACCAAGCGCGCGCACAAGGAAATAAGAAGAAGAAAAAGGAATACAAGGAGAAGATAGCCGAACTGAACCGACTCCGCAAGTCCGAGAAGCAAGAAAGCAGTAAGTCGAAAAGCTAGGGTTTCCTATACTATGCAGTCCGATTCAAATTCGCTGCTATTCTGTTCGTTGGCTTCAAGAGGCCTCACGGCATGAAGCGACTCGACGACCCGAACTCGATCTATCGCTCATTCCTAGAGGCGATTCTTGACAACGGCTTATTTACGGACATCGTCAACCTTATCAGTAATCTTTAGACGTGTCAAGTTTTTAAATCGGTAATCTAGTCAAAAGGACGAAAGGTTTAAGAAAACTTTAAACGGATTTCTGGTTAGGGCTAACAAGTTAATTCATTGAGGTTTGAAAGCATGACAGCTGCACGACATGGAACACTAGCATCTACAAGATTCTTAAGCGCTTACAGTTGAAGGCTAAAAGCGTTCGGAACTGCCCCAGTCAACATTGAGAACTCTTGGGAATTTGTTCCCTTAAGAGAAATTTAGATTAAGATTAATAACTCAACTTCACTATCAAAACCAATTTGAACAAGAAATATTAAACTCCGTAATTTTTACGGTCATAAATGCTATCAAATATTATGCTATGTGTTCTTGAGCGTAGGTTGCGCTGAATCTTTCTATTTTTCTTTTTAACTTTATGCTCAGATTTTTTTAAATTCTTCAAAAGAATGGCTTCTAATAGTAAAAAGCAGTTTCTATTAAATCGACTTCCCTTCTAAAAGTGTGGCAGTTTCTTGAACATTTATCCTCTAATCTTAATTGATAACAAATTGAAGAATTAACAAATGTAAAATAGTTTGGAGATTCAACTTGCAGCCAGAATACTTTCTATTACCCGCAACTATGATCTTATAGCCAAATAATAAATACCACGACGGCGACTGCAATAGCAAATTGAAGCTAGTGAAAATGTGCACTTTTCTCTAAGACACTGCTTATTCAGGTCGTGGAATTCGCATTTTATGTTTTTATTGACTTTCATTTCGACATTGAAATTATCCTTTAAAAAATCGGTGGCCTGCAGTATCGCAAGGTAACTGTTCCTCTTGCAGCATCTCGGTCCCCCATGCTCCGCGATTGAGAGGAGACTCTTTGATGTCATCATGTTGGCAAGGCGCCATTCCCCGATAGAGAGAGGTGTTGCATTGGTTATCAGGCTGACGAATATTCCGGTCCCAACTGCTGCGCCACAGTCCCCAAAGTAGCCGCAGAAACCGCCTGGCACCTTGGAAGCACGCTCTCTTGCTTCCCTGATCTTGGCCTCCTTTTCATGGGGATTACCATTAATGTTGTAATAAGAAGATAAAAGGACTGCCGGGACCAGAAAATGATGTTCTGGACCGTGCATCTTAACCTTTGGATTTCTCATAAGAACCAATGCCTGCTCAAGGGGATCAGTTGAGCTGGTGTTTGTGCAGAGGTCGTTATCAGATCGTTGGCGGAGGCGCTGTGACATCTGTCACAGACGTAATGCCCCTTAATGCACCTGACCCGCGAGGTTTGAATCTGATGGCAGTAATAGCACTCCAATTCTGAGCGTTCTACATCATATACGATTTCTTCGCCGCAGACCAAGCAGCCCTTTTTATGCTCAGACACTGTTATTCGCTTCTGCAAACAACTGTCCAAATATCTCGCATTTTATAGTTCACTTTTTTCAACAGCTTTTGTAATCAGGTCTCTTAATGCGTCTCGGACATTTCGAAATACCCTTAGAATTTCTTCTTCAGTGCCGACAGCTTCCGATGGATCCTGAAAATTCCAATGAATAAATCTTTTAGCTCCTGGAAAATAAGGGCAAACCTCTTTTGATTCGTCACATACTGTAACCACTACATCGATGCCTTTTCCAATGAACTCAATGAAGGATTTAGCTTTGTTATCTAAGATGTCTATCCCGATTTCTGCCATGACTTTAATGGCGTATGGATTAACTTTTGTTGGAGCAAGACCCGCACTATAGGCCACATATCTATCCCCAAATAGATGGTTCAGTAGACCTTCCGCCATCTGAGACCTAGCAGAGTTATGAACACAAAGGAAGAGGACCTTTCTTTTAACAGGTGGCATAAAGATTGACTCTTCTAGATTATCTGCTCAATAGCATGTCCCGAGAGACTTTCGGCCACGTCAGGTGACACAGTATCAATTATATCGAACACCCTCCTGTCTGTAATCGAATAAAATCTCCGAGTTCCATCCCTTCTATCCTTCAGCAGCCCAGAGTCTTTTAGAATCTTCAGGTGGCGTGAGACTATAGGCTGAGGCATTTTAATATATGGGATTATCTCGCACACGCATTTCTCTCCATTTCTCAAATACTCAATAATCTTGAGCCTGATAGGATCCGAAAGGGCATAAAATATTTTAGCCCTAAATCTGTCCAAACCATCCTTCTGCATTGGCATACATATAGTAAATTAATCACAATATTTAAATATTGTGATAGTTACGGTCTGAATATAATGCATAATGTGAAAAGCATAACTGTTGAAGTTTTTGATCCTGAACCCCCTTGTGCACCACCTTCATGGTTATTGCTTGGGCAGGTAGCGTATTCTTTAGGCTACTGTATGGTCTTTTATGTGGTTCTCCATAAGGTGAATTTTTTTGGAAAAAGATGAAAAAAAGAAGCTATCCTTTCTCAGCCGATTTCTCACGCTCTGGATATTCTTGGCCATGATGCTAGGTGTTGGCCTAGGATATGTCTTCCCCAGGATCTCTGAAATAATAGGTTCAGTAAGTGTTGGAACTACTTCAATTCCTATAGCAGTTGGGCTAATTTGGATGATGTTTCCTCCCCTAGCAAAGGTCAGATACGAGGAATTGGGGAAGGTTGTTACAGCAAAGGGCTCGAAGAAGATGCTTTCTACTTCGCTGATTTTAAATTGGCTAATTGGACCTCTTTTAATGTTCTCATTGGCATGGATATTTTTGGCAGATTATCCGGCTTTCAGAAATGGAATAATTCTCGTAGGTTTGGCAAGGTGCATCGCCATGGTCATCGTCTGGAACGACCTGGCTGGAGGGGACAGCGAGTGGGCTGCGATACTTGTAGCCTTGAACTCCATCTTCCAGATACTGTTCTACTCGGTTTTAGCGTACTTCTACATAACTCTCGCAAGTTCTTGGATTGGAGGACAAGGGACAGTCGTCAACATCTCTTTTATAGGAGTAGCGGAGTCTGTAGCGATATACTTGGGGATACCTTTCTTCGGCGGTATGTTAGCAAGGTACTACTTTCTGAAAACGAAGGGAAGGGAATGGTACGACCATAAACTGATGCCGAAGCTGAGCCCGACTTCTTTGTTCGCACTTCTTTTCACGATAGTGGTCATGTTCTCACTTAAGGGGGAATATATCGTGACACTACCACTAGATGTCGTAAGGATAGCGATACCATTGATAGCCTATTTCATTCCAATGTTCCTAATATCATTCATCTTGGGTTACTACTTGAAGCTAAACTACAAAAGGACTACTTCGCTTGCCTTCACTGCAGCAAGTAATAATTTCGAATTAGCTATTGCTGTGGCAGTCGCAGTTTTTGGTTTATCCTCGCAAGAAGCTTTTGCGACAGTGATAGGGCCCTTGATAGAAGTGCCTGTCATGATAGGCTTGGTGAATGTGGCTATCTGGGCAAAAAGACGTGTATTTTCTGAATGATCAGACCCATTTTTTGAGGCCCCTAAGACAGCCGCGCTTCTCATAGAGACTAAGAAAGCTGAATGCAATACAATATGTAACGCTTAAGCCTAAATAAAATTAGGTATCTGCACTTAATTAGGGTCAGAAATCCCCAGGCCCGCTATTTCATAAGAAAGGGAAACAAGAAAAGATGTTTGAATCGATAGATCAGATCAGAGGGGCAAAAAGGGTCTTCATGTTAGGATGGCCATTGAAGTTAGGCAAAACCTTTAAAAGTGAGGATAAAAATTAGTTTTACTGAGAAGAATTGAAAAACGCAGAGAAGCTGTCGCTAATAATCGTACTGGGTATATTAATCTCAATATCTCCTCTTGCTGTCTTCGCATCTAGCATAGACGGCGTGAAGCCACCAGGCATGCAGCCATCTCAGGTGGGACAGCCACAAGGAACAGGACTTCTAGACAAACTTATCCTACAAGATTAGGCACCATGGGGGACAAGCTCGAACCAGCTGGCGATAATCGACAACGGATTCAGCTTAATGATAGTTAACACAACCAATTTTCCAACCACAAACCTTTCACCCTATAGAGTGATCATACTAGGCAGGCGCACAGACTCCAGCATATTATGCTGCGATAAACAGTGACCCAATAAGATCAATACTCCAAAACTTCGTATACAATGGTGGTGTTCTCATTGTACACATGGCTTTCTATACTGGAAGTGAACCAGCTACGTTGAACCTTCCTGGTGCTCCAAGTCTAGGAATAGCACCAAATTTAACAGAGGATGTCTCGGTCGTTGACGTAAGTAGTCCGATAATGAATGGTCCTTGGGGCGTAGTAAACGATACTAATATGGATAACTGGTTCTGGTCCTCACATGGATATTTCACTAACTTGCCCAGCAATGCTACAGTGATCATGGTCGAAGGGCCTACTGCACCTTACCCAGGTGCGCCAACGTATGTCCAATGGCGGTTTGGCAGCGGAATAGTGGTTGCCACAAGATCGCCGATGGAATGGGGCTATGCAATAGGTACTACCGATTCTATGAGGCCGTTGCGGAATGAGATCGCTTTCGCTCAAGCGTTCAATAGACAAGTAGGAGGGGAACTGGTTGCACAAAGCACGCTTCCACTTTCCAACTTGATAGCCTTAACCGTTGTAACATTAGCATCCATTGCAGTAGGTGTCACCATAAGGAGAAGGCTAAAAGCCTAACCCCTTCTTTTTTTAAGACTTTTGATGCTAAAAGCTAATTCTAAAACATCATAAAAAAACACATGCCTTCAGTCTTACCATTTTTGGTTCTCTACATGGCGCCACATTTGTAGAGAGTATAGCACAACGATATGGCAAAAGAGCTGGATACTTAGTAAAGGCTAAAAAAAGGGTTTGGTCAAACATGTTTCAGGAGAGGATCCTGATAAATAACATCTACGATTAACGTAAAACTATAGTAGGTGGAGATGCTTGTTCATGTGGTTTTAATAAGAATCTCAAAATTAGACCGATATGATCATTAATCCCCCCAGGCCAGTTTCTGCGATCTCATAATTTCTTCGACATTCGTAATTTTATTAAGAATTAAAACTCTTGATAAGAAGGAGAGATAACAAGCTATGTCGATGTGGAAGGAGGGTGTTTTTTGAATTGGTAAGTGGCGGAGTTGTTTGTAGCGTTATGTTTTTATAGCATAACGGTGTCGCAGTAAGGCTAAGGTGAATCTTAAAATGAGAAAGATTTCGGAAAGAAAAGGCATGATCAAGCCAAAGTTTGTCACGATCATGGTTATCGCTATAATCGTCGTAGCAGCCATCGTCGTAGGAGCCGTTGCCGTTTGGCAACTGAATTTAAGCCCATCCAACAAAAAAAATTCAGCAACCACACTTCCATCAATGAATTTAACCCTCATAGGGGCATCAGGAAATCAAAAATTCTTGAATTCAAGTGACATTGCAAAGCTCACCGCTTACTCCGGGCACGGAGGCTACAAGAGCAGCGGTGGAATGATCGGCGGCTTCGGTAATTATACCGGTGTACCAATTATGACCCTCCTGAACCTAGTAGGCGGCATCACTGCAAACCAAACGGTCACTATAACAGCCAAAGACGGATATTCGATGGTTTACACCTATCAACAGCTGAACGGCCAAGGTTACGTCACCTATGATCAAGTGACTGGCAGCGAATCCTCAGCTACTCAACCATTGACCGTGGTAGTCGCATATTACTATAACGGCACGGCCCTAACTTCTGATGTAGGACCCCTAAGACTCGTTATTCTGGGACCCCAAGGTTTACTCACTGAAGGCCATTTCTGGACTAAATTAGTGGACAAAATAGAAGTAACTCAGAGTGTGGAGAATTGGAATCTAGTTGTCAACGGCACAACTCCTCTGACCATGGACATGCAAGCGTATATGGCAGACATCAATCACTTCCCACAAAACTATACTGATAGTACCGGCAACGTTTGGACAGGTGTAGCTCTGGATCAATTCGTATCTTACAGTGTCATCAACGGCGGCATCAGCAACGTGTCTCTGGCCAATGGTTACGTTGTGAAAGTGATAGGTGGAGATGGCTATTTCACCGTTATGAATGATACCTATGTCACCAATAACAATAACATAATCGTCGCGGCAAAGCTAAACGGCGCCATACTCCCCAGCCCGTACTGGCCTTTGACTCTAGTCGGTTCAGGCGTGACCAAGAAACAAATGGTCAAGGACATAGTCCAAATTCAAATAATGCCGATACCCCACCTGAACCTAACAATAGTAGGCTCCAGCGGAACCCAAATAGTACTGCATTCACAAGACATTGCCTCTCTCAGCTCATACACAGCAGGAGGAGGGTACAAAGGAAAGAGTGGAATCCAAGGCTTCGGTAATTATACCGGTGTACCAATTATGACCCTCCTGAACCTAGTAGGCGGCATCACTGCAAACCAAAACGTGACAGTCACGGCTAGCGATGGATATTCGATGGTTTACACCTATCAACAGCTGAATGGGCAGGGGCTGAACACGTACGACCCCACGACAGGAAACCCAATGTCAGCCACCCAACCTATGACGATGATCGTAGCCTATTACCTAAATGGAGCAGCGCTAACTTCCGGAGAACCTTTGAAAATCGCGACTGTAGGGCCTCAGGGCTTGCTCACGGACGGAAACAAATGGGCGAGCATGGCGGTGAAGATTCAGGTAAACCCCTAGATCATGAAAATAAGATAGGAAATGAGGCCAAGTGAGAAACGCTTACATCGCGACGGCCTTAATCGTGGCGATCCTCGCGGTGGCCTTAATTTCCTCCACGTTTTATTTTTCCAATTATCCATCAAAGCAGACACTTACGATCTACTGCGCCACAAGCCTATTGTACCCGCTTCAAAAAGTTCAAGCTGACTTCGAGAAAGCCAACCCGAACATAAATGTACAACTTGAAGCACACGGCAGCATTCAAGTCATTAGGCAAGTGACGGAGCTAGGTCAGAGCGTCGGACCTCCTTATGGTCGCTGACTACTCCCTAATTCCAACCATGATGTATAAGACAAAAGTCTCAGGCACAAACCAAAGCTTCGCAGATTACTATATCAGATTTTCCACTAACAGTATGGTCTTAGCCTACACCAATCGCAGTCAATATGCAGACGAAATCAACTCCAGTAACTGGTATTCTGTACTGACTCAGCCCAGCGTGAAAATAGGATTAGTAAATCCTGAACTGGACGCGCTCGGCTACAGAACGCTGATCACAGTTCAACTTGCCTCAACCTACTACGGTGATCCCGAGCTATTTCATGACCTAATCACGGACAACTTCAACCCTCCCATAAATTCCGTCATGAATGGAACAGGATATACAATCACTATTCCTGACACACAACAACCTGCTGGAAACAAGATAATCCTAAGGGCGAGCGAAGTTGACCTCATTCCGCTTCTCCAAGAAGGCTATCTTGATTACTGCTTTCTCTACCTCAGCAATGCGAATCAGTATGGCTTTTCCTACATTAATCTTCCAAACGAGGTGAACCTTGGCTCCATCCAATACAATCAGAACTATGCGCAGGTGTATGTGTCATACGGACATCAAAGATTTGCCACGGTAAGCCTAGACAGAACGGGAGAAACAATATACTACGGAATGACGATACCCATAAATGCGCCAAATCCAGCGTTAGCAACGACAGTTTATTCAATTTGTTTTGAATGGACAAGGGAGAACCGATTTTGAACAGTCATGGCAACCCATCTTCACTCCCTCCTTCACGGATAATCCTCAAGCGCTCCCCAAAAGTCTTCAGCAAATGGTTTTGAAAGAGTCCTAGTTTGTGCTCTTAGAACAGGAATAATTGGTTTGGCTAAGAGAGAAATCACCTTTCATCGTAAGAACCCAAACTCGTTCAAGAAATCACCCTACCGTTATGATGTTGGTCTATAATGTTGTGCTATTTGTCAAGCAGAACCACGTACGATCATGAGACTACTACCTGGCAGACAAATTTAGCCCACCTGTATCCCCATTTATATTCATCGACAGGTAGGAACAATCTGAATGGTCCTCCTTGACTTAGTGGGAGATACGTGCTGTTCTCTTTAAAACCGACAAGCATTTGTGAATCTTTGATTTGTTGAATTGTGAAGTTTTCTTCGTAGCCATCGATTGCGATAATTGTTATCATTTTGACTTTATTTGACATATTTGAGGCTTGAAGCAGACCTAGCATAGACAGACCGGTCCAGTTTGCGGTTACTTGGGGTGAATCACCAGGAGCAAATTCTGATTCAATGGTTCTCTCCTGGAAGTTTGTCATGTTTTCTCCTGTAAATGTGAGAGGGTTCGAAACAGCTCCCGAAATTGACACGGTCCAAAGACCAATGTTCAAATCAGCTACACTGTCTACTTGATATTGTTCCCCAAACGCTGGAGTGATTAGTTTCACCGGCCCACCTGTCTCCTTTGTCATCCATTGTCCATCCTTTACGAAGGCTAGAATTATCCTATTGTTTATTTGATACCGAGGATAAGCTGTGCTGTTCCAAGCTTGAAAAACGTTCAAGGTTACGCTTTGTCCATTTGTGGCGATGATTCTAATTGGTCCCGCGTCCCAGAACATACCGCTTTGGTTGCAAAATTCTAAAAGACTTACCCCGATGTAGGTCGTGTTTTCGCCATCAGTTACAACATTGACGTTTGTTAATGGCATTTCAGAGATTTCTTTTAATGTCCATGTTCTTTCTTGCCTGACGCTGCCTGTGACAGTGATCTGACAATCTGGAGGTTCTCCTGAGGGTAATGGGTTCGTAGTTTGTAGAGTGCGATAATAGATTGCCACGGTTGCCATAATGGAAATGATTATTATGATGATAAAGGCGGAAAGGATCTTAGTTCTCTTTTCCATTATGTTTCATCTTGAAGCTAGCGCAAGATCAATCATCTTAATAAATTTTAGCGAAGTATGACAAAGTCATTTAGGATTCGAGTGGGGGGGATTAACGATGATTCAATTAGGTCTTTTTTTTCCACGATTTCTGAATGTGGCTTTAACTTAGTTAAGATTGATTTATGACGATTTGGCATAGTTTTCTGCTCTCTGTATGTGATTCGTTTTTTGGCTACAGATCATTGATCACAATCCAATTGACAGCGAAATATTACGGTAATCAAAGTCTTCTCAAAGATCTAATTACTGCCAACTTTAAGAAGAATATTGACGCCTCCAGTTAATTAGACAAGAAGAAAACTTAGTTTCCTTCTCTGCCTTATTCCAAGATCTTGACGGAGTCGGCAGTGAAGGAAAGCCATACTTCCTGTTCTGGGTAGAGCTCGTGGTTTAGGTAAATTCTTTTGGGGATTGCGGCTTTGATCATCGGTCCTGCGTCGACTGTTACCATTACGGTGGGGCCGAGGTCGCTGTAATCCTTCGTCATTCCTTTGAGGAGATTCTCCACGGGACAAGGCGGCATTCTTGAGATGGTGATATCGCTGGGGTGAATTCCAATCAGGTTAGTGTCTTCCTTTATTTCGCCCGCAGTTATTAGTTGATGGCCAAATGGGGTCAAAGTCAACAATTTTTTCTGTTTATCAGCGACCTGGACTGGGTGTATGTTTTCGTAGCCAAGGAATCTTGCGAGAAAACTATTTTGCGGGTTTTCGAAGATTTCTCTTGTCTCTCCAAGCCGTATCATTCTTCCGCCGCGAATTACTCCTAGTCGTTTGGCTAGGTAGAAGGCTTCCAATTGATCATGTGTAACGTGCATTGTTGTAAATTTGAGGTCCTTGTTTATTCTTTTCAGTTCTTCCCTAAGGATCTGCCTCGTTTCCGCGTCCATTGAGCTCAACGGCTCGTCCAAAAGGACTAACTCGGGTTCTATGGCTAGGACTCGCGCGAGTGCCACCTTCTGCTTTTCCCCACCGCTAAGTGTGGGCGGAAACCTGTTTTCAAGTTTTTCCAAACCCAACATCATGGACATCTCGTTCACTTTTTTTCGCCTCTCACTTTCTAGCTTCCCTTGCATCTTTAGGCCAAACTCAATGTTCTGCCGCACCGTCATATGAGGGAAAAGGGTGTCTTTCTGCGGTACGTACCCAATTTTCCTCCTTTCTGGAGGATACGACGTGATGTCCTTGCCGTTAAGAAATATTTTGCCCTTGTCGGGTTTGTAGAAACCTTCAATGACTTCTAAGAGGAGGGATTTGCCTGCGCCTGTGGGGCCAAGCAGCACAAAGTATTCGCCGTCACTTATCTCTAGATTTATGTCGGTGAGCGCGAAGCCCCTCCATGCTTTGCTGACTCCCTCGACTCTTAATCCCAACTTGTTTCACCTTATTTCAGCGCAACGTATCTGTTGGCCTAATGAGAGCTTTCCTAAAAATTATTAGGAGGATTACGGAGAAGATGATCAGTATTCCTGTGATTGGCATGGCAGCGCTCAACCCTCCGCTCACGAAGACGTCGTATAGGTCCACAGCGGCGGTCTTTGGGTAGTAGGCGAGGATTACCACTGCACCGAACTCGGCGATCGCCCTAGCCCAGGTCAAGACGCACCCGGCCATGATTCCCCTTGAAGCTAAGGGGAAGGTCACATTCGTGAAGACCTTCAGGTTACTTGCACCCATGCTCCTCGCCGCCTTCTCCATTGATGGATTCACAGACGAGAAAGCTTCTTGGGCGCTCCTGATAGTGAATGGAGCACTGACGAACGCCATAGCTACTACTATTCCCAGATAGGTATCGACGACATTTATCCCCAAAGATTTGTTTAGTCCACCTATCACGGAGTTTGGGCCAAGCGCGAAAAGGAGCGCTATTCCAGCAGCGTTGTGGGGAATTAAGATCGGAATATCTATGAGCGAGTTTATAACGGCTTTACCCGGGAACTTATACCTCGTCGTCAAATATGCAAGGGGAACTCCTGAGACGAAGGTGAAAAGGGTGGCGAGGGTCGCACAGTAGAAGCTAGTTGCTATAGCGTTGATGGTTTGCACATCAGTTAAGGCTGATAGGAGGCCGGTGGAAGAACCGGCCAAAGACTCCAGGATTGGAATTCCGAGGAACAGAACCATGACTACGCCTAGGATTAGGGAAGTAATGATAAAGGGCGATTTATCTTTTAACCATCTCATGTTATTAATATTCCGATTTTACGTTATTAAATTTTCCGATTTCTCGTTATTAAATTTCTGACTTAAGAGGTGAAAAATAAGCTGGTTTGCATACTGATTCAAAAGCAGCTTTAAATATGAGTTCCAAAATGTGAATATTTCATGAAAAACCCCCAAGTGGAATGGTAAAGAGGAATCAAATGGAAAACAAAAGTAAAAAAGCATTATTACTTGGAGATTATTCAAATCCGCAATATCATCCTTTGACAGCGATAGACAAAGAAATTGAAAGCATTTTTAAGGATAATTTTTCTTTAACCTGTACTGAAGATTACAATATACTTTCATCAGAACATTTTAAAGACTATGATCTTTGTATTTTATACGTAGACTGCTGGGGAAAAATAGTTGGAAAAACCCTTACCCACAACCTTTTGGATTTTATAAAAAATGGAGGTGGACTCCTCATTATACATAACGGCATTTCTCTTGATTCGAACAAAGAATATGCTGAAATGGTTGGAGCAAAATTTTTAGGTCATCCCGCATATACAAAGCTTGCAGTAAAATCTACGGGAAATAATGATTACATAATGAATGGAATAAGTGAATTTGAAATAGAAGATGAACCTTACCGTTATGAGATGTTTGATTATGCTGAAAAAAGCATATTCATGATATACTATCATGAAGGGAATACCTATCCAGCTGGATGGACAAGACAAATCGGTAACGGCAAACTTGTTTATATTATGCCTGGACATAATATAAAATCTTTTGAAAATGTTGCTTACAGGAAGATAATACTTAGAAGTGGCCTCTGGACCTTTTTTCAGGGTCATGCAAGACCCCTTTTAGGATTGAATTAAGCAATTTGTTGATGCCACATCCTCTTTTCCTAGCTTCTTCCCCTTTCAGCTTCTTGAATATTATATAATCAAACTTGCCCATTCTTGTTAGACCTTTTTTCTTATTTCTTCTCTTAGTTCTCCTAACCAAGACCTTGATTTATAGATGCCATAGGCTTCTCTTGAAAAACCGAAGGTTGAAAGAACCGTCTCAGCCGCATCCAATAACATGTCACGATACTTTTCTTTGTCTATGTTTACGTGGGAGCTTGCTAGCTCTAATGGTATGACGCGACAGAGAGGGTTGTGGTGGTCTGAATCCATGTAGATGAAGTTAATGTCTTCGCCAGACTTTACCTGTTTGCCTTTGCTTGCGAGTTGGATGGCCGCAGCCACATGTGGAAGCACACTTCTATATTTATCCACCGTTTTCCTAAGCGTCTTAGAGACCACCAATTCTTCAAATGATATATCTCCACCCATAATTTTGTCTATGGTTCTTGTGATGAGAAGCATGGCGCGCTCATATCCAACGTTGCATACTTCTTCAACAGTCGTACAATCGAATAGGGTTTGAATGAGCTTGGCTTGGAACTCCTTTATGAAGGACGGCGTGTCATGTCGTCTTAACTCTATTCCTCTAGCGATAAGCTCTCCATCATAAAGGACGCCAAAGTAGTGTTTCTGCGCCTCCATATTCAGAGAAGGGTCTGCCTCCAACGGTAGTAGAAGAAGGAACCTGTAGTGATGATCCAAGGAAATCGGGAGACCCATGAGCCTACTTAGTTGTACGGCTAGCTGTTCGTAATCTTCTTTTGTCGCATCATCCTTTTTGACGAAGACAGAATCTGTGTCCGCATATATCAGTTCAAAGCCCTGGCTCTGAACATAGTCTTTTGTCCTAATCATTACCTGCCTAGATTTTCTGTTTATTTCCTCGAAGGCCAGTACATTGCCGAACCTGTTCCAACAACACCCTGAAGTGCCATAAATGCACACCAAAACCATCTTCAAAGCATTTTGACGCTGCTCACACCACAGCCATTCCTTGCTTTGTTTGGGAAAGCTCTTACGGAGCCTCTTAAAATATAATCTTCGCTCCAGAACCTTCCCTGTCACTAATGGGAGTATCGCGTCATCCCTTTTATCCAGTCCTTTTGGACCTACGGTTTCGAAACTTATACATTCTTTGACGATCAGGTTTGGGTACTCCGATTCATAGTCCAATTCTGCTACGTTGGCGTGCACCTCACCTATTTTGGGAGGGATGATCATACCACCCTTATCGCGTTCAAAGATCTCCTTCATGGGCCGAATGTATTCATAGTAGCCGGTGTTCTTCGGAATCACATAATCCTTTTGGAGTAGTTCATAACAGACGCGGCTGTCGTTGACCCTGTTAGCGGACCACCTTGCTGCTAAACCAGGTGGAAGAAACCCGAATCGTGAACGTTCGACAAGGCCAGCTATTCCCCATTTATCGTGCAATATGCCATAGGATTCGTAGCCGATAGCCACTCTTCCTCGTGCACAATATGGAAGAGACCTGTTAAAACTATCGGAATCCACATCTTCTCTTCCGAGTTGCATTTTAAGGTTCAGCGATCTTGCCCGTGTCTGCAGGTATGGGAAAGCGAATTTATCGCAGTTTTGTGTAACTATGAAATCAGGGTCCTTCTCCTTCACAATCGATTCGAATCCCTTTAGAACCTCCTCTTCACTTCCTTCGATAAGAGTTTCTTTATCTTCAAATCTTGTTTCTATCGAAGTTATTGGATCTGTTTGAGGGTTTGGAGTTAGAGACGCTGCTCCGATGTTTATGTCAAAGTGCAGTGTCGTAAAAGGTGGAGGCTCTATCTCTTTACTGTCATCAACCTTTCTGATTTCTGACAAGCACCTATTTGTGCCGTGCAGGAATTCGACCTTGCTGGTCGGTTCAATCTGAAGCCTTGTAAACAAATACTGTTGCAGATGTAGAAGATCTAAGTTGAAGAGCTCCATCACTTGCTCCTGTCTTTTAAGGGCCCCTACTATCTGCCTGTAGGCTAAGGCGTCTTCGACGACAACATGGATGAGCCTTTTCTTTTCCCCTTCCCTTAGGTTCGTGTATTTTTCTACCCAAGTCGTTCTTCTTATGTCCATCTGATTCTGTAGGGCGGATAGAAGCTGTTCACCATCTTCATATGTCTTAGGAAGAATGTAAAGGCTTGGATGGTAATGGTCTTGGAGCCTGATAACCTTATTGTCTTCTGTTCGAATCCAGATAAAAGCTAAGTTGTCTTCTGTGTAGACGTCAAGGACCCAGCCGACCTCAGGTACCATTTGGAGCACTTCCATCTGTTGTGGTAGAGTAGTGCAGTTGAGCTTTCAGTTGGGAAAGTTCCTCTTTAATCTCTTTGATGACCTGCTCCTTCTCCTCCACCCTCTTTGCAAGAGCTTCGATGAGCTTTCTGTTATGCAGATTTGATGTCAAATTGAGCCGATCGATCACAACAGGAATATTAGAGTTAGCCATTGCCGCTTGCTCGGTCTCCCATGCCAGTTTGAGTAGGAGGTCGAATGCCTGCCTGTGGCCTTGATCGACTAAACTACCCCGATACTGCGATTTGAGCTCGTTAACCGTTTCTTCATAAAGAGTGCGCGCGGAAGGCGTTATTCTACCCATGTTTGTCATCCCTCGTGGTTACATTGATCCTGTTCCTTATTGATTCAATGTCTTGAGCGAGCCTTTTAGTTTCATCGTCTATGGTGAGGAAGCGTCTTTGAACGGACTCGATAAGTGCACGAGTGTCCACTGATGCTGTAAGGTTCAGCCCATCCAAAAGTGTAAATTCCTTTAGGTTGCTTAATGCCTTCTGTTCCATATTCCAAGCTTCCTTAAGCAGGACATCAAACGCAGACCTGTGCCCAAGATCTAGGAGATCGTTCTGGAAGAAGCTTTTAAGGCGGTCCAAATACTCTCCATAAAGTTGCTGGAAGGATGGAACGTTCCTTCCTGTCATTAGGTCTAAAGAGCCAGCTTGGCTTACATATAGCACTATGGACTCTGGAGCCCTCTTATATGGATGCTTCACAAGCGTTACCTTATAGGACGATATTGGCCCATCGCAGAACTTTCTGAAATGAACTAAGATTGAAGCTGCTTGCCTTATGTAGATGCCACCTAACGGCTTGGGAGCCAATACTTTACCTGTATCTATGGCATCAACGGTCATAACGAAGGCTACATGGTTTTCAGATGCCGCCCTCCAAAGGTTGCCTACAACCTTCTTCAGAACCTCCTTGGACTCCTTAGGCTTCTTCGAGTTTACAAGGAAGCGTGTTATGTTGTGGACTGCGAGAAGCTTAATTTCCTTTTTTTCTCTTATCAAATCTACAACCTCTTTTGACGCAAACCATTGTCTTTCTTCATTAAATGCTGCCGCTACCTCTACATTTTTGAAGACAAGGGAAGGATCTATACCCACATGCTTCGCTAGCATGCCGAGTTTCGATGGATCGATTAGAGTCTTGCCGACGTAGTAGTCGGTGTTGTTAAAGTAGACTGCTTTTGCATCAAGGCCACCTTTTTCGGCTGGCATAACACAGTTTACAAGAAGACGATGTATGAGGAGATCAAGTATCTCTGGCTCACCGTAGAACAGGTAGAAGAATCCTCCTTCAATTCCACCTATCAGGCTATCTAGGTCACCGGAGCCTGTCGTCAGCTTCTGCCTCTTCCTCTGCTCATCAAAGTCCTCCAGAGCGGTCTGAATAATTGGCGTAGGTCTGTCGCCCATCCTGTGGTCGCCTCCAAGGAGAAGGCTCACTTCGACCTCTCTCCCCTTAAGGTATCTAACCTTCTCTGCCCTTCTTTGGCTCCGGATCCTCCACTCCCTTCTCCGATATTACAAAGCGGTTTTCTGAATAGGGATGATAAGGACTGTCGATAATCGTTGCGATCCTCTCTTGCCCAGCCTTCTTCAAGTAGACCCTGTACGTGCAGGCATGCCCTAAAATGTGCCCTCCAGCAGGCTTTGTAGGGTCCCCGAAGAACGTGTCCGGCTGTGCCTGAACCTGATTAGTAACTGCTACCGCCACGTTATAGATTTCAGCCATCCTGAGAAGACGGTGCACGAGACCGTTCAGCTTCTGCTGTCTCTCAGCCAGCGTCCCTCTTCCCACGAACTCAGCCCTGTGCAAGGATATTATACTATCAACAATGACGAGCTTGACGTTGTACTGTTCGATGTATTTTCCGAGCCTTTTGACCGCCAGCTCAAGGTGGCTGCTGTTGTAGACCCTGCAGATTATAACGTTCTTGAGAACTTGGATTGGGTCTAACCCTCTTGCTTCAGCTATCTGGTAAATCCTCTCTGGGCGGAAGGTGCTTTCAGTATCTATGAAGATCACATTTCCCCCGAATCCACCCTTCTCTATTGGAAGTTGTGCTGTCACGCAGAGGGTGTGACAGAGCTGGCTCTTGCCGGAGCCAAAGTCACCCCAAAACTCTGTGATAGCCTGAGTCTCAATACCCCCTATGAGCAGGCTGTCAAGGTTCTTCGAACCTGTCGTACACCTAATCATGGACTTTCTCTTCTCATAATTTTCTATTGCTGGAACGAACTCCTTATCGATTAAGCCGCTTTCCATCAACGCCTTTTGGGCGACGAATATCATGGCACTCGCGTTCTCCTTCGCACCACCGATCTTATCAGCCACTTCATCTGGTAGGGCGACTGCGAGATCGAGAACAGATTCTATCCCAGCGTCCTTAAGCTTCTTTTCAGTTGACGGCCCAATACCCTCTAAGTCGTGGAGCTCCATATCAAATACGGTTACAGACATCTTTCTAACCTCAACAACAAATATTCTATGGGACGATATTTATTGGATGAAGGACCTTAGGGGAGAGGGGAGGGTGGGTTTAATACAGCTTTTCTGGAATGTCATATAATACACAAATAATCCCTCTCCGTAGATATGTCTATTACAAGCTAAAGTATAGTTTTCGGATTATTCCTTGAACCACTGAAAGTACAGGAAGAAGCCAACGAATATAATAAGTGTAAAAAGAAAGTATCTTTGGGCTTCAGTAATGTTCTGCATTTTGTATAAAATTTCGTAGAACCAATAAGCTAACGCCACTGATATATCAACTTCTACCCCCCTTTTAGTCCAATTATCTTTTTCAGTCAAAATCCTTAACCTCCATTATTTAGAACCTACCTTTCCCCAATACAACAGAGATAATGGGAATAACAAGAATGATGACAAATAGAATTGTAAAAATATCTGGGAGATTAGGAAGTAGAAGAAAAACCTGTAAAAATGCAAACAGAATCGCAAGTAGACTTAGCATTTTCCTTTTATTTGGCCGATTTTTGGAAATCGTTTGATTCATCCAAGTCGCAATATAATATTACATACATGCAACGTTGGAAAAACTTTTGTAGCATAGTACATGCAACATCACTACTCCCTGACCACAAAAAGCGTTCTTCTAGTCATGGAGTATAGCACTGGACAGACTTTGCTATTCAATCTATAAAATCGTCCATCCTTTTCGACGAAACCAAATTCGAGCAACCTCTTCAAAATCCTGTAGGCTGTTGTCCTATCACACCTTAATGTTTCTACGACATCTTTTACCGTAAGATCCTTCGTCATAACCATCGTCCCAACTACGAGGATGGATTTCCACACCCTCTTTCTTCCATAAGAGGCAGCTTTTATCAGTATTTGAATTTCATCCGTGAACTTTTTCATCTCATATGATGGCGGGAGACGTGAATTGAGCTCCTCCCTCATAACTTTAGAAATGACTTTAGAAATCCTGCTACTCATCCTATCGGATAAACTGTCTGCTAAACGGCCTACATCTATTTCCCCATTCACTTTCACCATTTTCTAATTTCTAGAGGATGGGAGTGATACCTGTATCATCATTCATGTCTATTGCCATCTTTCTGACCTCCACGACAAATAGCCTAGAGGACGATATTAATTGGATGAAGGACCTTAGGGGAGAGGGTGGGGTTAACACCGTCTTCCTAAATGTACTCCGACTCCTTGAAGAAATTGTATAGAACCCGGACTACGGGGTTGTCCAGGTTGATCTGATACCTGAGGTGTATGGCCCTAAGCTCCTTTACCCAGTTGATGTTGGTAAGGTGCCTGAGGTTCTCGTTCAGATCGCTTCGCTTTAGCCCTGTACCCTTTAGGAGAGAATATTTTGTGAGGGATTCGTTGGGTTTCTTGGCCAGCTCTGCCATAACCTTTATCCTGCCTATTGTTCCAAGGCCCTCCTCGATTTCTCTTTTACGATTGACGTACATTCAGCCCAGTCTCCAACCGTTTGAACAAACTATCCAAGAAGAGTCCAAGGTTTTCTGTTGGCACTCCGCTTATGCCTATCTCTTTGAGAGAACGTATTTCGATTATCCGCCTGTCGTGTAGGTCCTGAAGGTAGTCGTCAAGGTCTTCAGTTGGCCTAAGGTGCATGTCTTCACATATCATCCCACAGTTGAGACGTATATCTCTCATCGAAGTGTAGGTCTTCCTCGTGTTTCTGAGCGATTTGACCACAGCCAGAAGTGCTATAAGGTGCTCCTTTTTGGGGAGGTTCAGAATATCTTCTTCTGTAATCGAAGGATGGGTTTCCCCATGCACTCGGCGGACATGGTCTGGCAGAATCTGTTCAGCTCCCTGGTTCTCTGCTAGGTTACCTGAATATAGAAGTAGGTCAAGGGCATATCTTAGGTCACCGTTCACAGGAGAGCTTACCGTCAAGTCTGCGACATATTCTAGAACTTCATCCGATACAACTCTCTGCTGAAAAGCCTCCTTGACTCTGTCAGCTAAGATGTCAACGATTTCAATGGAAGTGTAGGAGGAGAATTCTATCGGGATCCTACCGAGTGTGCTGAGTTCAGCTCGATCAAGCCTTTCGTGGAAGTCCTTGCTTCTTGCAGTGAAGATGACACCTAACACGTTACAGGGTTTCCCCAACTCAATTTCGTTGAGACGGGTTAGATCGTAAACCACGCCAGTTTCCTTTGTGCTCCTTATGAAATAGTCAATTTCATCAAGTGAAATCAGTAGGTATCTTTTCCTCTCTCGAAGTTGCCGGAGCATCACTCGCAACATTTCTTCCGCACTCAGACTGGAGGAGTATACCTCAGGAGCCCCAGCTTCCAAAAGGTACCTGTAGAGTACAACTCTGCTTCCGCCCTGAAGTTTCAGGTTAACGTAGACATGTCTAATATCGCGCTTCAGTCTTGCAGCGTCCTGTTCAAACCTCTGACCAAACCTCAGAACGCTGCTTGTCTTCCCGGAGCCAGCAGGTCCAATTATCTGGATAATCTTCAATAGCGCTCTAGAAGGATCAGCCAGGGCTTCTCTGAAGGAATTGTAAAGGCTTTCAATCTGTTTCTCACGATGTGGCAAGATTGACGGTACATAACGGGGAGACAGTTTCTCCCTATCCTTAAAGATCTTACTTTGAGCCCCTATCAAACCACCAACAAGTATACTATTCAAAGATAATATCTTTTTAAACACGGCTATGTTGTGTACTAAGTTCTCGGCTTCAATACACTTTTTTTCCTGCCCAGAGATAGATCCATCCCATTTTTCCTTCAACTTCGTAGTCATCGAAGTAAGTCCTCGACAAGATGTCTTCGATCTCTCGACAAGTATAGCTGGCGAGTAACGAACCAATTGGTTCGTTGATCTTCCTCATCACATCTGCACCAATTGCCCTAAGGGCCACGTTCTGAGCGAACCAAAGAAGCCAAAAGAATACTCTCCGAGCGTCTCTCCGTAGGTCCAGTATTAGCACCTGCCCGCCAGGTTTGAGGACACGGTAAATCTCGTCAAATGCGCATTGAGGATCAGCCCAATGGTGAAGAGAAAGGGTGCTCACTATGAAGTCTTGAGTGTTATCCTCAAATGGCAAGTGGTCAGCAGAGCCCAGCTTGAAATCAGCCCTTCCGCCAAGCCCTATTGAGCTAAAGTTGACTCTTGCTCTTGCAATCATCTCCTCTGAAATGTCAACACCAACCAACTTGTGTACTGGCAATTCCTTCGCTATGAGCAGCAGAAGATATCCTGGGCCACATCCGACGTCAGTGATTGATCCTTCTTCGACATACCTCTTCAGTTTCTTCACGAAACTTTGTCTGAATAACCCAAACTGGGGCATACGGCTGATTCGATCATAAGCTTCCGCTGCAAGGGGATCTTCGATTCCTTGAATGCTCACCCTACGCGGTGTTTTCAGTCGAAATGAGCCGAGAAATACTGTCAGAAACAAACATAAGCAAAAAGCAAGAATCAACAGGCCAAGAGGGCTCATGGGCAACCACGTCAATTAAAAACAACAAGCTACTTCTTAAATATAATGGGGTTTGGAGACATCGACTTTTGCGCGCGCTGAAGGAAATCTACTAAAAATCCTACTACAAGTCTTGAATGCTCAAAGCGCCTTGAACTAATGGGCCTAGATATTTTCCTTTAATATCTACGTTTCTTTCATTTACTTAAAGCAGAAAGAAATGGTGTCAAGCATATCGGCTTCTTCCACTCACATCCCACCAAACTATGTCCATCGTTAGTTGACATTAAATATATAGAATTTTGATCTAAAATTATCTTGACGATAGAACAATTTTTCCTCGAAGGCAAAGACAAGTGCGCTGCATTCGACCAGCAAACAGGAAAATTGTTTCACCACAATGATAATTAGTGAAGCATTCCTCAAAACTGTGCAGCCATTAAGAAAATGCGCCATTTATCCTGAACAAAGCTCTGATGCATAGCAAAGTAGTCAACAAAGACCTTTTCACTTAAACAAAAAGATTAAAAAAGTGCTATCGTGTCTTGATGCATAACGTCGTCGAAAAAATTTTTATGCATTTTAAAGGCTCACTTTTTGGAAGGCTCCTGACCTAAATTTTATGACCTCTGATTGTTTTTAAATACCTTTTATTTTTTGGAATTAGTGCAATTAATAACCTTCTCTGAAACTAGTTTTAGGTAAAAAAAAAGAGGGAAACCTAGAGTTCACTTTGCGTACGCTTCGACAAGGTCACGTGCTGTGACGATACCTACTAGTGCATCGCCCTTCTTGATAGGTAATCTTCTTATGTGCTTTGATGTCATAACGTGAGCAGCTTCATGAACGCTTATTCCTGAAGAACCTGTAATAAGTGAGGATGGCGTTACTGAACTTAGTGGCACATCCAAAGTCTTATCCTTTGCCAGGAACGTGGTAAGTAGATCACGTTCTGTGAATATGCCAGTCGGTAGTCCTTTGGTAGTTACTATGACACTGCCAACGCGCCTCTGGCCCATAGCCTTAACCACACTGGCAACGGAAGTTCTCTCATCAAACTCTATAATTTCTTTAGTCATAAAGTCATCGACCTTAAGCTGGGTTTCAGGTGCCTCAGGTAAACTTCGGATAAGATCTGATGCGGTCACCATTCCTACAAGTTTTCCGCATTCAAAAACAGCGAGTCTTCCTTTTTTCTCTATCATTATTTGAGCTGCCTCCTTTATCTGAATTGTTGGACAGATAGAAATTAGAGGAAAGGACATAACTTTCTCAACAGTGACTTCTTTCAAATTCATCCCAATCGATAAGACATTACTTAGTAAATCTCTTTCTGTAACTATAGCAACAGGTGTAGCATATTTTATCACAATTAAGCTTCCTATATGTTTTTCACCCATAATCTTAGATACTTCATACATTGTGGATTCAGGAGTTGTTGTTATAACATCTCGGCTCATAATTTCATCTACCTTTTGATATCTCTTGGATTCCTTGTAAGCTCGATCTAGGACGCTAGGATACTCCTTCCTAAGATCCTTACTCGATTCCATAGCTTTTCTATAGTATTATAATTGACAAACTTAAAAAGATTTAACTATCAATTAGCACAAAAAAATTAAGAGCCACCAAACACCACTATAAACCACAAGGCTTTAGGCTCCTTACTGTTCTTCAATGAGGTCCTTAAGCTGTTTTTTATTTAGGCCGACTCCTGGCTGAGCGTCTAATCTTTTGTGCACTTTGCCTTTTTTGAATAGGATCACAGTTGGATAATAGTCGATGGCGAATTCTTCGCAGACATCGGGCTTGTCATCGATGACGACGCTTAGGCACTCTTTTGGGTTGCTTTTTGAATATTCTTCGAAGATCGGCAGAAACCGCTGCGAAAATGGGCACCAAGTTGCGTAGAAGAGAACACATGCTTTTTCTTTTCGTTCGATTTCGCTTTGGACTGGGCTTTTTTGCTTGTTGCCTGATTTGCGTCTTTGGGCTTTACTCATGATTTTTCACCTTTGTTTTAGATCTGCTTGAGCGAAATAATTGGGTTTTTATTTGTGATTTGTTTTGGCCTGTCTTATTTACATTAGACCGATCTGCTTCATTAAGCCTACTAGGTCATAGAACAGCCGTTCTTCTAGGATTTCGCCGTTTTTCCAGTGTGCAACTGTGCAGAATTCAACTTTGAATTTTTTGTTGGTTGGGGGAATAGTTTTGCCGTCTGCAGTTTTCATAGGGCCTTTCATTGTTCCTGTAAAGTCTGCTATGCTGCACGTCCAGTCATCTTGGCCAAATGCGATTTTGTAGGGGTTGTTGATTAGGTGGTTGTCTGGAAAGGTCTTGAAGAATTCCACAGCTTCCAGGTCATGGCTATGCCGCCCCTTTGTAGGTTCGGGCTGACCAGGCCAGTAGACGGCGACGTTTTCGGTGTGACGTTTCCTGAAGGTCTCCCAAAGGGGACTTCCAGGGCCAGCATTCCATGCGTCGTCTAGCGTCTTCATCAACTGAAGGTTTTCTTTTACACTCATATCGTTTACCTTAATCTCTGTTTTCACATTTAATATTAATAAACTTATGACGAAAGCTTTCCTTCACTTCGACTCTATGAGGCTTTGGATAAGAAGCTTCGACTGGCCGCTTTTTCGTACTGATAACATAAATTATAAATCAGAAGAAAGTCCAAATGATAGAAAAATAGATAAAAATAACAAAGCCTTAATCAGTCAGAATATTGTAGGGCGCTCAACATAATCCTTTTATCCCGTGGCATGCGTACTACACGAAGCTGCTGACTCAGGGCAGACCGCTCAACCTTCGAAGGAAGGAAAGGAGGAAGGTAGCACTGCAGTTTACGCCAGAAGAGCTTAGAAAGTAGACGCTTTCGTGAGAAGAGTTTAGTCCTCATGGTTAAGATTTATCTGCTATGTGATAAACGTGTCATTTCGGCTATGATATTCAATAATTTCGCTTTATAGAATGGTAATCCACTTATTAACGCGCCACGATTAGACATAGGGTTAACAAAATCAGAATATAAAAGGTAAGAGATTGCATAAATAATTTGTATCATGTGCTTGAAACTCCGTTTTACCTTAGTGTTTCTTATTCAAAGAAAAATCTTATTAGCTTAAATCCAATGATTATATTTATGGATGTATCCCGAGTAGCCAGTCAAGTAAACTTATCATGGTCCGTTTTGGCACAGGCTGTATATTAGTTACTGTTTTAATCGTAGTTGTGGACGTAGGTATCGTTTGAATCGTAGTTGTGGACGTAGCTATCGTTTGTACTTGGGTCGTGGTGGTAGTAACTGTTTCCTGCCATGTAGCAACTGCGTTAGCACTATAGATTCCTACATCCTCTTTTATCAAGCCAAAGAGAGTGCTGTGAGGATTAAATATGACAATGTAGTACGTGTCCGATGCTGAAGCATGGAATCCAAGGGTCCCGCTTGCAACATTTTTCTGTGAAACGATAGGGTTTGCGTTACCGCTGTTCTTTGTGTACACACTATATTGGTCTGAAGTGAAGGCATAAACGTTGACCGTATTACTTGCACTCCAAGTTATTGCAATATCACTTCCAGCAGGTACTTGACCATAGCTAGAATAGTAATAGTTTGCTTGCAGTGTGTAGGAACCCAAGTTAAGCAGAGTTTGACTTCGGCTTTGGGCCGTCTGAACTGGAACGGTTACGGTTACTATTTGAGATGTCGGTATCGTGTTGGTAATGGTGGTTTCTGTCGATATCAAGACTGTTTGGATAGTCGACGTCGGTATCGTGTCAGTCTGGGTTGTTACTGTTGTTGTTTCGACTTTATAATCGAAGGGTATTACAGGAATCAAGAGGATTACAATAATTACAAGAACCGCGATAAAAACGATAACAATATTTCTAATACCATGATTTCCATTTTTAGAACTACTCATTACATTCGGTTTAATTTATTCTTCACCTATATTTAAGTATATATCCAATAATTTTTCATAGGTGTTATCTCATCTTCACTTTCTTTTATTTCATTTTGAGCCAACTTGGGAACCCTTTTAATTCTATTTTGTCAGATTTTTCCATCTCGATTGGTTAAGTGTTAATAAGTTCCAAAAGGGCAAGATTCTAGGGGAAAATCAGATGCCAAGATGGCCCACTCATAGGAAACTTGCACATTCAATTGGGATCAGGCTTTCAGATGATGAGATGAAAGCGATAGATTCCAAAATTGATGGTTTTGAGGAAGGCTACGTTCATGACTCTTGGAGATCCAGCATCAGCGATTTTAAGACGGTGATGAATTGGGCGGAGTCTGCTTACGAAAAAGAAGGCGTGAAGTATTGCCTTTTCCATGTTGTTTTGGACGAAGCTGAAGAAGAAGTGTCTAGAGAATGGGTGAGGGGGTCTCTGCAAGTCTTCTCTGCTTTAGACCAAGCAATTTACATTGCGTATAAAGATACGTTCTTCCAAGAGTATAGGGTATGCTGGGACGAGTTGCTGTCCCAACTGAAAGGTAAAGAGCAGACACTACAATTTGAAATGGCTCAAACACCCGAGGTCGAAAGTAAGATAGAGTTCAAGAGAAAGCTGAGGGCTACAGAATCCCTTGCTCGACAGTATCCAAACGCAAAGCATTTTCAACTCCCAACCTATATGTGTTTCATCCAAGAATTACAAGGCAAAAAGAGAGGAAAAAAGTTAAAGGATGAGTGGACAGCAGAATTAATAAAGAAATACTGCTCAAGTGGATTTAACAATGAAACAAAAGAGAAGATGCGTGCTGACTTCGTGGACATCGCGGAGAGACTCGGTTACATCTGAACCAAGCTCCGAAGTTTGAACAGAACAGCTGGAATCAATGCTCATTAAGCCAGAAATATAATCGTATTCGGGCGATAAAAGATAGGAACACGTGGGATAATAGAGGACTAGCCTAAAAAAGGGAGCCTAAGAAGCTAGTGATGATTTAGGTCGCCTTCGTTACCACATAATAGTATGCAATTTGACATTTTTTGATTTGTGAAAGAGCCTCCCTACCATGGTAGTAGCTTATACATCTAAGACACCTGTTTTAATTACTATCTTAGATTTATAAAAAGACCTATCAGTAAAAGGTGTATACAGTGGGTACATAGATGTTGACGAAAGAACACGGTGAGCAGCATTAAGGTTTGAGAGGATTACACTCAAAAACTTTATGCAGTACAGGGACACGGAAATCCCTCTCGGCAGGAAGCCTGGCAGAAACGACCTCCACATCTTCGTCGGAGGAGGAGGCGTTGGGAAGACGAACCTGCTCAACGCAATCAGATGGTGCCTCTACGGCGACGAGTCTCAACATTCAGATCAGCAGCAATCACCTCTCCTGAACGACAACGCCGCTGGAGCCTCAGACAACATGGGAGACCAGGCAGGTCGTAGTAGAACTATTGGCTACAGAGGGGGACAGATATTTCCTTTTCTCGAGGAAGGTCCTGTTCAGGGTCTACAGACACGCCGGCTACTTTAACTCAACCAGCACAGAGCAGATAGAATCCTACGGGAACGTCCTCACCGTAATGAGGCAGAAAAAGAAGCTCACAGGGGACAGGATCAGACGGGAAACCATGTCTCGAGCGGGAGAACTGCTTTACCTGATTTCGAACAAAAAACTCTTCGCCGACATCAATGCTGACGAAGACTACTCCACCTCTAAACCGAATAACATGAGATACAACAATTGCCAAATTTTGTCTTCTGGAGAACGCCGACTGCTCACGCTATCATTTAAGCTGGCCGCACATCAGGCGTCAGCGTTTAATGTGCCTATTGTGATGGATGCGCCTCTAGCCGGAATGGGAGATGGATTAAGGGATAGTTTTGTAGACATGATTTTGGCAGTCAGCAGACACAGACAGGTGATACTACTGCTTTCAACTTTAGAATATTCCCATGAAGTTAGCGAGCAATTGGACAGAAGCTGCAGCAGCAGATTCACTTTCAAGCTAGGAAAGGACTGGCGTGAAACAAACGTGGAGGCATGTTAGGGACAGCGACATCTTTGCTCAATTAAGGTAAAGGTCACAACAGAATTATGTTAAGAAACAAAACGATCAGCGTATAAACTCCTTCATTACTTAGATCAAACACGTGTTACTCCAAAACCCAGATGGGCTATTAGGCTAACTCCCAGTTTTACTTATTTGGCATGAATAAATCAAAAATAAATCGGTTGCGTGAAGTGGGATTTGAACCCTAATTTACCAGTAAATTATGCATAAGCAATTGCGTGCCCGACGAGATCTAGCCAAAACAGGTTAAGTCCAAAAAGTACGGTTTAGATGGTTCAAATCCTTATAGTTTTCTACAAACGACCAAAGATTAGATTTCCACCTCTATCCATATATGCGTTTCAAATCCTTATAGGTATTCTACAAACTAACGACTCCTTCATGAGCTGAAGCGATAGTAGGATAGTTTCAAATCCTTCTAGGTATTCTACAAACAAACGCCGAATTTATCTACGTCTTCCGTCTTGGATGGATGTTTCAAATCCTTCTAGGTATTCTACAAACCCAATTGACAACAACATAACTAACATAGATTACTACTAGTTTCAAATCCTTCTAGGTATTCTACAAACGCAGAAAAACTAAACGTTCACAGTCACGGTTCCAACGTTTCAAATCCTTATAGGTATTCTACAAACTCCATCTAACCAAATGATTGAAGCCACAACTAACAAGTTTCAAATCCTTATAGGTATTCTACAAACTCCGACAATCATGAGTAGTATAGCGATTAGTCCGAAATTTCAAATCCTTCTAGGTATTCTAAAAACTGGCGTAAATTATGTTCATTTCCACATTTTAAACCTTTTTCCAAGCCAATAATCCAAATGTCCAATGTCGACCCATAAAAGCGTGATACATGAGCGTAGACCGACGGAACGTTTTTATTATCCTAACAGGCCATAAAGAAACTATAATGCGAATATTATTGGCAAAAGCAAATCTGATCTCTTTTTTAAATTTGTTCTTATTCAATGTCCATTGGCTCATTTAATTTCAAGCCTACTTCATCATCATAATATTGGTTTATAAGGTCAGTATTAATGTATTTTAAATCTGGAAATTCAAGCATTAGGGGAAGATGTTCGATGTTCTTCCATGTTGAGATTATGTAATTTTCAAGTTCTGCTCTCTTTTTCCTAACCTTCAAATTAATTTCGTACATTTTGGTCGTATTTTTTTGTTCAGTTGGATTTTTCCGTTCATCAATTAACTTGAGAAGTTCCTCTTTGATTTTGAATGCCTCTTCATCGTATTCTATGAAAGCGTTAAACTTGGGTTCATTCTTTATAAGACGGATGGAGTTCAGTTTAGCAAAGTCTAATTGTTCTATGGCTTCTTTAGCTTCTCTGTATTCGTCACTTTCTTCTCCTAGAAATGCTGTGCTCTTCAAATAATAATCATTAATTTTATTCAATATTGTACTTTCATCGAACTCTTCTTCACTTTCGAATATTTGCCTGCTTACTTTCACTGCTAATCGTTCATATATATTATTGGCATATAATTTCCCATTTTCATCGACTAAGTTCAAAACATAAAACTTGCCTTTATCTTTTAACCCATTTCTATTACATCTTCCAGCAACTTGTACAATCGAATCGAAGGGACCGATATCTCTTATAGCCATGTCGAAGTCCAAGTCAACTCCTGCTTCAACTACTTGAGTACTAACAAGTATCAACTTTGTATCCTTCTTTAATAACTCTCTGATCTGATCGATTCGTTTTTTCCTATGGATAGGAAGAAGGTTTGTAGATAGATAGCCTACTATAATCTTTTCTTTATCATAATCTTCATTGATGTCTTTATTATTGAGAGCTTGAAAAGCTAATCCATCTTTCCTAAGCAGATCCTTAATTCTATTATAAAATTCAATTGAAGAATCAATTGTATTTAATACTACCAATAAAGAACCGCTTCTGTTCCATTCATTGGAGACAAATTCAACTGCTTGTCCTACGCTAAACTTTTTAGATATGTATCTAAACCTTACTCTGTTCAGCATACTAAAATTTTTCCGCCAGTTATCAATGAGCTCATTCCCACTAAAAATTATAGGCCTAGTAGCACTCATATATATTATGTAAGAATTTGTCTGCTCTACCAATGTTTGTAAAGCTTCTTTGACTAACTTCCAATATTCAATAGGAAGGGTTTGAATTTCGTCGAATATGATTATTGAATTAAAAAATTTATGAAATTTCTTTAACATTCTGTTTTTTGTTCCAAATAGGGTTTCAAAAAGTTGTACAAAGGTTGTAACAATCACTTCTGAATCCCATGATTCTGCAAGAAGAGTGATATCCTCTAAGGATCTGTTCTCATTAGGTTCTAAGGAACCAAATAAAAGATGATGGTGTTTCAGAAGTAGTTCCAAATTTCCTCCACTATCTAGAACATTATTAAAAACATCATATGTTTGATCTATAATGTTAATGTAAGGTAGAATGTAAATTATACGAGGTGTTAGACCTTGACGCTCTTTTATCAAATTTCTAAGCTTAAGTGCTAATGAGAATGATAATAAGGTCTTGCCAGTCCCTGTAGGTGCAGTTATAGTCAAGATCTTTGGTAGTTCTTTTTCCTTAGCTAATTCAATAAGCTTCGAATTTGCTGATTGATAGATATCTTGTCTAATTTTATTAATCAGACTATCTGTTTTTTTCATTGTACTGAGATACTTGTCGACTGAAGAGGAATCAACTTCAAGTCTGTCCTTCGATTTATAGTGGCTCGCTTCTTTTTTGTCTGAATCTATAAGTAGGCTAAAGAATAATAGCAATTGATAGTAATCTTTAAGAAAGTTAGGCTTTCTTGTTACAAAGTTTACGATTGAATCTTTTAAAATTGGGAAACCTGCTTCATATTCTTTAAAGAAGCTGTCCATGATGACGTAACTGTTACCATCTTTCAGCAATTCAGCTAATTCAGTTGAAACAATTGCTTTAGATCGACTTATTGATTCAAACTGTTCTTTATAATTATAATTTTCGATGATTTTGTTTAGAAAGCTTTTATCAAAGACATCTTCTACTTTATCCTTTAAATCGCTATGATGTTTGTATACAGAATAAAAAGCAAATGCTGTCAAAGATGAATCATTAAATGACACTGCAGTAAACCAACTAGTAAAAAGTGCAGAAAAAAGTGAATGGGAAGTCAATTCCCTATTATATTTCTTACCTCCAGAGATATTCTTGAAAATAGAGGCTATATTTTCCAACATCATGAAATGAACCAATTACTTCAATTGTCTTAAGTAGATTTTCACTTCTAATTCCTAATTCCCAAGCCTTAGATCTACTCAATTTTCCTACTGCTTTAAGATGTTCTTTAAGTGGAAAGTTGGGGTGCGAAAAATAATCATAAGAAGACACCATACTTATCTCCTATTCTGTAAGTTTCACCCTTTACTGAAGCTATTATAGAACTACAAGGCAGCTTCATATAAATAGTTCTTAGCCGATGATATTGGCTTTCTTCCTACACCAAAGTCTGGTGGAACTCTTTCTTCGATTATTATTCTTTTTCCTTCATTTAATTTTGGATCTATTTCCACTATCTGGTCTTGCTGAATAACTGTAAGTATTCCAAGTTGAGTTTTATCACCTAATACTAAGGCTTTAGGCTCTATTTCCTCAAAATCTGCTATTTGAGCAAGGCAATGCGCAGGTCCTAAAGATATTGGATAATGTATTTTTTGACTTTTCACCCTTTTACTTAGTTCGTCCATTATCTTGTTGTCTTCATGAACAAAATATATTTTGTATCTAAGGTATCTATCGTTATCAGAAAACAGATACTCGACTCGAGTTGGTTTCATTCCGATACCTCTGAGCCGTCTAAAGCTTATCTCATCTGTATCCAGATAATTAGTTGTCAACAGTACCTTTTTAACAGGTTCTAAAATCTGTATCCCTATTTTACATCTATCTCTTGACAGCAAATCGTAATAGGAATCTCTTTCTAAGCCCAAAATAGCTGCAATAGTTCCACAGATAGTATTACGTGGAGGGAAAGCATAACTTAATGACGTTACAGTAGTATAGAACTTCCGAAAATGCCCCATCTTCCCTTCCAAATTGAAAGACATCATAATAGAATGCCAGTTACTTTTCTTCTTTGATTATGAGGTCATCTGGAAGATTAAGTTTTGCATAAGGCACATAAATAATCTGATCTTTCATTTTACTTTCAATTGGAATTATGCTTTCTCTAATTGATTCATCAGTCCAGAGATATATTTTGTTTATTGTGCTTTGTTTTTCATTCAGTCTTCTTGCCAAGTCACTTGTATCGATTTTCAGATCTTTAAGTGATCTAATTGATTCGTTTTCGTAACTTACTTTGACAAATCGTCTCAGATCACCGATTAAAGTATCCGACTCTGTGTATTCAACTCTCATGTATAATAGTGGATTTTCTCCTATCTTACTTCTTGTAGTTGCTTCTAATTTTAGCGAAGGACAAAGTAAGTGGTCCAGTATAACCAGGTCTCTTTCCTTAAGGCCAGTCTTCTTTCCTCTATTTCCGCTAGCCAAACCATAAAAAGCGATTAAGGAATAGTATAATCTATAGTCTTTTCCTATTGTACCGTAAGCTCTTCCTTCAGTTTCTCTACCCACAAATAACGAAGTTATTGAAGAAGATTCTACGGTTTCTACAGGATGAAGCGAATATCCCCATGAAAACTGAACAGGTCCTGTTACATGTGAAGTTTCACCTTTTACTCCTTTTCTTGCTTTTTTGGGCATGCCTAGCTCCAAAAAGTCGGGCATCTATACATCTCTGAGTAACAAACTTTACTTCATCGACATCTTTTTCCTTTCCTATTAATTCATTAAGTCTCGTTTCAGGATCCACATTATTACCAGCAATCTTTGTTATCCAAATATACTTCTCTCCATATTTGTTGATTATATGATCTCTAAAATAGCGTTTTAATCTAACATCTGTCACTAGATTTTTCTTAGTTACTATATCTATGCGAGGTCTATTCTCCTCGTCAGGATCACCGTTAGGATTACATAGAATAGCTTCGTACAGTAAAAGTATTTCACTATTCTTGCTCACATCACTCATCATTATTATCCTCCTTGTTAATATTAGCAGAACTGGCTTTTATTCTTTGCAATGTGGAAAATGAATAACCACTTAGAATGTAAAATGTATTCATTATGGGGTCATACAGATTGTTTAGATTTCTGTCCAATAATTCTTTCATATCAGCATATGTTTTTTCATTATATTTCAGAACTCTATAATCTCGAAGTGATTTAAGAATCTGATTCGAAAGAATCACAACTTTCTCTTTTCTTATTCCATCAAAATCTATTTTTGACAGGATTGACTTTTTTTCATCACCTTTATTGTATTGCTGTGAACCAATTTCACCAACTAGATATCCGAGTAAAAATAGGGATTGCTGCCATTCTTTATATCCCATTAAGTTGAAGTATTTCATAATCTTGTTACCTGATTTCAAGTCTTCACTTTTATTAGCTTGTACATCACTCACTTCCATACTTTTATCCAATAGTTTGAGCAGGATATTAAACTTTAATATGCCATTGCAAAGTTGAACATCAAGATTCTTCTCCTGTCTTATATCATACAAACTATGAAGCTTAAACTTGTTAATCCTTGCAAACAGTAGGGCTCTCTTTAATAACTCACTTCTTGAATATTCAGAATCTTGCAATAATGATGAATAAAGTGAGAGAAGCGGTTTATACTCTCTCACAGGACCATTTTTACTTTTTCTTAATGGGAATATTCTATAAATCTCAGCTAGACCGCAATTGAAAACGTTTTCCTCCAAAGTAAACAATAGACTCATTTCTCTGGCTATTTTGCTTACACTGCTCGTGAATGAAGTCATTCTTGTGATAGGAATCTCTGTAATCATGCCGTATAGTCTAAATGATGAAATTTGCTCCCTTTCACCAAAGATTAACGTTAACGAATACAATGGTTCGTTATTTACAAACTCGCTATAGTCACTCAATTTTTGGTTAAATTCAATAAGGCCATTGTAAGAGTTAAGTGCGCCAACTCGATCTTTTATGTAATCGGCCCACTTCTTCAAAAGACGTATCTCTGTTGCTGATCTTGGTACTATATAGAGATTAAATCGGCCTATGTAACTTCTAAGGTTTGTTTCTATAAAACCATCTCCTGTTAAGAGCTTCTTTAAACAATTTGAACATAAAGTGAAAGTTCGTAATTTTGACTCTTCATTATCCGAAATACCCGAAAGGAAGCCTTTCTTATCAATAACGTAAACTTTGAGTAACGAACCCAAACGGAATGAAGGATCAAGCAATACTTTATCAAAGCCACATAGATAGCAAGTTCCTTTCCTTGCTTGTTTATTCTTTTGAAGTAAAACTATTTCCAAGAACTCTTTGTATCCTTTCTCTTTAGATAAATCGAACACTTCTCCATTTTTGCGTACAGCTATAGAATAGAGGGCAGGCTTAACATCTTCTTTCTTCATTTCCTCTTCGTATTCTTTGGATAGATTCTGCAGATTACCAAAAATTGTTCTGATTTGTTTTAAGTATTCGTAAAGCCTATTGACAGAGTCTGAGCGATACTGAGCTGGGAATCCTTCAATAGTCTTAACTATTCCGTCAACTCCATTGCGTTCACTAAATAAGTATTCCAATCTATCGCTGGTAAGCCTCAATATAGGTTCAAGTGAGGCTCTGAAGGTATTACCTATCCACAAATAATGCTCGTACCTCTCCATAGTCAATTTCAATTCTTCTTTTTCTATAACGCCTCTATCCAAATCCATTATTATATGCAGTAGAGTGCTATCAACATCTTTTCTCCTATAAATAACTAGACTCTTCAGAAAATATTCAGAGTCTTCCTCAAGCAAACTCTCTCCTATCTTTGCAACTGAGTCCAACAATTTATGCTAACACCTCAAACATTCCGAAACCTTGAGGGTTTTTGCTTCCAAGCCCAGTTTCATATACAATTTTAATAAGAGATTTAGGCCCACTCAACTGGAATAATCCACTCCAGCCTTTTACAACTATTTCTTTGTAGATTATAATTGATTCTTTGACTCTTAGTGGCTGCATTTTTAAACGTGATTTAATGTTTCTCTTTTTTGTTATATAAAACTTTTTTTTGGCGTTTGCGTCGACGAGCTTAGAAAATTCAGCTTCAAAAGGTGAATAATAGTAGGTCTTCTTATCTCCTGTTGGTGAAAGCATAGTGCTGTAGACTGTTATTGGCGAAAGTGTTTTGATTCTTACATTAGTACCTATTTTCGGCTCTAGTGGGAAAGATATGTTTGTAATCTTAAGCTTTTGTTTGCCTAAAACTAAATGGCCTCTTTTTAGTAAAATGTTTGCAATTTCTTTAATAAATCTGTCAATAGGAGAAGAAACATAGACATCTATATTATCTTTGAAGCATATCTTATTTTGCATTATCTCGTACTTTCCAAGAAGCCTAGAGAAAGTAAAGAGCTTAAATGACCTTTTTTCATAAATATATCCTTTGTTATGTAGAAAGGTCGAAAGTTCAAGGGATATGCTGCTGTAGATTGCTGCTTGGACAAGATGGTTATAGCTGATCGGAAGAACTGTAGGTCCCCGATCATTTTGCATAGCCAAGCACAATCGCATTATAGTTTCTTTATGGCCTGTTAGGATAATAAAAACGTTCCGTCGGTCTACGCTCATGTATCACGCTTTTATGGGTCGACATTGGACATTTGGATTATTGGCTTGGAAAAAGGTTTAAAATGTGGAAATGAACATAATTTACGCCAGTTTTTAGAATACCTAGAAGGATTTGAAACACTTCCTTTTCCCATACAGTAGCGTAAGTGGTTACTGTTTGTAGAATACCTATAAGGATTTGAAACTATGGTGTTACAGTAAATGTATTGTATGGTGTAAAGGTTTGTAGAATACCTAAAAGGATTTGAAACATGATCGTAGGTGTAGCGTTAAAAGAGTTCGGTGTCTCGTTTGTAGAATACCTAAAAGGATTTGAAACAAGAAAAATCCCATCGCAGGAATCACAACGTATGCGTTTGTAGAATACCTATAAGGATTTGAAACAACTGGTAGGCTTGCTCTGCCATATAGTCGGTTGCGTGTTTGTAGAATACCTATAAGGATTTGAAACGCAGCATTCTGCACATCCCAGATGAAATCAATGTTATGTTCGTAGAATACCTATAAGGATTTGAAACGCAGCATTCTGCACATCCCAGATGAAATCAATGTTATGTTCGTAGAATACCTATAAGGATTTGAAATAAACAAAGGGATGAACCAAATCAATTATATATAAAAGTTTGTAGAATACCTATAAGGATTTGAAACACAAGATAGCCATGTATACCATCTATTGTGATATAGGTTTGTGAAACAATTTCAAAATCGTTCAACAACTGCAACAATGTTCAACACATACTAAAAAGTAAGCGTGTATGACCTTATAACAATGGAGAATAAACAAAAAAGTACAAATGGGAAAGCGGATGGCGGAGTATTTCCTCAGGTAACACCCACTTCAAAGAGAAGAGGTCTTCTATCTCGAGTTCTTAATAGAAAATGTTACGGCCTGTTCTACAGGGAAAAGGCAAAAAGCACGTCTCACGCTTTGTCTATCACGAAAGACCCGAACGCTCACATGGCTGAAATGTTCGACCGCCCTGTGTCACAGTACGAAATAGACTTATACTTCGGAGAACTTGACCCGAATAGGACGTGGTGGCTACAGGAAACCGATGCGCGCGGGAGACCAAAGGGAGACCCTGTATGGGTTGTCCGAAGGCACAGGGCTTTTGTGGAGCGAGAAAATAATGAAAAATCTGTATTTGAACGGCTAGCGAAGGTGGCTGATGAAGCAGTCGAACCCCTTCAGAATACGTTTGAGGCTTTAAGGAAATTAGACGAAATGTTGTATTTGTTTTATCCTCGTAAAACTGTAGCTTCAACGTCCAACGACCTTATCCAAGCAGATAAGGTCTTCGCATTACAGTCTAAAGTCTATGAAGAAGCAGTCAAAGCCTTTGGGAGTGCGATGATTAACATGTGGTCAGCAATGGCTTCTTCAATGTCGAATGTGTCGTTCCCATGGCAGGCACTTCCTGATTTTCCAATACGGAGGCAGTCGATGGCCTATTCTAGTATGGAATATGAGATTGATGTAATACCATGGGCGATTGTCTATGGCATAATTCAGAACGTAACAGAAGGAATTGCAAGATAAATGTTATTGGATGAGAAGATTTTAGTGGAAAATGGTAGGGCAGAGCTAAATATGGACGAACCCGTTGAGAAATGTAAAGCAAAGATCGTTTAGTTACAACTCCAATTCAATTTAAGTACGCTTCCATTGAAAGGTAGATGTAATTCGCCTTTTGAAGATCCCTATTAACAAACGTGTTGTTATATTAACCGACGTATTGTTATATTATTCAGCATGTTGTTAGATGGTTCAAAAATGCTCTGGCGGATCATTGAAACGAAAAATATATACTAAAAAGCAACCTCATTTTCTTTTTTTATCGAGCAAGTATGGCACCTTTAGGAACATCCGCTGAGTTTGGTACAATTACAGATACCGCCATACATGTTCGTGTAAGAAAAGGTCTCCTATACGAGTTTTTTAGAAAGACGCATTACAACGTGTTCTACAGGAGGAAGGCAAAGAATGTCGCCTTACCATCCCACTTCTGTTACGAGAAGCCTGATGTACAAGAATACGGGGATGGTTTTCGATGACGCTCTACCTGATCAGGGTCGTCCAATACCATTGGGACCCTATTAAAAAGGCAGTACACCAGCATCCCCTGTTCTCCAAGAGCATTTCCTTAGAGGAAGAGCCTACCCTAGAGCAGCTAAAACGTGCGCTCGACATATTGGCAAAGGAACTTTCCGCGCAGAAGGTTGATGCAAGATGATGAAGCCAAGGCGTCCCTGTAAGGTCCAGAAGGTAGAAAAAAGCTGGAAAAGGTCTGGAAGTCAAAGATGTTCACGGTGAGCTTGAAAGGGAATTGAAAAGACTTCAAAGCGTGACATGTCTAAACAGCAACTTAAAGGTCAGTGGATCCCTGATGAAAGCAAGGATGTCCACGGTGAAGTAAGAGGAAGCACTATTTTCGTCTACGACTCAGATCCTGATGAGGCTGTTCGGACTCTCAAGCATGAATTTGTGGACTATTGTATCACAGAGCAGGTTATCAGCCCTTTTGTCGAGCTTGTAAACGTCTTGATAAAGAGTAAGGAGGCGGAGGTCTACAGGAAAAAGGAGAGGCTTGTGAACTTCTTTTCTGGCCTACTCTAACCAATCTTCTAATATGCACAAGTAATCCTTACTTAGAAAAATTAATCGAATCCATCCGTGTTAAAGGCGTTATCACTTTGAGTTCAGGTAAATATGAGCAAATTGTTGAGAAGGGAAAGGAATTGGATAAAGTTTACAAGGAACTCAGGAAAATTAACGACCGCATGTTAACGAAAACATCTGGAAGTTATCAACCGAAAAGTAACACCAACATAAGCCAACCGGAGAGGTAATAGAACAATTTGGCAAAAGGTATTTATACATCTTCCCCATAATATTATTGAGCAAAAGTGAAAAGGGATCTTAATATCGAGGATAAATTCGTAGAAGCCGCAAAAGAAGCATCTATTGACCGCGCCAAAGAGAAGACGCCAACTTATTATAATGTAGGTGAAGAGATCCTTGTACCCAGTTTAGGCGAAAGTATTATACGCATTTTGAGCAAGTCAGGAGTTCTGAAGAAGGAACAACTAAGAAAAGAAGCCATTGAAATGTCCGGAAAGCTATATACCAAAAGATTTTTTGATGATGTACTGAATGGATACATAGAGCATAATTTCGTAAGCTATAATAAAAAAAGTGGATATTATAGTTTAAGAAAGTTCCTGAAAAAATAACTGGTATTAATGGCCTTTAAAAACGCTGATTTTCATATTGATGAATACTGGTATCAATGCGTCGAAAATGCAATGTACATTGCAAAGAAAATCAGATCTTCTTATAAAATTATAAGAAAATCAGATTTTATGGACGCTACGAGCATTTCAGAATTAATGAGTCCTACATCCGTTGAGCTAATAAATATTGCTGAAAGAATTACTAGGTCCTCTTACAGAAGTAGTCGGCAATTGTTTCATGACTTAGCTGAACTGGAAAAACTGACTACGCGTGGTCAAGCCCTTTTTTCTTTTTTTGAAGATGAAGCAGTACGTAGGAGAAGTTCATCCCAAATTCGCTTTAATAATGAATTTATCAATTTTCTTAATAAAAAGAATCTAAAGATCGATAAGTGCTTCTTAGCATTAGATCATGTATTCAAGTTTTTTCTGAAATCAATTTTTGGTCCAAGTGATAGCTTTGTTCATGTTTTCCACACGGGAACTGACATTCTTGATTTTTCTGCGCGTATCCCAAATCAAGATTTTAGAATTGCCGGAAGATTTCTTCTTGTTTTTGGAGTCCCAAACTTGGATGTTATGCGATCCAGACGTTGGGCCGCTGCTGCCCATGAAGCATCCCATCAGAAATTGACGCAAATCTACTCTGATGTCTTCACAGAACTTAGGCAACCTCTCGAAGATCTTTCAACTGCATTAATAAGTAGACCTCTAGATAGAAGCTAGTTCATATGATTTAAGTCATATTGTGGGCCAATTCACAGAAATTCTTTGTGATATTGCAAGTGTCATAATGGTTGGTCCAGCAAGTCCGCTTTTATTCTTAACATACGAACCTTGGACCTATTGTGACTTACTTTCAGGCCATCCACCTTCTTCAACAAGGATTGATAATATGCTAAAGGTTTTAGAAGAAATGGATCATAGTTCCTCCATTTTTAAATCAGATTTGAACAATATGTCTAAGGGATGGCGCAAATATCTCAGAAGAGCGGAGATCGCACATGTGGGAAGCGATGAAGATGATTATTTAAAGCATAAGGACTATGTTCTCAAATATAAAACCTTCATGAAAAAAAATTTTCGTAGAATAAAGGATTTTGTGTCTAATATTGTTGTAGTAGCAAACGAAAATGATAGATTCACACCGTCGAAATGGGAAGTAGCAAAGAACTTTGTTGAAGATGATAACTTGGCAACAAATTCTTCATTTTGGAATAGGCTCGACATTCCAACGTTAGTTAATGTTCCATGGATTAGGATTGCTAGAGATTTTCCAAAATATATGCGTAAAACAGAAGGAGAGACATCTGCTAGTAACAAAGCTATTGTTACTCTGCGACTAGAAGATGTCAAATACACATCAGTCATTGTCCAACGAATTCTTGAAATACCGAAGGAATATTTCTTATAATGACATGTAAGGGTCTCCATAACATTCAATGATCATTTATTATCTGATATAAGAAAAGTAGTTTAATCAACGAGACTATTTCAGAATCAAAAAGGATGATGTTTTGATAGACAAAGAACAATATGGCATTAATAGATTTATACCGATTTTAGTGTAAATACCGGCCGGAGCATCTTCCGCATTTAAATTAGAATATTTTATTTATGAATAAATCCCAAGACCTTAAATAGGGCGTTTAACACAATCTTTTTATCCTCCTAGCGGTTTTCATATCTTGAAATAAAGCATAATGAAAATGTCATACGGGATAAAGAGATCTTTAGAATATTATATTAACCTAGGAGAAATCTAACTAGCCCGTAAATTGTAGAGGCGAAACGGAATAGCTGAGAAGCAAAAGGAAAAGGCCAAGAAGGATGAGATGTGGAGAATACAACTACGGGACAGGTACTAGGATTCAATCTTATGTTCTAGGATCTTAAGATACTGACAGCCCTTAACTTGCTTTAAACCTTCTGTCCAAGTAATTATCGAGTGCATCTGCAAGTGCGGGTATATTCTTCCATTTCTGGACACTGTCATATATCTGCTCCATTTCTTTGATTTCGTCTGGGGTCAGCAATTTATTTTTCCAGCCTATGGTTTTGATCTCACCGAACACAATTTGATGAATTAGAATAGCATCGTCTGCCCATTGCATCATTTCGTTATAGTCGAAGAGCTCTGAGGCGGACTTCCCTTTCTCTTCATCCCCATATATAGTCTGCTCATGGAGAGCCTTCATGGCACGCCCCTTTGACCTAACCCAATCTGAAAACTTAGGGAAGTTTGGGTCTTCTTTTGTATAAGGTAATAATTTGAAGAAACGTTGCTCAACTTTTTCAAATTTCTTAGTTGGATTATGATCCTTTGGGTATTTGAAGCCAACAATAGTCCACATTGATTTTAGACTAAGTTCTATGCAATGCTGGAAAGCCTCTATCGCTCCATGTCGATCATTATGACCAAAAATATCACAGATGGCAGCGATCAACCATCCTCTTTTAAGAGCTATCTCAGCTTCTTTGATGAGTTTTCTACTGGCTTCATAGACCTCTCTTGTAATATGCCCTTCTGGAAGATCTGCCATAGTTCATTTTACATATATATGATATTAATACTTTACAGAGATATAATTGACAGTTGCTTAAGTTGGCATTCTGCTTGGTCTTAAGTCAAAAGTTCTTTGGTGGGACATGATCGCTATAAAAATTCAGCTGTAAAACCTAATATGACAAACGATTCCAACCACTCGTCTCGAACTGTTGACTTCTGGTCAAGGATAGAGGAATTAAATAGCTTCGAACCGTAGAGCACCCTGAGAGGCAATGTCCAGCTCAGCCGAGCTCTTTGAGAAGATCGCCCATCCTACGCGAATCAGGGTTCTGGAAGTTCTCGAGTCCACTCCCCTGAGCTTTGGAAAGCTGAAGAATGAGCTGGGAATCTCCAGCAGCGGCAACTTGGACTACCACCTGAAGAAACTGGAAGGGTTGATTGTCCTCGATCCTGAAGGGAACTATCGGCTTTCCGATGAAGGGAAGGAAGCCTTGGTGGCGGTCCGAATCATAGAGTCAAGTGCAGCTGCTAGAGACCAAGCGGGTCAGAGGAAGACTGGGGTCGCCGACTCCATCTCCAACGTGTTCATCCTGATCTGGATGATATCTGCCTTCATTTCTTTCGGAGTGGTTTCATACCTTGCGCTTGGCCAGCCTCTTGGCTACTCCATAGGGCAGGGGTCTTTCATTTCGTTGTTCATGGGAGCGTCCATGCTACTCATTAGGTGGATCGCCAGGAGGATGTCATCGCGGCGCAACGTTGGCAATCCTTGAGTTAACCTTCCGCATCCCTCAATCGTCCCGCTTTTTCCTGCATCGCAGTAGAGGATGCTCCATGTTCTGCACAGATGAACTCAGCTGACGCCCTGGTATTGTCCCAGATGAAGGAATAGTTCCCATCTAACTTGCTCCCCGCGTGCTGTCTGATAATCTACTGGTAGATTAATGCGCGAATCCCACCCCCCGCACTATAATTTATTTTCATCATCATACTTTACGTACAACTCTTTTCTGAGTAAAGTTTGATAATATCCTTCCATCTCATTGCGTATCTGGACTTCCCTTCTAACTGCAGCACTATCGATTTCCAGCCTTAAATTAAGAACCTATGTATAGTATCATATATACCTATTTTAGATGGCAACATTCCACCATAAAGAAAAAGCCAATCCTTTATAAAAAATACTGTCAAACTTTTTTAAAAAATATTTCTAAAGGATTATTTTTGATCTGCAGGAACTACAATATGTCTATAATAATCGTCAGGATAATGATAGCCATATTATGCTAGGCTTGTTCATATGTCTTATGTATCGGTTAAGACCCTAAAAATGTGCGAGTATGCCACTGGGAAAAGCCCCAGGGAGATGCCCCAGAAAAACGTCCTGCGACAATTTTGCAATCATATGAACAATTTTATGAACCAAATGAACAAAAAAATAAATATATGAACACTACTATTATTTGAATATGGTAAGGAAGATACCGCCCGACGTGGAGGATGCCGTTTTAAGGTATTGGCTGGAAGGCCACAACTATAGGGAAATATCGAATAAAACTCTAGTCAGTATAGGGAAGGTATCCGGGATAATAAACAGGAAGCGTACAGCAGCTCCTGATCTAGATGAATTGAGAAAATTCCTCCTTTCTATAAAAGCGCAGAAGTCATCATACATCGACCTGTTAAGGGGTGAAAAATTCCTCGAAAGATTAGACCAGTTAGGCGTCAGTCTAGGGCAGTTGGATGCCTGTGTAAAACTGCTTAACCAGTATGGAAAAGAAGCTGGAAATATACTGGCGCTCCTAGACAGGCTGAAAAGGCTTGAGGCAACATCTGGCAGAACATATCAACAAATAGTCGACGACTCATTTGAAAAGGCGAAAAGGCTAGAGGAAAGTGAGAAGCGAATAAGAGAGCTGAAGGCAAGAGAGGAGGATATCAGAACTCATTTGTACGAACTTGAACGCTTAAGGGAACTCAGCCTTAAAATGCAGGATAACCAACTTACGCCATTAAACCTGGACGGGTTCATCGACCACAGCAGGAAGTTATCACAGTTTGGGTTCATGCTGTCCACTGCAGAAATCCTTGCCGCTGAACTATCAAAAGTTGATCTTGATCCAAATAAAGCTGCCGCAATTTTAGCTAACGCCATAAGGGAATATCAAGAGCTGGAGAACGCATTACGTATTTTGGGAAACGAAAAACGGCTTACAGAGCAGGCGGTCGAAGATGAGAAGATCAAGCTCAGAAGCCTCAATGAACAGGTCGTAAACCAAACAATTCTAATAGAAGAGAATAGGTTCCTAACGAAAAAGCTTGAGGAAACGTATGAAAAAATGAGGAAGCAATTTGATCTAGATTATGTCGGCACAATAGTATTGAAAACAGCTGAAATTGAAGATCTTAAGAGGAGAAAGGATAAATTGGAAGGAGAAATAAATGTTCTCAAGATGAACATGACTGCAGCTGAAAACGAGGCAGGAAAAGTCATGAACAAAGTAGTCCTTTTAAAGAGGTTGAACCTGTTATCTCATTTGCTCAAAGACCCCAAGGGCCTGTATGACCTGCGTGAAGTCCTCGAACTGGCAAATACCTTCGTAAATGCAATAGACCTGTACTTGGAACAATATACGAACTATCCGGGTTACTTTGCGACTAGGGGTAAAATTAGAGGTCTCAATTCTTCACTTTTAGGGTGGCTCAAGGTTGCAAGCGAAAGCTAGTGTAGGAGAAGAACTGTACCGATTCATGAAAGAATCGGAAGACATTATAGAAAATTTCGAAGGATTTGATGAACTGCTGGAAAGGAGGCTGACGGAGTTTCTAAGAAATGATTTAACCGAAGGCCTTGAAGGTTATCTGAAATGGATGAAGATACGAGCTGATAAGATCCCGTTAGAGAATGAAACAGATAAAACCATGTGCGTCTGCTTCATTAAACGAAAGAAAGGATACAAAATCTACCCTATGCCAAGAACAAGGCCGCTTCCTGAAATGGTTATGCTTTACGATGAATTCGAACAGATTGTAAATGGTGCTATAGACGCCGTACGAAATGGGAAAGACGACCTTTTTCTGAGATTGGGTGTAGAAAAATTGGTGTACGATTTGGCAGAGACATATATTAAGCAAAAGGAAGGGGGAGCCGAACCTAAGAACGTGTGATAAGTTTGAAAATTAGGACTTACTTTGTATCCTTTTACGAGTATATGCGGAAAAAATACAGTTTGGTAGGTACTAATCCCCCCAGCGACCTATTTTACAATCAGGGCAATTCGGATTTGCTTTTAACTCTATTATATCAAAACTTGTATATTTGCCATCGTAGATGAGCAATTTATTTTTTAATAAACTTCCAATCCCCGTAAAATATTTGACGACTTCTGTTGCTTGAATCGTACCTATTAGGCCTGTTATAGAGCCTAAAATCGGAAACTTTTCTGGCGAAGGCGCTTCTGGAAATATGCATCTCAGACAAGCTGTTTCCCCAGGGACTATAGTGGTGGCTTGCCCCATAAATCCTCGTACAGCCCCGTGAAAAAATGGTATTCTCTTCTTCAGTGCAGCTTTATTGAGAGCGAACCTTGTAGGAAAGTTATCCATGGCATCTACTATGGCGTCCACATCGCTTACTAAATTAAGAACGTTGGTTTCAGTAATAACATCGCCTATAGCGTCTACTTCTACACGGGAATTTATCTGAATCAGCTTTTCACGGGCTGATTCTACTTTTCTTCTTCCCACATCCTTGTCCCAATGCAAAAGTTGCCGATTCAAATTGCTGAGTTCAACAACATCTTTATCGACAATTTTCATTTTCCCAATGCCAGCAGCAACTAGATAAGCAGAAATTGGAAAACCTAAGCCTCCAGCCCCAGCTACAAGAACGCGTGCTTCCTTAAGTTTTTCTTGTCCCTCTTTGCCAAAACCAGATATCCTTATTTGTCTATCGTACCTCTCAAGCTCATATTTTGTTAGCATACAACATACGCCATCTCCTAATTGTCAATACCATCTTTTATCTTTTAAAATCCAAAAAAAGGGAGCAGAGTTGTATTTCTTTATTTTCCAAAGGAATACTTTACTAGTTAAAGGTGGTTTTTTAATTATCTTGCTACTTTCTTCTTTAATGACTATATTTAGGAATGGAACCGGTGGGATTAATGATGATACAGGTCTTATTTTAGGGTTTTCTAATTTTATCGCAATTTGCAAAGATTCAGGTGACATATTCTCAGTTTTACACTTGCTCAAGACGTTAAGTTTAAGATTGAATATGCTACAGTCCTATACGAAATCCGACCCATTCAGGTCAGCGCGTGCAGACTTGCTCGTTCATTCTTTGCAAACTTTTTTAAAGCAAAATTGGCTGGGTATTCAGTAAGGTAGTGTTTTTGGGGCTAAAGCGGGACCTTTCATATTTTGACCTCATGAACATAGTAATTGGTGCAATTGTCGGGAGCGACATCTATATCGTTCCCGGCCTCGTCGCAGGCTTGATCGGGCCTTCTGGAATAGTGGTTTGGATTATCGGTGGGGCAATTGCGATGGTTCTGGCGATGGTATTTGGGTACTGTAGCTACTATGTTCCTAATGCGGGAGGCTCGTTCGCCTTCGTATCCGAGGCCTTTGACGATTTTTATGGGTTCATCGCGGGATGGAGCATGTGTATCGCGGAAGTCATCGCGCTTCCTGTCTTTGCGATAGTGTTTACGAACTACCTCCAGTACTTCGTTCCTTTGTCTTACTGGGTACAGCTGCTAGTCCGAATTATTTTCATCGTAGTCCTCACCGCAATCAATATTGTTGGTGTAAAAGCGGCCGGACGACTCAACGATGTCCTGACTTTCGCAAAGCTTACTCCTCTCCTTCTCATAATATTTGTTGGCGTTGGGTCGATTCTTTTGAGACCCAGTCTGCTTGGAAATTACACCCCACTCGCGCCTGTAGGTCTGAACAACTTTGGCACTGTCTTTGTATTAATCTTCTGGGCTTATGCCGGATTCGAGCTTGGTAGCCTTCCTTCCAGCGAAGTTGTCGACCCGAAAAAGAACATTCCGAGGGCAATGATCACCGGCATGGCGATAGTGATGTTCTTCTATATCATGACTAACTTTACGGTCTTCGGAGTAGTCAACTGGGCTCAACTCTCGAAAAGTCCCATACCCCTCATATTGGTCAGTACGGTCCTCCTCGGTACAGTCGGAGCCGTCATCACTGGTGTTGGTGCTCTCGCTTCTGTCTCTGGCACGGACGAGACGGAGGTTATGGAGACGGCACGTTTGATTTATGCTATGTCTAGCGATGGGTTGCTCCCAAAAGCGCTCGGCAAAGTTCACCCCCGTTTTAAGACACCTTATGTCGCGATAATCTTTGAGGCTGTGATTGCTTTGGCACTCATGCCCTTTTCCGGAATATCAACACTCATATCATTTGCAGTTTTCAATCTCGGAGTCTGCTATCTCCTCGTTTGCCTTGCCCTGTCTGTTCTGAAAAAGAGTGGCGAGCATGGCCTTCGCGGTCAAAACATACTTCCGTGGCTGGGGGTCGGGGTTAGTCTCTATCTGCTCTACTCCACTTCTCTCTTTGACAAGGTTGTTGGGTTGGCAGTAGTCCTGATGGGGATTCCTATCTACCTCTACTTTTCTAAGAAGACGGATGTTCATGAACTCAATCGCGAGTTCACGTCAGAAGAAGCTATTTTTTCCAGTAACTTGCAGAGACAGAACAAATTCCTAGCGAACTTCGTAAGGCTACTCGCGGCAGCATACAGGAAGATACGGCAAAGGTAGAATCGTCTTGAGTCGTAGGAATTTCCAAAAACAAGTTCACAAAGATGAATATACACAGCCTTAGAATATTTGGTTGCTGTTCTCGGTAGTCTCAGCGTGTCTAAAAATGGAAAGATTACAGATCATGACTCATTTTCACCAAAAAATGTCCAGCCCTCAGGAAGACGCAAATTTTCTCAATTCCTTAATTCTATGTATTTCTATAGAGTTGCTGGCGTGCGCCATAGTGGTTCTCATAGCCGCGGTGAACAAGACAGTTTCTTCATCATCAACCAGACGCATTTCATGAAGTTGGTTTGCAACTGTCGATATTCGGTCTTTTTCTTCGCGGTAGTTTATCAGAACTGGGTACACGCCGAATGTGAGTTCCAGTTGTTTTTTAACTTTAATTTCAGGAGTGACAGCAATTATCGGCTGAGCAATCTTGAAGCGAGCTATCATTCGGGCAGTGTAACCCGACCGCGTCAAAGGGATAACTTTGTGAACGGGCATGCTCTGACATATTCTCTGGATTGCCTTGCTCACCGTGTCAGAGATGTTGATGAACGGAGTATCTTCAACGTTGCTCTTGACGGCTTTCTCTGCTTCATTCGCTATCCGAGTCATCATCTCAACGGCTTCAACAGGATACTGACCAACCGCTGTTTCGCCAGAAAGCATAACAGCGTCAGACCCGTCCAGTATGGCGTTTGCTACGTCGCTGACTTCAGCCCTGGTTGGATTGGGTTGATGAATCATCGATTCAAGCATCTCTGTTGCGGTGACAACCAGTTTACCCTTCTGATTGCTTAATTTGATGAGTGATTTCTGAACCAGAGGAACTCTTTCAGGTTCGATTTCAACCCCCAAGTCGCCTCTTGCAACCATTAATCCACTAGCGGCGTCTAAAATCTCTTCGACGTTTTGAACACCCTCAGAGTTCTCAATCTTGGCGATTATCCCGCCTTCAAAACTATTAGTCTGAGACAAGTTTTTCACGTCTTCTGCATTTCTTGTGAATGAGAGTGCAACGTATTCGACGTCATGTTTTTTTGCAAACCTTATGATCTCCAAGTCTTTCTCGAGGAAGGTTGGAACTGAAAGATGTTTATTGGGAATGTTAACTCCTTTTCCATCTTCTATGGCACCGCTGTCCAAGGTCAGAAGATGAAGTTTTCGGTCTTTCTTTTCAACTACGCGTGTTCTAATTTTTCCATTGTCAATGTATACTTCGTCATCAACCTCCATTTTGTCATAGAAATCGTGATTGAAATGGACTTCTTCTCCGTCGAAGCCTACTTCTAAAACGTCTCCTTTGCTTAAGACCTTCTGTTGGGATGTCTTGATTCTGATTTCTGGGCCTTTGATGTCAATTATTATGGGGATAACCGCAATTTCCCTCACCGTTTCTATAATTGACTGGTATTGAGCAAGATTTCCGTAAGCGGTGTTTATCCTTACGCCGTTCATGCCCGCTTGTAACATTTTTTCAATCATTTGCTTTGAAGAGCTGGCTGGACCCAGAGTGCATATGATCTTTGTTTTCTTCAACAAAACATCTCCTCACGCATCTTAACACGACACATTCCAAGTTAAGGTTAACGACGATTAATTCAAGCTTGAGCGTGCGCCCTTGAGATTCACCCCATTTTGAGTTTCGTGCGGTGCGAAAGGATGGCTCGATAATCTGTCTGAGCGTACTCTCAAATAGAGTTGAATATGATGAGCAACCTACAGTGCAGGGCATGTTCTTAGATTTTAGCGAAAGCAAGAAAGCTGAGTAGATTCTGCGTGAAAGCGAACAGAGGTTTCGAAAACTGGCAGATTGTTCCCGGACATTATTTTTGAAACTGAGATGAATGGGGCAATTAGTATTTGCCAGTGATAGGGTTCCTGAAATTTCTGGCTATTCCCATGAGGAGCTTTAAAAAGGGTTGAATATTCTGCAGTTCGTTGCCCCTGAAGATAGAGAAGGAGCAACGAAAAAGAGATTGTTGACCTCTTCCTTTCGCCACTTCTATGGTCTTTCTCTTGGTAGCTCATTACTTCGTTGAGTCACATATACTTAAGAGCTATATGCACGCAATCCTTTTATTAAAGCTGGAAGGGACTCAACTGGAATGGTCTCAATCTTCGAGCTGATTATAGAAATCGCCGTTGGCACTGTCGCCACGTTCCTAATTGAAGAGTTCATAAGCTCCGTTATCAGGCGCGTGGCAAAGGTTGCCGGATCAAGCCCCACCGTAATTCGTGATATCGGAGCTTCAATGAGAATCATCGCAACTCTCGTGATACTCGCAGAAATTCTCTCATTAACTAACATTGCATCGGAGTTCACAGTCCTTACCATATCTGGAATCGGCGCGCTTACCGTTTCGCTCGCGTTACAGAATACTCTCTCCAACATCATCTCTGGCATTCTCCTCTTATTTGACGGAGTGGTCCACCTGAACGACACAGTGGAGTACGGCAACGTTAAAGGAATTGTCGTGCGCTTCGCTTTAAGAAACACTTGGATCAAGATGGACTCGGGCAAAATTGCGGTCATCAGCAATTCCACGCTCTATGGCGGTCCGCTCATCAATCACTCCGCTACAGCCCGCTTATCAAAAAAATATGCAATCGAATAAACGCAACGCTGTGAATAAGATCCATCTTATTATTTATTTGACTATTCATCACACCCATAGAGGAAAATTCAAGAAATCCGATTGAGCTTATTTTTCAACAATTCAATTGCATTTTCAGCCTTGTTTTCTTCCCAAAATCTTATCGATGAATTTACCATTAACAGTGTAAAAATGATACCAAAGTCTTCCCAATGTTGAATCAAAAGCGAAAGTATAGCTGCTGCCTCAATCATCCAAGGAATAGGACCCCAAAAATTGCTAAGGAATTTTGATATAGCGCTGGCTTTCTTTTCGGCAATCTCGTTTGAACCAAACTTTTGAAGGCGCTCTTTCACTTCAGAAGAAGAGAGACCAACCCTATTTGAAATCAAACGGATCATATCATTGGAAGCCTTATGTTGCTTATTAACTTACAATACTACATAAGGCGAAAAGCATCATGCATGGGAAATAATTTTCAATTAGCCGGCAAAAATATAGATATTGCACTGCCAACGAAAAACCTTGAACATATCTCTACCCACCTAATAATTACGTCCATATTAAATGAGCTGCAGAAGATTAAATTATAACTTTTTTATCATTTACTACTATGATTGAATGGAAACATTTAATTTTAAGGGAGATTAGATGTTATGAAGTTAATGAGATTGTTATTGATAACATAATGTCGGCGAACAGCAAATTACTTATAGTTTTAAAAAATTAGAGACGAAAACCTTTTTACTGTGTTTTGAGGGTAGGAATTACCTGACCGAGGTTTGTTTTTTGCCTCTGGTTCTTCTATAGTATATCTTTATGTGCCACAACAGGTGAGCAAGAAAATTCTCTTCTTGACTTACCGCCCTTCTTAGTCTAGATTCGCGCGAGAGCAGTTCCTCTTTAAGTTCAGGGATCTCCTTCTTCGGAGTGTATTTGATGTAGATGGGCACTCCTATAGAAAGCATGACTAGGCCTAATGCGATCTGAATTGGTGTGCACTGCGTAATCAGAAAAACCGAAAAAATCACTCCTAAGCCCGGGATGAGCAAGCCGCCTCGAATATGAAACTGAGCCTTAACACCCTTTCTGCGTAGAGAAAAGATCGCTCCACTAGTTGCCAAATAGGCGATTGACATTAAAAACACGGAAGTGGTAATCAGCAATCCTAAGTTGCCGATGATCGCCGCCACTAAAGCGGTGACCGCTTGAATGATAATACCAAAGTAAGGTGTCTTAAATTTCGGATGAATCTTAGCGAAAGCACGAGGAAACAAACCATCAGCAGCCAGCGCATATCCAAGGCTCGATGTCCCAATCATTCCCGACTCATCAGAACCAGCAACAGAAACCAAAGCTCCACCACCAACAATAATACCACTGACCAACGCGAACACAGGAATGGAACCCGACGCCATCTTCGCCGCGGCAGCCAGAGGTGCACTATCCGAAGCTAACAAAGTCCAAGGTCTTACCCCGAAGAGCACAACATTAGTTGTCAAATAGAAAATAGTCACGATCAAAATTCCGAGCACAATAGCTCTTGGAATAGTCCTACCGGGATCACTCACATCATCCGCCGGGATAGTGGAGATCTCGAAACCCGCATAAGCCCAAAAGATTAAGACAAGCGCCGACCCGAAACCACCGAAACCAAGTGGCGAAAACGGCGAAAAATTCGACGCAGCTATGCTAGTATTTGAGGCAATATACAACAAGCCAACTGCAGCGAAGAAGATCAGTGGAACAAGCTTGACCAAGGTGAGCACATCATTTGTTCTCCCCGCAGACTTGATCCCAACGACATTAGTGACGATGAGAAAAGTCACGAAAAGCACCTTAACGACAACTTGAGAGATCAAGTTGAGACCGGGGAAAAAAAACATCAAGTATTGCGTAAACGCCACCGGAAAAACTGCCAAAGACAGCCACTCAGCAAGCCAAAGCGACCAACCCACGAGAAAACCGGCAAAAGTTCCCCACGCAGCATGCGCGTACGCATAAGGCCCACCCACTTTCGGAAGTAATGCAGCACACTGGGCAAAACACAGCGCGATTACAATAGCTATAATTCCGGCTACAACCCAAACCACCAACGAAAAAGGTCCCAAAAGACGTGCTCCAAACGCAGAAGCCACATAAACGTCAGCGCCTATTATTGCTCCCACCACGAGATTAGTCACATCAAAAAGCGTCAGTTTCGACTTCAGCTCAATGTTGGACATTGCAGATACTTGGACAAATTTCTACATATAAAGTATTCCATGCACATAAACCAAAGAAAACGAAATTTAGTAAATTTCATCTTTCTCCTAGCTACCAATACTTTAACAATAACTTATACAGCCGTTCTTCATTTTGTTTCCAATGAAAGGAAAAATAAGTGATTATAAGTTAAAGAAAGATCAGCAAGATATCAAGCCTTACTAACTTTCACCTTGCCCTACATGACTATAGTGGACCAAAATTATGATTCGCTAGATGTTCCTAAAATTTAAGTCGACTCTGATAGCCTCTGCTCCTAATCAGATAACCTTCCGCGTTAGTAATAAATCCAATAAGACGCATCGCTATCAAATATAAGCAGTGGTCCTACCATATAAAGAAACCCTCATCCACAAATTAAAGAGAGGTTTCCCAATTCTATATTTTTGATACTATTTTATAATTGCAACTTGAGTAGTATTTTAGTTTCATTCTTCTTCTATTCCTGTGAACGGTTTGGCATAACCACCTGTTATCCAGACTTCATAGGTTTTTACATCTGATGGTGATGATAAAATCTGTCTGTTCAAAGTAAAGAGACTTCCTAAAACTTTTTTCACTTAAATCCCCTTGCCCTTCTTCCTCTTTCCACTATTATGATAACGCTTGCTTCCTCTTTCCATTTCTTTCCTATGTTCAAGGCCTCGTTCCGTTCTACTTTTAATTCCAAGTTCAGAACTTATACCAGCGATTACTGATATTACTTTGTGGCCACAAGAAAATTTTCTTACCTCGACATTCCTTTTTTCCGTTTTTTCAACGTCAACAAGATCTCCTTGTCCACACTGAGGACACTTTTCCTTAAACATGATTAGATACAAATAAATCAGTTCATTTAAGCCTTTATGAAAGAACTATTTTCGTGGTCTGATTATTCGAAGTATAGCCCAAGGTACAGGTTATTCTATATCCCTCCATATGTAGTATTCCTAATATCCTCTGGAAGATTCAGCTCCAAATCTTTTAACTTCCTTTACAGTTCTATCAGAGACTTCAATGCATTCAATCTTTGGGGGTGAAATACGATTTATTGTAGATCTTGTCCCTTGCTTGGATTACTCTTAACTCCATTCTAATATTTTAGAAGAAATGGTCTTTTACTAACTAAATTAACGGGTACGAATATTTACTTTTATTACGATTGCATTCTATACATGAAGGAACAAGTTCTATAACATTTTCTTTTTCACCCTTTGTCATAGGGTTACTGTGGTCGACTTCCCATGCTCCCTTCGTTTCTTTCCTCCCATAGTTCGTAAATACAAGTTTTTTTCCTTTATGTTCAATTAAATCAAATTAGGTCTTGATATTTCATCATTTGCACATTCGTTTAGAGATAAATCCCGGACTTGGAAAATACTATTAGTTAAGTTATTAACTAAATACAACGTAAACCTCAATTCTGGCATATACGAATGATGGTTAAAAAAAGGTTTATGGGATTGTTATCCTTTTTCTTTTCGTTTCAGGCTTGGGCTCGAGTTTGGGAAGTTTTACTTCGAGGATACCTTCAGCTATGTTAGCTGATACTTTTTCTATATCTACGCTTTCGGGGAATCCTATATATCTGCGGAATGTGGAGAAAGCTCTTTCCCTGTGCAAATAGGTTTTTCCTTCCTTCTCCTCCTTCTCAACATCGGATTTGGCAGTCAGTGACAACTCGTTCGTCCCAACCTCAATCTTAACATTTTCCTTTTTCAACCCTGGAAGCTCTGCTCTCACAACATACTCATTATCAGAGTCGATAACATCAACATAGGGTATTCGTGTTGGGAGTTCATATTCAATAGGCCACTCAAATCCCCGGAAGGGATCCCAAACTAACTCACTCCGAAACGTGTCTAACAACTTGTTGAACTCTTGAATTTCACTAGGTTGAGGTTTTTTAACGGCAATCGCAGGCTTATTTGCCTTCTTAACTGCAAGGGCTCCCTTTTTCTCTTTGGACATAAGTATTCATTATTATTTTGTGATTAGGATATATTTAAGTATTCCTTTTCTGGGTTCTGTTAACTCTGCGGTTGATTGATGTTAGTGTTAACTTTCGGTTGATTATTTAAAGGGTGGTACGGAACTCGGTAAGAGCCTTCTGAAGCTTTGTTGCTGCACTCCATGACAACTCGTCTCCCTCATAGAATATTGCAGCTAATTCTTTAATGTTGCTGGGTAATTCGTCTTTCAAACGGTTATCAATTAGAAGGATTACTCGTCTTTTATAATGTAAATAAGCCGCCCCAATTTCTATCAAAACATTCTCGTTAATTCTGTATGTTCCATTTACTTCTTTCTTTTCTTCATCAGCACTAATGTTTATTATCGAACAGTTGCACTTTTCCATTAATCCAAAGACCTTCTCTGAAATAGGTATTGCCACTGTTTCTCTTTCTTCTGCTATTTCATATTGAAAGTTCCCGAAGGCAAGCATTTCCTTTATTTGACTCAGTATAGTTTTATTCTTACTATGGGATAAGAAGACACGTGGCATCTTCAATATTGGAGACGAAGGTTGAGGTTGTTCTTCTACACCTTCTCCTTTTCCAACTTCTGTTTGTGGTGGTGCTTTTTCTTCTCCACCTGAAGGTTGCATGATTTTGGCAAGATTATCCAAATACAATATTATAGAGTCTCCAGAAGTTACAGTAAGATTATAATCCTTAATATTTTGCATAAGAATTTTATAGCAAGCATCTGTATCAGTTCTTGGAACACCAAACTCTCTTTCCAAAACAGTTTTAACCATTTCTTCTCTTGGAATATTCTTCCGATCATATTTATTATAGAACTGCTCGAAAACTTTTGGGATTAAAAGTGCTTTCCTTAAACTTGGATTGATAGTAGCTTCATCAATAGGTGCTACTATTTCTTTTGCAAGTTCTGTCATTGATATTGTTTTGGCGAAAACACCTCCAACTGTCAAACCATACCTTTCTGAAGATGTTAAAAGTGTTACAAATGAACTGCTTCTAAGTGTTGTGTTGAGCTCTTTAGCTAAAAGAATAGGATCAAACGGCTTACCAGTATTTTTCTCCCAAATTTTTTCGGAGACGTTTAGTGTTTCCTTCAACGAATTTCTTGGAAAAGGAACAGCCGACCTACCTCCCCTTTGTCGCTTCATTTCTGATGAAGTATTAGTCTCTGTTTCTGATTTCGTTTTGCTTTCTTGATTTTCCATTTTAATTCACTTCTATATTTTTAGAATGACTTGACAATGCACGTGGCACATTTGATAGTGCATGTGTTTTATCTTTATCATTCTCCTATTACACTCCAACAAGACATTTTCTTCTTAGAAGCCTATAAATTTGTCCTTGTGTTCCAGAGCTGTCATAATTTATCTGGAATGCAGTCGGCTTTCCGATGTCAGTCCACCACTTATTCGCAACCAGTTCTTGCTCAGCAGTCAAGATCCCTGTATCTCCTAACTCATTGTATCCAGTTGCATCAAGGTATAGGTACTCAGTCTTCAGGGTACTTCGTATTTTTCCCATGACAGGTTCAAATGGTGAAGATAATATTCCATGTGCTAAAAGATCACTCTGCATAAACCTATATGGGTTAGCAAGAATGGATATACCTGAAGCTCTCCTCAGTTTACGCACAAAATTGCCATAACTTTTTTGGTGATAGAATACATTCTCTGAACCTTGGAACATCTTAAATTCCTCTAATTTTTTCGGAATCTTTTCAACTACACTTCTACTTTTTATTACTACATCAGGAACGTTACCAATACGTGTGACGTCACCAAGATTGTTGAAAATATCTTCCAATATTTCTTTCTGGGAAATGGGAGGAGCAGTTGATTCAGTTGTGTTTTCCTTCCCCATTTCATAATCAATTTTATCTCTGAACATAGGGTTTACTTTTAGAGTTCCAAACTCCGTTTCTTTTGCTCCTCTTGGCATACCTTGAATAGTTGAAGCTTTAACTGAGACGGATGTATGGCAATATGAAACTTCGAGTTCGCCTTCTCCAGCTGCTATCTGTAACCATAAAGGACAGGAAATCAAGCCTTCTATACCAACTCGCAGGATAAGGCTTGATTATCATGTAACATCCTCTCTCATTTTTGTTGCTTTCTTGTATTTCTCCTCAGAAACCTTCAATGCTTCATCAATTGGCAAGTTGTGGCATAACCAACCAAGTTGCTTGGATTTGCAGATCGGGCAGGATAAGGATTCATGTAACCCCATAACTGCTATATGTGCTGTCCAAGTCTTAAAATTCTCACCCCTTTCTTTTGCTTCAGGTGTATCTAATTTTGCTTTGAACTCTTTTTGTAGCTCTTCATATCTCCCACGAATTTTTTCAATCTCTTCAGGTGGGGGTAAGGGAATCTCTTGCTTCATTAATTCAACATGAGCTATGGCTTCTTCGGGGGTAAGCCTAAGGCTTTCTACCTCTTCTATGGCTTCAGGTTGCTTCTCCTCTGATAGCTGAGAAATGCTCTTGGCAACTATGGGAGTTATCCTCGACTTCGGTTTCAATAGAGCCTCCACAACGGTTGGGGGTGCCTCTTTTACAGCACGTGCATAATCTCTGACTTGTTCTGCTCTTATCTCTTCTTTTTCAACCTTAGCGAGGATTTGTTTTCTTTCTTCAGGTTCCAAAGTCGCCGTATCAGTTATTGTTCTCGTGGAAAAACTTGCAGCAAGTTTTTCCTTCTTGCGTATTTCTGCTGCCGCAATATGTGATTGAACCCAACCTTCATTTTTTCCCAATGCATTACTCAGTTCAGCATAAGTCTTCCATCTTTTGCTCTTCCAAAGTTCATATACAGCATTTCCTCTCTCGGTAGAGGTCAAGTCTAAGCGGTGAAGGTTTTCAATTAACGATTCGAGTAAGACATCTTCTTCAGCCGTATCTTTAATGAGCACGGGGACAGTCTTTAATCCAGCTAACTTTGCAGCACGCCACCTTCTTTCTCCTGCGATTATCTGGTATCCGTTCTTATGCTTTCTTACCACTATGGGCTGGATTTCTCCTCTTGAGATAAGCGAGTTAGCAAGTTCTCTTAGGCTCTCTTTGTTGAAGGATTCTCTTGGCTGAAGGGGGTTTGGAACAAGGCTATCAACATCGATGTTTCTAAATTCTAATGTTGCTTTCATGCTAAATTAGCCTCCTTTTGGATTTTCAGATTTTGGATTTTTAGGATACTGTTCTCTCGTAGCTCCTTTTTTAGTAAGAACTCTATTAGTTGCTTGATGCTTATGCCATGTAGCACAGCGTATGATCTTGCCTGTCTCCAAAGTTCCTCGTTTACTCGAAAGCTCGTAACAACTTCTTTCTCTTTCGCCATATTTCTTGCTTTAGGATAGTTTTTGTATTATTTAAAGTTTTACTGATGAACTATATTTGTAGTAAAACTTTATATAATAATACTACAATACTACATGTAGGGGATTAAGATGCAAGGTCAAGATTTCAGAGAAGAAAGAGGAAACATGATAGCCCAGAAAGAAAACCAAATAAAGCGAATGGATGATTTGGCATACAAAGTTCATTCTCAATCTGGAGATTTAGAATATGACATAAGAGCAACCGAATCAGGATGGATTTGCAATTGCCCTGACTACAAATTCCGTGGTGTTAAGTGTAAGCACATCTGGGCAGTAGAATTTAGCATTAAGATAAGGGAGAGAGTAAAAGAAAATATTGTAATTGAACCAATAAATGTTTCAGAATGTTTATTCTGCCATTCCCCTAACATTAAGAAGTTTGGTGTAAGATATAATAAAAATATAGAAATTCAGCGTTTCCTTTGTGCTGATTGTCAGAAAACTTTTAGCATTAACATAGGTTTTGAGAAGATGAAACATAACCCTCAAACGATAACTTCAGCCATGCAGTTATATTTCACGGGAGAATCTTTAAGAAGCGTTCAGAAGTTTCTAAGGTTGCAGGGCGTTATAGTTTCCCATGTAGCTATCTACAAGTGGATAAGAAAATATGTTCAACTAATGGAGAGATACCTTGATCAGATGAAGCCCAACGTTGGTGAAACTTGGAGAGCAGATGAACTATGGATCAAGGTTAAAGGAAATATGAAATATCTTTTTGCCTTAATGGATGATGAAACACGCTTTTGGATAGCTCAAGAGGTAGCGGACACCAAATACAAGCATGACGCAAGAAACATATTCAGAAAAGGCAAGGAAGCAACGGGGAAGAAGCCTTTAACTCTAATAACTGATGGGCTTCCAGCATATCATGACGCATATAAGAAAGAGTTCTACACTAACTATAAGCCGAGAACAGAACATATAAGAGACATCCAATTAAGTGGAGAAATCCACAACAATAAGATGGAGAGGATGAATGGAGAGGATGAATGGAGAGGTTAGAGACAGAGAGAAGGTTATGAGAGGAATAAAGAAAACAGATACACCTATTCTCTAAAGGCTATCAGATATACCATAACTATCTAAGACCACACGAAGGCTTAGGTGGTAAGACACCAGCCGACAAATGTGGAATAGAAGTTAAAGGAGAAAATAAGTGGATAACAATAATCCAGAACGCTGCAAAAAATGTCTAATCGGCAATACTACTTCAATCAACTATATACTACATCAAATACTTTCCCGTCATTCAGTTTGAGAGTCACTTCTTGATTCAATAAACTTGCAATTTTCTTTTCCCAACCTTGCACCTTAATTTCTGGAAGCAAGTCATAATGTATTTCATTATTCTCCTCTTTATCCCATAATGATAAAGTCATATTATCACTATCAAATTCCTTTAGAATCCCTGTAACCGTTGTATATTTTGGCATGAAAATATCATTACCTAACTATTATATAAGCGTTCAATTCATGTTTCAACAATCGACATAATGAAAAATCAACCGAAAGTTAACACTAACATCAATCAACCGCAGAGTTAACAGAACCCTTTTCTGGTTCTGACAATAGTGAACAGATTTGAACACTTATTATCATATGGGACTACATTTTTTAAAAAAAGGTCAAAAGATATCAGGAGGTTTTTAGCTATATACTTCTCCAATAGATATAATATAAGGTCAAAAAGTTAGGATAACAAATATTCTAATACTCTTACGATATCTTTTTAGGTATTAAACCACTAGATAGCAAAAGAAGGCAGCTTTCTATTTCCTGTTTAAATCCCCAAGAGTGAGGAATTCTAATATAGTCCTTTGTAAAAGATAAAGTCATGAATAAATCTAATGCGGAGTTAAGGTCTCCAATTGTTAATAAAGATAATTCAGTCACATTAAACCTTAAAAGTGAAAACGCAAAAGCTGTCGAAGTGACCTCTGAGCTTGTATTTGAGACAACGCGTGCTACACCCAATCTTGAAGGAGTGCTTGGAGGACACATACCTATGAAAAAAACCTCCAAAAATATATGGACCATTACGTCAGTTCCGATGCTGCCAGGCAGATACGCGTATTCATTTTGGGTCGACGGCCTAATGACGTTAGATCCCCTTAACCCGCTAATCCGTCGAGTTAATTCGCTCACCCCGTTCGGAGGTAGCATAAATAGGGTTGATATCCCAGCCGAGGAACCTATGCCATGGGAATTTTCCAGCGATATCGCGCACGGAGAAATAGTTCTTCACAAATTTTACAGCAGAACATTTGAGCAGGTAAAGGGCTGCTCGGTCTATCTTCCACCTGGATATAAACCGACTAAAAGGTATCCGATACTCTACCTCCTTCATGGTGCAAGAGCTGATTCTTTAACCTGGATTTTCAGCGTGTACGCAGACAATATCATGGATAATCTGATATCTGAGAAAAAAACAAAGGAAATGATAGTGGTCATGCCTGATGGCCACAGGGGAACCGTAGGAACTTTGATAGATATTGCCCCCTTTTCAAAGTCTTTAGATAGCGAAGAGACTAGGAGAAAAACACTGGAGGAGCATACCAACTACTTTATCAAGGATGTTGTACTCTTCGTTGAGTCGAGATATCGAGTCCTAAAAGAAGCTAGGGCGATTGCGGGGTTATCTATGGGTGGCGGGCAAACTTTCAACATAATAACTACGCATCCTGATATGTTCTCTGCTGCAGGGATGTTCAGCTCAGGAATGATCGACGACAGACTACTAAACAGATTATCCAAGGTCAAACAACAGATTAAACAGTATAAACTGATCTATGTTTCCTGTGGAAAACAAGATCCTCTGCTAAAACAAAACGAATCGATTAAAGGAAAACTAGAAGAATTAGAGATCAAATACGTTTATTACACTGCTGATACAGGTCACGTTAACAATTTTTGGTCGAGATCTCTCGTGGATTTCGTGCAACGCCTCTAAAAAACGTTACTAAAAATAAAAAAAATCTACTGTCGGGGTCATAGCCTTTAGTTAATTACATATAACTGTGTCATTATTTTTTTTTACGATTAGCCTATTAGGACTTGATGGAAAAAAAGCTTTTTTGAGGGCCTTGGATTAGACAAAGACTTAAGTGTATATCTTCTCTTTAAATAATATCATGAAAGTCAATGGAAATACAGTAGTTATAACTGGCGGAGCAACTGGAATAGGCTTGGCTCTAGGACAAAAATTTGTAGGTCTGGGTAACGAAGTCATTATCTGTGGAAGAAGAGAGTACAAATTGAATGAAGCGAAGGCTAAGCTACCATCAATCCACATAAAGAAGTGCGATATATCAAAGGAAGACGAGCGTAAAGCCCTTTATGATTGGGTAAGTTCTAATTTCAAGGACGTAAACATGTTAGTAAACAACGCAGGAATACAGAGACCGATAGATTTTAGAAAAGGTATAGAAGATCTGCTAAAGAGTGAGGATGAGATTGAGATAAACCTTAAAGCGCAGATATATCTTTCAGCACACTTTATACCTATTTTTTTGAGACAAAAGAATGCCGCAATTATTAATGTATCATCTGGGCTAGGATTTGTGCCTTTAGCAAGATTCCCAGTTTATTGTGCGACAAAGGCAGCAATACACTCGTTTAGTATGACATTAAGGTATCAGCTTAAAGAAACACCGATAAGAGTATTCGAGGTAATACCTCCAACGGTATTCGACACAGAATTAAAGGGGAAAGAGTTAGAGAAAGCTGAATGGAATGTTCCATCATCAGAAGTGGCTGAAGCTGTAGCAAAGGGACTAGAAAATAATGAATACGAAATAGCAATAGCGATGGCTAAAAATTACATAACAGGCTCCAGAAGCGATCCGGAGCAAGCATTTAAAAATATGAATGTTTATTCCACTTAAAAAAATCCGAGAAATATTTAAATATCTATCTTACACTTGCCTTATCTAAGTTGAAAAATATGTCTCCAAAAAAAGAGGGTGACAAGAAGATATCCCCAGAAGAATGCCCAGAGTGCAAAGAAAATGTTTTAGTCTATGGGAAGGCTGTGGAAAAGAAGATAGGAAATAAAACACTTAAGTTTTGTTCCGAAACCTGTGCTGTTGCCTATGCAGAGGCAAATAGAAAACGCTAGGAAAACGAGGAAATCAGGAAAACTAAGCGCAAGGGCCCTTAGGTACCGTAAAGTTAAGTCTGTCCAAAGATTTAAATTCTTTTATCTTTGTTTCGTCCGATAATGCTTCGCAGAAATTGTGTCTTACATTGAGAATTTATTATATAACGTAAATTTATGCCAACAGTAATAGGGTAGGTGAGTCTCGCAATGGCGAAAACAAAATTTATCGCGCTTGTAAGCCTGCTGAGTGCATTTTCTGGAACCTTGCAGGTATTTGTTGCACCCATAACATTCCAAATAATAGGGGGACTACCATTTGGTCATGACCTTATAGTCTTCTTTCCAATCGTACTATCCGTTTGGATAGTGGGAAGATTTGGGGCTGCAACAGGTGTCGGCATTATCAGTACTCTTATCGTTCTTTTCCTAAATTCAAGTTTGTTCTTTGTTGTCGGTTTTGCGATAGCTGCTTTTATCTTTGACCTATTGTTATTCATTGTTAATCATAAAGTTACTTTTAAAATAAGTAATATCTTGGCTGTTTCCCTATCAGCTATACTTTCTTTTTATATAGCAGGGTTCATAATAGGATTAATACTTACAAGCGGATCTTTTCAATTATCGTTAATATTCTGGGCACCTCTTCATACTATTGGCGGTGCCCTTAGCCTGATAATATCCTATCCTTTGCTAGCGGCACTTGAGAGAACAGGAGTAAGAAAGAGTTATGGATTCTGAAAAAGAATATATTAAGAAAGCCGTAACTTTACACAGACATTATGGCCCATCCCTAATGCTTAGGGATGAAAGCGTGCTTGTATGCTAAATCTGTATTAGGAGACGTCTCGAAATGTGTTGCACAAACTATAGTGAGAAAACCTTACCTTTGTGCATTAGATGGGGTTAAGGCGTGTTTGAAATGTGATATTCTTGTTGAGGAAGGAGAAGGGCTTTCTTTCACTTTTTTTAATGGATCACAAAAGCTGAGGATGTCATTGAAAACAGAACAGTTGCAAGAGTACTATAACAGACACTGGAACGAACTTGAACATTTAGCAGATGAAGTTGCAAGTAAAGATGCACTTGATCTTTTCGATGTGACAAAAACTTCAAGTTAGCAAAAATGGGATCCTTTCTTCTAAAGCCTAGAATTGACTCCAGTCCCCCCTTTATTTTTCTGTCAGAAGACACAATACATTAATGAGGTTACTTTTCTGTGCCCCTTTTAGGTCTTGCTCCAGCTAACACAATAAGACTACTAGCCACTCCACCTCCAACGATGATGAACATCTGAGAAAAATAAATGGTGTCACTAAGAATAGATACTGAAGCAAATATCACAGCGGCCCAGATTATTGCAACCGCTAAGATACTAACCCCATACTTTTCCGTATTTAGAACATGTTATATTTGTTATTTAAATTAAAGGTATAAGATTTTGATTGAGGATTTGTTAAAATAAAGTAGATTTTGTATTATGATTTCTCTTTAAGAGCTTATAAACTAACAGTTAAATACCAATCTTAAAGTTCCATATTAGAATATATTGTATATCAAGCTGAGGGTGTTTAAAACTTATTATGTGGGGGATGTATAGAGAACATGAGCAATAGTACTGTAACGGAAGAACCTCATAAGCCGCGGAAGAATGCGACAATTCATCAGATTCTTGAAATATTTTATGCACCTCAAAGGGCATTTAAGGAGATAATTGAAGAGCCCAAGTACATTGGGCCAATCCTGATAATGGTCCTTTTCGTGGCTGCAAACACCGCGTACGGTTCCGCCATCCTATCAAGAAGCTACCTTGAACACACTCTTCCGAATGCTGATCCATCAATCGGGCAGTTTGATGTCTGGACCGAAAACGCGACCTTGTGGACCTCCACACCAGGAGCAACGATCAAAGAGGACTTTAATGATTTTATAAATGGCAGCTACTATGGTAACAGAAGTATCGCGTTCTCAATGCCTAACAGTTCTCAAATTTTCATGAAGCTGATTGATATAGGACTTGTAAATTGCTCAGCTACTGATGGTTATCGAAACATGTCTTTAAGGATGAAGATTATAAGCCCAAAAAACGCTCCTTCAAACGCGTCCATCTACCTGTTCTCGGGGAATAACTCAGATTATTTCTTTTACAACCTAACTGAAACCCTTTCAAATAGTAAGGCAGGCGTCTGGAACAACCTGACGATTCCTCTTGCGACGGAAGGTTGGGTGAACAACAGCGTGGACTGGACTAGAATCACAGGAATGAAGCTAGAGTTTAGTTGGTCTGAAAATTCAAACATCACAATACTCTTTGACGGCCTATATTTTCGCGGTGTTTTTCAAGCCCCCCTTAACACAGACGCCTCAGGCTATCTGTTAAGTTATTCACTATCTGGCTTACTGGAATTTATTTTTAGATGGTTTCTAATAGCAGGTATAATCTTCTTAGTCGTTAAATCTATTGGAGCAAAAACACTTTGGAAACCAATATTTATTTCAGTTGGATTCTCTCTTATCATCTTTATTGTAATGTATCTAGTAAACACAATTGTTGTCCTATCAACGTTACCAAAACTTTACTACTCTCTTGAATACCTTGGAGGGACTCCGACAGAAATGACGATCGCCGCAGCCAAGATAGACAGCCAAGCCCAGCTTTTTTCCACGATCAGCGGTTATGTACAGATAGCTGCACTAGTGTGGATAACTACACTTTGTGCGATAGCAACCCGTTTATCAACCGGGTTTTCATGGGCTAAATGCGCCATTGCCCAAACTTTCGTCAACATGTTCCAGTTTGAGCTTAGTTAGTGTCTCCGACGTTGGTACGCCGTTTTGGTCCCATCCTGCCTGCCCATAGTATTGCGTCACTTTCTCCTTCACGCTTGCCCTGTCTGCGGCTTGTCCCTTGCATGGTCCAGTCGGCAACGGCTCATAGAACCTCTCCGGGTTGTCATCGTCAACTTTGGGGTTCCACGTCAAGTCTGGTCCGCCGAGAAGCAGAAGAGCCCGCTGTATCTGCAGTGTTTTCATGCCGCCGCCGTTAAGCCACCCTTTGCGGGTCAAGGTTTGTCCAGTGAGGGCGGTGTAGAATTCGTATCGGAACGTCGGCGTTAGGCTGAACGAGGTGAAAATGCACATTACCGCTGAATCGTTAAATATCGTCCAAATCTCGCTGCCCCATCCGTCAATGGGCAAGTCAGTCATGGACGAGTGGTCGCCGCCCTGCACGCTGCATGCGTAACCTATTTCACGTGAAAAGTCTCTGCCGCTTCGGATTCCATGGGCGCCGATGCTGATGCCCTTGCCCGTTACCGCGTAAGGTAAGAGGTTTTTGCCCTTCATTTTTCCAAGCTTTATTGCCGCTCGGTATGTTCCTTCAGCCAAAATGTCGCCTATGCCTTCCCTGTTCGCGATTTTCTTTGCCAAAGCGGCGAAAGCGTCTGCGTCGCCCCATTTCAACTCGAGGCCGTCCAGGTCTTCTTTGGTTAGGATGCCTCTTTGGAAAAGTTCAGCTGCGAAGCCCAATACGCTGCCGCCTTGGATGCCGCAGAATCCTAAGTCCTCGATGAGCGAAGACAGGTACACGTTTTCTTCGGGAGTGAACAAGCCCAAGTTGGGACCTAGAAAAGCCTGCAGTTCATAGTCGGGGTTGTCGCTTATGGCGCCTTTGTATTTGCCTGCGCGTATGCAGCTGATTTTGAGGCAGTTCGTCGGGCAACCGAAGTCGCTCCAAGCCGGTTTCACCCAAACCCTATTCTCAAACTGGTCGACGCCGTAGCTTCTTTGGTCATGCCACTCTTCCTGCCAGTTGCGAACGGGCTCGGAACTGGTGTCTGCCCCGAAGCTGTAGCCTCCTCCTCCTGTTCCGTACCTGCGCCACATCATGTTACCGTAGCAGCCTCTGCAGACGTCATCAATCATCTGCTTGACCTTCTCCATATCAGCCACTTCAGGCAAGCGGACCAGTACCCTTAACCGCGACCGCCTTGAGGTTTTTTGAACCCATAACTGCGCCGTAGCCGCCGTACCCTGCCGCATGAGTCCATTTGGCGATGACAGCTGACGGCCTAACCTTGTGTTCTCCTGCTGGTCCAATGTAGAGTTTAGCGGGCTGCTTCCAAACGCCGACATGGGGATAACGTTCAGCAAGCAGCTGTCGGCATTCACGGTTCAGCAACGCGTCTGTTTGTTTGCAGTCTTTGCCCCAAACGCCGCTAGCGTCCCTGAGCTCAACATCTGAGTCTTTAATGAACAGGTAAACTGGCTTCTCAGCTTTGCCTGAAACGATTATGCCATCGTAGCCTGCGCATCGAAGCTCAACTGCGAATTCGCCGCCGACCGTGGAGCCAACCATGCCGTTGCTTTGAGGCGACTTGCCTGTTACGCATGTTCTGCCGCCTGGGAAGTAACCTTGGAAGGGGCCTGTCATGAAAAACAGCAGGTTTTCAGGACCTAAAGGATCCACTTTTTCCCATTTGTGAATCAGCCTTTCGCTTAAGATTTTGGCTGCAAGCGCTCTGCCACCCATATATTCCTTAGCCACTCTTCAGGAAGCGTTGTGTTTTTGAAGCTTGAATTTGAAAGGTCAACTTCCAAGAATTTTCCAGCGTAACCCAGCATTACATGAATTCCTCCGCTTTCTCACCGTACATTTTTGTTGCAAGGTTTCTGGAGGTTTCCTCTGGAGTTCGGGAATAGAGCTTAAACTCATGGTCTCCCCGTTTAACCACTTTTAGGCAGTTCCAGCCACCTTCTTGGCAAACCTTAGCGCATTTTGGGTCGCCGCCGCATAGGTCGCAAATCAAAATCTTCTTGGTTTTAGGATGAATATGCGGGACTTTTCCTGGGCAAGCATCGATGCATTTTCCGCAGCCCGTGCATTTGTCAGCGTTAACCGTGACGGCGCTGGTATCCTTGTTCACGCCAAGAGCTTTAAACGGGCAGGCTTCAACGCATGGGTAATCTTCGCATTGAGTGCAAAGATGAGGGAACTCGGCGCCTGGAACCAGCATGAAAACGCGAACTCTTGAGGCTTCAGGCCAAATTTTGTTTTCTTTTTGAAGAGAGCAGGCGATTTCGCATTTGCGGCAGCCGCTGCATTTTGAAAACTCTCTGCTTATCCAAATTGCATTATTCTCTTGCTCTGAATTCCATCCCACTTTTCTTACACCCATTTCTCTGGAAAGAATTTTTCCAAGGGAAAACAATCCCGTGGTTGTGATAATTCGCTAGTGTGACTGCTATTTGTGATCTCTGCTATGTGTGGAACGCTGAAATTAATTAGCAAAGGAATCCATGCAACTTATATACATTTAGTGATTCGAGAAAAAAGTTTCAGCGCAGATTCTTAATTCAACTTGAAAGAATCGCTACGACTTTTCTTTTGTAACAATTTATAACAGCCTAAAATTGCCGTTCAGCGAATGTATTCTTTCTGTTTGTTTTGGGTTTCGATCGTGTACAGGTTAAGGCTGCTTCAAATATGATTGAATCCACAGTATCGAAACCTTGCTTAACCGCAATTTTAATCTGATTCAAGGATCGTTCACGTCAGCAAGCCAGCAAATCTACCAACAAAAAATTCAAAAAAGAAAACGCTCTGGCTTTTGCCACAAGAAAAAACTCTCATAAGGGCTAATATTTCTTTGTGGGTATCTCAGCAGCAACAACAAGAACATGAGCTTTGAACGCGTTGCAGCGGTCAGGCAGAGGTGAATCTGAGCTGATTTCTGAAGCTTTTTCTTTAGCTTTGGGCTCTGATGACGCCTTCGAGCCTGTTTAATTCGTCTATGACGTCTTGCCCGACCCTCTGATGCACGAGGTAGATGGCGATGGCGCATCCTTCCCCGATTTGCCTAGACGGATTCTCCCTGATGTTTACTCCGTTGTCGGCAAGCACCTTGTCGATTTTGGCGAACATGCCTGGTTTGTCAACATGATAAACGAACAGGGGATAGAACGGTTTTTCCTCGAACTCGATGCTTTCGCCGACGTTCACCGCGTTTGAAAAATCCCCGCGCAGCAAGTAATCCATGATGACCGTCGCCATTTCCACTGACGTTTTCATCTGAGCCTCAACGGTGGATGCTCCTAGATGAGGCGTAAAGACAATGTTGTCCAGCTTTCGCAACTCGTTTCTGAACTCGGAGTCTTCCTGGGTCGGGCTCCTCCTCGAAAACATCCAGGGCTGCCCCGGCTATACCGCCGCTTTTCAAGAGCGTTGTACAGGGCTTTGCCATCTACGTTGCGTCCGCGGGCAGTGTTGATTAAGTAGGCTGTCGGCTTCATCAGCCACAACTCCTTCTCTCCAATCACGTTTTCGTTTCCGTTAACGTGTATGCTTACGTAATCAGCTTGTGAAAGAACTTCTTCTTTTGTTACAAGCTTTATTCTAGAACTAACTTTCGCGACGGGGTCGTACCCGATCGTTTCCATGTTAAACCCGGCAGTAAGTTCGCTTAGTTTCTGCCCGATTCTTCCACAACCGATGATCCCTAAGGTTTTGCCGGAAAGCTCCGTGCCTTCAAAACATTTCTTTCTCCAAACGCCTTTCTTCAAAGAACAATGGCCCTGCGCAACCCTTCTTGAAACACTCATCATCAAAGCAAGCGCCAATTCCGCAGTGGCATTGGTGTTCCCAAAAGGTGCCGACTTCACGATAACCCCATTTTCAATCGCGGCATTGATGTCAATGTTGTCTGTTCCAACTCCTGCTCTGCCGATGACTTTCAATTTCCCTTTGATGCCCGACTCAATAACCTCTCGTGTCACCTTGGTCGCGCTCCGCACTACCAAAGCATCGAATTTGCCAATTTGTTTAACTAGACCTTTTGGGTCGAGTTTACTGTTGTCGGTCTCGATTCCGGCGTTTTCAAAGAGTTTTATTCCTTCTTCATCCATCCCGTCGTTCAGCAAAACTTTCATCAAAGTCACCAGTACTTGTGACATAATTGCATCCTGAGAATTTAGTTTTTGCTCCGTGACTAATGTCTTGCTCGCGGCTGCAATTTTGGCTTCAGATAATACAGAATTGTAAAAAAAGGGCAGCTTAATTTAATTTAAGTCGCAATTTTTGCTGGTAAATTCAGTTTAAGTAAATAGGGAAATGTTAATCTCCCATAAATTGACAACCTTTAAATACACAAAAGAAAAACAAACCTTTCCAAAGGAGGAGACATTTATGGGAAGATCCCTTACTAGAAAAATACTTGAAAAACACCTTGTAGTAGGCGAGTATGTACCTGGAAACGAGATAGGCATAAAAATCGACCAAACCCTCACTCAAGACGCCACTGGAACCATGGCTTACCTGCAGTTTGAAGCAATGGGTTTAAAGCAAGTGAAAACCGAGCTTTCCGTAAGCTATGTTGACCACAACACCATTCAAGTAGGCTTCGAAAACGCCGACGACCACAAGTACCTTCAGACTGTTGCAGCTAAATACGGCATCATTTACTCGAAAGCTGGAAACGGGATCTGTCATCAAGTTCATCTGGAACGTTTTGGCAAACCCGGAAAAACCCTTCTTGGCTCTGACAGCCACACCACCACCGGCGGAGGCATCGGTATGATAGCCATCGGAGCCGGAGGATTAGACGTTGCAGTGGCCATGGGCGGAGGCGAGTTCTACCTCACTTGCCCAAAAGTCTGCAAAATCAACCTCACTGGCAAACTCAAGCCGTGGGTCACCGCCAAAGACGTCGTCCTCAAAATGCTGGAAATTTTCACGGTGAAAGGCAACGTCGGTGTCGTCATGGAGTATGCTGGACCCGGTGTCAACAGCCTAACCGTTCCTGAGAGGGCAACAATTACTAACATGGGCGCAGAGATGGGCGTAACCACGTCGATTTTTCCCTCAGACGAGGAAACAAGAAAGTTCCTCAAAGCGCAGGGCAGAGAGGCAGATTGGATTGAGTTGAAGGCCGACGACGACGCGGAATACGACAAAGTCGTTGACCTCGACCTCACCACTTTGGAGCCCCTTGCGGCGGCACCTCACAGCCCAGGTAACATCGTCAAAGTCGCCGACATGAAAGAAACAAAAGTTGACCAAGTCATGCTTGGATCCTGCACCAACTCATCTTACAAAGAAATCGCGACCGTTGCCAAAATCATGAAGGGCAAAAAAGTCCACCCTGACGTATCCTTCGGTGTCGCCCCAGGCTCAAGGCAAGTTCTGCAGATGGCAGCGCGAGACGGCTACATCGGCGACCTATTGGACTCCGGCGCGAGGCTGCTTGAGGCGGCATGCGGATTCTGTATAGGTAACAGCATGAGCCCAATGTCGGCTGGCACGTCGCTGCGAACGAGTAACAGGAACTTCGAGGGCAGAAGCGGCACAGCCGATGCGCAGGTTTACCTTGTAAGCCCCGAAGTTGCAGCCGTAGCGGCAATCACAGGTAAATTCACTGACCCAAGAAAAGCAGGCATAGCTTACCCAAAAGTGGATATGCCAACGAAATTCCTTGTTGACGATTCAATGTTCATTTTCCCAAAAGATGCCGACAAAAACGTAGAAATCGCAAGGGGACCAAACATCGGCGCACCACCCACCAACGACCCAATGCCCGAGCAAATCAAAGGAGTAATCGGGATTAAAGTCGGCGACAAAATCACAACGGACCACATAATGCCCGCGGGAGCCAGACTCAAGTACCGCTCAAACGTACTAAAATACTCCGAATACGTTTTCGAACCGATCGACCCCGCCTTCCCGAAACGCGCTATGGAAGCCAAGAAGAAAGGACTTCACACGGTCATCGTTGCAGGCGAATCATACGGTCAAGGAAGCAGCAGGGAGCACGCGGCGCTTTGTCCAATGTACCTTGGCGTCAAGGCGATCATCGCCAAATCGGTGGAACGTATCCACGCCGCTAACCTTGTGAATTTCGGCATAATCTCGCTGTCATTCAAGAACATGGGTGACTACGACAAACTTAGCCAGGGCGACGAAATCGAAATCCCCGATATCAAAATGAAACTCCAAAATAGCCAACCAATCATTCTGGTGAATAAAACCAAAAAACTGGAGATTGAGCTTGCCTACAATCTTTCTCAGAGGCAGAAGGACATTCTTTTCGCGGGCGGCTTGCTTCCGTACACGGTCAAGCAGAGTTGAAGGGAGGACAAGGGAATGGACAAAATAAAAGTTAAGACACCGATCGTCGAGATAGATGGAGACGAAATGACTCGGATAATGTGGAAAATGGTGAAAGACCAGCTTCTCATGCCATACTTAGACATGGAACTCGCCTATTATGACCTTCAGCTCAAAAAGCGGGATGAGACTGACGATAAAATCACGCTTGAAGCGGCAGAAGCCATAAAAAAATACGGCGTCGGCGTCAAATGCGCCACCATCACCCCGAACAAAGAACGCGTAAAAGAATATAACCTCAAAAAAGAATGGAGCAGTCCCAACGGAACAATTAGAGCTGCGTTGGACGGCACGGTTTTCCGCGCACCGATCTTGGTCAAGAACATTCCTCCATCGGTAAGAAGCTGGAAGAAACCTATCCACATTGGAAGGCACGCCTACGGCGACGTCTACAAGAATCTTGAGTTTCGGGTTCCTGAAGCGGGGAAAGCCGAGTTGACCTTTACAAACGCAGCTGGCAAGGAGCTGTTCCGTGGCACTATTCAAGACTTTAAGGGTCCAGGCGTCATCCAAGGCATCCACAACACCGACAAATCCATCGAAAGCTTCGCCAAATCATGCTTCACCTACGCCTACGACCAGAAAATCCATCTGTGGTTCGGCGCCAAAGACACGATTTCCAAAACTTACGATGGCGAGTTCCGCAAGATTTTCGAGGATGAATATCAGAAGAACTGGGCAGCCAAATTCAAGGCGGCAGAGCTCGATTACTTCTTCACCTTAATCGACGACGCAGTTGCGCGCATCATGAAGTCCGAAGGCGGTTTGCTTTGGGCTTGTAAAAACTACGACGGCGACGTCATGAGCGACATGCTAGGTTCAGCCTACGGCAGTCTAGCAATGATGACCTCGGTTCTTGTCAGCCCGCATGGTTTCTACGAGTTTGAAGCATCCCACGGCACCGTGCAGAAACACTACTACAAGTACCTCAAAGGCGAAAAAACATCAAGCAACCCAATGGCGCTCATCTTCGCTTGGAGCGGCTGCTTAAGAAAACGAGGCGAACTAGATAAGACGCCGGAAGTCGTTGTATTCGCAAATAAACTCGAGGCGGCTGCTTTGCAAACGGTTGAAAGCGGCGTCTTGACAGGCGACTTGATGCAGGTTGTCACGCCAGATGCGAAGAACCATCAGGTTTACACAGAGGAGTTTATTGCTGAGGTTGCGAAGAAACTAAAGAAGCTTCTTCAATGAAGGGAGATATAGATGGCTCATAAGGCAATCCGAGAAGCTGACGGCAAATGTATGCTTGCACGTCTTCTAAAAGAATACTCAGCTGGAAAATACACTGTTTCGGACAAAATCGTCAGTGTAGGACCCAACACGGACTTAGCAAAGCTGCCCAAACAGTACGGGTGGTTAAATACTGAAAAATTAGTGGTCAAACCTGACCAGTTGATAAAACGCAGAGGAAAAAATAAGCTTATTCTCGTCAATGCAAACTTCAACCAAGCCAAATCATGGCTCGAAGAAAAATCTAAAGACCCCGTAACTATCTACGGCAGCTTCGACTCCGAAGGCAAACCATTCGGGAAAGGAACCGTAGGGCAACTGACCCAATTCATCATCGAACCAATGACACCCCACAAAGACTCAGACGAATGCTACCTTGCCATTACCTCCAACAAAAGCGGCGATACTATCCTCTTCTATCATGAAGGCGGAGTAAACGTCGGCGACGTGGATAGTAAGGCGTTACGACTGGAAGTACCTATCGGCAACTATCCTACTTCAGCCGAAATACAGAAAAAGCTCTTAGAAAAAATTCCCGCCAACTGCAAAAGCAATCTTGCAGGCTTCATCGAAGCATTGTTCAAGTTTTACGCTGACCTAAACTTCACCTATTTGGAAATAAACCCGCTCGTAGTCACAAAAGATTCGATTATTCCCCTTGACCTTGCAGCAAAGTTGGACAGCACCGCTGAGTTTGAGAGCGGCTCAAAATGGGGCATTATCGAGTTTCCAGCGCCGTTCGGCAGAGTTTCAAGCAAGGAAGAAGCTTTCATCGAAGACTTAGACTCTAAAACTGGCGCTTCGCTGAAGTTGACGGTTCTCAACCCTTATGGACGAGTTTGGACTATGGTTGCAGGCGGCGGCGCCTCAGTCATTTACGCCGACACCATCACAGACTTTGGTTTCATGAGCGAACTGGCTAATTACGGCGAATACTCTGGTGATCCAAGCGAAGAATTCACATATCTCTACGCGAAGACAATCCTTGAGTTAATGACGAGAAAACCGCATCCGCAAGGAAAGTTCCTGCTTATTGGTGGAGGAATAGCCAACTTCACCGACGTGGCGGCCACCTTCAAAGGCATAATACGTGCTCTCAAAGAGTTCAAGAAGGACCTTAAGGAAAATAACGTGAAGATCTACGTGCGAAGAGGCGGACCCAATTATAAGGAAGGGCTTTGCCAGATGAGGGCGTTGGGCGAGATGCTTGGCGTACCCATCGAGGTGTATGGACCAGAAACCCACATGACAAGAATTGTGTCTATGGCGCTAAAAGGAGCGAAGTAAATGCCGAAGATGGATCCAGCTAAAAAAACCAATTCCAACGAACTCTTCGACAGGAACACTCAATCATTTATCTACAACAACCAGGTCGCAGCAACCCAGAGGATGCTTGACTTCGACTACGCTGCTGGACGACAGACCCCTTCGGTGGCAGCAATAATCAACCCAACCGGGTCAGACAGCTACGCCAAATTCTTCTTCGGCACACACGAAATCCTCATTCCCATGTACAAAACCCTCGAGAAAGCTGCGCAGATGCATCCCAACGTCGACGTAATGGTGAACTTTGCTTCGTTCAGGTCAGCGGCGTCCTCAACTGAAGAAGCCCTCGCCCTACAGCAGTTACGCACCATAATCATTATTGCAGAGGGCGTTCCCGAGCGCAAAACAAAGATGTTGACCGCCAAAGCGAAAGCCCTCGGAAAAGTAATCATTGGTCCCGCAACCGTCGGAGGAATCAAAGCTGGCTGCTTCAAAATCGGAAACGCCGGCGGCACGATTGAAAACATCATTGAGTCTAAGCTTCACAGGCCGGGCTCAGTGGGGTTCGTTTCCAAATCAGGTGGGTTAAGTAACGAAGCCTACAACATCATTGCGCGGAATACCGACGGCTTGTATGAAGGAATCGCTATCGGCGGAGACACTTACCCTGGTTCGACCCTTCTTGATCATCTTCTCAGATTCGAAGGCATCCCTGAGGTCAAAATGCTCGTCTGCTTAGGCGAGGTAGGCGGCATCGCTGAATACGAAATCGCCGAAGCATTGAAGAACAAGAAGATAACTAAACCCCTCGTAATTTGGGTTACAGGGACCTGCAGCAAAGCATTCAAGACCGAAGTCCAGTTCGGACACGCAGGCGCCAAAGCAGGATGTGACTTGGAAACCGCGGATGCAAAAAACGCGGCGCTAATGAATGCAGGCGCCATCGTTCCCAACTCCTATGATGATTACGACCAGAACATAAGGGAAACTTACCTGAGTCTGGTGGAACAAGGCGTCATCAAGCTGAAACCTGAGCCCCCTGTGCCGAAGATTCCGATGGACTACGCCAAAGCTCTCAAAGAAGGCTTAATCCGCAAACCCTCGAACTTCATTTGCACTATAAGCGACGACCGTGGCGAAGAACTGCTGTATGGAAAGATGCCTATCTCCGAAGTCTTTAAGCAGAACATAGGAATAGGCGGGGTACTCAGCATCCTGTGGTTCAAACGCCTGCTGCCAGACTACTCAACGAAATTCATCGAGATGTCCCTTATGGTTACAGCAGACCATGGACCCGCAGTTTCAGGTGCCCACAACACCATAGTCGCTACCAGAGCAGGCAAAGACCTGATGTCTTCAGTTGCAAGCGGCATGCTAACAATAGGCCCACGGTTCGGCGGCGCCATCGACGGGGCGGCTCAAAGCTTCTCCGACGCATACGACCGCGGGTTATCACCAGTCCAATTCGTCGAAGAAATGAAGCTGAAAGGCGAAAACATCCAAGGCATCGGACACCTCATCAAAAGCGTAAATAACCCTGACATGCGCGTCACCATCATGAAGAACTACGCAAAAAAACACTTCAAGGCTACACCGCTACTAGATTACGCTCTGGAAGTTGAGAAACTCACGACAGCCAAAAAAGACAACCTGATCCTGAACGTTGACGGATGCATCGGAATATGCTTTGTCGACATGCTACGCAACGAGATGCCCAAAGAAGAATCTGACGAGTACGTCAAGATGGGCGCACTCAACGGCTTATTCGTGCTGGGCAGAACAATCGGCTTGATCGGGCACTTCTTGGACCAAAAACGGCTAAAACAGGGACTCTACAGGCACCCGTGGGACGACATAACCTATATGAACGAGTAATAACCCCCCGATTGGGGCTTCTTTTCCGTTCGGTTTTTTCGAGCTAGTTTTCTCTCCTCAACTTTTTTATGTTGCAGCACATTTGCCCCAGCATCTGAGCCACTCTAAATACTCGTAGCCGCTGAGCCATTCAACATGGGGATTTTCTTTCGTACAGGAAGGCTCAAATTTTACGAAATGGCGGCCGTCAGATGTCCTAAACAGAATCGCCTTAAAATCGCCAAAGTCACTGATGCCCTCAGCAATCTTTTCCATCTTGAATCCCACCTATAACCAAAATAAAATCTATTCAAGATATAAAATTAACCCACATTCAGGTTATTGAAAATATGAAAAAATGCGCGTTTGTTCGCAAAAAAGTATTGATGTTGTAAGTGACCCCCTGATTGTTGTTCAGGAAAGCCTCATAACTTTCTAATCTTGCTTACAGATAGAACATTAGGCGTTGGTGTTTTAGCGGTCCTGTAAAATGTGTAGCATAATCCCATCAAGACAGCTAAGGAGGCAACAGCGGTTACAACGAAGACGCTAGGCAGGATGCTGTTAGCTATGACCAGCCCATACAACAATAAAACCGCAACGGCGTAGACTGCGGCGCTTCCAATTAATTTTGTTTCCAAAGAGAGAGTCATTTTTTCACCATTATCTCATCTATTAACTCTCATTATATAAGTTTTAGGCTTCTGACTCCGAGATTTTAAGACTGTTGAACAATACTGCTAACTGTCGAAATGTGCCTTCCATTCTGCCCAAACTTTTTTCTCTTGAAGGCTTACCAAGGAAACTTGAAGTAGGCAATGCCAACTGAGGGGGCTTCAATTACCAATAACAAGTTTTCAAGCCTTGACAGCACCGCAAGATCGTCTACATAAAAAGACATAATTCTTATAGTTTAATTGTTGGAACCGGGAAAATGGTTAGTAGACAATAAAATTCTATAGAAAAATACATTCTGTCAGTACTTAAGTTGTTGAACAGACAAAGTTTTTAATAGTTTTTGAATGCATTTATTGATAAGGTGGTTACGTTGACCTGCAATAGTATTGACGGTTCGGTAGAATTAGTAGATGGCTCGGTTTTAAAAGTGGCTGTAAGCATTATAGACGCTCGTGAGGGCGGCTTCTCTGTATTTGGAGGAGTAAACATCCTTGTGAAGCATGCTGGAGGTATTGCCATAACAAAAATCGGGGCGAAAGCATCTGAAATGGTAAAGGACAAACCTCTTTTCCAGGCAGGTGAACAACCGACCGATGGATGGCAAATTGTTGATATAGTTAAATTTACTCCTGCCTCCTCAGAGACTAAAGTTGAAACAACAAAAGGAGCCTTCTTGGTTACACTAAAAGCAATACCTTCAATGGCTGCCGTAAATTTGAATTACAGAAATGAACTTAATGAGCCTGCGTATGTTGTTAATTGGTCGCCCATAGTAAGTTGGAAACGTGCTGTTTAAGGCGAATAATATTTATGTCGACTGGTCCGCCTTTTTTATTTTGCAATATTTCTCAACGAGAAAACGCCAAAGACATTCATTGCCTTGCACAGAATATTTTTGTCATTAAATCGTTTGCAACCACGGAAAGCGCAGTTTTAGCCTTTCCAAATATCAATGTTCAAAGAACCATGAGCACTTTTGGCGGTGGGCAGTATGTAACCACCATAAACTCCGTTGACAGGCAACTATTCGATAGCCTCGAACATGTTGCAAGTTCTATTGACTCATCGTTAGCCGATAAAGCCCAAATTCCTCAAATAATCGCAAAGCTGAAAGAACGTGATCTTATAGATAACGACCTTTATTTCAAAATTCTCGATTCATTGTTAACCTTTGATGGGCTTCTGTCACAAGTTAATCAAGATAGCAAGTTGCTAGCGGGAGATTTTGATTTAATACGGAACATTCTTACATTGTTTTCCAGAATTAAGCTTAACCTGTCTCAAAAAGGGGTACCGGCTGAACATTGCGAATTTACAACTGTATCAAATTACTTTGGGCTGAGTGGAATAGCAAGCGATTTGTCCAATTACTTAAACTACTTAACCAGTACTTTCTCAACTTCTTCAAGCACTCTTAAAGTGTCTTCTAACGTGGATTTTATGAAGTCTTCTGGGTAATCCGTTTTCCCCAAAAAGTAAAGATGTAAGCCTTCTGTTTTCGAAGCAAAATGCAGTGGATTATCAAAGTGCGACTCAAGCAATAAATGTTTTAGATTGGAATCTTCCTTTAATAACAGTTGAAAAAGGTCTGCAAATTTTTCTTTCTTTGCTGCAACCGACGCAACTTCAACAATTGACCAAGCATTTACTAACGAAGATAGCGCTCCCCAAACTTCTTCTGATGCCTGAACATAATCAGCCCCCAGAAGGTGATTTCGAGCGTCTGAAACATGCTTTTTAAAACGCGTAAGATACAAAGGGCGTCTTACAGTGATCATGCCTTCAAAGTAAGCCTGTTGATAACTAAAGCGTTTTGGTTTGAAAACCGAGCAGAACGCCAAGGTCCAATTGGCGCCGGGGAAGGGATTCGAACCCCTGCGAGCACGAAGCCCACCAGCTATCTTGCCTTTCGGTCTTAGCCCTCTTTGCTACAATTCTCGAGGCTGGCGCGTTAACCACTCCGCCACCCCGGCTTGTACACAGACGAATGCGTTAGCTGTGTAAAAACATTTTCCAGTCAAACACTCCTGTCAAGTAAGTCGTTGTTAGAATGAATATTTTCGGGAGACGGGCAATAGTCTTCAGCAGTTTACGTATTGTTTTCATTTAAACAGCTATTAGCTTTTCCTGCAGCTTGAACTCAGTCGGATAAACATTTTCCTTATGCATTTCTTTATTGCTTCCTGAATATGTTAAGTGCGGGATGGACCCCCCTCCGTCTCTCTCTGTCTCTATCGGTGATATCTCATGCCCCTGTTTGAATACATCAAGAGTAGCATACTTCTAGACCCAACTATTCTAGATTCACAATCGGACCCTCCGGACGGCGTACCTCTTTGCCGTGAGCAAGATCTAACGCTTATGGCATCCAACATCTCTGATATATTTACGATGGGACGTGCAAGAAACCTATTCGTGTGGGGTCTTCCCGGAACAGGCAAAACAGCCTGCATTCAATACTTACTAAAAGAAACCGAGAGCCACTCAAAAAGGATTAACTCGCCAGTAGGTACAGCCTATGTTAACGCAGGCAGAACCCGAAGTCCATATTCTACATTGCTCCAAATCCTCAAACAGCTAAACGTGCCCGTACCAGACGTCGGATGGCAATTCTTCCGCCTTAAACAAGCCATAGAGAATACACTTAAAGAAAAACCAC
>CAVVXT010000018.1:0-12077 GCA_963752255.1 Nitrososphaeria archaeon | reverse complement strand
TCCATTAAGATAGGATTGTTCGATGTTTGAAAGAATTCCATTTATCAAACTGTCTCGGATAACCTTTTCACGCAAGCTTTCCATTTCCCATTCTTTTAGGGCAAAGTCACGGCTTTTTCAAACCCAACTATTGATGGTAAGTTCTCTGTACCAGATCTAAACCCTCTCTCCTGTCCACCTCCTAGGATAATTGGTTGAAGTTTAGTTCCAGATTTTACATATAATCCCCCCATTCCTCTTGGTCCATATATATCATTCGAGGAAATGGTAAGCATGTCAACATCATCTCTTATTACATCTACATCCATTCTACCAACTGCGGGAACGCCATCTGAATGAAGTATGGCTCCTTTGCTGTGGGCGATTCTTGCAATCCCAACAATGTCTTGAATTGTTCCTATTTCACCGTTGGCGTAAGCCACTGATACGAGAAGTGTGTTATTGTCAATGAGTTCATCGAGTTTTTCAATGATCAACCTACCATCTTTGTCCACAGGTGCATAAACTACTTCCATATCCAACTTTGAAAGGTATTTGACGACATTTATTATGCTCATATGTTCAATTTTAGAAACTATGATTTTATTTCTGCTCCCCCTGTTTCTTAGAGAGTATCCTAATAAGGCTAGATTGTTTGACTCTGTAGCACCGCTTGTAAAAATGATTTCCTCTTTCTTTTGGGCATTAATTAGATTCGCGACACTCTGTCTTGCCTCTTCAACAGCATTTTTTGCTTCTAATCCAAACGAATGTAATGAAGAAGGATTTCCATAATCCTCTGCATAATATTTCACAGTGGACGGAATGATCCTCTTATCTACTGGACATCCCGATGCATAATCTAGAAATATCTTTTCCATATGCGATCGCCTAAATCACCAAAGCCGATTTGGAGTTTAACATCAAATCATTTAAAGTTATTGCATATACAAATACACGTCCTTCTAAGTATTCACTTTTATACCCTGCATTTTGAGACTCCTTAAGTATGCGAACAGATTCCGAAAAGTTTAGCTCTGTGGTGTCAACCTTATTTACGACAACTGGGTTATCTACCATGCATCATCCAATTAAATAATATAACACTGTTATAAAAGTTTATGTAAAATAGAACTCTTATTTAACAAAATAGATCTTATACAAAAAAAGAAAGGTGGATCCCTTTAGGGTGCTAAGGGTCCGTAACCAAATCTTTCTGCCAACTTATCCGCTATTGCTTGAATCTTTGCTACTTCATCAGGTTTGTTTATTAAGTGTCTGAACCTCCCCTGCGCTTTCAGATATTCTGTAACTGGCAATCTTTTCGCAACCTTTACAGTCGGAATATATTGCCCATCAACAACTTCGTATAGTGGCCAAAGAGATGTCTGAACTGCGAGCCTACTGACTTTCACTGAGCTTGCAGTATCTATTCTCCACCCTGGCGTGCAAGGGCTCAGGAAGTGTATGAAGCTTGCTCCAGGCGCGTTAAGCGCCTTTTCTACTTTATTCGCGGCATCAATTAGATAGGCTACGTTCGCGGTTGCGGCATACTTTATGTTATGTGCTACAGCGATGGCAATAAGGTCTTTCTTGCCGGTCTTCTGACCTGGGCTTAACTTTCCAGGTGGTGAAGTCGTTGTCCAAGCACCGTATGGTGTAGCGCTGCTCCTTTGTATCCCAGTATTCATGTAGGCTTCATTATCGTAGCATATGTAAGTAAGATGGTCTCCTCTTTCCAACGCTCCGCTAAGCGCTTGTAAACCTATGTCCGCTGTCCCACCGTCTCCGCCGAAGGCTATGATATTTGGGCTACTATCTTTCAGTCCCTTTCTAATTAACGCGTTATATGCTGCTCTAATACCTGAGGCTGCGGCAGCAGCATTTTCAAAAGCAACGTGAAGCCAAGGTACACCCCAGGCAGTGTCTGGATAATATGAGCTGGATACTTCAAGGCATCCTGTTGCGTTAACTATTATTGTATTGTCTCCGGATACCTTTGTTACAAGTCGCACTATTATTCCTGCTCCACATCCTTGACAGAGTCTGTGTCCAGTTCCGAGTGCTCTTCAAGCGGTAGATCTTTAATAGTCTTGTATGGCATTTAGATGCACACCCCCACATATTCCATGATCTTATCAGCCTTCTTTGTTGAAGCAATTTTGAGGCCTTTGTCGAACATTGTACGAATATCCTCTGGGCCTATTTCCCTTCCGCCCAGTCCTGCTACTATATCCATTGCAGGAATATTTGTATCATACGATTTCAGCGATGCTTGAATTTCGAGGAATAGGGGTCCTGCGATTGCTCCGGGGCTTGTTGCCTTATCTAAAACGATTATCGATTTTGCATTAGCTAATTCTTGTATTATTTCTTTAGCGGGAAAAGGTCTAAAGAGTTTAAGACTTAACGATCCTACTTTCGCACCTTCCTTTCTCATTCTTCTAACAATTTCTCTAATTGAACCCCCTATAGACCCCATAGAAATCAATATTGTGTCCGCATCTTCTGTCATAAAGTTGTTGAATATTCCATATCCTCTACCACTCACTTTTTCGTATTCTTTATCAGCCGTAACTATGGTAGGGAAAGAGTTCTCTAAGGCTTTCACAGTCCCATATTTGGCTTCAAAGTAAAATTCAGGTGATCCTAGTCCCCCAACTGTCGCAGGTGTTTTGGGGTCGAGAACAGATTTTATCCTTTTAGGTGCATACTTTAGCACTTCCTCATCATCTATTGTTGTCAGTGGTTCATATGTATGTGTAAGTATGAATCCGTCAAAGTTAAGGTTGACAGGAAGGCGAACATCCTCATCCTCAGCTATCCTGTATGACTGTATGGTTTTGTCATAAGATTCTTGGGCTGATTCAGCGAATATGCTTATCCGGCCTGTGTCCCTCTGCGCCATTATGTCACTTTGATCATTCCATATCTTCAATGGACGGAAATGGTCTTATCCGCAATTCCCATTACAACAGGAAGCCTAAGACCCGAAGTTATGAACATTATTTCATGCATTAGGAGCAAACCTTGGGAACTTGTCGAGGTGAATACCCTCGCTCCCGAAGCTGGAGCTGCGAGTGCCGCAGTGAGTGCAGAATGCTCCGGTCCTACGGGAATGAATTATTCATTCAGTTCCCCGTTGGCTACATATTCAGATATTTTTTCCACCATCGTTGTCTGAGGTGTTATGGGATATGCGGATACGACGTCTACATCAAGTTGTTTGACAGCATAAGACAGCGCGGTATTTCCTGAGAGAAGTAATCTCTTCATCTTAATCACTTTCCCTTACCATGGTAATAGCTTTGACAGGACATTCCTGAGCACAGATACCGCATCCTTTACAATAATCATAATCTACAGTATATTTTCCTTCCTTGAGCGGGATTGCTGGTTCTGGACAGTAACTCCAGCAGATACCGCAAGATATGCACTTGTTGTAGTCGATGACGGCCTTAAAAGCTCTCCAAGTACCTGTTTTTGTGTTCATGCTACTCTTTGGTGTCTTCATTACAAATCCTTCTTCTAGTTCAGAAACTTTCTTTGACATCTAATTTAGCACCTCTGTGCTATCATATGTTTCCTTTAAAGATACTACATTCCTCGGATCAAATCTTTCTTCAACAACCTTGGAAACGATTTCGAGTGGAACAATCGGGTTCGCTTTCAACAAAGCACCCAACATGGACGTGTTCGTGATTGGTGCACCCAAATTCTTCAATGCTATGGTTGTAGCGTCTACCTTAGCAATCTTGTAGGCTGAAAAAAGCTTTTTGAGCTCAGAGCTATCCTTTGAACTATTTAGAACGATTGTCCCATCATTCTTAAGTCCTGAAGTAACATTAACTACAGACAGCAGTGAAGTATCTAATACGACAACGATATTTGGTTCCGTTACTTGCCATCTTATCTCAATAGGATTATCATCTATTCTAGTAAAAGCCATAACAGGTGCTCCTCTCCTTTCCGGTCCAAAAGCTGGAAAAGACTGCGCGTATTTATCACATCTTAGTGCTGCGTTCGCGAGTATCTCGGAGGCGGTTACTGCACCTTGACCACCTCTTCCATGCCATCTGATTTCTATCAACTTTATCTCACCAAGGTCTGCAAAACAGGTGTCTTATATTACTTTTCTTCTTTCTTAGACGTTTAATATTATTTCTTAGACAAAAGAAAATAGAAATAGATTCGATTAATACTAGTGTTTTCAAATATCGATTAGCCTGTTAAAGGTTTAAACAAAATGCTGAACCAAGACCTTCCAAGATAAAAGAAAATCATCATATTCACTACGTACCCTATGCATATGGGAACAACTGCAGGTATTCCAGTCTCCGCTTCGACAACGGCTTCTTTATTCTCCTTAAGTATTGCTTCAAGCGCTTCGTATGCTTTGTCCGCTGTTTTTGGCAGCTTCTCTTCCTTTCCTTCCACATAGACTTTTACTGGATAGACGTTCTTTTTTTTCAAAAAATCCGTCAAAGGTATCATCCTCCTTCTTTGTTTCTTTATTAAAATACTGTAGATGGCGTAAAGGCCTGTTACCGCGACGAAGACAACAAGTGTCCCGATCGGCGCAAAAGGGTCATCATCAATAACCACTGCTGCCAGTCCAATCATATCAGCCATTCCTCCCCCGAAAAAGTAGCTGACAAATAATATCACAGCGACCATAACAAACTTCAGTGCCAAAAAGATATAGCTACTCTGAATGATATATTGGTACACCATAACGATTGCGCCGATGATTGCAGGAATCCAAGTGAGGTCGCTGATCTGGTTTTCTTTTATGTCTTGGACAGCGCCCGCAAGGAGACTTGCTGCAACAAGAGTTGAAACAATCACCATACCTTAGTCGTATAAAGAAATATCTAATATGTCTTACCACTATCTTTTAATAAACTGTCTTTTGAATATCCCCTTAACCTTATCAATTGTATCCGCCTGTTCCGAGCTTTTATCGTCTCTTATTCTTTTTATTCTTGGAAAACGTAGTGCAAAGCCACTTTCGTGTCTGCTGCTTTTTTGAATTCCATTGAAGGCGACTTCTATTACGATTTCGGGTTTAACTACTATCCTCCATCCTTCATCTCTGACCGTAATTTCCTTTAACTTTCCATTCATATCCAAAATCTCTTTATCCGTCAAACCTGAATAAGCTTTTCCTATAGTCTTAAGTTCACCGTTGTCCCAAACTGAGAAAATGTAATCAGAGAAGACATTTGACCTCTTACCATGTCCTCTCTCAGAAGCTACAACTACTACATCTAAGGTGTCAAGCTCCCTTTTAAGCTTAACCCAATTCTTTCCCCTTTTTCCTACTGTATAAATCGAATTAGGGTCCTTCAACATTAAACCTTCAAACCCTTTTTCTACACTTTCGTCAAATTTCACTTCAATTTCCTCTTTTTTTGAAACAAAAATATAATCGAGCATCTTGACTTTCTCAGAAAAATGGAGTCGGTTTAGGCCTTCTTTCCTTTCTACAAGGGTCATATTATAAAGGGGCTCTCCATCTAAATATAAGATATCGTAGACAAAGATAGTAAGAGGCACTTCATCAACTAACTTTCTGCTCAGTATCTTTCTCTGTAAACGATGCTGTAAGAATGAAAAAGGCAGTATCTTTCCTTCCTTAAAAGCCACTATTTCGCCATCAATAATAAAATCATGGTCTATCTCGCTAAGTGCTTCAACTATTTCTGGGAAAGAATCTCCAGATTCATTGCCTCTGCGCGTGAATATTTTTACCGCTTCCATTTTCTTATGGCATTGTGCTCTGATGCCATCAAGTTTGTATTCACAGACGAGTGGCTTTCCAAAATATTCTACGACTTCTTCGGGTGTCTGCATGGCTTCAGCAAGCATAAAGTTTGTTTGATGTAATGGCTCAAGTCTGGCATCTTTTAGACGATCATATTTTGCTAGAACAGCCGTCTCGCCTATATCACACGTCAGCAGATAAGCCTCGTTTACGTCTTCCGATTTTCTTCTAAAAGCGATTGTGATTCCTTCGACGACTAAGCCTCCAACAAGCCCAATTCTTGTTTCACCTATAAGAATTTTTATGAAGTATTTTGCCTCAACTGGAGACATATTCAAAAACAGTCGAGTAAGGATTTTCTTTTTATCTGATGAAGATCCTTTCCCCGTCATCTGAGCTACTCTTTTTAGCTGGTCGTGTACATTGATCAATGTATACTCTTCATTAAAAAGGGGGGTAATAGTTTTTTTTGACAGAATTTCTTCAGCTGTCTCACCAAGATCACCATATTTTATGAAGATCTTTCCTAACGTCCTTCCGTCTTTACCACTTAGTTCCGTTATTATCTCAACAAAAGTGGAGTATCCTATTTGGAGTTCGATATTTTGCCAAGGTGAAAAGATTTCTCCTGAAAGGAAACCGCATGCTATCCTAAGGGAAACGTCGTCCAAGTTCCTTAAATATTCCGACAGAATTTCAATCTTCATATTTTTACTCGTAGTTCCCTTAACTCTTTCACATATGTCAGCAAATTTTTTCATGCTGGTAAAGTTGTCCGATACCATTAGAAGTCATTAGATGATTAAATGATATGTCTTAAATATAGTCTTCGATTGGGCCTTATATACTATTTTATATTAGTTAAATATGTCTTTCAAACTACATGTATTCCTTGAAAGATGCATTGGTTGTAAAGTCTACGAACAAATTTGTCTTTTAAATTACATGCATTCCAAATTGGCACGAATCCGAATATTTCCGGTTTCAAATATGATGCTCCACATCATGGTCTATAGTACGTGCAAGGATTGTGACTGCCTAAAAGCTTTCAATTCTTAGTTGCACAAAGCTTTTAAGTGAAATATAAGAAAGTTCGCATCTGATATTATGACCATATTGAAGGAAACTTCACCAGAACTTGTTGAGGCGGTTATAAAACCGAGATCTAAATCATCGAGAAAGGGCGATAATGGAATAGTTCTGGTTCTTGGAGGCAGCTGGATGTTCCATGGTGCACCATTTTTAGCCGCGACGTCGGCCTTGAGGACTGGAGCAGATCTAGTTTACCTAGCTACTCCTAAAATAATTGCCCAATCTTTAAGATCTATTTCCCCTGACCTTATTATTATGCCTCTTCCTGATTTGAAGTTTACAACTGGAAGTGCGAGGAGACTGTTGAAGTGGATGCCTAAAGTTGACTGCGTAGTTATGGGTCCTGGGCTCGGAAGGGGGTGTGAGGAGGGAATTAAGTTGTTTGTTAAAGAATTGAAGCTGAAGGATATTCCCATGGTCCTAGACGCGGATGCCTTACATTACGATATAATACGCTTGTTGAACGATAGGAGGAACATTATTACACCTCATGCTGGGGAATTTAACAGAATCTTTAATATGATGCCATCGAACGAAATTGAGGAACGGTACCGTTTAGTTGAGTCTAAAGCAAAAGAAGTTAATTTGACCATATTATTGAAAGGTTATATCGACGTGGTAAGCGACGGCGAAACCACCTATCTAGATTATGCTGGGACTCCAGCTATGACCGTTGGTGGTACAGGGGACGTATTGAGCGGAATTGTCGGTACACTTGTAGCGAAAGGGATCCCGTCATGTGAAGCTGCTGCCGCTGCTGTTTTCTTTAACGGAAAAGCAGGCGAAACTGCTTTTCAAAAGAAGGGACTGCACATTACAGCTTCCGATCTTATAGAAGCTATTCCTGAAGTTCAAAAACAATTCGACAAAATTGTAGATTAGAATCTTGATAACTTAATGATCTGCGATTAACTTAATAAATTAATACTAATACAGGTCATACTGTAGTGCTGCATGAATAAACTGTCCGAGGTCAAAATTAAGATTTATGCAATTGAGATTCTTCATGAAATAAAGAAGCACTTAACCTATAAGGAGCTTTCTATGGAACTTCACCTCCCAACTCCCGTTATTAGCAGATATGTAAAGGGGCATGTTCTGCCAAACTTGGATAGAGCAGAAAAGATCATAGAATGGTATGAAGAGAATTATTTTAGAAAGACGCTTAGACAGGAAATATACGTAGGCAACGAGGGTGTGATAGATGTCTCGTCGCTCACCTACAATACTATTTTACAGAAGGTTATATCAAAACATGCTTTAAATTACTTCAAAGATGTAACGATCACAAAAATATTAACTGTTGAAACTAACGGCATTCCAATCGCAATTCAAATCGGAAGTGAATTTGGTGTTGACGTTATTATCGCAAGGAAGGATAGACAAGTTGGTATAGAAAAATATTATGAGGAACGCTATTCATTTGTTCCACCCGTTATAAGATCACTTTATGTTCCAAAGGTTAGCTTAAAAAAGAATGATTACATTTTAGTTGTGGACGATCTGATTCGGAGTGGGAACACTATAAAAGCCCTCTTAAATATCGTTAGTAAAAGTGGAGCGACTCTCGCGGGCATATTCTCTGTCGTAGAGGTGGATAAGGTTATGACCCGACTGAAGAATGAGTTGAAGATAGATGCACCTGTGTTTTCAGTGTTATCTAAGTGACTCAGGTTTTCCAATTACTTCTTTTAAGAGAGCTTTGCAAATTTAAGTCTATTGAATTTTTATAAATTCCATCTTTTCAAAAATGAGGAACCAATCGATTAGACGCTGTAGGTTACAATAATCCATTTCTAACTCAATTTTTTCCGCTATTTCGTTTATGCTCCTCTTTCCATTGGCCCAGTAGAGTGCAAGTTTCGGCAGTAGCCTTGAATTGTGGTCTCCTACCGAGCTCGTTCAGTTTCTTTTTTTCTTCCTCACTGAGAAGATAAACCCTTGATCTGATGTCAATCGGTCCAGGTTTCATCCTCAATGGAAACATCTTAGAGGCTTTGCGCTCTAATTCAGTTATAGCTTTCTTCTTCTGCACTACTTTAGAAATACCTAATTTCTTGCCCTGTTCCGTAATATAATATTCCAGCAAAGAATGTTTAACTTCTGTAAACGCTCTAAATTTGTTGCCGCAAAAAGACACCATCTTCTCAAAGTCATCGTCTTCATCAAATCTCTTTAAATCTAATATCGCTTGGGTTAACCAAATGTTCCAAAATTCTTTGTTGACACTCCATCTCCTCAGTTGTTGACCTACTTTTTTCCTGAAGTCGCTCTTGTTCGAGTTGGATACCGCAAAAATTATTTGATCATAAATGTGTTCAATTTTTTCTTCGCAATATCTCTGGGTCAAAATAGCCTGTAGATTGAAATCAGAACGATCAAGGTTCGCCATAGTATATGCGAATGTTGTAGCTACTACTCCAATGTTCCATAACATGCCACTGCTAACTTTTTCTAGTGTATCTTCTGAGGTGTGATAGTATTTATCCGGCCAGTTTGTAAAAGAAGGTGTTGGTACGCCGACACTGGGATCAGACAGAATTTCGTGGTCGCTACCACCAGAGAATTTCACAAATTCATATCTAAAATCTGATATATTTTCTGAGCCCGTTAGGGTCTTGATTTTTTTGGGAAGGAACTCAAAGATGTACTTTATGTAGGCGTTAACAAAGGTTGGCAATGAGTAAGGAGTGCTGTCGACCATCAAGATGCTCCCACATTTTTTCTGGTCTTCACCTACCATATCTAAGTTTATTCCAGCCATAAAATTTCCAAGTTCCTCCTCTTTGCTTGAAAGGAATGCAAACGTGCCTGTCATTTCAGGTACGAAAAGGAAACGGATAGTTCTCTTTGGACTGCTTATTTTTTCGTCTTTAATTAGTCTAATCAAGATTCTGGCTGCCTCAACTAATGCGCCAACACCTGAAGCGTTGTCGTTGGCAGATGGCTGAGGGTGGCATAAGTGTGCTGTTAAAAGTATTTCTTTATCAGTTTCTCCTGGAATCTTTGCTGAAACAACTTCAATAGCACCGTCATAGAGGCTTCCTGATACATAGGCCTTAACTTTCAAAGGTTCTTTCTTAGCTTTCGCTCTAATCTTCATCCCTATTCGAGGGGAGACTACAAAACCGAAGCATTTTTTATTCTTCGGGTACCACCAGAAGCTTGTATATTGTAATCCGTCAGGCAAATCTATTTTTTCTCTGACAGGAGGCCATTCCATTAGCCTATCTGTCAGTATTCCAACTGCACCAAATTTCTCCACCGCTAGAGAGTAGACATTGCTTACATCACCGGATGTGAAAACAACTTTTCCTTCCACCTTATTTTTTTTGTACTCATCTTCGGTTTCCCCTTGTTCAAGTATGACAAGGTCTGCTTCAATACCCTTTGAAGGTGTGGAAATGCTGCGTTGTATAACACTAAGCTTGCTGTCGCCGTAATCTGCGATCTTCTCCTCGCCATCATTTGTTATTAGGAATAGCTTGGCATCATTTATAGAGCACTCTTGAAAAGATGAATGATTCCAAAATGATACTCCTTCTTTTGCAGGGTAAACAAGCACCTCAGAATCTAATCCTGCCCCAGACAGCATGTCTCTGACGTATTCGGCTGCAGCCCTATATCCCGGACTTGCTTGGATTCTATGGAAATTTACAACCTGGCAAACAACTTGTTTCGCTCTTTCTCCGGAATATTCTTTACAAAAAATATCGAATACTTCTTTGATCATTGTATCAAGTGAATTTAAATAACTATAAAATGCTTTTCATTTAGGTTAGAGCTTCATATATTCTCTAAAAATTTTTTCCTTTAACTTTGATTATTTTATGCCTACACTTAATGCCGTTGAAAAACAGGTTATGCTGAATATAAATCAGGACTTTAATTCCTCGTTCCAGAAATGGTTTAGCATTTTGGTGGAAGCACGGGTAAAGAGGCACGTGTAGATGAAGATTTCACCCCTATAATAGAGCAAGATGGATACGAGCAAAATATCAGCTATCTTAGTGGTGGAGAAGACTTAGCATTGCTCTTACGTACAGGCTCGCGTTAAACAGTATTGTTCAAAAAGTTTCAACAGGTATATTTCTAATCTTCTTATACTAGATGAACCGACAGACGGCTTCAGCAAAGAGCCGCTTGGAAAAGTTAGGGACATACTCGATGAAATTCAAAGCCCACAGGTAATAATTGTATCTCATGAGAAAGAACTTGAAAGTTTTGCAGACCAGATTTTCAGGATAACCAAAATCCAAAGAGAATCAAAGATTGCATAAAGAAATGGTGGACTCAAACCATTTTTGTAAGCTGCAAGCAGCAACAAATGTTATACTGAAAACGTAGGAAACATTTGTTCTTGTTTTCAACGAAGTTTGACGTTTGTTCAAAAGATGTCTCACGATCACCGAATTAGTAATCCTTTTTTCAGTGTTTTAAAAACTGTGTCTAATGTTATTCAGATTCGTTTGGCTCTATGTCTCAATATTTCGACAAAAGCAGGTATCAGAGAAACTATGATAATTACATAAATCAATAAGGATAGGTTATCCTTTACAATCTGGAAGCCTCCTAAAAAGTAACCGCTAAAAATAAAAATAGCAACCCAGGAAACACCTCCTATTATATTGTAAATGAGAAACCTACTATAACTCATTTTACCCACGCCCGCTACAAAGGGTGCGAAGGTTCGAATGATGGGAACAAATCTTGCTATAATAATCGTTTTAGCTCCATATTTTCCATAAAAATCACGCGCTCTTTCCAGATACTCTTTTTTCAGAAATCGACTGTTCTCTTTACGAAATATTTTTGGACCAACAACATATCCAATCCAGTAATTTACCGTGTCCCCCATGACTGCTGCAAGAGCCAGAAGACCAAAAAGAGCTTCGACATTGAATAAGCCTTTTGAAGCAAGAGTTCCTGACACAAATAGAAGGGAATCACCGGGAAAAAAAGGGAATACAACTAGCCCTGTCTCACCAAATATAGCTAAAAAAAGTATCGCATAAGTCCAGAGACCAAATTGTTGAATTAAAAATGCCAAACTTTGGTCCAGATTAATCAGAAGCTTATAAGGTCTTCTAAAAGCGCCAAAGTTACAGCCTCATTGTTCCATTTTGTACAGTCATATAGTCTTTTCTAGATCATTATGGTTCATGAGTCGTATATTAAGGTCAAAATAAATAAAGATGTAATATTCAGTCTTTTTTAAATTATGAATCTTAAGTTCTTA
>CAVVXT010000017.1:0-56037 GCA_963752255.1 Nitrososphaeria archaeon | reverse complement strand
ATTATATAGCGCTATGCCTTCCTCATCTTTACCTTTGCTTTCGAATTCTTTCTCAATGTAGTCTGCTACCTTTTCAATTGAGTTATAAAGGTTATTTCTATTCCAGCGCATCTGTTCTACATCAACGATCATGAAGCCAATTTTAGCACCTTCCTCCACCATAGGGATAACTGGGATTTGGCAACTTATCGCATAGCCAACCTCTTGATTAACAGATGGAGAAGATTCGTCCTTAGTGACTATAGCGACCACTACATCTGAGCTTTTAATTGCATTCTGGATCTTAAGTGAAAGGCTTCTACCCAAATTTAGATGATGTTCCGCAGTATAGACTTCAATATTTCTCTTCTTTATTACCTCACGAAGTATATTCATTACATCCCTGTCTGAAAAGGCATAGCTAATGAAAACCTTCATCATATCACCTATGCTAGGATGGCTGGAGCCTAACCCTCTAGTGGACTTGGATTGCGACGATTCATCCCAGAATCCACTTTCCGAACCTGTTAAAGAAAAAGAAGCCTTTGATAAAATTGTGCCAGTCCGCAAGGAAAAAAATGAAGAAGGCACTCTGCTTTGGCAGGTGAAAGAACATGGCTATGAAGGCCACAAATTTGATGAAAACGGAGTGGGCATTCTTTTTGTCAAAAAATAATTTGAGCCCAAGCGGTAGGGCTTGTCTGATTACAGCATGGAATAACAGAGATAAAATAATTACACCGAGTAATGGAAAGAGATTAGGCTAAGAATCGCGTTTTCTAAGCATTCCCAAATATTGGTTTGGAACAGACAAAGAATATGTATCTATTTTTCAAAAGATTTATACCGATTTTAGTGTAAATACCAGCCGGAGCACTTTTTTCAATCAAGACTTTTAGAAAGTCACCGTACGGCATCAGATGACCGCAACAATCTCGTTATAGAGTCTAACCAAGATCCTTCCTGTCACCTCGAACAGTTGCCCTTTACGCTTCCTCGCTTCAACTATTTGACTTCTGTGTTCGGCGTTAACCCTTCCCCTTTATAGCTAGAGGGTTAAGGGCCACATTCTTTGGCAGTAGACGACCTTTGTACCAGACTAATCCCAGTTTCTCCGAACGTGTCATGGGACGATTGAGCGAACCGCCTCTCCTGCTCCCTCTTAGCAGGGCTCTTCAACGCAGAACGCCAGACGGAGACGCTTGAAGCCCCTTGTGTACATTGTCAAGCTATAAAACAGGTCTAATCTGTCACTTACGTCCCCTGTAGAATGTAATTAAAACTTCAAATCATTTTCAAGTAGTCCGCGACGAAAAAGGTCTTATACGGTTACCCAGTGAATTAACTATAATTTTTTGCAACTATGTAATATGTCTTCCGTGTAATAACCATTAAAAAATATCGTTAGTCTTCATTCTGAAGAACGCTGACAGGTCATCTTATTATGAGTATGGATGTGTTTTTGATCGTCGCAGATAGAGTGAATAAACTTAAGTTATATTATTAAGTTTATATAAAAGACGCACTCACAGCTCAGAGAGCGAATTTCTTAATGAAAGTGTCAATTAGAATCTGGGAACCAAGATTCAAGAGCGAGTCAGAATTTCAGAGACTTGTATCCTTCCTGCAGCAGTACAAAGAGCATATAGACGAATTAACCCTTTCAAATGAATATTATCAGGTTGGCTATTACCCTTTAGAAGATTTCGCAAAACTTTGTGAAATGTATAAGGATAGGATTAAGAAATTGAAAGGTTATGGCTTCAACGTCGGGATTACCATGTTAAACACTATAGGTTACAATGACGAACTTTGGGACTGGGGTTTACCTGAACCTCCATTTCAAACTTTGGTTGATAACTTCGGAAAGAGTGCCAAGAGCTGTTATTGCCCCAACGACAGTGGATTCAGAGAGTATATTAAAGAAAAATACAGATTGTGCGCTAAAGCTGGGCCTAATCATATCTGGGCAGACGATGATGTTAGAATGCAGCATCATCCTCCTGTGGAGTTCGTCTGCTTCTGCCCTAAGTGCATATCCATTTTTAATCAGAAGTATGGTACAAACTTCACCAGGGAATCGTTGGTAGAAAAGTTGAATTCGAAAGATGGCGGAGAGTATAGAGAGAAATGGGTCAGCCAAAACATTAGAACTATCACCAACCTTTTCTCACTTATTGAGAAAACAGTTCATGGTGTTGATGCAAGCATCGAGCTGGGTTTCATGTCTACGGCGACCACTATGGGGACTACATGGTGGTGGACGAACTACGCTGGTTTCGATTTCGACCAGTGGATGACAGCCCTTAAAGGTGTTAAGGGTAGGCCTGGAGGAGCCTATTACGAAGATACAGCTCCTATCCGCTTTGTACGCAAAGTTTTGGAATGTGCGAGACAGAGTGCAGCCTATCCTGAGTTCGTAAAAGATGTCCAATACGAATTCGACATGTTCCCAAACCTAGGTAGACTACAAAAGTCAATCCATATGATGGTTCTGGAATGCACCGCAAGTATAATGAACGGGCATAACGGCGTAGCCTTTTTCTTTTTAAAGCAAGAGGAGGGCTCTTTGGACGATTACCATGATTATATGAGAGCGATAAGCGAGTTTAAGCCCCTTTGGACCGCTATGGACGACTTCGCTGGAGCTTACAAGAATGCTGGCTTCTACCCTGCGTTGTCTCCGCTATTCTGGGCGAAGAGGGAGGTGGAAAACGAGGATTGGTTCCGACTACCAACGGGACATAATGATGGTTCACTTGCCTACGCTATGAACGAGATCGGCATTCCTTTCACAATGAGTGAAAACAATGCATGCGGTGTCATATTAACAGGTAATATGCCTCAGGGGTTTGCGAAGGATGAGCTTAGGAAAATGCTTACTAATGGTGCTTTTTTAGACGGGAAGTCTCTAGAACATCTTTGGAATATAGGTTTGGGTGAATATTGTGGTGTATCTATTAGGAAACTTTACACAAACGGTGTTTCTGAACGGTTTACTTCTGACGTGTTGAATGGCCAATACAGTAATGAGAGAAGATATTCTAGAAGCGGAAAAGACTTATATGGGCTGGTTGATGTTCCTCCTTTCCCTGCGACGTATTACGACGGCTATGTTTTGGAGCCATTGGACAAACATGTCAGAGTACTTAGCGAATTAATCATGGTTGCCTCAGAAGAGAATCTTGGACCCACTTTTACATTGTTCGAGAATTCGTTGGGGGGGAGGGTTGCTGTTCATGGCTATTCTCCTTGGATAAATATTCGCTCTGCTCCGAAGAGGGCTCAGATAATGGGAGTATGTGATTGGGTTAGTAGAGAAAGGATGCCTGTAAAGATTGATAAGAGTGTAAAAGTCATCCCCTTCATTAAGGTGTCTGGTGATGGGAAGCAGTTCTTGCTGATGTTGCTTAACGCTTCGCTAGATGAGACGGGAGAGTTTTCGGCTGAAATGCGTGTAAAATCGGATAGGCTTTATGAGCTTCACAGAAATGGTTCACTGGCTTCTATACTCTCAGAGAGGACGGAAGTGTCTGACGGCAAAACAGTTGTCAAAATTACGAACATTGAACCATGGAACTTTAAAATTATTCGTTCTTAAAAGTGCTATTAAATGGATTAAATCTGAACTAAAAGATGTTTTAGTGATCTAATCCTTCTTTTGTTGTATCTCGGGTAATCAGTGCTTTTAGGATTATTAATCGAATATCATACACAATTTATTTATTTTGCTTTTCTTCTAAAAGACCGAAGGATATGGCAAATTTGCCCTCTTAAATCTAATTCACTTACTCGTTTCATCAGTATCATCATCAAATACTAATCAAACTAACAACTAAATGTAGAAAAATAAAGAAGATCTATAGAGAAGAATCAATATTGAAAAGCAGAAATGTAGTCACTTTGAGGCAAATGCTATTTCAGTTTTTACTATCATATTACGTGAATAGCATTTTCTTAAAGCAAAGAATATGAGTATGCTTTATATCAAATCTCTTTAGATCATTTCTCAAATATTTAAACCATATCCTTGCCTTCTTTAATGCATGAGAATCAATAACAAAGTTTGTCTAATAACAGGTTCTTCAAGGGGTATTGGGAGTGCTATTGCCATAACTTTCGCGAATGAAGGAGCAAACGTTGTGGTAAATTATCAACATAATAAAGAGCGAGCAGAGAAGATTGTTAGAGAAATTTTAGATTTAGGGAGGAAAGCTTTTTCAGTTCAGGCTGATATATCTGATAAAGAACAAGTTTTTCATATGGTTAAAGGAGTGATAAAAAAATTTGGGAAAGTGGATATACTAGTTAATAATGCTGGCATAACTACATTTAGCCCAAGTGTTTTAGAGGCTAGCTATGAAGATTGGAAAACGACTTTAAGTATTGATTTGATTGGACCATATTATGGTGTTCAAGCTGTAGCCCCATTTATGATCAAGCAGCGATATGGCAAAATAATTAACATTTCATCTAATGCCGCCTTAGGCATTGTGGGAAGTGGGAGATATGTCACTTATGCTCCTGCAAAAGCTGGCTTAATTGTCTTGACTAAAAAACTTGCCTATGAACTAGGTCAATATAACATCAATGTTAATGCAATAGCACCAGGAATAACCAGGACAGAAATAATGTATGTCGGTAGAAACCAAAAAGAAGTTAAAGATTTTATTGAAGAAAAGACAAAATTGACTGCATTAAGGAGAATTGGAGACCCTAAGGATATAGCTAACGTCGCATTATTTCTAGGCATCTGATGAATCAAGTTTTGTGACTGGGCAGCTCATAGTTGTGGATGGTGGTCGATATGATTATTTATCACACAGCTAATAAGGTAAGAAATATCAACAATTCTTATTTTAAATATTACAGATATAGTCGTTTACCGACATTAAGCCAGTTTTAGATAATCTTCTATCATAAAGCCTGTGGTATATGGTTCATGTATGATGCCATTCTATCCTACACTAAAACGTCTTAAGTGATGATGAAAGACGTTTCTTATTAAAACTTCTTTTCCAATTTCACAAATAAAATCTAGTTCGCAGAATGTGTTAAAATAATTTGCAAATATACTCTAAGAGCTTGCCCTTTTTTTATTGTCAATCAATTGACAATACAAACGGATTTTCCTAATATGCCACATGCTCCCGTCTGCCTTCATCTACGGAATAGTTCGATGCTAGTCTCACTGGTTCTTCATGAGCTTCATATAAATAATTAACTTTGAACGCTGTGTGGACTAGACTTGCTTGACAGCAACATAATTAGTGTTGAGAGACTGCTTTTTTCGTATTAGTTAAGCTCCTAGGTGAAACCATTTTTTCTAGTCTGTAGCCTGATAGTTTTACCTTTAATCTTAATTGATATTAGGTCTTGGTACCTCTTCGTCAGATTCTTAGGGGTGTTACTTTTCGTCGGATAATTTTTGGGGTATGAGAGTTTAGATGGATATTCTCTATTTTATATTTATATGCGTGATGGTTATTCTCGTAATTGTTACTTTACTTTGGCTTTGGGATTATGAGGCACTTTGGAGAAGAGAGCGGTCTCGTTTTAACGCCCTTCTTGCCCAACAATATGCCAATATTTCTATTACGCCAACAAATATTCCTGCAAACGTGGAAACGATTGAGAGTAACGCTATAATCGCGATTAATATTTCAATTACTCCAATATTGAACATAAACTGAGAAAATTTATCCACCGAGCCATTCGCTGGAATGTGTCCAGACGCAATGGGTAGGGCCATGACGCATGAGAAGATAAACGCGGCACTGATTGCCGCCAAGTCAATAATTAAAAATGTCATGAAGTATGTGGGTAACCATGATGGTGATTGCATTATCTCATTTTGGATTGTGTTGTATTGTTGCAATACTGCGATTAGGGTAGTGAATGCAATCCCTCCTAGGAACCCAGCAACTAAGATGATTTGTTGATGATAAGTGCTCCTCTTGGTTGATAGGTTCCGCTCATCTGGATTCCTTCAGTTTAAGGCATCTCCATAATATAGCCCTTTCGGTTGTTGGAATTGTTAGGCCATTTATTGCTAGCGTTCTGGATTATTGTTATCCACTTGTTATCTCCCTTAACTTCAATACCACATTTATCGGCTGGGGTTTTTCCTTCTTATGCTTCGTGTGGTCTTATGTAGTTATGAAATATTTGGTATCCTTTGAGAATTGGTGTATCTTTCCTCTTTAATCCTCTCATAACTTTCTTCCTATCTCTTACCTGTCCGTTCATTCTCTCCATTTTGTTATTGTGTATTTCACCGTTTAATCGGATTTCTTTAATGTGAACGGTTCTCGGACTATAGTGTGAGAAGAACTCTCTTTTGTATGCTTGATGATACGAGTTTAAGCCATCGGTGATTAGGGTTAAGGGTTTCTCTCCAGCGATTTCTTTACCTTTCTGAAACAACTTTCCAGCATCATGCTTGTATTTGGTGTCAGCTACTTCTTGAGCTATCCAGAATCTTGTTTCGTCATCCATCAGAGCAAAGAGATATTTCATGTCACCTTTGATTTTAACCCATAATTCGTCAGTTCTCCATGTATCGCTAACATTCGGTTTCTGTTTCTCAACATAATTTTCCATTAATGAGATGTATTTCTTTATCCACATATAGACGGTTTTATGAATTACTTCGACGCAGAGGTAACAGAACCTGATATCATAACATTTATAAAAGAGAGATTTCTTTTAGCTTGACATGTCAGAAAGTACTGATACGTCTAAAAATGTAAATCGAAGAAAATTTATCACTTATGCTGGCATTGCTGCCACCATAGTTGTGATAGGGGGTGTAGCCTATTACATTGGTACAAATGGCCAAAAGACTCCTATTACTACAACTGTCACAAGTACTGTACCACCGACAACTACAACTGCAACTACAACTACAACTGCAACTACAACTACAACTGCAACAACAACTGCATCTACCTCTGCTCAGCCGACAAGTTTACGTTTTTTCCACACTTTTGCGCAAACTCGTAAATATTATCCCATACTTGTCGACCAAATAAATCAATGGGATGCACTAAATCCAAGTTATGTAGTGAACCAACAGTACTTGGATCCAAACAATTTTGTGCCAGTCGTTACAGCGATGGTAACAGCGGACGTGCCTCCAGATGGAGTTCAACTCAGTCAACGATTCTTCGCGCCAATTGCAGGTGGAGGCTATTTACTTCCCTTGGACAATCTTGTACCGCCCAACTTACTTGACCAATCGTCGAATAATCCGTTATCCATTCCTCAAGGAGTATGGGATGGGTTCAGATATAATGGAAATATCTATGGTTTACCATTAGCAAACGATGGTGCAGGGCTGATCTATTATAACGTGGATCTATTTACACAAAACAATATAAGGATTCCAACTATCGATGAACCTTGGAGTTGGGATGAATTTACGGACATCTGTGTGAAATTGGCTAATCCCGACGAAAAAAAATATGCATATGGAGCACGTGCCGCTGCTGGGTATGCATATTTTATGAGACATTGGTATTGGTGGTTCTGGGAACAAGGTGTAGACCCAATTATGCAAGTTAACGGAAAATGGGTGTCTGGCGCATCCTATCCTGGTTTCAAAACAGCGTTGCAAAAAATATACGACTTATGCAATACTCAAAAAGTAATCCCTCCAGATTGCGTTACTTGGGCATCCACTGTGGATTTGATGAATGCCTTTTGCAAAAATGAAGAAGTAGCCATGGTGCATTGCGAGGAATTTTTGAGCGCACAACTTAATACCAGTTTTCCAGATTTCAAATGGGATGCATGTGTGCAGCCTATGTTAACAAATTCGATTCAGAATAGCGTAATAGTTCAAGATAATGGTGCATGGTGCGTGATAAAAGCGTCGAAGGATTCTAATCCTATGATGGACTTTTTTAATTGGTCTAGTGATTACGAAAGAGTACTTGCAAGATTTATACCAGAGACATATATACCACCCTTCCGACAATGGTCAACTGATAGTCGCAACACTACTTTCATGAAAAAGGTTTCAGATTTGCTCCCGTATAGTAGGGGAAATACCAATTGTCCACTAAATTCCAAAGTTGATACACTAGTCATGGAACCGAATTTGCAGAACTTGATCTTGGGGAAGGCCAAGCCTGACGATATAGTAAGCACAATGGATCAACAGATAACAACAATCCTATCTGCTTTAACATAATTAATGCAATGACAGTATAAGAGTCTTCATATCCAACCTGATAGAGATAAAAATGGTAGAAGAAAAACGGAATATAATCGTATTCACGGTTCCTTCTATTATTTTGTTAGTTATTTTTAGTGGTATTCCTATTTTATATACGTTCATTCTAAGCTTTACAAAGTTCGATTTTACCCACTTGCAATTTATTGGTTTAGCTAATTATATCCAAGAATTACATGATCCATTGTTCGTTCTTGTTTTGCAAAATACTATTATATTCACAGCAGTAGGCGTCAGTTTAAATTTTTTTATTTCACTTGGCGTTGCTTTACTGTTAAATGAAAAAATAAAATTTAGAGGAGTCTTCAGAGCGTTAATCCTTTTACCGTGGGTTGTACCACCAGTTGTAGCAGCTACTATTTGGGCAACATTGTTCTATAACACCAATTATGGCATAATCAATTACTATCTACAGTTGCTTGGTATAATAAAGTATCCGATATCATGGTTAGGGGATCCAAATATCGTGTTATTTTCTTGTCTAATAGTACTACTATGGAAGTCGATCCCATGGTATGCGGTATCATTACTAGCAGGCCTACAATCTATACCAGAAGTGCTCTATGAGGCTGCACAGGTGGATGGTGCTGGGAGTATGGCGAAATTTAGGAATATAACACTCCCACAGTTAAGACCTATTATTGTCATTGTATTAGCTTTGGGAGTCATTTGGAGATGGAACAGTTTCGATATTATACAAATGATGACAGGAGGAGGACCAGCTTTTGCTTCATCCATAATTGTACCTTATATTTATCTTACAACCTTTGGCTTCTTTGACGCTGGTTACGGGTCTGCCTTATCAATATTTTCGGTCATTACTTTGCTTATAATGATTTTCATACTTACTGGGCAAATAAGAAAGGGGCTATGATATGAAAATCAAAAATTCTCATAAAAGACTTCGAGTTATATTTCTATATTTATTCCTTATAATTGTCATATCATTCTTATTGTTGCCTATATATTTTATGATATCAACTACTTTTGAAATACCTGCAAATACAGAGAAACTGCCTCCACAATTGTTTCCATCGCCTATTACTCTTGACAATATAATATGGATCATTAATTCGACATTGGTAGTACGTTATTATATTAATACCCTGATCGTTACATTGGCCTCAACATTCTTTGCAATGGTATCTGCAAGCATGGCAGGATATAGCCTTTCTCGGTTCAAGTTTAGAGGACGAACAACCTATTCTTTATATTTGTTTGTAGCCCAAATGCTTCCCCCTACAATGAGTCTAATTCCTCTTTTCTATGTCCTCAGTAAATTAAGTTTGACTAATTCTTATCCTGGTTTAACGCTCTTGTATATCACTTTTTCTTTACCATTTTGTACATGGATGATGAAAGGTTATTTCGATAGTATTCCACAAGATATTGAAGAGTCAGCGATGGTTGATGGTGCAAGTAGATTGACCGCATTTTACAGGGTTATACTACCTCTTGCCTTACCGGGATTGGGAGCTGTTGCGATATGGTCATTTTTAATGGGTTGGCAGGAATATATATTTTCACTGACAATTATGATTGACGAAAATATGAAGACTCTTACAGTGGCATTGTATTCGTTAGCTTTTTCCGAATATTTGGACTGGGGGAAGGTAATGGCATATTGTACACTATTCTGTGTCCCTGCTTTCATCCTATTTGCATTTGTTCAAAAATATCTTATACAAGGCTTAACAAGTGGTGCAGTTAAAGGATAAACAATACGATTTATGAACGTTTATATAATTAGAATTAAAGCTTTACACTTATGAAAATATCAATGAGAATATGGTACCCACTATATGAAACCGATTCAGAATTCAAAAAACTTGTATCATTTCTGCAACCATATCAAAAAGATATCGATGAGATAGCCCTCCAAAATGAATACTACCAGATTGGTTATACCCCTTTAGAAGAATTCAAAAAACGTTGTGAAATATATAAGGATAGAATTCAAAAATTGAAAGGTTACGGCTTCAAGAGTGTTGGTATTACAATGTTAAACACTATAGGACATAGCGACGATGTTTGGGACTGGGGTTTTCCTCAACCTCCATTTCAAACTATGATTGATCCCTTTGGGAAGAGCTCAAAGACTTGTTACTGTCCAAACACTAACGAATTCAAAGAATATATTAGAGAAAAATATAGGTTGTGCGCTAAAGCTCAACCGGACTTCATCTGGGCAGACGATGACAACAGAATTCAGCATCATCCTCCTTTAGAGTTTCCCTGTTTTTGTCCTAAGTGCATATCCATTTTTAATCAGAAGTATGGTACAAACTTCACCAGGGAATCGTTGGTAAAAAAACTAAATTCTGAAGAGGGTAGAGGGTACAGGGAGAAATGGGTCCGTCAAAATATAGAGACGATGAAAAACCATTTCTCACTTATTGAGAAAGCAGTTCATGGTGTTGATGCGGATATTGAGTTAGGTTGGATGCATACCGCAACCACGATGGGCACTACGTGGTGGTGGACAAACTACGATGGTTTTGCTTTTGACGAGTGGATGACCGCCCTTAAAGGGGTTAAGGGGAGGCCTGGAGGCGCCTATTATGAGGACAGTGCTCCTATCCGCTTTATACGAAAAGTTTTAGAATGTGCGAGACAGAGTGCAGCCTATCCTGACTTCGTTAAAGATGTCCAATACGAATTCGATTGTTTCCCTCATCAAGGTAGACTAGGTAAATCGGTCCATATGATGATTCTAGAAGGAACTACCACCATAATGAATGGTTGCAATGGAATTGCCTTTTGCGTTTTAAGACAAGAGGAAGGTTCATTAGACGAGTATAACGATCATATGAAAGCGATAAGTGAGTTTAGGCCTCTGTGGAAAGCCATTGACGAGTTCGCTGGAAACTTTAAAAATGCAGGCTTTTACCCCGCTTTATCTCCACAGTTCTGGGCTAAAAGAGAAGTCAAAAACGAAGACTGGTTACAATTGCCAACAGGGCACAATGATGGTTCAATGGCTTATGCTATGAACGAGATCGGCATTCCTTTCACCATGTACGAAAAAGGTGCCTGTGGTGTTATCCTTTCAGGGAACATGCCGCAGGGATATACGAAGGAAGAGCTTAAGGGGATGCTGGCCAAGGGAGTAATCTTAGATGGAAGGGCTCTAGAATGTATGTGGGATGCAGGTTTGGGAGAATACTGTGGAGCATCTACCAAGAAATTCTACACGAACGGTGTTTCTGAACAATTAACCTCCGACTCATTGAATGGTCAGTACAGCAATGCGAAGAGATACTCTAGAAGCGGAAGAGACTTCTATGGATTAGTGGATATACCTCCTTTTCCACCGAGGCTTTATGACGGCTATGTTTTGGAGCCTTTGAACAAAAGCGTTAGGGTACTTAGCGAGTTAATCAGCCCCAAAGCAGAGAATCTTGGACCAACTTTTACGTTGTTCGAGAATTCGCTTGGGGGAAGAGTTGCCATACATGGATATTCACCTTGGATAAATATTCACTCTACCGCAAAAAGAGCGCAGATAGTTAGAACTTGTGACTGGATTAGTAAAGGAGAAATGCCTGTAATGATAGACAAATGCATTAAGGTTATTCCTTTTATTAAGGTGTCAGACGATAAGGAACAGTTCTTGCTAATGCTACTTAACGCGTCGCTAGATGAGACAGGTGAATTTTCCGCAGAAATCCGTATGAAATCGGATAAGTTATATGAGCTTCGAAGAAAAGGAAAACAAGTCACTATACCAAATGATAAAGTAAAAATATCTAAAGGAAAGACGGTTGTCGAAATAGAAAATATTATGCCTTGGAACTTTATGGTCATCCGTTCTTAAAAACAAGTATGCAATGTAGTTCCATCATTATTTTGGTTTCATAGATCATAGAAACATAGATTAGATAATTGCAATTAATGGCTTTCTCTCGTAGGATTCTGGGGAATTGTTGATAAATGGGAGTGAGTCATCCAAGCATTGCAGGGTGTTGACTTTAGGATAGGATACAATCAGATTGTAGATTTAATAGCGACAACGATGCCGGAAAATCGGCTTTAATAAGAATACTTCTGTATATACATATCCTTAAGACGAAGGTGAAATCTTTTTCAATCGTAAAAAGGTTCCATTGAAGTCCCATAAAGAGTGAGGAACCTAGGAATTAAAATATCTAACAAGACACCGTGCTGGTAAACGATCCATTTACATAACTGGAATTAGGTATTTGCACCTAATTATGGTCGAAAACCACCGGGCCCGCCTTTACGCTTTGGGAGAGCTTCAATTCCCTTCCATCAGTACCGAATCTAATTATTAAGAAATAGGTCTATGTTAACTTAGTGAATCCAAAGATATCTTAGGTGTTGCATAATGAAATGCTTTCATTAGTTTACCTTTATATTATCCAGACATTGTCAAGGACATTTGCACGTTATGGTCGACACGCTGTCGATTAACAGGTTGATGGATCGGCTGACGCTGCGGTAGATTGCACGAGTCTGCACCAAAATGGACCAGTTGATGTCCTAGATTACACCTAGTACGACGGCTTGGCGCTTCTGGCTGCACCGCAAGTGACCACGCTAAAAAGGGCGTTCCATATCTGGCCTTCTAAGAAAAGATAGGTGTATTAGTCTATCTTACGCTAAGCTGCTAACACATATTGATTCATACCTGCAGTAGACAGGTTGCAGGGTCAACACTATGTATAAGTAAGAAAACGGATAGCTGGACAGAACCCATGCAATTAAGACTTGTCATTCTGAAAAGATACTGTACGCCCTGCTTATGCTTTCATAAGCTTTCTTGTATTTTTCATGTATTCTAGCATAATTTTCATGGTGTTCTGACCTAGGTTTATAAACGTCCCTAAAACGGATACAACTTTTAACTCCATCTTGTACATTCTTATATACTCCAGAGCCTACGCCTGCCAAAATCGCAGAGCCCAAAGCTGCAGCGGCATCTTCAACTATCGGAACCCTAATATCCATGCCAATTACATCTGCCTTTATCTGGTTCCAAACTCTGCTCTTTGTTTCTCCTCCAGTCATTGAAGCGTCCTTTACCCTGACGCCTAATTCACCAAGTAACTCTATGATACCAACGTACTGAAAAGCAATTCCTTCAAGCAACGACCTAACAAAATGAGGTTTGCCATGCCATAGGGTAAATCCAAAGTAGACCGCTTTAGCTTGAAAATCAAATTGTGGGGCACCTGCGCCCATAAAATATGGATAACAGAAGAGCATATCCGAACCTTCATTAACCTTCTCAGCAAGTTCGTCAAGGTAATGATAAGGATCGCCATTTTCCAATTTGGCTTTTTCAACTTCTTCATATCCAAATTTATCTCTAAACCATCTCAGACATGCACCCGTAAGCAGTCCCACTTCGTACTCCCATGCAGCTGGGAAAATATTGCAACAACAGTCAATTCTGTCCTTATAGTCGAGGTGTGGTTCACTTAAAGGAACTTCAAAGGAAGTACCGGTGCCTGAACCGATATTCATTTGACCAGGATAAATTGCGCCTCCACCCAACGATTCACATGGCCTATCACCGCCTCCACTGACGACAGGTGTGCCTTCAGCCAGACCTATTATTCCAGAGATTTCTTTGGTTACCTCACCGACAACTTCCCAAGCGCCTTGGACATCTGGTAGGATGCTGATAGGAATGTCAAGGGCATCGCAAATGTCTTCGTCCCAAACCTTTTTTCTGATATTAAATAATCTAGTGCGGGAAGCCATAGAATAGTCTGTGGCCACCTTATTCGTCAACCTATAGACAATATAATCCTTAGAGAAGACTATCTTCTTTGTTTTACTGAATATCTCCGGTTTGTACCTTTTTAGCCAAATGATCTTTGGAGCGGAAACGATATGATCAATGCGTCCTCCTGTTCTATCCCTGACTTCGTCTGCTGGCAGGATCTTCTTGATTTCTTCAGCTAATGGTATGGTTCTCTTGTCAAGCCATATGATACTGTTCCAAAGCTTATTGCCTTCGGCATCCAAGGGAACAAATGCTTCCCGTTGTGAGTCTGCTCCAATGCCAGCTATAGACTTTGAATCAATCTTTGTCTTTTCTATAATATTCCTAACGTTAGTTACTGCGGCATTCCACCACCAGTCAGGGTCTTGCTCAGCCCAACCCTCTTGCTCTTGGTACATGCCGTATTCACTTTTTTCCATTGCAATAACATTGCCGTCTAGGTCAAAAAGTACACATTTACATAAGGTTGTGCCACAATCTATGCCTAAGACGAACTTCTGCATGTTCTGAGATAATGTCGTATGTTATATTAAGTTTGTATTTAGGAGTAGATCATAAGAATGTTATGAGAATGCGCTTGCAATCTTCTTAAGCGAATCGGTGAGCTTTTCGATGTCACTTTCATTATTGTAAAAATAGGTCGAAGCCCTAACCACTCCTTCTCTTTCACCCAAAACCCTTCTTGTAGTAACTTGCGCACACATATGCCCACTTCTTACTTCTATTTGGCCAATAGAATCAAGCATCATGCCCAGTTCCATAGGATCGATTCCTTTCAAGTTAAAAGTGAAAATACTTGTCTTTTTTTCAACGTCAGGACCGTAGATTTTAAAATTCTTTATGCCCGACACTAGTTCATGAGCCATTCTAACCAACTTCCTGTCATGCTCCAGAATATTATGTAAGCCGATTTTTTTCACATATTGGAAACCGTCAGCCATCATCATCACTTCACAGAATGGAATGGTTCCCGCTTCAAACATTGAAGGAGGCGGCAATAGTTTAAAACTTGAAACATCAACTGTATGACAGGCGCCACCGCCGTAGTTAATTGGTTCAATATTGTCGAATAGGTCCCTCTTAACGTAAAGTAGTCCTGACCCAGTCGGACCGCATATCTTATGCCCACTTAGGGCCAGAAAGTCTACATTTAACTTCTTGACGTCAATAGAAAGGTGGGGTGCAGATTGTGCTGCATCTAGAACGACATATGCGCCATTTTCGTGCGCCACTTTAACTATATCCTCTACTGGAGATATTGTGCCTAAAACGTTACTAACATGGGTCAGAGTAACGACTCTAGTTTTTTTATCAATTTTTTCGGCAAAATCATCAACAGTCATTAAACCATCGGCTTGCTTCGGAAAGACGACCCTAAACTCCCTCCTATCCCTATGGCACCTAACAAGCCAAGGAACATAGTTGCTGTGATGCTCAAGAGCAGATATTACAACATTCTCGTCTTTCGCAATTTTAAGACCTCTAGCGATTAGATTGAGCCCCTCTGTAGAGTTCTTCACAAAAACGATCTCCTCCGATGATGCATTTATGAAGCCCGCCGAAATCGCTCTAGCCTGAGTGACCTTTTCTTCTGTTCTCATTGCTAAAGTATGGACACTTCTTAATGGGTTTGCTTTAAATTGTGTATAATATTCCACAATCCTATCAGCAACAGTTTTAGGTGTCAGAGACGTTGATGCGCTATCCAGATAGACAAAGCCTTGCCCTAATACTGGAAAATCTTCTCGAAGCCCATCTACACTCATTAATTTTGTAACAACATGTTACAATTTAAGTCTTTCTTAGAAAAGCTACGAAAAGTGATATATTTCAATTAACAGCAACTAGTGACTATCTTGACGACCATTTAAATAGAAAGAAAATTGGAAGCCTTAATCTATTTATATCCAAATATATTTTTCCAGTCATAGTCAGAAGTTACCATTATGAAAACAGCTTTCCAGAAGTCTGGCCTATTGACCAACAAGGACTCCACTACCTTCGCATTAATCGGACGTGCCGCGATTCCTTTATAGAATTCATCAGGCCACAAACCGAACAATCCAACTTGATTGTCTTCAGATATACTAAAGAGCAAACCAACCCTACGAAAGAGATGCGCGTCGCGTTGTGTGATGCTAAATGTGCCGTCAACAAATCCTTGAATGTCATCTTTTTTCAAGGCTAGAACAGCTATCATCGCGTAATCTGTCATATCTTCTTTAGTGGGCGAAACGATCCTGTTTACACATTTGTATAATTTATATATTGGATATCTACTACTATTCATTAACATACCAAGAGACTTAATAAAAGAATATGGAAGAATTTTGCCAGTTACATCTTTGAAGTCTCTTGTTGCACCAAAGTATATGACACTTTCGTTTATTGGAGCAGTTGTTTTATCAAGCCCAATGTACCATACGCCGGATCCTCTATCTTTTTCAGCTGATTGCATATATCCTTCTCCAATTCTAAATTTGATTAGTTTTTAAATGTTTTGTTCGAATTTAATTATATAAAATTTTCTTAAATACTTGAAACACCGACAAAAACAACAAAAAATAAGAAGGGCTTTTATCCTACACCCCAGTGCCATGCCATTCCGGTCCTGGTCGATGCCATTCTGGTCCTTGAGTTTCCCTTGGCTTGAAGGTGCCTTTGGAGAAGATATCATCTACTCTAAGGACAATGATTGCTACTTCTGTAGCTTCTGAAAAAATTTCCTCTTTAACTGAGAGTGGTTCATAAACCCCAAACTTAGCAGCATCTTCGATCTTACCTTCTCTAGCGTTTACACCAGCAGTCTTTTCCCCTTTGCTGTGTTTAGCTCTAAGTTCTACAAGTGTATCGATAGGATTCATACCTGCGTTCTCAGCAATGGCCAGAGGTATTGATTCTACAGCTTCAGCATACTTCTGCACTGCAAGCTGTTTTCTTCCGGACAGTGTCTTGGACCATTCTAGGAGTTTGGAAGCAACCTCGGCTTCTGGAGAACCAGCACCCAAGACTATTTGTGGCTTTAATAATACGTCTTTCACGACACTGAGCGCATCATGGATGGACCTCTCATCTTCTTCGACTACTCTCTGTGTCCCGCCTCTAATAAGTATCGAGACTGCTTTTGGATTCTTGCAGCCTTCAAAGAATACAAACTTGCTTTCTTCAACCTTTCGTTCTTCAACAAGCTGACTATATCCAAGATCAGCTGGAGACAATTCTTCCAGACTGGTAACGAGCCTGCCTCCCGTTGCTTTGGAGAGCCAGCCCATGCCAGCTTCGAGATCCCTATGCGCTATGGCAAGTATACCCGCTTTCGCTAAATAGTTTTGTGCGATGTCGTCGATACCTTTATTGCAGACAAGGACATTTGACCCAACTTCCACTATTTTGTTGACCATTCCCTTAAAGATACTGTTTTCTTTTTCGAGAAACATTTTCATCTGTCCTGGGTTACTTATATTGATTTTTGCGTCAAATTTCGTCTTTTCGATTTCTAGTGGACTCATAAGTAATGCTATCTTTGCATCCTTAATACGCCTAGGCATACCGCTGTGAGCAATGCTCTTCTCTACGATCAAACCTTGTACCAGCTTCGAATCCCTTATTGAACCACCAGCTTTCTTTTCCACTCTTATATTATCCATTTCAACTTTAAATTTTCCATTTAATTCTTCGGCAACAGATAGTATTGCGTCCACAGCAATCCTGGCCAAGAAGTCGCTTTCACCAACGAGTTTTGTGGCCATACTAGTTTTTGCAACTCTAGTTAGCCATTTCTTATCTTTTGGATCTACTTTTGTTGCGAGATCATTAAGAATCTCCTTTGCCTTAATAGCAGCTCCTCTGTAGCCATCCGCGATTATCATAGGGTTAACCTTTTTGTCCAATAATTCTTCAGCCTTTTCAAGCAAAGCACCCGCTAAGACTACTGCTGAAGTTGTTCCATCACCTACTTCGTTGTCAATAGCTTTCGAGATTTCGATCATGGCCTTTGCCGCAGGATTTTTGACTTCAATTTTCTTTAGAATCGTGGCACCATCATTTGTAATCGTGATATCTCCTGTGCCATCAACGAGCATCTTGTCCATTCCCCTGGGGCCCATAGATGCCCTAACAATTTTAGCAATTATTTTTGCTGCGGCGATATTATTTCTCTGAGCATCCCTGCCTTTTGTCTTATAATATTCCCCACCTGGTACCAAACCTCGATCTGACATAATGAATCATCTAACAGTAATAACCTCTTTATTGGAGTTTTATAAATTTTTTTCCAGCTTTTGCTCAAAATAGTTCATTTACTTTGACATATCGGATACCAGTTTTTATACCAGTTTTTTTTATCACAATCATAACAGGAATTGGGGGTTTGCTACCATGATTCATTTATAAAGGATTGCCCGAATGGTTTTCTATTACATATGATCCGAACCGGAAGATGCTTTATCCAATAATTTTCCTTATAGCGATAGCAGTTATCGAAGGCATAAATCCTAGGCCAATAAGAGAGTTTAGTTCAACCGTAAAAAACCTGTTCAGGTAGTTCAGACCCTTTTCTTTTAAACTTGATTTCCTTTAATACGTACTCCTTACCCCGAACTACTTCCAAGGCTACCTCATTACATTTTGGGCATTTGGTCGACGGTATGTATATGCCCATTCTAACATAGTATATCTTCTTTGCCTTGCCTATGTAACCACATTTTTTGCATGCCATTACGCCTGGAATCTTCTTGACAAAGAACCTTGCGCTATCTGCAATTGTCCCCTTTAACAGTAGCTTGAAAGAAGAGCGCACATTTACAGGTTTGGTCATTGCGAATTCACCTACCTCTAAGTGTACCTCAAGTATCTTTTCTACATCATTCTTCTTAGACCAATCCATCAGAATTTGGATGATTGTTGACATATACATGCCATATACATAATACTCGTAGCCCATGCCGAATTATTCTCCCTCGACACCACAACTAGTTATAAGGATATTTATGAACATGTCAACTACTACCCTTTGCAAGGGGTAGCTTGTAGCTGCCATCCACTGTTCCCCTGGGAACAGGTTCACCTGACGCTACGATTGGCTCGTTGACGAAGAGCCTGAGACACTCAGACTTGCCAAGCATCTCGATGTTACGACTCACATTAAGGTCAGCGTTTAACTCAAACCCGCAGTTGCCACAGCGAAAACGAAGCTCATGACGATTCCAACTGTGAACAAAACCATACCTTGAACAATGCTGAGAACTCTTGTACGGATTTACAGGCACATTCACTTTGCCTCTCGATTCTGCCTTGTACACAATGGACTGAGATTGTAAATATATCAGTCCAAACGATAGACCTATATCTGTCCTCTCTAAATGGTTTTACGATAAATATGGCATTGGATCCTTTAGAGATTGCTGTAATAGTAGGTGCTTTAGCTGTTTTCCTAATCTGGGGGCCGAATAAAATACCTCAACTTGCACGCTCACTTGGCATGGCTCAGAGGGAGTTTAAGAAAGCCCAATCCGGTGTGGAAGAAGTGGCCAAGAATGTCATGGAAACGAGTAATTATACCGACGACAAGCTTTTAGAGGTTGCTCACAGTCTAGGAATAAATACCGAAGGAAAAACTAAGGATCAAGTAGCGAATGAAATCGTCGCCAAAAAGCTGGCCTAGATTTCAGTGTTTATAAAGACTCACCGGCGAGGATAATGTGGGGACTGTATTGGAGAATAAGGATAAGAAGCTTACTATTTGGCAACATATTGAAGAGTTAAAGCAAAGACTTAAGGTAGTAGCTATTTCACTTGCCGTTTTTAAAATCATTTTTTTCTTTCCTTCCCCATTATTAGCGCATTCACCATAAACCACCGTATAACAATATATCTTAATTATGATTGATTATGCAATACGTCTTACTCTAAACGTTACGAGGCAAAACCAGATCCCTTTAATGTTACAGATATAAACTCTAGAAAGATCATTTATTGGATAAACTCCATCCTCTCAGCTTTAGGTATTCTGGTAAAGTTTCATTTAACTTCACAACTGCGTTGTCTGATTTCTTATTTGGTTCTTTCAACAACCTTTCTGGTAAAGTATCTTCTTCTATCGTAATACCATGTTTAATATTAAATTCTCTCTTTAGATTGTATATTCTTTCCCCAGCGAGTCGCCCGTCTTCAATTGTCAGATTTTGACCAGTGACAGCATTAAAGGTACGAACAAACCTGTTCAAAGCACCATATCTAGAAGAACACAAAAGACACCAGCCTGCTGATGCTAAGAAAGCATACCAATCTTCTATCATTTTTGCTATGAAAGCTTTCTTCTCAGTCGCATATCGGGTGCCATAATCACCGTCTATTCCAATTTCCGGAAATCTTTGGCCAAAGCCTTCCACGAAAAGAGAAATGCCTTCCATATGATCTGCACCAACTGGGCAGCAAGCGTAATGTGGACCACCTCCCTGAAAGGTTCTAGGGTCATGCGCTGGGAACTCCATACCTTTGACATGGATCGAATATTTTTCAGCTCCTTTTCCTATAATTAGACCTGCTCTTCTTGAGCCTTCTGCAAGTAAATTACCAATTCCTTCCCTCTTACTAATCTTTTGTATTAGAGCTATCGCAGCATCCACATTACCAAACTTTAACTCGATGCCTTCCGTATCCTCTTTGCTAAGTATTCCCCTTTCGTAGCATTCCATGGCAAAACCAATTGTTCCACCAGTTGTAATAGTGTCTAAACCTAGTTTATTGCACATGTCATTCATTAGATTGACAGCAAATATATCGTCGATGCCTAGGTTTGAGCCGAGCATCGACAAAGACTCATATTCAACGCCCTCAACTTCTCCTTCTTCTAGTATGTATTTTCCTTCCCCCTTTTTTGAAACACGCCGACAAGCTATTGCGCACATATAACATGTATTGGTCTTAGCCAGTATCTTCTCGAATCCTCCTGGATATGCAAGCTTCTTAGTTCTTTCTTCATCGAATTCACCAAATTGTTCATTTGCAAAATTGTACGTAGGACTATCGCCAATACCCATATTAGCTTCGTAACCACCCATCGTACCCGCTTCATGAAACCTCTTCACATTAGGAGATGTGCGATAATTTTCAAGGACTTCACGCATTACTTCATTCAACGCGTTTGGATTAGCTACGGAGATTTCTCTGCTTCCTCGCACAGCAACTGCCTTCAAGTTCTTATAACCCATAACAGCACCAACACCGCATCGACCAGCAGCACGTCCAGCATCATCATGCATTATGCATGCATATCTGACCAAATTTTCTCCAGCCGGACCTATACATGATACCTGAACCCTTCTATCCCCCATGTCCTTACGGATGGCTCTCTTGCATTCCCTTGTATCCATGCCCCAATAAGGTGAGGCATCAATAAACCTGACATTACCATCTACAACGGAAACTAGAACAGGTTCCGTACTTCTACCGACAAAGATAAGCATGTCATAACCTGCACGCTTCTGTTCTACACCAAAATATCCTCCAACACTGCTGTCACCGAAGCAGCCAGTTAAGGGTGATTTTGTGACAACGGAATATCTTCCAGCAGTCTGTGTATTAGTTCCGGTAACTGGCCCTGTGGCAAAAATCAATAGATTAACTGGATCGTAGGCAGATGCCCAAGGAGGAACTTCATCTAACAAGACCTTTCCTGCGATTCCGATAGAACCGATATATTTTTCTGCCAGCTCTTTGTCCAAATCTTCAACCTTAAAATTTTTTGTAGAAAGATTGATTCGCGCGATCTTACCTGTGTATCCGTACCACATACTTGGAAAGCCCCTTTCTAGAAAATTTAAAGGTTACGAAAATATTCTTTTCCTTATCCTTTTAAAATTGATAATTGCAACCTAATCAATAATTATCCTTCAATATAAAGTACATTTTTTTCATAGCAAATGGTGTTTAGGCTTTAAGTGTAAAGTAAAGCATGTTTTAGGATGTCATCGTAAAGTTCTTCGAGAGTAAAGTCCGTCTTTTGGTGACAAGAGGCACATTCAAAGGTCATGTAACCTTTCTCAAGTAGGCTTTCACTATGTTCTGGTTCAGGATGGAAAATAGATGTTACCCTACATCTTGGGCATACCATTACCCAGTCCCCTCTTTTATCTTGTTTCGCAGGAAAAAGGCTTCTGCTTAGGACATTGACTGCCTCATCCCTTAAAAGAATATAATTATTCAACTTAGGAATCTTGTCTGCTTCAGTCTTTATCTTAGCATGTTCTTCTGTTAGCCCTTTTATCTGTTCTTTCGCCTGTTCGTACTCCTCTTTCTTGACGATATCCATCTTTACAAAGTCCACTAAGCCTTTAATAAGCTGCTGTTTTGCTATTGCTACTTCAGCTTTATAGACGAACATTTGACCCTTCTGCCTCTGTTCTAGAGCGTAACCAAGTCTTTTTGTTAGAGACTCAACCTGGCCCTCAGAAATATCACTCGAGCTTAGCGCATCAACAATTGCCTGAGCAAATTGGATTTTTCCTAATATTTCCTCCCTTTGCTTTTCAAGTGCCAAGACATTTCCTTTAAGTTCGTCTATTGTGTTCTGAGTCTTCTTCTTTTCATCTTCGAGACCTCTGCGCAAATTTTTAATTAGATTTTCTTGTTCATCTTGCTGCTTCACCTTTTTTTCATCATATATATCATATATTTTTAAGACGTTCACATTCCGATTTCAGTTTCTGAATATTTTCGGTTAGATCCTCGATCTTTTCTGTCTTCGTTTTATAGTCTTTCAGTAGTTCTGAGTAGCTTAAACCGCTTTGCTCTACGAGGATGTGAAACTCTCTAGCTTGTGATAATATCTTTGGTGCTTCCTTACCGTATAATGATATCTGAGATATCACATCAGATGCCTTATCGACATCTATACTGACTTTTTCGAGCTCTGTAACTAAATAAGCACCCTTTAAAGCCTGCTCAGGCTTAAGTTATGCTCATTGAGAAACATATTAATTTTTCTCAATTCTTCAAGTTCTGGAAATTCCTTCCTAAGCTCGCTCAAATCCGTTGACAATTTTCCGACACTCTCACCCACTTCATCTCTGATGGTTCGAAAATCCCCTCCGTTCAGCCACATCTTTATTGCCTTCTCCTTACCCCTAAATCCTTCTTTCTCATAATGACATATCAATTTTTTTATTGGATATCCACTTTTAAATGTTCTCTTATTCAGGTAAACTGTTCAAAAGATCACATAAATTGTTCAACTGTTCAAATGTTCAGATGTAAATACTAGCACTTTAGGCATATCCCAGCGTTATGCCCCAGTATGATCCAGTTCTCCTTAATAGATTATGGATGGATTCTTATGAACAAGGCTTTTTTTACTTTAATCGATTATCTTATTATTAGTCTTGAACTAAATAGCCTGTCAAGTGAACAAATATTAAAAAACCTAATTTATTTGAAGATAAATAATTCAGAGAATAGGCTATGTAAATTAAAGCGCCTCCAATTTATTTGCAATAGATCATCTAAGGTTTAAATATAAGGAGACAGTATCAAAAACGATTTCAATGTCTACAGACGATAAAGTTTTAGAGGAACTTCAAAAGATACGTCAATTACTTGAACCGAAACCTGCCCCACCTGCTCCCAAGGGCATGTGGAACGAATTCATGGACTTTATATCGAAATATAAGGTGATGGGGCTTGCTGTTGCTTTCATCATCGGCCTTTACTTAGGCGCTGTAGTGCTATGCACTAGTCAAAGATTTGATAATGCCACTAATAGGTCTTGCAATACCTGGACTTGGGAACCTTGCAACCTACGTTGTCACGTTATCTAAACAGAACTTCGGCATAGGGGACTTTCTAGTGGCCGTGATAACCTTCATCATCGTGGCATTAGTGATCTTCCTGATCGTGAAGATCACCAAGAGATGGGGCATTGAATAGCCATCTCTTACCATACTTTTTTTGATTTGCTTAAAACATAGCGCGCGCTATGATTAATCAAGATTGGGATTTTGCGCGACAGCAATAATCTCGTGCAATTGAGTGGCTTGTAAATGGGTAAGAAATGAATCAAGTTTTTTCGAAAGTCGTACTCTAAGGAAAATTATCAAAAGAACTATTGAGGGAAAGAATATGATTATTGTTTTCATCGATCAATTAAAACAGAAGGTTTATTTATTCTATAAAATGTAAATGAATTATTGATGATGGAATGTCAAGGGACAATTCGATCTGAATATTGAGTGCAGGTTTATCCAGTTTTCTTGGCAGGTGCCTTCACGACCTATATAATTCAACATAGACTTGATGGAAGCAGAGAACAAATTCTTTTTAAAGGTATAAGGCCTGAAAGCTTTGCCAAGAAATACGGACAAAATACTGTGACACACCATCCAGGTTTATGCAGAATGATCTTTTAACATAAGGTTAAACCTTAACCAACTGCTCTCTTATTACTGGTTGGAAGATCTTAAGATAAATAATAATATTGCCAAATCAAAAAATATAAGAGACCTATTAAACGCGATAAGAAATATGTCTACAGACGCGAATTCAACAAATAGACAAGAAAAAAACGAAGATAGATTGAAAGGTAAAGGACTGTTGCTTGGTATAAGGGATTATGACATATTCCAGATTGCGATAGACGCCCTAAATCATGGTCACATGTGCGATAGATGTTTGGGAAGGCTATTTGCTAAATTGGTGCATGGTCTCTCAAATGAGCAAAGGGGGAAAATAGTTAGAGATGCTCTCGCATTAGTAATCGAATCAGGTTGCGAACCTAACCTTTACAACGGCAACTTCAAATCAATGATTATTGAAAGCAGTAGTACTTGCACTTTTTGCCTCGATATCTTTAAAGAACTGATACCGTCTTTAACTTTAGAAGCTATGGCAAAAAGTAGAAGTTATGAATTCACAAGCTTTCTTGTTGGAACCAGATTAAACAGTGAATTATTTAAAAAAGATGCACAACTAAATCAGATCTCTCCAGACTATTCAGAATCCATAAAAGAAGAAATAAATCGCACAATTGGTAAGCGAATAGAATCAGCATATCAGAAACAAGTTGAACACAAGGAACCCGACCTGTTCTTTCTTGCGGACCTGCAAAAAAATGTTATCTTGGTCGAATCCAAGAACGTCTATATCTATGGAGGATACAGGAAGCTTGCGAGGGGAATACCTCAGACAACTTGGAATTGTAAAACGTGCAACGGTAGAGGTTGCAAGAAATGTAAATGGACAGGAAGATCGTACAGAACTTCTGTGCAACATATAGTCGAGAAACCAATACTTGATCAACTTTCTAGCGCCCACAGTAGCTTTCATGGTGCAGGTCGCGAAGATGTAGATGTTAGATGTTTAGATTATAGACAGTTCATCATAGAAATCTTTAATCCAAGGAAGAGAACAGTTGACCTAGAGAGGCTTTATAGAGATATCAACAAATCAAAAAGCGTTCAAGTTAGTAAATTAAAGCTTGCTTCAAAGGGGGACATAGCCTCCCTCAAGGAGGAAAGATGTGATAAAACATATCATGCTGTAGCAACTTTTGTTAAAGATGTTGGCGAAAGTGATTTATTGAAGGTGTTTTCCCTTAAAGGGACTTTAATCAAACAGAAGACCCCCCTGAGGGTAGTCAATCGAAGGGCGGATATAGTAAGGGAGAGAAAAATTAGGAACATCGAAGCAAAAAAGCTGAGCGCACGAAAGGTCGACCTTCTAATAGAATGTGAAGCAGGAACATATGTTAAGGAACTCATCAGCGGAGACAAAAGTAGAACGAGGCCAAGTATATCTGAAGTTTTGGGCAATGATGTTAAGAAGATCGTATTAGACGTTGTAAAGATAGGGGGAGGAATTTAAGGACATTCCATTTTCCCATTTATTGCTTCAGATTTTTAAAATCATCACCGTCAACTTTATGATGATTTCACCTAAATCGCTAGGATCTTGGAACAAGTGTAGCTCTTGAAACTTCAGAATCTAAGGCGCGGACAAAATCATAAAACTTATCAAATGGTACTTGGGCGCCAGCCGCCATAGCATGCCCACCACCTAATCCTCCGAAAGTTGGCGCAATTTTATTGAGGATGTAATCAAGGTCTACGTTAGAAGCAGATCTCAAGCTCATTTCCACTAAACCTTGTCTAATTTCACCTGCGACACCCACAACCGCTTTTGCGTAAGCTCTTGCATAGACCGCTGCTTTTCCGAGGGGACCATCCGGTTGCAAGACGTAACCGATGTTTCCAACTATTGTGACGTTCTTCATGATTAAGTTCCTCATTTCTTCTTCCCTTCTGAAGGCGATAATAGCGTGTTCTAGGAAGGAATCTATTCCTGAAGGGGGAACATTATTTGAAAGTTCCTGTAATATTCTAATCTTTATGTCGTCATTCCGACCAATATCTTCTAATGCTTGAACAAGGACGCCTGTTTGAAAATATAAAGTTCTTTTGTCCCAATTTTCAAGTAGAGACTCTATTACCGCAGTGTTATCTAGATAATCGCCTATGGCGCCGTATACCGCAACCCGACTCATATCTACTGGTAAAGTCTTTGCAAAAAAGACGTATGTAAGTTCAGAAGCGCACTGATTATCACTTTTTATTATGGTCAAATTACGTTCAAATTTGCTTTCGATATTTTGCGGCAGAGGATGATGGTCGATGTATATGATGTGAGATGAGAAACTGTTAAGAGTTTGGATAATTTCATTAAAAGTTGATTTGTTGATTGCTATGTCGCAGATTATCAAGTCTTCGTCTTTAGATATGCTATTGAGAGTTGTGTTCAGTTTGACAGGATTGCTGAAAACAACTCTTGCACCCTTATTTGAGTAAAGGGCTATTGCTCCTGCGCATATCCCATCGCAATCGCCATGTGTTATAATGTGCATAATTTAATAAAAAATTTGACAATATATATGGCTTTCAGACTGTAAATTTATCTTGAATAGGGTGCAGCTCATTTAATGTCTTCAGTTCATAAAAATACTCAAAGACACCATATAATTTATTTTGTCTATTTACGCAGAAATATTCGACCATTCATCCCGCAATATGCTGTAGAAATAAGTATTGTGGAATGAGCCATTTCTGAATAAGGCTTTTCTCATCTCCCCCTCCCTCACAAAACCATTTTTTTCCAGAACTCGTTGGGACGCCAAGTTTCCAACATCTGTCGTTGCTTGAATCCTCTGCATATTCCTTGTTAAAAAAAGGTATTCAACAATGAGCTTAACTGTCTCAGTACCGTATCCTTTATTCCGTTCGCTCTCAGAGTGTAACTGGAAACCGATTTCTATATTTTGCAAAACGGGATGAACCGTGTAGTACACCACTATACCTAATTTGGCTTTATCCTCATTTCTTTCAATAATGAAGACTGTAAATTCATTCGGTCCAACCTCTTCCCTAAACCATTTTTCTACTTCACCCCAACTTGCCAATTGAAAAGCATCAAATTCACCTGCAATATTAGGATCATTTACCATACGGTAGACGTCACGAACGTCATCCTGTTCGAGTGGGCGAAGACGTATTTTTACACCTTGCAATAGCACCATTGAGATTCCCCCTTGTCATAATGCACAAGGCTCACATATAACGTTAAAAGGAAAAAAACCTCTATAATATTGTTTTAACGAATTTATTACGTGCCAAGGTATCGAACTGAAACTACTTATCTCAGATATTCTTACAGTCGTACCAGTGTATCTTATAGGCAGACGCTTCCTTAGAGAAGGCTAAGCCTTCCTCGGATCATCCTATTCTCACTTGCGCCGATAAACTTGTCTTCCGTAGACAACTGATGCAAAAGCTTTTAGAACAGGCGTAAACCTAAACTGTGAACTGCAGAGGTTGATGCGTTTCACATGACTAACATAATTCCTTTGTTGGTTGGAGCAGGGCTTGTTGGAGTTTTGCATATGTCAGCTCCAGACCACTGGGTTACTCTCTGCATTCTCAGTAGGACATCGGGTTGGAGTAGAAAAAGATTGTTTGGCGTATCGCTTGCAACGGCTACTGGTCACGCTATGCTTTCAGCGGCATTGGGATTTGGAATCGCCGTAGCAGGACTATTGTTTTCAAGGCTGATCTCTTCCTACATTTCATACGCCGTTGGATTCGTAATGCTTGTAGTTGGGCTTTTCATTGGTGTCAGGGCTCTTGTGTCCAAAAAGAAAAGAGAGATTACCCCAGAGGAGAAACTAGTTAAGGAGAAGGAAAAAAAGCATGTGTCGAGACTCAATGGAATTGGTTACTTTGCTATCCTTGGAGCAGCACTTTCTCCCGACCTAAGCATCACCCCTATCTTCCTAGCTTCCATTCCAATTGGTCTGCTATTTGCATTCTATCTTCTCATCATCTTTGTTGTAACTTCAATTCTGTCTCAATTGGTTCTCGTTCAAGTTGGTATCAAAGGACTTGCAAAAACATTTGAGCATGTCCCTGAGAAATACAACGATTCTATTGTAGGCTTCATTATCGCTGCCATCGGAATCTACATAATATTTGCCGGCTAGACAATCAAAATTAACGCAACCAAACTTGGAAGCACCTTCACCTCTTAGCGCAAAATGGCAGGCCTTATCATCAGGTGTGGACAGACAAACGGATTCACCCTGCAACCTGTCAAAGAAGGATGCTCTTGAACAAACTGATGTGCAGCTTGCCATTTCGTTCGAGTTTCTTAAGATTTAGGGTTTCTACTATATCGCTACCTAATACTACTTTTTTTTATCTTCTATATAAGTCATAGGCGTATCACAATGAGTAGGTAAAGACATTGAACGATCACATGATTGACATTCGAGCCTGATCACCTTCTTCTTGATAAAACCCTCTTTAATAGGTCTCATTGGAACACCATGATGGGTTGGCACAAGCGTCCGATAACCACAGACTTGGCAAATCAATTCCGCCAAACCAATGACCCACTTAACTATTACCTTACTTCCTTTAAAAACTATTTTTTTAAGAAAAAGATTTACATACAGCGCATTAGTGACCAGTTGAAGAATGAACAAAGACGTCTTACTTGGAATCGATATTGGCACAACTGCCGTCAGAGCATTCGCCTTCAATTATCAAGGTAAAATTGTCAAGGAGTCAAAGATAGAAGTAAGAGTTGAACATCCAAAACCAAGCTGGGCTGAGCAGGACCCAGATGAACTTTACGATTCCACATGTAAAGCAATCATTGATGTAGCTAAAGCAGTTGGCGATAGGGTGAAGGCGATCGGATTCACCGGACAGATGCATGGCCTATGTATTGTCGATAAGAAGGGGAGACCTTTGACTAGACTGATTCCATGGGTCGATGTTAGGGCGGCAGAGCAGGTTAACAAACTTGAGGAAAAGATGGGCGCGGAAGAATTGTACAGGAGAACAGGGTGTCCTCCATTGTTCATTTATCTTGCACCAAAGATACTCTGGATGAGAGAGAATATTCCAGACATATTCTCAAAATGCCATAAAATAGTAACAGCTCAAGACTATATCATATTCAGGCTCTTTGGAGATTATTATACAAACCCGTCTTTGGCATCGGGGTCGCAGCTACTCAATATAACATCGATTAAGTGGGATAGCAGGTTGCTCGAGGCTGTTGGAATCGATGAGTCGATGCTACCAAATCTTGTTGAAGGAGACACCGTTTTCAACAAATTACCGGGGAGTGTGGCTCAAAATCTGCATTTAGAAGAGGGCACTCCCGTAGCATTAGGAGCTTCTGATGGGGCTCTATCGAATGTTGGCCTTGGAGCTGTAGCAGAAGGCGTCGGCGCATTCAGTCTAGGCTCCAGCGGCGCAGTTAGGATAGTTTCAAAACATCCAATCTGGGATAAGAATATGAGGTTCTTCTGCTACTATATAGCTTCTCGAAATTGGCTTACAGGTGGGGCTGTAAATAATTGTGGCATTGTCTTAAGATGGTTCAGAGAAAACTTTGCAGAAAAAGAAGTGGAAGAAGCGAAGAAAAGGGGGGTAGATGTTTACACTCTACTGGATGAACAGGCAGCTAAAGCACCTCCAGGATGCAACGGTTTAATGTTTCTGCCTTTTATGTCCGGTGAGAGGTTCCCCATTAGGGACCCTTACGTAAGAGGAATGATATTTGGTTTAAGTTTAGGTCACGGTAGGTCACATATTATAAGGTGCATGATGGAGGGTGTAACTTTCACTTTACGATGGATACAGGATGCCATAGAGGAATATGCCCCCATCGAATCTTTGAAAGTCAGTGGAGGAGGAGCTAGATCAATTTTATGGAGACAAATTGTTAGCGACGTCTGTGGTAAAAAAGTCATAAAGACCAATGTTGAGGAAGCATCATCTCTAGGGGCAGCTATTTTAGCTGGCATAGCTATCGGCGATTTCAAGGATATGAAGAGAGCGTCAGATGTGTTGGTCAATGACGTTGGAGAACATGAGCCTTCATATGAAAATCATGTGCTCTACGACAAAATATTTGAGTTGTACAAAGACACCTATACAAACTGCAGAAATTACTGCCAAAGACTTCTGGATATTACAAACACACTTTAACGAAAGCAAATAATAACGCAATGGTTGAGCGTTGCACTAACCATTGCATAATGCCTTTTTTGATGTCAATCATTGCATTATTGACACTTCATAAGTCATTGCATAATCAAGGTAGAATAAAGGTAGAACAGGTAGAATAAACAAAAATGAAACAAAAAGCCTTTGCATAATGGACAGGTAGAACAGGTAGAACCTATATAGTTGGCAACACTCTTTAGTCTGCATGTCAAAAAGTCATTTTTCTTTTTAAAATCGCCATGTTTTAACGCTCTATAATATACCACGAAAGCAACGATAACGCAATTGCATTATACAATGATGACATAAAAATGAACGGGATTATGCAATAAAGGAGTGTTCGAGAGCACTAATATGATTGCATAATAACCTTAAATAGCAATCATTATAATACCAACACAAATGTCTAATTTTAAAAGCGTCAAAATTTTAGATGAAGACTATAAAGCTATCATTGAATTACAAAAGGCATCTGGCAAAACAATCAATCAGATCATCCATGATAAACTTAATGACACCAATGAAACGAAAACAGAAAGTCAGGGAGTCAACGTTGACGACAGCAATCTAACAATCTGTCTTTATGATCTCTATGATTGGATTAGAGGTAAGCAAACTTTTGAGTGCCCTATTCTTCAGAAATATCCTAAGATTGAGAAAGAGGATATGGCGAAGATTTACTGCAAAAACTGTCCACGTAAGGTGTTAACCATTAACTACAAGAAGGCTAAGATGAATCCTCCGAAGACTGAAAGCTGGAAATCTCAGAGGGAAAGAGATGACTTTGAACCTTACCGACAGGAATCTTCATGGCAGAACAATCCAACTTCAGGACGAGAATTTGACCTAGACGACAAAGACGACATCGTGCATCGCATAGCAAGGGAGAGCTTGAAGAAAGGATGATCTAAATGACAACAAAGGAAAGGATTAGGACATGGATCAAGGTTGACTACAATCTGCTAGTTGTCGGTGTTGTGAAGGCGCGAAGCCATAAGACTACGATTTGGCAGGTTGTCGAGAAACTGCTTAGGAAATGGGTTAACGGTGAAATAGAAGTTGAGTGAAAAAATACAAACAGTCAAAATAGAATATAGCGCATACAGCGAAATTATTTACTTCAAGATAAACGACAAAATCGTAGCATCAATTGATCTAAATGCATTAAGTCAATTTGGAGACCTTGCACAGCTACTAGATCTCTCAAAACTTCTCAATCTTACGTTAGGAGATCAAGTCAAAACAAGCGAAGCCGTTTCTTTTCAAAACGATAAGGTGACACCCTAAATGTCCGAAGAAACAAAGAGGTTTGAGGCGCGCGAGGAAGTTCGACGTTGTATCTCTTTTATTCACTATTTTACAAGGCTTCAGTTGGAACATAAGGACGCGTTGGAACATAAGGACGCGCTTCTCAAATTTGAAAAAAAATATAAAATGAAAATAGATTGGGTAAATCTTGAAGTAAAAGATTGGGGCGATTTAAGTGACTGAAGAAAACAAAGACACGAAGAAGACTGAAGAAAAACCAGATGAAGCAAAGCCTGAAGAAATCAAAGGTGACAAAGTGCTTAATCCAAAAGGTGAAGAAATAGCCAAAATAAGTGATGAAGTAAAAGAATTACCTAAGTCTATACCTAAGTCTATACCTAATGAAATACCTAAGAATATACCAAAAGATGAAGGCATTAAAGGATGGCAATTCGCTGTTGTTGTAATCGTTGTTCTCGTTTTTAGCGCTGGCGCGATCCTGATCTATGATAAAGACCTTCGCGACAAAGTTGTTTCTTTTCTCAAAAGCAGATTTGAGAGAAGCGATAACTGATGAAATTTAAAACTCACGACTGAGGTTGAAATAAATTGAGTGAACAACCAAAAGCTGAAGAAAAGAAAGCACCTGAAACATTTGCACCTCAAACTTCAACGAAAATTGATCTAACAGAGCTAGCTAAACAAAAAATAAATGAATATGTTTCTTCAGGTAAAATCGTTTTAGAACAAAAAATAGATCAGAAAATCGTCGACGAGATCGCTAAAGCGATTAAATGTTCATCAGCAACAATCTATCTTGCAAGAAACAAACTGCTAGAAGAAAGAGCAAAGCAGGTAACGTCTGCAAGTGACGTTAAAGTTAATGTGAATCCGCAACCGAAGCCACCGATCCCAATCGGGCAAACAGTACAAGGCACGACAACATCTTCAGTTAAACTTGTACCTCTATCTGAAAAGCTTAACCTTGAAAAGATATTCAAAAACATTGCAGGCATACTTGAAGGCTTCGGTCTTGAAGTACCTGACGATGACGACTTTGCGAATTTAGGTGAGCTTTGGAAGCCTGCCCTTTCAGGTATGCAGATAAGGGTTCATGAAAGGATTGTTGAAGGTGACACAATTCTATATATTGCCGCAGGTGCAACTGCAAGTGCATTTATCGCGCCTATTCTTGCGCAGTTCATGACGCGTAAAAAGAAACCAACAACACCACCTGCAACGCCACCGAAAGCTGAAGAAAAGAAGGAAACAAAGTGATCTAAATGTCAGGTACTTTATCGCTTCTTGAATTTGCCTTAAAGCCGCTCATAAAAATGATGGATAAAGCAGACATAAAAATCGACACAAACATGAAGGTGACAGCTTCTTTTGACAAGATCGGTGACAACAAGTTTCTTCTATCTTTTGAAATAGAGCTAGTAGAAAAAAAGGAGATTGAAGCACCTAAAACTGAAGTGAACACTTAATGTCTGACAGGATCACCTATGATCCTTACGACAATAATGTGCTGATTGTTGGAAGCGCAGGATCAGGTAAAACATTTTTCGTAAACAACTTCATAGTCAAAAGAAGCCTTATTGCTTCAAATGTTAGCTTCGTGATCTATGATTATAATTGGCGCGGATATAGTGATCTCCCAATCCCTAAATCACACAAGTACGAAGCAAACGCGCAATATGTTTATCAACCGATCAACAAAAAAATATCTGCCTTCATAGAGTTTTGCAAGCACTACAACAATCAGCTTAACCTTGTTATGATAGTTGAAGAAGTGCAGGAATACGGTGGCACAAACTTCATGCCTGAAGTTTTTGAAGACAGGATCAGGACAGGCAGAAATGAAGGAAAAACAACGATTAGCATAACTCAGCGCCCACAGGAAATTCATAAGGCGATTGTTTCAAACGCTGAATTTATCTATGTTTTCCGTCTTGGTTGGATCCACGACGTTAAACTTGTCGCCTCATGGATCGGCTGCGACGTTTTGGAACTGAAAAATCTTCCAAGATACCACTACTACATGAAATATAAGTATAGTGACAAGCCTGCGCTTATGAAACCAATTTAAATGATCTAAATGTCCGACTTTCAAAACTTCAATCGAATAAACAAGATCACTCTTAACGCGACAAATCTGCAAATGATGATGAAGTCAAGATATGGTCTGCGCTTCGGTTTAACATGCTATAATTCTATGAAACACGGAATTCACCCACATATTTTCCTTGAAGGTGAAACAATTGTTATCAAGCGCGGTCACGGTGGATGCTCAAAATACTATTGCCTAGAATGTGCAAGGCTTCTTTTTCTCATCTGACTTATAAACACTCCCAAATAATGAAGTAAATCGAATAGGTTAACAAATAAACTCTTCCAAATACTCTATGGAATGGAAATCCATAGTTAAAGAAATTGCCATCGGATCGGTGGCAGTAATTGTTGGACTAGCTATTTTTTACTACTTTAGCTTGGATCAGCAAATATTGAAGGTAAAGCCTAGTGGGTGAAATGGACTTTGCCTAGCATTAATAGAAAATTAGTTGTTGCTGGCGCTTCAGGTATTGTTTTAGGTACTGTTATGTGGTTTATCGGTGCTGTATCAGTTTTTGTCATGCCTGCTTTGCCTGCGGTTACACCTTACGCAACCTTCATTATTGGATTCGGTGGTGCACTAGCCGCGACTTTGAGCGAAGACCTAGATGAAAGTACACCTGCGGTGAAGCCTTAAATGCAATATCGTAAGCTAATAAAAAATTACGGAACAATCACTTTCACGGCAAATAATCAACCACAGCAACAAGTGCCTTTGCCTAACTACGGTGACTTGAAAGGGTTAGACTTTCAGGTGACGGTTGCGACAACAATCGGATCAGGCACTTCAAGGAAAATATCTTCAATGTACTTCTTACACGGCATTGCTTTAAGAGACAAGAATCAGCAACCGATTATAAACGCGGGTGAAGGCTACGATATACCTTTTGAAACCTTCATGCTTTCTAAAAAGCTGGGGCGTGCTTCAGCGAAAGGTCGTTATCCAACTATTGCAAACGCAGGTGACACAGGTGGGACAGCAATGGTTTATGTGCCTTGCAGGGTTGCAAGCGCGGATCAGCCTGCGGTTCTAGATCTGACCATTGGGAATACAGGTGACGTTTTAAGCACAGTTGGATCAGCTTCTTCAACGATCACTGTCGCCGTTTATGGTATTTGGGAGGACGCGGCTTTAACAACGCAAGGCCAAGCTGCTCTACCAACTATGAGAATTGAAGCAATACCAAAAATTATGGTCACAGGTGCAGGAGATAACACCGTCGATATGATGTCACAGCTTTCAAGGGAAATAATTGACACAGGTGTTCTGTCAGTTGGCACTTACGCGGTGGGCGCTGACGCGGATTTTACAGCTTTCACGCTAGCACCTAACGGTGGCGCAGGATTGGATGCGATCGATAGCCAGAACGTGATTGACGAAGAAAACCTTGACACATATTCAGGTCATCAGACAGGCTTCTATTCTCTAGGACATCAACCATACGTTGTCACAACCTTGACGAAATTCATTGTGACAGGTCTTATCAGCAAAGTTCTGCGTCTCTACTTGATGCGAGATAGTGTTTAGACATTGCCTTTAAAGAAGAATGAGAAATACGCAATTATCGGAATTGCCTTAGTAGGTGGTGTAGTCGTGATATATTACTTCTTTAAAGATCAAGTAAGCAGTGCTTTAAGCACTTTAGGCGCTTCAACTTTTACGCCTGCAACTAGCACAACGCCTGCATCATCAAATAATCCGAATGTAATAACAACAAGCGCGGAAGGTCAGCAATACCTTCAGGGAACAAGTAATCCTTCAGTTTCAACAAATGAAGGACAGACACTTTATTCATACGCTAACACACAGCAAACAACCGCAGGTAATACTTCAATTTTAGGCGTGAAATTCCCTGTCGGCATCTATTCTTCAAATGACGCAATCGAGCAAGCCTTCATTGACAGTGGATATATCTCGTATCTTGCAAACCAAATAAACAGTGGTGAAGCTGATCCTTCAGAAATGAAGACCGCAGAAGGCAACCCTAGCGCATGGCTAGCTTCTCACACAGAGCTATACACGGAATATCCTTCTTACTTCGTGCAAGTATATCCAAGTAGAAGCAGGTGAATGAAGTGACATTCAAAATAGGAAAATATCAATTCAAAGCACCACCAATAGTGCTGAAAGCGCTTTACGACAAGATCGTCATAAGAAGAAAGAACACCTTAACATTGGCGAAAGACAAAATCATTATGAAAGGTGAAGTATGGTTTAACAACGGTGGCAAGGACACACGACATTTCAGAAACCACTTTGTGCTTAATGGATTATTTGCTTTCATTAATCTATTTAGTTGCGATACGGTGGGCTCGAATAATTATCCTTCATACCATTGGGCGACAGCAGGCTTCACAGATGGCACTATAACCTGTGGCACAGACCTAACACACCCAACAACCGCTTCAATGACCGCTTTGACAGCACCAATAGGTGGAGGAATTGGCACAATACCAAATGCACAATCAGGTACGACAGGCTCAACTGCAACGTCAGGTTATGTTCTTTGGTCAGTATCATTTAACGCAGGTTATGCAGGCACAGTTGGCGAAGTAGGTCTTTTCATGTTTGTACAGGCTTCTCTAATAGCTTTTGAAGGTGGTATAAATGCGGTTGCAAGAACGCTTGTTTCAAGGCTTTCCGTTGCAGACAGCGACTTCGTTGCGCAGGTTATTAACACAAGCTATGCTTTCACTGTGAATTGGCAGTTAAATGCAGCATTCGCCTAGAAAGGTGCTTGCTAAAATGTCAGAATTAGCAGCACTTGTCGGTGGGGTGCTGATCGGTTATTTATTCACGAAGCAAGGTAAAGTACCTGTCTATGTGCCTTCAAGCACAACTTATCAGCAACTTTCGCAACCTTCAGCAATACAAGTGAATTTCCCTTCACCGATCATAACAAAGTTGGCAGGGTGGTCAACCTTTTCAGCAAAGAAGGTTGTTATACAATCGGCAAGTCAGCTTCAAGCACTTTTGCCACCTTCACTAGATTGCAAGCAGGTGCAAGTGAGAGCAGGTCAAAGTAATAGTAGCACTATGTGGATCGGTGACAGCACGGTCGCGATTGACAACGGCTACCCTTTGAATGCTAATGACGCGCTTTCAATACCTGTTTCTTCGGAAGCTCAACCTTACGTTGTTGATTCTTCCGCAGGTGACAAGGTTTACTTCGCGGTGGTGCTCTAGATGGCGTTTGCTGCTTCAGTTTATAACACGGTCCAAAAGATCATCATATCAGGCAACGCTTTTTGGAATTACGCGCTTGTTGAAATAGTGCAGAGAAATGAATTAGTCTTGTTCATTAACGGTGGTGGCACGCAGGCTTGGGGTGCTAACCTTCAAGAAACAAGGGGAAGAACTGAAAGCATAAGTTTTGGACAGCTTGCCTTAAAAGAAACGAGTGCAAGAAGTGAAACAATTGGCTTCGTCAACAATGTGTGAGGTGAAATAAATGCCTTCAATAATTACAGATAGTAGTCATTACGATGTTGGTCAAGTAATACAGTGGATAGCTTCAGGGTTAACGAAAGGCACTCCATATTTGGCCTGTATAACGGCAAGAGGAACGCCATACGCGCCTTATGGTCATTGGAATAAGTTTGTTGCGCAATCTCCAACGCAATCTGGCACAGCTGTTATTGCAACATGGGTTGAAGCAGACAGTTTTGCTTTGTTGTCAGGTGTGCAATATTGGCCTAGTGGTGAGCCAAATGTAGTTAGTGGCACAGTAGTTGCTTCAACGCCAATGTCAATAAATGTTCCTGCAGGAACGCCGACAACCGCGCAGACACAGGCGTTGTTTCAATCTCTTATAGCACTAGGTAATCCTTCAGCTACAACGACAGTTTCAGGTCAAACTGTGCAATCGGTTGCACCTAGCGTGAACACTAATCTGTCAACAACAAGTGTTTCAACTTCAGCAACGTCAACAAATCAAGGGTTAACAGCAACTTCCGCAGGTGCAGGTGGTGGTGGCTATACGCCTTCAGCAACCGCGCCTTCAGCAACAACGACTTCAGCTAGTGGCTTGCCTATTCAAACGATCGTCATTGCCTTGATTATATTCGGTGCATTGCTATATTTCATAGTGAAGTGATATGGCGATTGAAAGTTGGGTTTCGTCATGGTATAGCGAATATGTGCAGGAAAATCAGCAAGCGCCTTCTTACAATGACTATGTAGCGGAAGGTGGCAAGGCTTCACTTCAAGAATACTTCGATTGGCAATTCAATGCACCTGCCCTTAATGCGGTAAAAACTTCAACAAACGTAATTTACCCTAGTGGCATACCTATACCTGTCACATCAACAAGCACTTCAACAACGCCAACTTCGCAATTGACTTCAGGCACAAGTCAGGCTTCACAATATCCGATAAGCACAGTTTCAGCAACGTCAACAACATCCACTTCAGCAACAACAACGCCAACAACTTCAACCACTTCAGCATCTAGCGGTCTAAATATTCAAACAATCGTCATCGCTTTGATCATATTCGGTGCATTGGCTTACTTCATAATAGCGTGATCTAAATGAACATTGAAACGATTATTCCATTGATTGCAGGTTTTGCGCCTGATCTTGCTGAAAAATTATATCAATACTCGAAAGAAGGGAAATTTGACAAAGATGACGTTCAAATATGGTTAATGGCGCAAATGCTCAATCAAACAAACAAGGTTCTAGACTGTGTTCAAGCAAACCGCGAAGACCTAGCTATTTTGAAGACAAGGGTGAAAGTGAGATAGTTGACAAATCAAAACATTCAAATCATCAAGGAAAGTGAGAAAGGACCCGACTTCAGTGGATCAGCACCTGTCACATGGATTGGCACTTTAACAAGTGCTAGCCTTAACATTTCCGCAGACAGCAACCTAGTCATAATTCAATTCAACGATCTAATCGTTTCACCGACAAATACGAAGACATGGCAGGGTGATGTGACAAGTCACGTTTTGCAGGGTGACAATTTTTTATCGGTGAAAATTGATTATGGCATTTTAGATCAGCTTGTTTCAGACACAAAGAACGTGAACGCGGTTTTGACCGTTAACTTTTCAGGCTTGGGTGGTGGCATTTCGACAGGGTGGCTTGAAGACCTTTGGTCGAAGCTGATGATGAACTTTCAAACATTGGGATCATACGCGGAATACATTGTTATCGCGGTCATTGTTATCGCGGTGATCATTGCGGTTGCTTATCTCATTGAAAGTGCTTACGGTCACAAGGCTTTGCCTTCTTTTTAGGTGAAAAGTCTTAACGAGGTGAAAAACATGACAAGTAAAAGCAAAATGAAAAAAATAATGAAGAAAGCGCAGAAATACAAGAAAGAAGGTTTCTCTATGGCTAAAGCACTTAAAAAGGCGTGGAATAAAGAACGGAAGAAAGGCACGAAGAAACGTAAACGGTGATTAGATGCCGAAGGGAGAAGTGCCACGTTGGAAGGTTATTCATTGTACTACTTGCGGTAAGGTCATTAAAAGATTTGACAGGAAAAAATACAGTTGGCATGTTCCTAAAGATGTGATCCTGGAAGCCACTCGAAAGCACTATAAGAAATATCATCCGAAGAAGTTTAAGGAGTGGTATAAGTGAATCTGATGCCTTTCCCCTACTGGCATTTCCTTCTCGGTTTAACTTCAGGGTTTTTTGTGAAGTCTGAGGAAGTTTTAGCCCTGTCAATCGCGCTGATCTACGTGACCTACCAGTTCACAGAGTGGTACTATAACGGCGACACTTTAGAGTATGATCTGACAACGTTTTTTGCAGGATTAGGCGTCGGCTACGTAGTCGGATTATTCATATAATAAAAAAATAAATAAAAAAAAGATTGGTTGCCAACTATTGTTTTTCTTCTTTGTTTTTGATTTTTTCAAACAAACTTGCAGGTATTCCTTCTTGGTTGCGCTTTATTCCTTCGTAGATATATTGTCTTATTAGGTATGATCGTGGAAAATTAAGATAGTTTGCTATTATGTCGAGTTCTTCAATTGCCCATTTTGGCAGTCTTACACTTTCCTGCACTATTTTCTCCCTTTTGTTCTTGTCATCCTTTGACATGGATTTGCTATAAAACAATGGTTAAATAAACTTTATTGCTTCATGTCATCGTTTCATAGTCTTTTCTTTGTGAAAAAGATTAAATTTATTTTGCTATCAACGTTGCATTATAGTATCAATTTATGGCATTTATGATAGAAAGATTAATATAAATATGCAATCAAAGTTGATGTCAAGATGGTTTTAAAATGCCAAAAACGAGAGTTTTAGATATTAGTCAAATAATGTATCTACATTTTCTCACAAGGGAAGCATCTAAGTTAAGAAGTCTTAATGAAGCTGTTAAAGAAGTTGGTGTAGCAGTTGATGTAAGTACAGCTTTGAGGAATATTGAATGGTTAAACAAACAGCTTGACAAATTAAACCCTAAATTCGATCCTGAAATTGTGAAGCAATACGAAGAATTTAAAAAAGGCATGGCTGAAGGTGGTGTTAAATCACTTTATACCAAAAAGAAACTACCTGACGGAAGGATTGAATATGAAAGCATTTACCCAACTGTTAGATCGTACATTGTTAACGCTAGAGCTAAAGGGCTTAAAAAATATCCAAGTGTTTTAGAGGATGCACAGAAAGCTTTTCAGTTTCTACGCTTCAAGAATCCTTCTAATTGGACAAAAGTTGATGTGAACACTTACCTTTCTTCACTTAAATCGCATAATATGAAGTATAGATCAACTGTTTCAATAAGAGCTATTGCGCCACACTTTCAAACAGGCATTGACGAAGTTGAAACAACACCTTACAAAATTACTGAAGTTAAACGCTATGAACTTTTTACGGAAGAAATTTTAAGAGCATTAAACGATGAAAGGCTAACATTCTATGAAAGAACAATGCTGAAGGCGCACCTAACTTTTGGTTGCAGAGAAGGATCAAGGATCACCGAAGGTGAAGCAAGGGGGGGAATTTTAGGTATTCGATGGGATAAAATGAGCATTGAAAACAAAAATGTTGACATATACGAAAGCAAGGTTAAGAAAGGTATTTGGTGGAAGTATTGCCCTATTGATCTCTTTTGGGATAGTCTCATAGACGATATATTGAAGCTGAAAGAATACCATGAAAGACTTGAATACAAATATGTTAGAAATTCGGAAGGTCACAAATACAACATAACAAGTGTTGTTGAAATAAAGCCGAATGCGGAATTTGTCTTTGATATTCCTTATGGCGCGTATTGCTTGCTTGTTAACAAGTTTGAAGGAATTTGCAAGGAATTATTCCCAACTAAAAGATTTGACGAAATCACACCGCATACAATGAGACATCTTCATGTTAATCTTCTATGGCAAAGCGCGGAAGTGTCACTTGAACTGATCGCAGGTGACGGTGACGCAGGAATCGGCTTAATGGGTGTCGGATGGATTGACGTTGACACGCTGAAAAGGTACTATTTGACCTTCAGCATCGCGAAAGTTAACAAGATCAAGGGTGACGTTAAAGCATTCTTCAAACAGAGAGGTGCTTCTTAATGCCCTGTGAGACATGCCCGAACTATGAAATGTGCTATCATCGTTCAATTATTCCACTCTGCGTTGAAGTCAACACGCCTAACAAGAAGAAAGATTTGACAGAAAAAGAGCAAGAACCTTTTTTCAATGAGATTCCTTGTGATACATGTAAAAATCAGAATACCGAAAAGTGCAGGTTTTGTTATGGATGCAAAAACTATGAGGTGCAGACGAATGAGATGCGGAAATATCACCTTTTTGCAAGAGGGCGCATGGTCACAAAGTGAGGAAGGCTAGAAAGGTGAAGCAAAATTGACTAACCCAAAGTGTCCTAAGTGTGGTCAAATAATGTTTGCGAAGTGGTCGAAAACGAAGAAGGAAGGTCTTGGTCTACTGCTTGTCAAATTTTACAGGAATAGGATTTGGAGATGCAAACACTGCAAGAAGTCTTTTAAAATCGGCGGTGAACTGATAAGATGACATTTCCTGATTTGAATGTTAAAAATCTCGTCATTGCCTTTATCGTGGCTTTTGCTATCGTGTGGTTCTTTGTTAAATATCTTGACGGTGACAAGAAATGACTTGGAATGCTGAAGTTTTAAATGAGAAATGGAAGAATGTTAACAGTGCTTCGATTTATAAGAACTGTGCTAGATGCGGTAATGCTTTCGTGACAACGACAAAAAGGGAACTTTGCTTTGATTGTAGAAAGCATGATAGGAAAACGGTTTATCAGGGAATTCATATTTGTCTCAAATGTAGTAAGGATGGGCGAACTTATTTCAGGTACACGAAAGACAAAATAGTTGAGATAGACGTTTTACATAGTGAGAAAGGAAAGGTTAGGCATTGCAGATTTTACGGAACGCATCTTCAAGACTTTCTTAATTTCACAGCGCGAGGAATTGATACACCATGACTAACTATTTTTGGGATTTGCTCTGTGAATTGCCTAAAGGTACATTTTTGAGGGTGCATATTAGGCTTGATAGCAAATTCTATGAAGGTACTTTAAAAGAGCTTACAACCGACTACATTAAACTTGAAATTCCAAAGGAAAAAGGTGTTCTTGTCATTAACCTTCTTGTCGCTGAAATTGAAGCCATCTATTACAGACTTCCTAAAGCTAAAAACTGTAAACGAGGAGAAAAGTAGTGTGGTTAAGTCTTGTGATGAAAGAAAACATCGAAGACTGGACAAATGTGATGAGGTTCTCGCTGAAGACTTAACTAGCACACAAAAGATATTATAGTGATTAAAATGTATGCTGAAACGGAAAAAATGTTAGAAGAAGTGAAGAAACTAAGGGCTACTTTCACAGGGCAATTTAATTTAGAAGAAGTGAAAAAGAGGATAAAGGAAATAGAGTTACTCGAGGGTGATGATGAAACACAGCATATTTTAGAAGACAAATTGTATGTTGACTTTATTCACTATGTTGCAGAATATGATGTTTATGAAGTTTTTGATTTTGAAATAATTAAGGAAATAGCAAAGGAACTTCTTAAAGTAGATGCAATGCAATTTTCAAGATGGTATGCCTAAAATTTTTTTGCCGACGATATGCAATTAGAGCATGTTAGTGTTTTTACTATTTTTATTTAATCTTTCATTGGCTATTTTGTTTTGTGGATAATGCAAAAAAGGTCATCTCTGGAGATTGCAGAACAAAAATAAGGAATATCCATTATCTTTTTCACGTGATATTTCCAAATGTGAAATGTAAATTTAACGTTATAGATTTTCACAATTTGTAAATTTCTTTGTCCAGTTTTCATATTAATTCTAGTTTTCGCTCTAGCAGTTGCATTAGCGGTAATACTTTTCTTCCTGTAAAAGAAAAAAACAAAATCAAGATCTGATCAGTACAAGAAGCATCTTAAACCTATTAGGTGCTCTAACGGAATGGGGTGTATTTCCCGGTAACGTGACCATTTGTTCTTCTTCTAATCTGAACAAACGATCGGAAATGGTTACAGACGCTTCACCTTCAAGAATGTATATCAACGCATCATATGGAACTTTATGTTCATTCAACCCCTGCCCCTTGTCAAAGGCAAAAATAGTTGTTGAACCAGCATCATTATCGATTACAGTATGACTCACTATTGCGTCCTTCTGATATGATACTAAATTAGCTAAATTGACTACTTTCAAAGGCAATTTATCTTTGCCAACATCTTCTTTTATCATATATTCAAGGTTGCACAAATTATTGATATTTAAGATTTCTTAATAAGGTAAGTTCGAAATTTTCCATAACTTTTTTATCCCCTTAACGCATAAAAATAGCATGGCGACTTTAAATGTGCCGACAGGATTGCTTAAAGCAATTCTACTCAAAGAAGCTTCAAGAGCACCTCTCTCCGCAGTAACACTCATAAAAAGAATATCGGAAAGAACCGACGGATTATGGCAACCTAGCCCTGGTTCAATATATTATCTCACGAATGAGCTTGAAGCCAAAAACTATTTAAAAAAACTTGAAGTGGAAAATGAGAGATATCCAAAGTATATTATTACTCCAAAGGGTCAGGAAGAATTTAGCAATATTATAAATGGCTCAAACAAAGACATACTAAAGCTGATAAAAATCTTGATATTATACTCAGATGTGATAGAAAATAGAATTCTTAAAGAAGAACTCGATAAGTTATATCAGAATTTTAATAAGTAGATTTTTAGTTATTTTAGAGGCCCACACGCCCCTTTTTCCTTCAGAACTGATCTTCTTATCTTCTTGCCTCCCACTTTCCGCTTTTAACCGAAAGTTTCAGGTCAACCCTTCGACTTTCAGTAGCTAAGTTACCCAAGCCACAGATCGTGTTCGGTTCGATGACTCGAAGTTCATTTCCTCGGGCGCAAACAGCATCTTCAAGTGCTTCCGAATAGCGGATTTCCGACATCGACCTCCATGGTGGTAGATGCACGCGCATGAACCGTTCGAATGCCCTTGATTAGACTGTTCGCTCAGGACGTATGAGCTTAATACTATTTATATTGCCGTGTTTTATTATTTTGAACAAAAATTTTATATGACTTAATGGATAAATTTTGTTGACTGTTCGTCTCATAGATAGAGGTTAAATAAAATATATCATTAACAGCACAATATCTGTTTGATAACTGCAAGGAATTAGCATTTGTTAAGAGCAGATTCTAACATTTACAGTTTTACCGGTGAAAAATGATGAGGAAGATAGATATATTAGAACGGGAATCATAAATTGACGAAACACAATTTTCTCATTCACATTGTGAACTAGACAATTTAATCTAAATATGAAAAAATAATTGGATATAAATTCAAAGCTTAAATCATACACCTAACTATTTTTTTTATGGTTAATCTTTTTGGACGCACATATAAAAAAGAAGACTTACTTAGACGCATTGGAAACGTTGATCAAGTTGGCGGCTTAAAGATTGTTGAGCTTACGGAGAGTGTTGAACGCGGTGTTAGAACAGCTATTGTAAGAACCGGTGAATTGAACTTTCTCGTTGCAATAGATAGAGCGATGGACATTGTTAATGCCGATTACAAGGGCATCCCATTAGCTTTTATAAGTCCGACGGGAATAGCCGCGCCTAGCTTTTTTGAACCGGAAGGATTAGGATGGATTAGGGGTTTTCCAGGAGGACTTCTTACAACATGTGGTTTGACATATGCGGGTGCACCCACAATTGATCAGGGTGAACAACTGGGATTGCATGGAAGGATTTCATACAGTCCAGCTAAGCTGATCTTTGCGGGCGGATATTGGAAGAATGATGAATATACAATCGCTTTGGAAGGTGAGGCAAAAGAAGCCAGAATCTTTGGAGCCAACCTCACGATTAGTCGAAGATTAGAAGCCATGTTAGGTGGGAAACGTATAATTATCAAAGACAAGGTAACCAACGAAGGATGGAGTAGGCAACCCCTTATGATGATTTATCACATGAACTTTGGCTTCCCAGTTCTTGATTCGAATTCTAAGTTGGTCTCCACATCGCATCTATTTTTCCCGAGAGATGCCGAAGCAAAAGCTGGGGCTGAGAAATTTAATGAATTCCAGAATCCAACAAAAGGCTTTAACGAGAAGGTCTATATCCACGACCTGTTAGCGGACAAAGATGGATACGCATACTCGGCTGTAATAAACAAGAAATTATTGGGTGGTCTTGGCACATATATAAAGATACGCAAGAAGGACCTTTCCAAACTTTTCGAATGGAAGATGATGGGTGAAGGAACTTATGTGCTCGGTATGGAGCCATCTAACGGCTTTGTTATGGGAAGAGACAGAGACAGAGCTCTGGGAACACTACAGTACATAGAACCTCAAGAAGAGAAAGAATTCTTTGTTGAGACAGGAGTTCTCGAAGGAGAAGAAATAAACTCGTATGAAGAAATGGTCTATGGCATAACTGGGAAGGAAAAACCTGAGATGGTGCAGGACGTGAGAGAATTCCTAAAAAAAGTAAAATAGGCGATTCAACTACAGTACTTGTAATAAGATTTTAGATGGATAAACCAGTCCTCCACTTATTTCTTTCATGGAACACAAAAATATATCTTAAAATTCATATTCTTTAGGGTAAAGTATAGCACATGCTCTGATTTAGATTCGATGATTTTAACTACTTGCTTTCGATTGGAAGGGTTATATGTGAGGAAATTGAACGCTCTTCGGGTAAACATGTCTGAAAATAAGAAACTGATTGTAGACATTCTCAAATGTGAGAAACCCTTACGTGTGCCTGCTGAGGTCCAAAAAGAGCTTAAGGGTGCAGTTAGCGGTAAGATGATCGTGACCATGAAGAAAGAAAAAATCTGCTGTCCAATAGAAAACGTGGAGAAACCATTTCTTATCTGCTTTACATGCAAGAACTTCCATAGCAGAGTTAAAGGGAAGGTCTACTGCTATGGCTTAAAATAAGCAAATTCTTCATTCCATTTCCTACACATGTAATAGCATATCCTCCAGAAACCTATTGCCGGAGGTTTATTAGGTATATCAAATATCTGTATCTGATACACCTTTAGCGTCCTCTTTAGTCTATCATCCCATACTGGAGCGTTTCTCTGAAGAAAACCAAGTCTTATAAGGTTCTTGATTATTGTTCCATATAGATTTCGTCTACTGTATTTAAAGGGAGTATTGTTGTAGAGTAGTTCCTTGTCCTCTAACCTCTTAGTAAAATTGTTCAACGAGTTCTTTGTTGCCCGACCTTTGTTTTCTTTCATCCAATCAAGCAACAGCTTTGCTGCTACCCTAGTCTTTCTATTCGGAAAAAGGATTTCTAGAGTACTCTTTGAGTTAATTACGCTCTCTTCGGAAAGATTCAATCTCATTATGTTCCCATTTCTGTTTGACACAAAATAAATGTTTCCCTTGTCAACTGTGGGTTTTGAGAATTGTTCCTATCCCCCTCGTTCTTCCCTCCCTGAATACAAACGTCTGGTCCTTTTCCAGATATTCTGGTCTAGTTAAAAATTCGAACATAGCGTCAGCGATATCTCCTGTTCTTAGCACCTCTTTGCTCATTTGAATTATCCTCTGCAGTCTGTCTTATCGTATGTGAGTGTATAACAGGTGTGTAGCCGGCCTTCACCGTTGTCGGATGATGCAAAATTTTTACTGACGCCTCAAAACGAGTCACGGGTCGTGGTACAACTCTTTTATCAAGCAAAACCATTCCCTTCCTTATCTGGCCAAACGTAATTTCAGGGACAGCAAATGTCGCACTTTGCCCTGCAAAAGCTCTGTTAACAAAAACCCTGTTGATCTGAATTCCCTTTATCTTCACCTTTTTGAAGGGCTCTTTGATATCTTCAAAGGGCCCAATAAACGCCTCATCTTCCACAGAAACCGTCCCTTCATCTATGAGTCCGCTAACTATTGAACCTACTCCCGTTACGTTGAAAATTTCATCAACATAAAGTTTGAAGGGTTGTCCTGAACTTTCAACCCAATTTATCCTAGGGGGATTATATTTAAGAATTCTTTCAGTTCTTGAAGGCCGTTACCTTTGATATTTGAGACAGAAAAAATAGGGACGATACGCCCGCTTTTAATATGCCTTGCTGCGAGCACAATATCATCCCTTGTTTTCACATTGAAAGGTATTCGATTTATTCCAGGAAGCTTAAGCACTTTAACTATTTCATCAAGTGTTTCTTTGGTTTTTCTTTCAGGGGCTAAGTCTATCTTTGTCAGACAAATTATAACAGGAATTTTGAGTGCAAGTGATAGTCCAAGGTGTTCTTTAAAAGTTCCGACTGTACCCGAATTTGCCGCAACGATTATGAATGCGTAATCCGGTAGGTTTCCCAGAATTCCTCTAAGAGTTGTTTTAAGATATTTCTCGTGACCCGCTAGGTCTACTAAGTTTATTACCTTCGAAGATTTAAGGTAAATTTCACTTTCGTTATAGTTTAATAAAATCGAGTTAATATCTTTACCTTGAATATCGAACCCCAATATATGTGTATTTACGGCAGAGGTTCTCCTCATCTTTATTTCATGCATGTATCTAACCACCTTACTCATGGCAAGACCGTTGCCGTCGTCTAGGATATTGTAAACAAGAGTGCCTTTAATTGTCGATTTTCCAGCGTCAGCATTTCCTAACAGTACAACTGATATTGAAATAGGTAAGGTTTCAACAACTCTTCTGATAAGAAGTTCGTAGACTTTACCTTTCCTTCCATCGACTGATCTTATGACCCTATATGATACGTTTATCGCTCTACATATTTTATCAAAGTTTTTAAAAGATGTTTCAGTTTCCGACTGATCCAGTCCCAAGAGTTCACCTTCATCAGTAACACCGAGCTCGTAGAACGCTTCACCTCCACCTTCGTTTAATCTATAGTTTAGTTGTGTAGCTAATTCGTTTATTCTATCCTTATCGACTGACGTAAGTTTTAGTTTGTACTCGATGTTTCCGTCTTCATTCTCAGTTCCCAGAAGCATTGATCGTAAACTGTATAGTCTATGTGCTAATAAGTCTTTATTACCTTCTAGAATAAGCTAGGTAAGACTACTCCACCAATGAGTGCTTCAAACCACATCATAACAAGTCTTATCATAACAGTTGCTGCAACGCTCAGGCTTAGAGGTATGCCTGAAACTACATAGAGACCAGACATCACCGTTTCCACGATGCCGACCATTCCTGGTATCCCTACTGGAACCATCTGAATCGAAATTCCTATTGTATATACCGCGATGATGATGCCTAAAGGTACTGGGAAATCCAATGAAGTAAACACTAAATATGCTACAGCGATATCGAAGAACCAATATACAAATGCAAATAAAATTGAGAGCAACAAAAGTAGCTTTCTATTTTTTAATATCTTTAGAGAAGCTTCGAATTCGGTGAAGCCTTTGGTTGCAAGCTCAGTAAGCTTCAACGGATTACTTCTTCTCTTAAGGAAGGCCCTGTCCAGAAATCTGGTTATCCTTAAAGCTATTCCCTTTGAAATTTCCGGCTTTACAGAAAAAAGTAATAATATTACAAGAGATAAAACCAACGCAGAAGAAATCAGTATCAATATACTTGACAAATAGGTGGGGAGATTATAGAAAATGACGAGATATGTAAAACCGAAAATGGAACCAACTATAAAAGGAAAGAAGTTAATAACCCTATGAAGGAACACGGTAGCGGAGACAGTGCCGTAACTATCTTTGGTTTCATTAACAACGTGCATTACCCTCACTACTTCACCTGCGACTGAAGCCGTTGGAACCATTATGTTGAAAAAGACACTTATCCATGTGCTTTCAATTGCTTTGAATACGTTCAATCTTATACCTGCTGACCTTAACAGAAAGATCCATGAAGATCCATAAGCGAATACACCTAGAACCATGGACAAAAAGGCTAATGAATAAAATATCTTATTTGCGAGTGAAATGTACCCTAATACGCTTTTAAGGTCAGAAAAAGATATAAACAAAACGAAGGCAGAGACCCCGATAACCAGGAATACGAGCTGCCTCTTCTGGAAGACCTTCTCCACCTTCCTTGGACCTGCGTTAACATCATAATTCATTTCTGATCAAAGACTCCCTTGCACTATGTTGACAGCCTATATTAGTGAACTCCAATTTTTTATCTATTTCTATTTTCATCGCAAAAGGTTTGGAACTGAATGTATCAAACGTAAATTGTTAAATAAGTATTTTCTCGTACAACAACGTTCAGAATGATCTTAAAGATAGTTGTCCTCATAAAGCAAGTTCCAGATATTACTAAAGTGAAATTCGACGTCGAGAAAGGGCGTATAGATAGAAGCTCTGCAGAAGCAGAAATAAACCCCTTTGATCTGAACGCTTTAGAGGCAGCTGTCCAAGTTAAGGAAAAGGTTGGTGGAAGAATTACGGCTATAAGCATGGGCCCCCCGTCGGCGGCTACAGCATTAAAGGAGGCCATATCGCGGGGGGCAGATGACGCGATACACCTTGAGGATGTAAAGTTCGCTGGGGCCGACACATGGGCTACATCATACACTCTAGCAAGAGCGGTAGTGAAGATGGGTAAACCTGACCTGATCTTTTGCGGAGAAAAGACTGTTGACGGTGATACGGGGCAGGTCGGAGCTGAGGTAGCAGAACAGCTTGATATACCGCACGTCTATTACGTCTCGAACATCAAAGAAATTTCAGATGACAAAATCACTTTAGTTACAGAAATGGAGGATGCATCATATTTTGTTGACATCATCTTATCCTGTATCTGATTAGCGTCACAAAAGATGTCAACAAGCCTAGGCTTCCGACGCTTAAAGAAAAGCTCAAAGTAATGAGAACGAACATACCGATTTGGAACGCAGATTTTCTGTCAGATGTAATAGAAATTGAACCAGATAGGCTACTTAGGTTCGCCTACGTCAGTTAACAAAATTGTAATACCGAAGGAGAAAAGTAGAGAAGGAAAGGTCTTCAAAGATGCTGGAGAGGCGCATTGCGGCTATTATTGAAGCTCTTGAAAAAGAAAAGCTGATCTGATGATTAATGAACCAACGATGGATGTACACAAGAAGGTGATGGTCTTTGCTGAACAAAGGGAGGAAGAAATTCATCCCATTTCATTCGAGATTCTAGGAAAGGGACGGGAAATTGCTGACAAAATAGGCGCTGAACTCTCAAGCGTAATTTTAGGTGACCAGATCAGCCGCAAAATGGCTATGGAACTTATCTACTACGGTGCAGATAAAGTCTTCCTATATAGTCACCCGATCTTTAAAGTCCCAGATGTAATCCAGTACAAACACAATATTGCTAAACTTGTTGTAGAAGAGAAGCCTGAAATATTCTTGTTCGGCGCGACACATTTTGGTAGATCCCTTGGACCGAGGGTCGCAGCAGCAATAAAGACCGGGCTGACTGCTGATTGCATAGATCTGCAAATAGATGAGAATGGTGATCTTATCCAAATTCGCCCTGCGTTTACAGGAAATATCCTAGCCCATATTAAAACAAGGACTAGACCTATCATGTCGACTGTCAGATACAAGGTTATGCAAATGAATGAGAGAAACATAACGAGAAAAGGAGTTATAATCGAAAAAAGTACAGAAGTCTCAGGTTTGGCTAGTCCGATTTTTATAGGCAAAGAGAAAGGAACAGGTCTTAACATTGCTGATGCTAAAATAATAGTCTCTGGGGGAAGAGGCTTGGGTACACCCGAAGGATTTAAACTCGTTAAAGAACTCGCCGATTTACTCGGAGGAAAAGTAGGTTCTAGTAGAACACCTGTTGACGAGGGATGGATAGGAAAAGAACATCAGGTCGGCTTCAGCGGCAACACCGTTAAACCAAAACTGTACATTGCTTGCGGAATATCTGGTTCACCCCAGCATTTGGCGGGAATGAGAGATTCTGAAATCGTAATAGCGATAAACACAGACCCATCAGCTCCAATATTCAAATACGCAGACTACGCAATCGTAGGAGATCTTTACCAAGTGCTGCCTCAGATAATTAAAGAAATAAAAACAAGAAAAGTGAATCAAGCTTGATGGATAACATCCCAGAAGATCTTGAAAAGATAGTTGGAAGAGAACTTGTAGTAACAAAAAGGGAACAGATGGAAAGCTATCTGTCTGACGAGACCTGCAATCCTGTAAAACCTAGTTCTTCCTCAAATTGTATACTCGTTAAACCCCTAAGAACCGACCAGATATCCCGGATCTTGGAGCTTGCAAATGAAAGAAGAATACCGGTTTATCCTCGGGGAGGAGGAACAGGATTAGTGGGAGGAGCTATACCGACTAGAGACGGAATAATTATTTCATTGGAGAAGATGGATAAAATAGAAGTTGATAAGGAAAACATGATGGCAGTTGCTGAAGCAGGAGCTACACTTGGCAAGCTGCTTAATGCAGCTGAGGAAGCCGGACTTTCATTTCCACCACATCCCGGAGATGAGAGCGCACAGATAGGAGGACTTGTCGTATGTAACGCAGGCGGATCCAGAGCAGTCAAACACGGTGTCATGAGGAACTTTGTAAAAGGATTGGAAGTGGTCTTACCAACTGGAGAAATAGTTAATTTCGGCGGTAAACTTCTCAAAGACAACATGGGATACAGCCTAATGCATCTAATAATAGGAAGTGAAGGAACGCTGGGTGTTGTAACAAAAGCCGTCATCAAGCTCACTCCCAAATCGGAGCGCACGCTTACACTTCTGCTTCCGTTTAATTCAAGACATGAGGCACTTAGCACTGTCCCAAAGATCTTGTACAGTGGAATAGTGCCATTAGCTCTCGAATACGTTGAGAAGGAGGTTATGGAAATATCTGCAACCCATTTAGGCGAAAAGTGGAACGTGGAAGGAAAGGTCTTTCTTTTAGCGATTTTAGCTGGAAGCGAGAATGAGGTTTTTAGCGATGCCGAAAAGATGTCAAATATTTGTATCGAGAATAATGGACTTGAGCCTTCACTTGCTGAAAGGCGGGACGAACAAGAGTCAATACTGAAGATAAGAAGTAACATTTACACGGCACTCAAATCAGATTACGCAGATATCATGGATACTACAGTGCCTCCATCAAACATTGGAAAGCTTGCTGACATTATAGACGAAGTCGCTGAAAAATATTCCGCATATATTCCCGTATACGGTCATGCTGCAGACGGAAATGTTCACTCGCACGTGATGAAAAAAGATTTTGACAAATACGAGAAGATTAAAGGCGAAATATATCAGGCAGCTGTTGATTTAGGTGGAGTTATTACCGGAGAACATGGAATAGGAAAGATTAGGGTTAAAGAGCTTAAAAAATTCACCTCATCCAAAAATATCGAGTTGATGAGAGGAATAAAGGAAATCTTCGACCCAAACAAAATCATGAACCCTTCAACAGTGCTAGATTAAGAACTTAAGGTTCATAATTTAAAAAAGACTGAATATTACATCTTTATTTATTTTGACCTTAATATACGACTCATGAACCATAATGATCTCTAGAAAAGACTATATGACTGTACAAAATGGAACAATGAGGCTGTAACTTTGGCGCTTTTAGAAGATCTTATAAACTTTCTGATTCATCTGGACCAAAGTTTGGCATTTTTAATTCAACAATTTGGTCTCTGGACTTATGCGATACTTTTTTTAGCTATATTTGGTGAGACAGGGCTAGTTGTATTCCCTTTTTTTCCCGGTGATTCCCTTCTATTTGTGTCAGGAACTCTTGCTTCAAAAGGCTCATTCATCGTCGAAGCTCTTTTTGGACTTCTCGCTCTTGCAGCAATCATGGGGGACACGGTAAATTACTGGATTGGATATGTTGTTGGTCCAAAAATATTTCGTAAAGAGAACAGTCGATTTCTGAAAAAAGAGTATCTGGAAAGAGCGCGTGATTTTTATGGAAAATATGGAGCTAAAACGATTATTATAGCAAGATTTGTTCCCATCATTCGAACCTTCGCACCCTTTGTAGCGGGCGTGGGTAAAATGAGTTATAGTAGGTTTCTCATTTACAATATAATAGGAGGTGTTTCCTGGGTTGCTATTTTTATTTTTAGCGGTTACTTTTTAGGAGGCTTCCAGATTGTAAAGGATAACCTATCCTTATTGATTTATGTAATTATCATAGTTTCTCTGATACCTGCTTTTGTCGAAATATTGAGACATAGAGCCAAACGAATCTGAATAACATTAGACACAGTTTTTATAACACTGAAAAAAGGATTACTAATTCGGTGATCGTGAGACATCTTTTGAACAAACGTCAAACTTCGTTGAAAACAAGAACAAATGTTTCCTACGTTTTCAGTATAACATTTGTTGCTGCTTGCAGCTTACAAAAATGGTTTGAGTCCACCATTTCTTTATGCAATCTTTGATTCTCTTTGGATTTTGGTTATCCTGAAAATCTGGTCTGCAAAACTTTCAAGTTCTTTCTCATGAGATACAATTATTACCTGTGGGCTTTGAATTTCATCGAGTATGTCCCTGACTTTTCCAAGCGGCTCTTTGCTGAAGCCGTCTGTTGGTTCATCTAGTATAAGAAGATTAGACAACATACCTGTTGAAACTTTTTGAACAATACTGTTTAACGCGAGCCTGTACGTAAGAGCAATGCTAGTCTTTTCTCCACCACTAAGATAGCTGATATTTTGCTCGTATCCATCTTGCTCTATTATAGGGGTGAAATCTTCATCTACACGTGCCTCTTTACCCGTGTCTTCCACCAAAATGCTAAACCATTTCTGGAACGAGGAATTAAAGTCCTGATTTATATTCAGCATAACCTGTTTTTCAACGGCATTAAGTGTAGGCATAAAATAATCAAAGTTAAAGGAAAAAATTTTTAGAGGATATATGAAGCTCTAACCTAAATGAAAAGCATTTTATAGTTATTTAAATTCACTTGATACAATGATCAAAGAAGTATTCGATATTTTTTGTAAAGAATATTCCGGAGAAAGAGCGAAACAAGTTGTTTGCCAGGTTGTAAATTTCCATAGAATCCAAGCAAGTCCGGGATATAGGGCTGCAGCCGAATACGTCAGAGACATGCTGTCTGGGGCAGGATTAGATTCTGAGGTGCTTGTTTACCCTGCAAAAGAAGGAGTATCATTTTGGAATCATTCATCTTTTCAAGAGTGCTCTATAAATGATGCCAAGCTATTCCTAATAACAAATGATGGCGAGGAGAAGATCGCAGATTACGGCGACAGCAAGCTTAGTGTTATACAACGCAGCATTTCCACACCTTCAAAGGGTATTGAAGCAGACCTTGTCATACTTGAACAAGGGGAAACCGAAGATGAGTACAAAAAAAATAAGGTGGAAGGAAAAGTTGTTTTCACATCCGGTGATGTAAGCAATGTCTACTCTCTAGCGGTGGAGAAATTTGGTGCAGTTGGAATACTGACAGATAGGCTAATGGAATGGCCTCCTGTCAGAGAAAAAATAGATTTGCCTGACGGATTACAATATACAAGCTTCTGGTGGTACCCGAAGAATAAAAAATGCTTCGGTTTTGTAGTCTCCCCTCGAATAGGGATGAAGATTAGAGCGAAAGCTAAGAAAGAACCTTTGAAAGTTAAGGCCTATGTATCAGGAAGCCTCTATGACGGTGCTATTGAAGTTGTTTCAGCAAAGATTCCAGGAGAAACTGATAAAGAAATACTTTTAACAGCACACTTATGTCACCCTCAGCCATCTGCCAACGACAACGCTTCAGGTGTTGGCGCATTAGTTGAGGCAGCTCAGAATCTTGATTAGACTAATTAAAGACGAAAAAATAAGCAGTCCAAAGAGAACTATCCGTTTCCTTTTCGTACCTGAAATGACAGGCACGTTTGCATTCCTTTCAAGCAAAGAGGAGGAACTTGGAAATTTTATGGCTGGAATAAACTTAGATATGGTAGGTGAAGACCAGAAAAAATGTGGGAGCATCTTGATGGTCGACAGCACTCCTTACTCATTGCCAACCTTTGTTAACGCCTACATAAAGTACATCTTTGAGTTCCTTCCCAAAAAAATCAAGACCCTAACGGGCTCAGAAAATATATCAGATTTTAGATATGAATTTGTGAAATTCTCTGGTGGTAGCGACCACGAAATTCTGTCTGATCCCAGTGTCGGCGTACCAACACCTTCTTTTACAAACTGGCCGGATAAATACTATCACACCTCAGAAGATACACTAGAAAAAGTTAGCAGTGGCATGTTATGGAACATTGGAGTAGTAGCTACAACATTCGCATATACTATGGCGAACCTTGATCGTTCTGATTTCAATCTACAGGCTATTTTGACCCAGAGATATTGCGAAGAAAAAATTGAACACATTTATGATCAAATAATTTTTGCGGTATCCAACTCGAACAAGAGCGACTTCAGGAAAAAAGTAGGTCAACAACTGAGGAGATGGAGTGTCAACAAAGAATTTTGGAACATTTGGTTAACCCAAGCGATATTAGATTTAAAGAGATTTGATGAAGACGATGACTTTGAGAAGATGGTGTCCTTTTGCGGCAACAAATTTAGAGCGTTTACAGAAGTTAAACATTCTTTGCTGGAATATTATATTACGGAACAGGGCAAGAAATTAGGTATTTCTAAAGTAGTGCAGAAGAAGAAAGCTATAACTGAATTTAGAGCGCAAAGCCT
>CAVVXT010000016.1:0-13912 GCA_963752255.1 Nitrososphaeria archaeon | reverse complement strand
GAGCAACCAAGGACGTATTCGGCCTCCCTCTCCATCCTTACACCAGGGCTTTGTTGGCTGCAGTTCCAGGTGCCAGACCCCTCCGCGAAGAGGGAAAAGACAATTCCGCGTGGAGAGATCCCCAACGCGATTAACCCCCCCGCAGGATGTCGTTTCAATCCTCGTTGCGTTTACGCCACCGACATATGCAGGACTGAAGAGCCTCTCCTTCGCAACGTCGACAAGTCTAGACCTAACCATGTAGCGGCTTGTCATTGGGCCGAGAAATTCCTCTGAGTTGATAGTCATGAACACCCAACACGGCGAAAGGAACCCTCACGGACTTAACAGGACCATGGCTTGAAAGTGTACTGGGTTCGTCAACTGGTTTTTCCAGTGGAAACGAGTGTACTGCAAAATTTTGAAAGAAAAAAGAAAGTATACCTTCATTTCGAAAGATCAGTGATAGTCCTTTCTCGGAGGTATCCGTCTTCTCCTGAATTCTGCTATGAACTCCGCCGTCTTGTCTACAAAGGCCTCAAACATTTCCTTTCCTCTTTTGGCATCCGCCTTTGTAGGGTCCCCAACTATCCCCGTCCTGCTCATCCTGCTCCACCAGTCCATAAACTGAACAGTACCACCTGATGCAGCAAAAGATCCGCCACCGGGTTCTGTGCCATATTTTATGAATTTGGATTTTTGGAAGCTCCAGTCCCTCACCGCCTTGCTCATGTCGACGGATTCTGGAGAAAGGTAAAGCATCAACGAAGTTTCAAGGTCACAGGCGTGCGCTGATTCGCCTTTCAAAAGCTTGTAGGCCTCAGGGGCGATAGCAAAGTATGAAAGCGAAGCACATATCGCCTTTGTCTCCAGAGTTACTCTCCTTGCAGCTATTTCCATAGGTGCCTGGTTGCTCCTATGTCCGTTTACTATTACTATGCGTTTGAATCCATGATGCGCCAGACTCTTGCCGATGTCTATCACGAACCTGATAAGCGTTTCATAATCTATGTGGATTGTAGCTGGAAAGTCCAAATGATGCTCGTTATATCCGTAATTCACGGTAGGCATAACTACAGCGATGAAATACATAACATACTTTTTTAGCTTTTCAAATAATAAGCCTTCAGTAATATAAAATCGTAAATATGTGATTAAAACTAGGTTACAATAGGTATTGTGTTTGAAAATCTCAAATATTGAGATAATATCTGTCTCATACAAATTAGGTTCGCCATTAAGGTGGGGTGCAATGGAGGTGCCTGTTCTTGGGAGTACTCTTGTGCGAGTAGAAACTGACGATAATATTGTGGGCGTTGGTGAAGCAGGGTTAGCTCAACCTATGAACCTTTCATCAAGCCCCAAGTTGAAAAGCTGAAATCAATAGTTCTATTGCGCGATCCTTTTGATGTCGAATCTATCTGGCAGGAGATGTATGATGTTACCCATATGTGGGGTAGAAGAGGTTTTGAAACATATGCTATTAGTGGAATAGAGAATGCATTATGGGATATCATCAGAAAGGCTTGTGGAAAACCTGTATACAAAATACTTGGCGGACATAAAAATTCTGTAAGAGCATATGCTGCACCAAGTCTAAAGGAACCTAAAATAATCAGGAAGGAATGTAAAGAATTTGTTGAACAAGGCTATACTGCAATAAAGCTAAGAACAGGACTAGGCTAGACAAAGATTTAGAGATCGTTAAGGGCGTTAGAGAAGAGGTTGGCAACGGAGTTGAGCTTTTTGTTGACGGTAATATGGCCTACGACCATAATCAAGCTGTTGAAATGGCCAAAAAGTTTTCGAGATATGAAGTAAGCATGTTCGAAGAGCCTGTCAAAGCGCATAGCGTTGATGAATATGTCAGAGAAATGCGGAGACTCAAAAAGAAGATAGATATCCCGCTCTCAGGAGGTGAATGCTTTTTTACCAGATATGAATACGGTGACTTGCTCTCCAAACAAGCCGTTGACATTGTTCAACCAGACGCCACTTCGGTAGGAGGAATCCTTGAATGTAAGAAGGTGGGTACGATGGCTAGCGTTTGGGGAATAAAATGCATCCCTCATATATCTTGTTCGTCAGTACCAGCTTTCGGACTTGCCGCAAATTTCCATGTCATATGTTCGCTATCGAACAGCCCATTCATAAAATTCCCTGTGTATGAAACACCATTGAGAAATGAGCTTGTAGATATGCAAATAAGAGTAGAAAAAGGCTACGTAAAGGTACCAAACAGACCAGGGCTTGGCATGGTACTAAACAATAACGCACTGGAAAAATATCGGGATAATAAATAAACATACATTTCGCTCAAGATAGCCATTTCTTCATCTCTGTTATACCACCAGTGAAGGTGCTAATGCTTCTACGCTTCCATATTCGTCTAAAGCAAATGCTTGTCAATTCTATTTACTATAAACTTCAGTCCTCCAATTCTTCTACGATTAACTTTTTTCCTTAATAAAACTGACCTTCACCCTAATCGATGCTCTCAAATGAAAAAAGCCATAACCTGATTCAGATGTTGGAGATACATGCCATAATAATGCTGGAGAATTAAATGGATTAGCGTTGGAATCGTGATATGACAATGTGGACACCTATGTTATCGCCCTACCAGCAGTTTCAAACGTAAGCCTGCCAGTTTGCCCACCAAGTTTCATACTAAAGAATAGAGGTACTGGTAACTTTAGAAGGTTTAATAGGTGATAACTAATATAAAATACTTAGAGATCTTATAGATGGAGAATGATAGAAAGTTGGGATCGTCAGATACCCAAGGAAGTGAACATTGGGCTAGAACCGGTGGAGAATGGTTTCTTAGGCTATTACAAGACTTAGGAGTAAAGTATGTCTTCGGCACTACAGGTGGAGGTATGCCTGATATCCAAGATGCATTTACAGCAGTGAAGCCCCCTATATGGATTCAGGGACTCCACGAGTTCGATTCACTATCTGCAGCCACCGGATATGCTCTAGCGTCAGAAGAGGCTTCGGTTTGTCTGATCGACCGTGTAGTAGGGACAAGTAATGCTCTGGGCGCTTTTTACGCGGCCTATGAGAACTATGCACCTGTCATCGTCTTTGCTTCACAGAACCTGCCAGGTCTAGCTTCAGGCCATAACCCTGATGGTGGACCCCGCAACGCTCTTCATTATAACAGTTGGCAAAGCATTCTCCCGACACCTTGGACCAAGTGGCGGCATGAGTTATCGAATCTCGATCTACTCCCTCAGAGCGTCATGAAAGCCTTCATGATCGCTAAGACTGAACAACAGGGGCCAACCTACGTAACACTAAGACAAGATTTAATGGCTGCCAAGGTAAACCAATCATCTCATCATCTAAAAATGTCAGATTTTTCGACGAATGTTCGTGTAGCCGATGAGGAAAGCGTGGAGGATGCTGTGAAGCTTCTGATTGAGGCAGAAAACCCCATGATCTTAGCCATCAATATGGGAAGAAACGCTTCAGCTGTGCAGAAACTTGTAGATCTTGCTGAGGTACTTGGATGTGGTGTTTTAGACGGAAGGAACTTTCTCAACTTTCCAACGGATCACCCCCTCTTTTTAGGTTACAGCAGTATTTTTGGAGAAATCCCGTACGCAAAGGAAGCTGACTTATTCGTGTGCATTGAGACCAATTATGAATATCCATTCTCGCCACCAGAGGGTTGTAAGGTGATAACCATTGGTCCAGATCCGCTAATGTTGCAGGGAGGCGCTGGTGGTGACTATGGAGGGAACCTTTATTTATCTAATGTAAGACTTGTCGGAAACTCTGCTATAATCCTCTCTCAATTAACCTCTTCTATTCGAAGGAAGATCGATCTTCAGCTTAGGCAGACTGCTAGGGAAAGAGGTGCTCGCAACAAATTGCGACACAAAAATATGCTGTCTGAGTGGAGCAAAGAGGTGAAGAAACATCTAGACGATGATCCTGTTTCAATATATAGAGTCGCGTTCGAGATAAACAAGCTCTGGGATGAAAACACTATATGGGTGAACAGTACTATAACGATGAAGCAGCCACTTCTCCATGCTATAAAACTTACCAAGCCCGGCACCTACTTCTCAAACCCTTCAGGTCATTTGGGACCAGTAGCGGCTATGGCCTACGGAGTTGCTCTCGCACGCCCTAATGAGAAGGTTGTTGCGATGACAGGCGACGGCGATTTCGTCTTCGGAAATCCCGCTTCTTTTCTTTGGACCTGTAGCCACTATCACATACCAGTCCTATATTTAGTCTTCAACAATGCCTGTTGGGGGATTGAGTGGCCTTTCATCGAGGACACTACACTCAAGTTAGCTTTATCGAGTAATAACTACGAATGTGTTGATATTGATGAACCTCGAATCAACTTCGCCAAATTAGCCGAAGCTTTTGGGATAAGGGCGGAGACCTTATCACATCCTGAGGAAGCAGAGGAAAAATTGAGGTTTGGTTTTAACTTGGTTTCAAGAGGACAGCCCGCACTCATAGACGTGCACCTCGAGAAGTATACGGAAGGCAAGTCTTCGTACACGTACTCTTTCAAACGCCCGATCATGAATCATTAAGTATTAAGTGGCAAGTGCACAATCAACCTGGATATGTGTAGCCACCTGCATCTTTAGTAGCTAAAAGCAACTATCGACCCAAGGCTTTTTCTTACAAGATCGACCAAATTCTTTATTTCAACAGCCCATTTCTCATCAAACATCTATTTGTTCAGTAAGACTTCAAGTTTATTCTTTATATCATCTGTGTTGGGTTCAAGTTTGCCTGTATCAAGTATCTTCCAGATTTCTGTGTACTCCATACTCGTAGAAGGTTCAAGTGTTTTCAAGGGACTGAGTGTCTCAAATTCTAGCGTGTTAGCGTTTGTATATACCTCTACGTTGCAGCCAAAGTCAGGATAGTCTCCTTCCATATTCGAAAACTCTTTCACAAAAGCCATTCCGTCAACTATGCATGCTGCCCATTTTGGATTAGCTATAGTTCCTATCTTCATTGCTTTCTCTACTTCTGATTTTTTCATTATATAGATGTATTCATCTGTAAGTTTCAGTCTTTTATCTTCTAAATTCGTGTATGGCCATATAGTCAGGTGTCTGTCTGGAAGAAGTCCCTCATTGTCTACTTTTGACGCTTTTATTGGCACAACAACGAAACCTTCTCCCTCCATGAGAGATAGAGCCCAACATCCTAGCTTTATCGGCCATCTGCCGATATTCTGAATTTGGTAAATGAGCTGGACACCATCATTTCCAAAAGGCTTTATAGTAATTTCCTTTCTTATGGAATTCTCCTTTTCAGGACTACCATGTATTGTAACACCATCCTTTTCTATCTTGATTTCTACGGGTTTATCATCCATTGAGTAAGACCTTGGTTTAGCTTCTGGCGCGCTCCAGAGTCTATGCCCTCCGTATACTCTCCATAATCCTTCAATAGTGTTCATTTCGTTTTTCGGGTATATGCCAAAAAGATTTTTTTGAGGTCTATTTTTGCTTGCCTAGGTATAGAATTCTTGGCCCAATGTCTGTAGCTATGCCTATTATTAGGTTGTTTATCGAAACTATTTTTGTGTTAAAACCCTTTAACTTTCTTTCTACAACTCTCATTTCTTACACCTTTCTATGTTACTGTTTCTGACCAAATATATAAATTGTTGTATACGTTTCCAATTCTATTTTATGAAGGGATTGAATAACAGTTTGGATTCATTAAAACAAGATTCTTAATGCCTAGATAGTGATCATGGATAGCTCGAGCGTATTCTTTATACGCATGGTTCGTACTTCATCACTTTTCTTATGCATGTTTTTAAAAAATTTAAATAGAAGACAAAGTTAGTAATATTGATGGCTCAAGAAAGATGGATTTTAGAAGCACAAGGGATTTCTAAAAAGTTTGGGACTGTTGAGGCTTTAAAAAACGTAAATCTGCAATTGGGCTATAGTGAATGTTTAGCATTGCTTGGTGACAACGGCGCTGGAAAGTCAACACTGATAAAATGTATTGTTGGGGTACACCAAATAGATGAAGGAAAAATATATTTGGAAGGGAAACCAGTCCGTTTTAGTTCTCCTGCAGAGGCGAGAGGGTCGGGAATAGATATGGTTTACCAAGATTCAAACCTAGTAGATTCGATGAGCATTTGGAGGAATTTTTTCCTAGCGAAAGAAATAACTAGAGGATATGGACCCCTCAAGGTCCTGAGTGTTGGTTCAATGCGTAGTCAAACTACGTCCAATATAGCAGACCTTGGAATAAGGGTAAGGAGCTCGGATGAAGAAATTGGCTTTATGTCCGGAGGGGAAAGACAGTCGATATCTATGTCTAGGGCTAACCACTTTGGCGTTAAAGTCTTATTTCTTGATGAACCCTTAACGGCTCTTTCCATAGTTGAACGAGATAAAGCTACTGAAACGTTATATAGATTTAAGAAAAGTAATGTATCATTTGTATATATCACACATAACGTTTATGAAGTATTTGATATTGCAGATAAATTTTTAATCATAGATAGAGGGGTAACGGTCGCATCTGTGAGTAAAAAGGAGAGACCTGATCTAAAACCACAGGATATTACAGACATACTAAGAAAAGCGAAATTGCGAGAAGGAGGCCATTAAAATGCCGAAAGAAGGATACCATTAAAACATTGGAAGTGTCGAGAAAGATGCGGTTACCGAATATCAAAAATAGAACATATGACTTACTCTTTGTGCTTGCAATAATCATCATAGTTTTAGTACTCGTTTTTACAGTACAAAGTTTAGCATATGGCGTTACAATAATCGATATAAAGTATCCTGCCAGTATTAATCAAGGACAAGCATTTAAAGTTCAAGTATTCTTTCAAAGTAGCGGTCACAATCTAATTGTCATCCTCCAGGGGAAAATCATGACAGGTCAGGCTGGTGTCTTGGGAGCATTTGCACAGACAGAAATTTCCTTGCCAAATCCATCAAAATCGAACGCCACTTTAACTTTTCCACCAATGACAGCATCTCTCACCAAATTTGGTGTCTTGATTGAATTTTTAACCCCAATCGGTCAATCTATTGCTTCCCAAACTGTAACGATAAATGTAACAAGTATAAATGCAACAGGCTAAATTGTTTCTTCTAATTTCACTGTATAAAAAAATAAACATAAAAAATAAAAAAAAGGAAAAGGGGGGGCTTAGGCTGAATATGCCTAATCCATTTATCTATCTGTATCCTTCTTTTGAGCTATTAATTACTGAGGCGGCGTTTAACTCGTTGATTACGAAAGGCCCTGTAGAAACTATTCCATAGATAGAAAATGTGTGTCTTAAGTATTCGTACATCATTTGCATTGGTATTAATCCCTGTAGAATATGGTTGCTGATCGAAGGCATCAACGCACGTTAAGTTCTCTATATATTGAACTATTTTAGGAGTTGAATCCAGAGCTACGATGAGTAAATCCTTGCCGGGTGTTTTTCCCATAGTAGTAAATACTGGGTAGCAGGGCTCAAGTTCTCCTCCTGATCCAATTATAACATTTGTGTCAGGATATTGTGTCAAAAGTGATGTCATTACATCCGGCATCTTCGTGGTGTCTGTTCCAACTACTTGTTCATTAACAACACACCCTGGCCAAGCTGCTTTGAAGTAGTCCCCGTAAGTTTTCAACCTAGTTTCCCATATAAAGTGCCCAGCCGTCGGATTGGCTTCTAGAAGATTCTTGGGTGTAAAGCTGGGGAGATGCGCTTTAAGCCATCTTGACATATCAAGTCCCATTGCGGGACCGACTTCATAGGCATTTTCACCTACATAGAATAGGTATGGCATCATCTGACTGGCAGCTCTTGGATCGTTGGCGTTAAGACATATGAATGGTATGCCTTCAGCGACACCCGCTCTTACCGTTGCATCTAACAACGTAGGGTCGCTTGGAACTGTGATAAGAATACCATCAGGCTTTGACGCGACTGCTGTCTTTAGGTCGTCGGCTTGTTTCGCATAATCCTCATTGGTATAGGTGTGTTTGAAATTTATGTTCGCGTACCCTGTAGCACTCAATATTGTCATCGCGTCGGCTACACCTTTGTAACAAACTCCCCAAAACGAGCTGCCGACTTCCCCATGGTCAGCCATCCAGATCGTGTAATTTTTTTCTGGAGTAATTGTCGTACCAGCCACAGTTGAAGTAACTGTTGTAGTAGATACTCCGGTACCAGCAGCTGTAGTTGTAGTAGTTGTAGTAAGCGTTGTAGTAACTGGTTGACCAGCTACAGTAGAAGTAACTGTTTGAGTACTTGTTGTATTTGAAGATGGTTTTAATAAGTATACACCTGCACCGACCACAACACCTGTTGCGATAATAGCGGCTGCATAGTTAAGAAAACTCCTTCTTTCGACTTTTTTTGGTTCTTGACTCATGCTTTGATAATAATACCTAGATGTATATAAACATTTTAAATACTCTTTTCTAGGCTAATAACCTAAAAATTGCTATCATTAGTACAAAAAAGAGAAAAAAATAAGAAATGTATCCTATTGTTTCAAATTGTACTGCTGCTTATATTTCCTGGTATTATATAATAAGAGACTTCACTTCTAGTGCCTTTTCTGCCGATTCTATGTAAGAGAACAAAAACAAATATCGCTACTCCTGTACATGGAATATACCAGTATCCTGGGAGTCCAATTAGTATAAGCCCGCTTTTGAGCGACGCGTAGGTGACAATTGCAACAAACAACGCTGGAAAACTAGCACGTCCTCCCAAGAGGGACACACCGCCTATCAGACAAACAGCTATTGCTTCGAATTCTAATCCAGCCCCAAATGAAGCTTGCAGTCCAGCAACCGGCGTCATGATTTCGTACTCGACTATCATTACTGCACCTCCGAAAGCTGCCATTAACGAACAGAGCATAAAACTGAGTATCTTGGTTCTCTCAACTCGAACTCCGACGTTTCTGGCAACCGTGGGATTGCCTCCAACAGCAAGTACATGATTGCCGAACTTAGTCCTTGTAAGTAAGAGTGTGAAGATTACCGCAAAAAAGGCTACCCACAAAAAAGAATCAGGAATTATGCCTACGGAGCCTTTCCAGACATCTAACAATATTGATTGTGTAATTTTGAGATAAGTATAGGAATTCGGATCTATTATATATACTAGGCCTCTTACAATCCACATTGAAGCTATTGTCGTTAAAAAGGAAGGGATTCCGGTCCTCACCCTCAGAAGACCATTAGCACAACCTATTAGAGCCCCTATCGCTAAAATGATTATCAGAGCCAACAAAGCGTTAATACCACTATTTGCCATTACGGCAAAAAGATATGCACACAAAGCCCATACCGAGGCCACTGACAGATCTATCTCGCGAACAGCAATCACAATGGCTTGACCAATCGCTAGAAAACCGATGTCTCCTGCTGCCAATAATATCGCTTTCCAGACGTTTGCTGAGAAAAAGCGTGAATTTACCGTACCGAATACTAAAAGTATCACCGCTGCAGCTAGAAGCATTCTAACTTCGATTGACCCAAATGTGGCCTTGATTTTCTCCGTCCGACTATCCAACAGACATCCCCTTCATCTTAAGATGAACAATTGCAAACACAAGAAGAGCTATACCGACAATAGCCGTGAATAAATTTGCTGGTACACCAATCATAGGTAATCCAAATCTAAGCATTATAACGGTTATCGCCCCTAAAGCTGCTCCCATTACGTTACCATGTCCTCCGCCCACCATCGCTCCACCGATTACACAAGCGCAAATTCCAAACAGTTCGATTCCGACCTGTGTGTCCGGCGCTATGAAAAAAATACGGTTGAAGTAAAAGATGGCTGCCACACCTGCCATTAATGAGCAGAGCGCAAAACTGAGTATCTTGGTTCTCTCAACTCGAACTCCGACGTTTCTGGCAACCGTGGGATTGCCTCCAACAGCAAGTACATGATTGCCGAACTTAGTCCTTGTAAGTAAGAGTGTGAAGATTACCGCAAAAACGATGAACCAGAAAAAAACAATAGGAAATCCTCCTATATTACCTTCCAAGATGGTTGAGAATAAAGTTGTCTTGTCACCTAGGTAGCTGTAATTTACTCCCCCCGTAATAGCAGTCATAATGCCTCTCCATAACAACATTCCGACCAACGTTACAATAAAGGCTGGTACTCTCAATCTTAAGCAAAGATATCCTTGAAGGAAACCGATACTGAGTGCAAATATGAGGGTTGGTATCGCAGCCAAAAGAAGTGAACCGCCCAGGCCGACAGCAATGCCATCATACACCCAGCAAGTAAGCGCGAAAACTCCCCCTGGCAGAGATCTACTTCACCAGATACTAATACAAACAACTCACCGAAAGCAACTAAACCCAGCTCTGCAGAAAAAGTAGCGAAAAGAAATAGATTCCCAGACGTAGCGAAACTGGGTTCAGTAATATAAAAAAGAACAAAAATTACTGCAGTCAATATTAAAACTATTACCTCAACACGCAATAATTCTGCCTTAATGCGCATCATATGGCCTATCCGTACGTCTCAATGGCATTTAAAGTTTTTTGTGTCTTTATCCTTTCTTCTTCTTTTTATTATTTAAAATATAAAATTCTTATTATTATTATTTAAAATATAAAAATAAGATACGAGTTGGATATGAAAAATGTAGTCGATATTGACGTTTGAAGAAGTACACTCTAATTCTGATATAAGACCGGCACGTCTGGTATAAGTTGATGTGTCATGAAGGTTTCATAGCGATTCTAAGGAGATTGAAGAAGGGTGAACGGATATCTGGATAACTATTTTTTGGCGATATTACTAACTATTAAAGACAAATCCTTTAAGCTGCGAAGACCTTAAAGACTATAGGATAGGGAGTTTATTTAGACTTCGATTACCTTTATGTTTAGAAGCACGCAAGCTTGTCTTATACATTCACTGTAGTCACCATGTATCATACTTGCATGGTGTATGAAGCCTTCTTCCACAAGAGTTCTATATAATTTATCAAGGTCAGCTACTTTTACCCATGCTGATGATCCAGCTTTTAATGCTTTTCTGCTTAGTTCATCGTTCATCTTTACGATTTCTCCCTTGGTTATGAGCATCTTGAATTGGCCATTATATTCTGCAAGTCTGCATAATGTGACTACGCCTGGTTTTAGGATCATATCCATGGTACCATAGCATTTTTCTCCTGTTGATGTGTAGTGACCATTGTGGTAGGTGAGGGCTGAAGGGGAATCAGGACATGCGAGGTTTGAGGGGGCGTTACCACAGTGCCAAGCAAGGAAGACATTGCGATCTTTAGGATTCATTATTGTCCAGTCAATAAAGTGCGGTGGTGAAGTTTCAAGGGATGCTTTATATTGCATGAGCATAGTTAAAACGCCATAGACATCAGCTTCACAAGAAGTCATTATACCAGATTGAGTCAATCTACCCATTGTAGAGCATGGATAAATTCCGTAGTAATTTTCTATTTCAGTCCAACATCTGATGCCCGTTACATCCAAGCTTTTTTCATTTACGAGATTTCTCAAGGCTACCTCTAACTTCGCCATCTTAACCAAATCCTTGCTAGGAACCCCTGCAACATTGATGGTCTCCATGTCCTTTATGATTTTAGTTACGTCTTTGTCTTGATCATTAAGCTTTCTTGCCGCCTCTACTATTGAAAAGATGGTAGCATGAATGACCCTCTGCTTGTAAAGCTCTGCCATAACAGCTTCATTGTATGTAACTGTTTCAAAACCTTCAGGTCTTTGACCTACTAAGCCCACTCTTGCACCTAGAAAGCTTCTGACTACTGCAGACGCTCTTACAAAATTTTCTAAGCCCTTCAAGAAGGCTTCTTCCTCCGGAAAGACTATTCCTAAAAATATGAAGGGTATCTTCCTCCTATATAGATCAGAAGCCAAAGACAGTGTGCCACAAAAGGAGTCCGACCATCTAAATACCGATGGCTTTGTTTCGGGCTCTTTAGTTCCAAAAACCATCAAAGGATATCTCTGGAATTCTTCAGCTACTGTAACCCCCGCTAACTCCTCTCCAAAGGTCATGGTTCCCAACAAAATTCCTTTCACATCCTTCTCTTTGAAAAGACGGACGGCCTTCTGTGCATCCACGTCGTCGCAAACCAAACCCATATTAGTAAGTGAATCGTCAGGATAAACTAATTCAACCATCTCAAGCTTTGCAGATGCCTTCACAACTCTATTCTTTATTTCAACAGCCCATTTCTCATCAAAGCCTTTTCTGTGTAAAGGGACAAAACCTATTCTTAGCTTCTTCATATTTAAAATATTTTAAATAATGTTATATAAGTCTTTCCTATGCTATGAAAACTGTTTATAGAAGATAATTTTAGATTTCAACCAATCTTGTACTAATTGAGTTTATTGGACATAGTGCATGTAAACTGCATGTATAGGTATAAGTACCTTATAATGTGAACATATCATTCTTAACTGTAGTATCTTTTAGCTTCCAACTTTGCAACTCCAAATGATGGAAAGGGAATTTCTTTAGTAGTAAACCATTGAAATATACCTTGAAATTATATCTCACAAGTTCAGATTTTATTTTTTTAATAACATTTTCGGTTTCAATATACCCTTTGGATAGTTCATTTTTTAATTCGGAGAGATTCTTATTTTGAAAAGATATTGGACCATCATCTAGATATTCGATAGGTATAACGTTTGAAAAATTAACTAAAAAGTCCCAGTATGGTCCAAAATCACTTCTTATATTACTAGTTTCTTTTTCTAAGATTTCTGAAACAATTCCCTCATATTCTTTAGATTTAATGACATTGTAAGATAAGTTAGGAGTGGCCTTATTATCCAAGATGTCTTTAAATGTCTCTTTTAGATTTATAAGTTCTATTATAGTATAGTGTTCTCTCAAATCCTTTTTTTCATAATTTGTTAGATCATATTGGCTAACCTCATAAAATTCTTTACCAGTTGACTCTTTAGCTGTTATTCTTACAAAGTCTATGTTAGCTACAAAGTAGGTATCAGAATCCTCCTTTCCAGAAATCACTTTAACTTTATCGCATAATTCAGAAATTGCTATAAACCCTACACCGACCTTACCCATAATTGGGCGTTGAAATCTTGGAGTTTTTTCTCCATGTAGCCTTTTCAAAGAACCCACAATAAATGTAAAGTGTTCATCAAAATCCTTATAATCCATTCCTATACCATCATCTTTAACAATTAATTTATTTTCTTCAGGCAGGTAGTTTATATGCACCTCTGTAGCGTCTGCATCAAATGAATTGCTAACTAATTCTTTAAGAGAATTCCACGGAGTAGTGTATATTCGCTTACTTAGTATTTCTAGGATTTTGCTTCCAACTTTCATGGTTCCTCTTTGTGTTTTTCCAATATTTTTTTCCAATGTCATCATCTTCCCTTAAAATAGCAAAAGATGTCCTTAATAAAAAATCTTTCTAGAATCCATATTCATTTCGAATAACCCGTTCGAGTGCTTACGTGCGTTCTTTTTATGGTCAAGAGATAAATTAAAACTTGCTAGTTAGTACTTTCCAAGATCGGAGAATAGTTTTCTAAATTCGTCACCTTCCTCCCTCCTATAGTTGTAGAGTACGCTAATGTCAGTTCCAATACTGAAGTCGGTAACACCTAAATCGATGTACTGCTTAATAGAGTCTAGGTCTGTAGTTTTTCCTGCTCTGATAATGTCATATGAAACCATTACGATTTCCTTTTTTAAAGATTTATAGCTGAATTTAATGTGCCTTACAACATAATAAGAGAGTAAACCGAATTGGTTGAAAATTGTAAGTACTTTCTGTACCTCCGAAGCTGCTTTTAGGTTGGGTAACATACTCTATGCATGATGCCTATCTTACAAGGTCTGCAAACTATATTCAATTATTTTATGTAAAGTAAGGTCCTAATACTGGCCCTA
>CAVVXT010000015.1:0-18210 GCA_963752255.1 Nitrososphaeria archaeon | reverse complement strand
ATCGCCGCGGCCGGCGGCATGATGGAGCCGATCATCGACCGCAACGCCGCCATCCCCGTCGAGAAGACGCGCCGCTTCTCGACGTCGCGGGACGGCCAGACCGAGGTCAAGATCCGCATCTACCAGGGCGAGTCGCGCAAGGTGGCGGAGAACACCTTCCTCGGCGAGCTGGTGGTCGGGGGCCTGCGGCCCGCGCCGCGCGGCACCATCGACATCGACGTGACCTTCGAGGTCGACACCGACGGCATCCTGAACGTCAGCGCGCGCGATTTCGACTCCGGGAGGCTGCACTCGACGCGCGTCAAGATCTCGGGCGACCTCAGCGAGGACCGCATCGCGCAGCTCCGGAAGCGCTTCGAGCAGGAGAAGAGGTGGCCGCCGGCAGGATTGTCGTCATCGAGGAGGATCTGCTCGTCCGGGCGATGCTGCAGTGCGCGCTCCCGGACAGCATCGACGCGGTGTTCCCCGAGGACGAGGAGCGGGCGGTGGCCGCGCTCACCGAGAGCCGCCCCGAGGCGTTCATCATCGGCAAGACCTCGGGCAAGGTCTCTGGCGGGTGTTTATACTTGTATTTTAGACTAAGAGGCCCCCCGTAACAAAAGACCTCAAGTATCAGCATAGGCTGCTGTTATCAATCCGGCCTCCTTTCCCACAAATCACAAACTTGACGTCAGTTTTTGTTTGTTGGAATAGAAATTTTAGGTATATGATGGAAAGACTATTCGTGTTGGGTAGTTTAATTTAACATACCAGACTATAATCTCTTAAATTTCTCCTCCAAAGCAAAATCATTCAACAGTAACCACACTTCGAAAAGTTCAAGAGCCTAGCGACTCACCATTAGACGAAAAGAAATCCTTTTACCTCTTGGTTTCATCAATATTACATGTTAAGAACAAATGCAAAAGGAATAGGTAAAATATGTTTTGTGATATGGAATCTATTTGATAGTAGTTTGAGCTTGTCTTCTCCCTCCAGTCGCTTTTATGAAGCTGTAGGTCTTTTGTCCTTTCCGCAAAAGCGTGAATGACTCTGTCTTCGTCAAGCTTGACACTATCTCGTTCTCTTTCAGGTGATGGTCACTAAGAGACAGGATTCCATCTGGCTTCAACACACGATGAAGTTCTTCTAACACTTCATCAGGGTCTGTCAAGTCATGGAAGACATCATATAACAAGACCCTGTCCATGTTATCGTCTGGTAGTCCAGTCTTGCGGTCGGAAAGAATTGTCTCCACATTTTTCAGCTGTTTCTTTGCAACGATATTCTTAACCATCTCGATGGCAAGGGGCTGAATATCCAAAGCATAAACCTTCCCTGACCTTCCAACCAACTCAGAGATGACTGGTATGTAACTTCCCGACCCACTACCATAATCTAGAACACGAAACCCCTCTTTTATGCCCACTTCCTTCACAATGTCCTTGCGCGGTTTGAAGAAATCCCGAATCTTGAATGTGAAAGCCATAGTTTTGAAGCCAAAATTGGACATTCGAAGCCCTCAACTATTTTGTTAATTGCTCTCTGTTCAATATAAATCTTCCGCCTCTGTCGAATTTAGAAAGAGTTATTTTACCCGTATATGTAAAATCCTTTATATGGTATGACAACTAGTTTTATATCTGGATTTCTTTCCAATAATCGGACGAATTCTTTGGGGTCTACGGTTCTATCGGCAAAGCAGTCGTAATGGCATGGGATAACGATCTTTGGTTTTATGAATTTGGTAACCATATATGCATCTTCGGGGATTCTTCCCTTTACATCACCTATTATTGGTACTATTGCGATATCCGGGGACGCCTCCTTTATAGGGGTCAGGAGTACTTCAGGTTCTTTCGCTATTTCTCTATCGGAGTCTCCCATAAAGTATATCTTTGAATTCTTAATTTGGAATAGATAGCCAAAATGTGTCGTATCCGCTTTCCCAGGTAGAATAGAGTAGTACGCTGTCGCTGTAAAATCTTCTGTGATATAGGGGCGATTAACTTCGAGTGCTATCAAGCGGTCTCTGTTGATACCCAAATCCGCAAGATGTTCGCAAGACTCACGAGGACCTAAGAATATTGTTTTTAAATGATTTTTGGCAATTATTGGTAGGGCTGTACGGTCCGTATGATCTCCATGATCATGGGTGCAAAATATGTAATCGACTTTTAAATCTTCAGGTTCTATTGGCGGCTTGGAATGAACATAACTGTGGTCTTTATCCCTTGAAAGATATGGATCAATCGCGATACTTGTTCTGGGGGTTATCTTAATTATGTATGAGTTTTGGCCTAACCAGAATATGGCAAACTGATTACCTTCAAGTTTCAAGCTTTTAATTCTATCTATTATGCTCATACCACAACTCTTATGGAAATGCTATAAAAGTTATTATAGGAATATCATTATATATTACTAACTTCATTATGTAAACATCTTTTGATTAAAGTTTGTAATTTATTGGTAAGAAAGTAAACTTGTATAGATTCAACCCCTTAGGCTTACAAGCTTTTGAAAGGCGAATCAGCGCACGCCTGTGACCTTGAAACTTCGATGATGCTATACCTTTCTCCAGAATTTTGGTATGGCACGTTCAGCCAATAATCCCTTTAATTTGCTTCAATTCTTTTAGAGTTGGAGAAAGTTTTAGCAGGATGTGATTTATTCCCGACTTCTCGAGGTTTTTTATCTTCTGAACCACGGTCTCGGGAGAACCTATTAACCCTGTATTCAAGACTCGCTCCAGCCTTTTTTTGTCTCCGTGTATTTGCGTCATATGTTCTATGGCCATTTTGTCAGTTTCCCTAATTAGAGTATCGGCGGGAACACCATACTGTATCTTGCTCCTTCCTTTCTTTTTCAAACGTTCGTTCATGTCATTAATGTTCTTTTGAGCTTCTTCAACGGTACTTTCATTCATGAGCCAGCCGTCAACTTCTTCGGCAACAAGGTTTCGGGAGGCTTCTGTCACCCCTCCGTACCAGATAGGTGGAATAGGATTTGGCTTTGGTTCAAGAACTCCGTTTTCTATCTGATAATACTTTCCCTTGAAGGTTACCCCATCTTCTTTCCATAACTTTTTGATGATCTGAATTGCTTCTTTTGTTCGAGTTATACGTTCGTCATGTTCGTAGAAGGGTAATCCGTAGGCCTCATATTCACGTTTGAACCATCCCGCTCCGATACTAAGCCAGAACCTGCCATTGCTTATCCCGTTTAGTGCGACAGCTTGCTTTGCCAGAACAGCTGGATAACGGAAAGCTTCACAGAGGGTTGTGTGAGCTATGATCACCTTCTTTGTTACTTCAGCAATGGCTGCTGCAACAGTCCAAGCTTCTAAGGAAGCAGATGATTCCCCTTTTATCGGATTTAATAAATGGTCAGGAATCCAGAGAGAGTCTATGCCTATCTTTCCTGCTTCAATTGCCACCTGTCTTATATAACTGTATGCAGGTGTTTCCTCTTTTTCGTTGACAGAGGAGCGAATCCATCCGCCATAAACAGGTAAATACAGACCAAACTTAACCATAAATTCTCATTAATTGGACTCGTTCTCCATTTCCTATAAATACTTTGAAGATCAAAAACTACCATCGAGCAACCTTGAAAAGTTTAACAGTTTTCATGCACAATGTGCTGACGTTAAATTACGGGAACTCACGAGTAAAGTCTCCGTTTTAAGATATTCCCTTGATTACAGCTGTATCTTCATCATTAGGTGCATGGATGATCTCTACTCGATACCTATCCCTTGGTATCTCATCAACCATTTTTTGCACCCCTGAGAAATCGTAGTTGTGGACAAAAACCACTGTTTTACCGTGCATAAGAAGCCTTGAGCAGGTCCAATCACTATTGGCTTCAGAGTAGGATTTGCCTCCGTCGATAAATATCAAGTCCATTTTAGGTAAAGCTTTAACGGACCTGGGAAGGGTATCCGAGGTATCTCCCTTGAAAAGCCTAAACTTGCAGCCGGTCCCTTCAAGCTTTTTCTCCACCTGCTCTAAACTGTAGTTTCTGAAAAAATCGAACCCATAATACTCCACCTCTTCGGGTGGAAGATTTTCTATGGCAGCTTCAACCATAGCTTTGGCGTTTTCACCATTTAAGACGCCGATCTCCATGATCCTCCTACAGCGGTTCCCGCGGATATACTCGTTAAGAAATGGGTGTGATCCGTACCAAGGCAAAGTCGACTTCGTCCTTCCTAGTAAATACTAAAAATTCTGTCTCCTTTAAGTCTTATCTGGGATAAGTATCCCAACTTAGAAGTGTGCTTCAGGCAAAACAGAAGCAGTGGAAGATGTGGTGGGGCATTGGACGGGATTCACTTATCAACTGAGCCTCTCTTTCTTTTTGATGGCACTGTTGATCGGTCGTGCCTCACTTTCTTTCGGTCAAATTTATAAGCTAATTTCGTGTAATGGTTTTAAAAGGAGGCCACAGCGTTGGAATTCAAAGAAGTAATCGTCAAACGGAGGAGCATTAGAAAATTTAAGAAAGACGCCATTCCCGAAGAGTCTCTGGGAAAAGTGCTTGAAGCTGGGCGTTGGGCTCCATCGGCTGGCAACAGTCAGCCCTGGCATTTTCTAGTGGTTACCGATCGTGAGATCAAGGCGAAGATAGCAAGTAACTGCACGAGCTTTAGTAAGGAGCATTGGAAGCAATTTTCACCTGCACGAGCTAAATATCTTGCCGCTCGCGGTGGATCATGGGACAAATCGCACCTAAGAGACATCCCGATTCTTGTCATAGTATTCTACAAGTTACAAGAGAATATAAGCGATGAAATTGTTTTGGGCTCGGTCTGGATGACTGTTGAGAACATGCTGCTGGCAGCCACGGATGAAGGACTTGGCAGCTGCGTGTACACATTCTTGAACAGGAACGAAGAAAACAAACTGAAACGTATTCTAAACACAAGCCAAAGGTACAAAATAGCCTGCATTGTTCAACTTGGATATGCAAAGACTGAGCCGATCCCCCCTTGCAGAAAACAGCTCAGTGAAATCGTTTCATACGAACATTTCTGAAAGGACGGACAAGCCTTAGCTGTTTTAAGGAGTTTTTCTTGGAGTCTTACCTCTTAAAGATGCGAACTAACAGCAGCCAGAATCAGTTTTTTGTTATCCAAATAGCAAGCAATAAGAATACTTGAAGATACTATGAATTGCTTTTAAGGTTATTAGTCTTAGGTTTATTAAGGTCCAATAGGTTCAAGTTCAACTGTATGACAAAATCTGATGGGAGTGACGCACCACAAAATCCCGCAGAATTAACTGAAGACTCCACTGAGAAATCTGCCCAAATGACGCAACAAGCTATTCAACATGGCTTAATGTTAGCGGAGATCAATAAGTCTGTGCAGGAAGCAAACAGGAGGTTTGATGGAATAATAAATAGAGTTAGAATAACATTTTGGTCGATATTGTTAATGAACTGGATTCTAATTGGTATGGGCGTAGCTCTGTTTGGGGGAGCATTTTATAGTGCATTGGGAGGAAAATTCGAAGTCACCGCTGCACTTTCAGCGACAGGGGTCGCAGACATTTTGTCAGTGTTTATTTTTGCAATGAACAGAGTCCAGACAAGCTTGGGTGATCAAGTTCAAATTCAACTTGCTTCAAATGCATACATGAAACAGATACTGAATTTTGATGAACATTTCAAATTCGAACTCAACACAGAACAAATCAAGGAGGTCAATATCGAAATTAGAAAAGCTACCTTAAACACAATGGAGCTAATCCAGAAGTTTACGAAGATAGGAAGTGAAAGCTCAAAAGAACCATGGATCAACCCATTCCCGATAAGATATGAAAAGTTGAACTTTCCCCCAGAAGTACACGAAGACACTCCGATCACAATGTCTGGGGTTCTCAAGAATGAAGGTGACATACCTGTTACCCTCACTAGCATTGTTATCGCGGTGCGACCGCCCCTTGGAACCCCCACCGGAGGACCTTTCACTTACGACTTCACCGTGCAACCAGGTCGTGTTGTCAAATCTGGTGAATCCGTTCTAATTTCAGACGAAAAGGCAATTGAGGTAAGCTGCAAAGATAGAAACGTTAAGCAGAAAATAGATGAAATAAATATAGGCAAAGAATGGTATGCTTTCATGACCTGTCAAACGGAGGATGGCAACTGGCATGACGATCCAAACAAATACACGTTTAAAGTTTATAGGAAAATGGAGAAACAAAACTAAGAATGGCGCTGTTGGCTTAATGCTCAGGAGTTGACAACTTGACGAAAGAGAATGTGGGCGAAGAAGTCTATACGTATCCAGATGCTGAGGACAAAATAACAACCTCCCTTATTATGAAAAGAACGTCTGGCAGGCTGCAATGGGAGAAAAGCGAAAAAAAGATTCTAAACATAATTGAAGAATATATGAAGAAGTTTCCCGGATCATGGCTGCTAGATGCTGGTTGTGGAACGGGTAGGTTACTGCCTCGTTTCCAAGACTACTTTGACAAGATTTTGGCAAATGATCGTGATCCCGCCCAAATTAAGAAAGCCAAAAACCTCGTAAGAAGCCGCGGTTTTGCAGACAAAGTGGTGTTTGAAACAACTTCAATTGAAGAACTATCGTGGCCAAGAGTCAGCATAGATGCCATTCTATGTAGTCATTTGCTCCAACACATAAACACGGACTCTGTCCCACTGGTGCTACAAAAATTTGGCATTCTCTCCAAAGCGAACGGAACCCTGTTCGTAATGACCACCCACGCCAAAAACCAAGATTATTTCGCCAAAGAGTACTTGATAGGGCAAGAGTTAATTGAAGAAAAGATCGGTGAAGAGGAATTTAATTCATTGATTTCTAACAAGAGCAATATCTTACCACTCCATTTCTTCTCGACAAAGAGCATTCAGAATACCATGAGAGATTCAGGGTACAAGTTGTTAGATTATAGGCTTTTCCACATAGTCAACAGGATAGACAGTAAGAAGAAGGAAGCCAGAGATATTTTGCTAGTTGGGCAAAAAACAAGCTGATCACGCTGATATTGCGCCAAAACTGTTAACTTAAACTCATTAATATCACTCTATCCTCCTACTACCATTGTTTTGAGCTTGTTTGCTAAGTCTTCCGCGTATTTCTTCGCTTCCTCTAGCTCTCTGTCTTTCAGGTGGATTTCATTCCTGCCTTCGACGTCCTTCTTGTTTTGAACGTAAGTAACCAAAGATGGCATGACTATTTTGAAACCGAGTTTTTCGAGCTTCTTTTCTATCCCACTTGCAGTGTTTCCACTGAGCCGCATCTGTAGCTGCGTGTCAAATGCCGCGGCAAATTTTCCAGAAAACTCGTCTTTGCCAAACCTGTCCAGAAATTGCATGATAGGCCCAGTTGCCCTCCGCCACTGCGTAGGCGACCCAGCTAAGACACAATCATAATTCTTCACACCTGCCGGGTCATGATTCTTAACATAAAGACAGTAAACATCAAACCCTCTTTCTTTGAGAACACCACTAATCGCCTTGGCAACCTCCTCCGTGTTTCTATTCACTGAAACTGTATCATATGCAACCAGAATCTTCAAGCAATTCTCCTCAGCTATCATTGAGTTGCAAAGCCTTTTTCAACATTTAGTTTTTTTGATTCGGGCAAGTCTGTTGCCAAAGGAGTTTCAGAAATTTATCAAGGAAAACGAAAAAACTTTGTCTGAGCATGCGCCGAAAGGCTTCAAATATATGGGAACATACTTCTATGCTGCAGGATTTGGACCATACGTTGGTGCACAATTGTGGGAATGTTCCAACTACGCTGACTTTGATAGCTCACTTGTTAATATAGAAAAAAATCCGATTGCGTTGAAAGTCTGGGAACAGATGATGGATTATATGACACCTGAACCTGTAACCTGCTGGCTTTTACGTGGGGCAGGAGAAACTAAAATACTTGAACCAAAAAAGAAAACGTGATAAACTAAATAGGCTAAGATCAACTAGCCACATTCCATTTTTTATTCTATCACCAAATTTAAAGTTAGTAAATTTGTAAGTTTCTTATTATTCTATTCTTAAAGATATATATGGATGAATGTAACGATCAATATTACCGCATTAGGATAGTTGGGATGACGAGTAAAATTGAAAAAAGCGCTTTCATGCTCTCTGATAGTCTTGATGCTTTTAACATTATACGCTGGTGTTGGAAAGGCTGAGGTCAAAACCGGTGACCGGAGGCTTCAGAACGCAGCCAATTTCATAGTCAAAAGGTACGATCCAAGGATAGGGCTTGTAAGCGAATCGGAGGACACCGGAAGCAATGTTCCAGACGGGACACCATGTTATAGAACCTTTTGGATATATGATGACAACCTCTGGGCTTCTCAGGCGCTCAAGCCCTTCAACTCTAATATCGCAGGGAACATCAGTGGGACAATTGCGCCGTACATCAAGGAATACGGTAACGCTAATCTGTTCGAAGTAGTTTTAGGCAAAAACGTCACCACGACTATTTATGGAAAAAGAGATGTCAGCGTCGGCTTCTTCGTTTACGATGGCGTAAACTACACAATCTGGGCTGACAGACATCAGCCGGGTGACGGTGGAGTCTTCTATGACGCAAAGGAGTACGCTGACCTCTGCTTCTATCTATCCTTAAATTGCTACCTTAACGGAGATAGTAAGAACGCGACCCAGCTTCTTAAGACCGGTGAAGGCATGTGGGATGGCCATGGCTTCTTGGATAAGGCTGCCAAGTCGGATGGAAGGTATCAGAACTACAAGCTTGGACTGTACCTGTTTACGGTCAAGGCTCTTGGCTACAATTCTTCGATATACGATTCAGTTGAAAGTGTCGCCTGGTCCTATCAGAAGGAGAATGGCGGCATAGCTTCACAGAGCTATTTCAACGGGTCCATATACGGTACAGCGAATGTGGAGACGACCTCAGCCCTTCTGTTAGCGTACAACCAAGAGCTGATAGACTACTTCAGAAGCCTGCAGCCTACAACTACTGTTCCCACAACATCAAAGGTTACGGTAACGACTACAACGCCAACAGCGACAACAACACTAATGACAACTACTGTTACAACAACAAAAACTGATACAGATACGGAAACAGTAACGACCACGACTACTTTACTAAAAGAAGATGAATCAGATTTAATTATATACGGGCTTCTGTTTGTAATTGTGATACTTATAACAGCATTGATCTATTCATTATCAAGAAGAAGATAGGAAACGAGTTGAGGGGAATTCGTACATAAATAGGTTCGGGTCTAACCTATCCAGAGCATCTTTCCCAGTAAGATTAATAGATTAAAGCATATGGAAAAGTGCAAATAAACAGTAAATTAATCTGTCTGTATGTGACGATATAAAACAATTTATATCTTGGAGCTACCAAAATCTTCTTGGTTTAGGAGGTCTGAATTATGTCTAAAGAAAGCCAGAAATCTATGTACAAATTGATATTGCGAAGAACAGGGGTTCATCCATTTCTTATATCTTCTGCGCCTGGTAGAGCCGACTTCCTTAACACCCATCAGGACTACAAAGGATTGCCAGTTGTTCCTATAGGCGTTAACCTAAGAACCTACATGTTTGCAACACGTATACTTCCGAGAAGGTTTAGGATAATCAGCTTGGATTTAGAAAAGCTGGAAACAAAATATATAGATGAATTTGATTTAAATAATCTAGCTTTGAGGAATGGCACTTGGTTCGGAAATTATTTAAGGGGCGTCCTCTTGGCTTTACAAGCCTTCACAGGAAAAACATTTGATGACGGCCTAGAAGTACTGATTAAAAGCGATGTTCCAATCGCAAGTGGTTTAGCAAGTAGTGCGGCACTCGAAGTGGCTTTTGCCACACTCTTGAACAACTATTATGATCTTAGGCTATCATGTAAAGATCTAGGCAGAACAATGCTTTATCTCAGAAAACAGGGTTTTAGGCATCCCCTGCGGCCGTCTCGACCAATATGGTTCCTCTTACGGTAAGGCGATATTGTTGAAGACTAGGCCTCCCGTTGATGTAGAACTCTTACCTCTTGAAGACATAGATATCGTAACAGCAGATTCAGGCATAAGACATAGTACAGCAGATATACATCCTAGAAGACAAGAAGATATCAATAGAGGCCTAAAAAAATTGATGGGCTCCCCAGATGTCCCGGGCATACTTAAGGAAAGACTTGGCTACAGATTTGATGAACCCAAATGGGAAGGCATAAATGAACAGGAGGTTGCTCCCTATCTTAAGCAATTGGATAAAACGGCTGCTAATCGAATACTTTACACACTTCGAGCACATGCTTCCACCACGCAAGCACTTAAGCTGATAAAATCAGGGCAGGTTAAAACAGAACTCGAAAAAATGGGAGAAATAATGAATGAGCAGCATATAATGATGAGAGACATGTATGACCTGAGTCTGCCCGAGTTAGAAAGAATAAGGAATGTGATGGTTAAAGATGGAGCATTTGGCGTGAAGATCAGTGGTGCAGGTCTTGGAGGCTGCCTTATAGGATTAGTTAAAGACCCTTATTCAGGTGATAAAGTATTGAAAGCAGCATTAAAGGCAGGAGCACTAAGAGGCTGGGTTCTCAAGGTAGACAGTGGTGCAGTCATAGAAAGTCAAGGTGAGTAGCTTGAGCAACGAGCTTAGATGGAATCCATTATTAGGTACATGGATAATAGTTTCAAATAAGAGAAGAGTTAGACCTTGGAGAGAAGAAACGTGCCCATTTTGTCCAGGGGGCCCAGAAATAAAATGCAACTGGGATATTAAAGTACTAGATAACCTCTTTCCGGCTTTAAAAAAAGATGCCCAACCCTTCATAGGCACTAAAGACTTGTACAGGGTAAAACCCGGATATGGTTACTGTAAGGTGGTTGTTGAAACTCCTGAGCACGTAGGTGACCTCGACACCATCCCGTTTGACAATTTAGTTAAGGTAATCAAAGCTTTCCGTGAAGAAACAATAAAACTGTGTGACGATAGAAGGATTAGGTACGTTTATCCCTTTCGAAATAAGGGTGAACGTATAGGAGTGTCGCTGACACATCCTCATTCACAAATATACGCGTTATCATTTGTGCCTGCCAGGATCAAGAACGAACTGAACAATGCTAAGAGATTCTACAAGAAGAATGTAGAATGTATGTTCTGCCATATACTGAAACTTGAAGAATCAGAGGGAAAGCGTCTACTATATTCCAATAGATCTTTCACATTGTTTATGCCTTTCTTTGTGATGTGGCCCTACGAAACTCACATATACACAAACAGACATGTACCCGGATTATCTGATCTGACAGACGATGAAATAGTGGACTTGGCTGATATCATCAAAGTAGCAGTAGCGATGTACAATTCTCTCTTTGACTTTGATCTCCCCTACATTATGGCAGTACATCAAGCACCATGCAAAGACGACCATCAGCTCTATCACTTACACATAGAATTCTATCCTATACACCTATCCAAAGACAAACTGAAATACGCTGCTGGCATAGAATGGGGTGCTGGAGCATTCACTTACGACGACCTTCCTGAACAGAAAGTGAATGAACTGAAAACAGCTCTTAAGAAAGCAACTTACAGACTAAGCGGTAACAATTACCTAATGAAGGGGAAACCTGCCTATTCTTTCTAGTTTCTTTCCCTCTTTGCAAACATCCACGCCTTCAACAAATATTTGTGTAATAGTAGCTTCACAATTGCCTATATTATGAACCTCCAAAACTATTTGAGTAAGATTAACGATATTGACACTCTTTACCTCGAGATTTTCGATATGGGGTGGAGACATCCATGTCAGTGAGTCGATGTATATAGAAGAAACCAATTCAGTCAAAACAACCATCATCATAACAAAGACTCCAAACGACTTTGCAGTATACCAGCTAAAAGAAATATGACAAAAGTGGTCTGTAGCAAGCCCATATATATGATGACAAAATAGACCGGACCACCCGATTGATCTAGCGTAATTGATGGAAAGATTAAATATTAGTCAATTAAATTAGTACTCACAGATGGTGTTTAGGTATGGTAGAAAAAGTCATTGCCATTCATATTCAAAACGATGATAAATGTTATGTTTGCGGAAGAAAATCAGAAGATCTAAAAAAATATACGATGACATAGTAAATGGATTAACGACTAAAATCAACGAAACACAGGATAAATTAAATTATGAAGTTGATAACTATAAAAAGTACATTGAGAAAATTCTGAAAGAAACAGAAGGAAGCCCTTACCTAGTTCATGATTTAGATACTTTAAAACACGATCCTATGGAATATTACGGATTAATACCCCATTTAGATTTTCTTTTATCATATGCTGAAAAAAATAAAGAAGACATTGATCGCACTTATCGTATCTATCGAGGTATCTCTAGGTCTGACAACGTTGAACCAACATTATCAAATGTTAGAGAATATCTGGAAAAAACAAATTAAGTGAGACAGATAATGCTGAAATCATAAAATTGAGGGAAGATTTGAATCAGCAAGTTACAAATAAAAATATTTTAGAAGCATTTGAAAATAATTTTTGTAAATTAGGAGAATATAAAATAACTCTTGATAAACCAAACGAAATAACTCTTGACGGAAATGTTGAAGTAATTGTTCCTTTGTGCTCTATTTGCGAATATATGTGAACCTTCCCAAGTTTAGATGAAGCTCTTACGAAAATAGAGTTGTTAGTAAAATCAAATACGAACAATTAATCAGGAAATTTGTAAGCGTCTTATCATTCTATTCTTTAGAAATATATGGATGAATGTAACGATCAATATTACCGCATTAGGATAGTTGGGATGATAATAAAATTGGAACCGTGCTTAAAGGATGAAATATTCAGCCTTTGCATTCATCTATCAATCGCTCCATGTTCTTTGCAAATTCTTCAGTAAGAGATTTCAAGTCTGATTGCTTAGCTATAAAGAAAAAGCAACAGTCTTTCTTTCCTGAACTATTTTGGTAACGTAAACTTAAGTAGTAAAATTTTTTCGTTCCAAAAAGTCCTAACCAACTGTCAGCTACAGAGCCGCTGGCCATTACAGCTACTCTCACTTGCCCTATCGGAATCTCAAAGCTACCCTCGTTCTTCAACCCCTCTTCTATCTTGTTTGAGAAGTCTCCAGCATTTACCCATACCTGCCTTCCTATGAACTTCCTAGTAACTTCCTCCGGATATTTTATGTACGCGAGTCTCCGATTTGTTAGGATCAGTTGGCCTCTTGATGATGGCATATCCATGCCAGAGAGTTGCCCCTTCTCGTAGAATGCGGTCTCAACTTTTTGCACAACATTCTCGGACAAGTATCTCAAAATTATTAGGTCAGCATAATTATAAATTTATCTATATCCACGTTCTCTTAGGACCTGGGTTGATTGATAAGGGTGTCAACGTTCTTTAATCCCCTCATAACCTTTTCTGCCTTTGGCTTCTCCCTTCATCTTTTCCTTTCTAGAAATTCTTCTATCATCATAAACAACCATTCAAGTTCCTTAAGTAGTTTAAGACCGCTCAAGACATAGTAAAGCTTCTCAAATCCTCCTTTTCCAAGTATTTTAAATATTATGTTGTTGTTAAGTTTTTCAATAAGTATTTCGAATATTATGCTGTAGTAAATTAAGCAAGATAGTAAAGCAATGGGACCATACGCTATAGTAAAATGAAAAAAGCTCTCTCCATGTTAAGATATTCCCTTGATTACAGCTGTGTCAGCATCATTAGGCGTATGAATAATCTCCACCCGATACCTATCCTTAGGTATCTCATCAACCATTTTTTGCACCCCTGAGAAATCGTAGTTGTGGACAAAAACCACTGTTTTACCGTGCATAAGAAGCCTTGAGCAGGTCCAATCACTATTGGCTTCACTGTAGGATTTGCCTCCGTCGATAAATATCAAGTCCATTTTAGGTAAATCTTTAACGGACCTGGGAAGAGTATGCTCGGTATCTCCCTTGAAAAGCCTAAACTTGCAGCCGGTCCCCTCAAGCTTCTTCTCCACCTGCTCTAAACTGTAGTTATTGAAAAGGTCGAACCCATAATACTCCACCTCTTCGGGTGGAAGATTTTCTATGGCAGCTTCAACCATGGCCTTGGCGTTTTCACCGTTTAAGACGCCGATCTCCATGATCCTCCTGCAGCGGTTCCTGCGGATATGCTCGTTAAGGAATGGATGTGGTATATATCTATCTATTTCTATATGTCTATCTATGTGTATATCAATTCCTAAAGACCGGAGTACAGTATCGATTCCTTGGGGACCCTCTTGTGATATAGGGATCGGCTCATCTCCCTTTATAGGAACTATCTTTTGTCCAATAGGAATAGGTTTACCATTCTTGGCGTATACGTTGAACTTGGCGTAATAGTATCCGACCGAGCTCTCAGGTATCCCGGTTATCAGCGCAGTTTCCTTGACGGTTTTCCCCAGCTTCCAATAATTGTAGATGCGCTCATTCCTTTCCAAGTTCGGCTTAACCTTTGAACCTCTAATCATTTGAACCATTAAATTTTATAAGATAAATATAATATAAGAGTTTCTAAAAATGGCCTAATAAAATTGGAGCTGAATGGGCACTTAAGGCAGATCCCTTTTGTAAATCTGGAACGGGGTCGATGGCATAGGTCCTAGTGACGTCCCAAAAGTTTAATAAATTAATTAACCGTTAGCATCAACTAGATGGAAGTAATTAAAATGGAAAAGATCAGAATTGGTTTCGTTCCTGGAAAAAGGAATATTAGTTTTTATAGCTATGAATGGGCTAAAGACATGAAGCAACGCACAATGATAGCCCTCTCAAAGATAGAGTGTTTAGAGATAGTAACTCCAGATGAGAAACTGACTCAAGCAGGAATGGTACAGAACGATGACGACGCAAGGAAGGTCATCCAGCTATTCAAAGAAAAGGAAGTATCAGGAATCATCATAGGAGGAATGGACTTCTCAGACGAAATATCAGCCTGCATGGTTCCCGTAGCCTTCCCAAATGTCCCTGTTTTAGTCTTCGCCACCGAAGAGTCACCCAAAGTCCCCCTACCAACCATGACAGTTCAGACAGGTGACTCCTTCTGCGGCACCCTTTCCATAACCTCAGGACTATATCGAAGGAAGATTCCCTATCTCTTTTATGGTGTATGCAATCCTGAAGACCCACCATTCGTTGAATATGTTGATAATTTTGTCCGCACCTGCGCTATAGTAAAGAGCTTCCGAGGCGCATACATTGGTCAAATAGGTATAAGGCCGCCTGACTTTGAAACCTGCTCCATCGATGAGCTAATTCTGCTTTCAAAGTTCAGGATTAGAGTAGTACCAATTGCCCCCCAAACACTATTGACTGCAGCGAATAGTTTAAAAGATGACGACCCCGACGTGGTTAAGGTTCTCGAGGATACTAGGAATGAGGCGGATACATCTGCTGTGCCTGCAGAACAACTTAAGAGAATGGCAAAGATCGAGATCGCAATAAAACGTTGGGTTGACCAGAAGAAGCTTGCAGGATCAGGCATCGGTGTGGAGCTGTGGCCAACAGGATACATCGAAGGTAGGTTGATAGACCAAGGTATCATGATGGGGTTCGAAACCGATGTGATGGGTTGTCTCACAATGCTAATGCAGTACTCAGCGTCAATAAATACGAAGTCTGTGTTCCTGATAGACTGGACCCTCAAGCATCCGGAGAAGAAGAATGTCTTCCTCGTATGGCATGTAGGGAACGCCCCCCCTTCAATGGCGGTGAAGAAGGCCATATTAGATCAGAGTGGTATGCCCCACTTCAAGCTTAGGCCAGGAGTGGTCACATTCAGCAGGCTCGTCGAGTACGATGGGAACTTTAAAATGTTGCTCTCTAAAGGGAATCTTCTAGAGATTGGGGAGAGACAGGAGGCAAGGTTCACATGGGCTTGGGCCGAGGTAGAGGACCTCGCTGAGGCTGTACACGACCATAGGTAGAGAAGGATTCATCCATCATGCAGCAATGATCTATGGCGACTACACTCAGGCCATTAAGGATGCATGTTTCTTTCTAGGTATCCAAGTAGTGGAAGCCTGAGTTAATACTGGGTTCACAACCTTCAACTGGACACAAACAAATTAGTAGCAAAAACCAAAAGTATCATATAACATGATATAGATTGTGACTCAACTCATAATCTGCAGAGTCATTTCTATAGATTTCTTGCTAAAGAGCCCGATTGATAAACAATGGTTGTGCGTTCTTAAGTCTCTGTCTTTCAAGAAGTCTAATAGCTGAGGATTCTTCTATTAGCTTATTCTGTTTTACTATAACCCAAATTTGGTCCTAGAAGGGTATCCAAACCTTAATTTAGTAGTAGTGAACAACTATAGAAGAAGGAAATATGTCCGTCTTAGGATTAAGTCATTTTATGATACAAGCCAAAGACTTGAAGGCAACCTTGCATTTTTATAGTAAGGTCATGGGGTTACCAGTCCTACACATAACAGGTACCGAGGATAATCCCCAATTCCTGGTCTTCAAGGACATAGAGATCTCCCAGCGAAAGGGCATGGCAACAATCCCTGATCCGGACACAGCGTCACTTCTCCATATAGCATTCTACGTCGATAACATCGAGGAGATCGTTAAGCAGATGAAAAAGAAGGGTGCTGAGTTCTTTGTCCCGATAACTCTGAACAAGGATGGAAGCAAGTGGGCTATATGTCGAGACCCCGATGGTAATAGGATAGAAGTTACTACTACCCCTCACTTTTAGAATAAAACTTCTTAATAATCCGTCGCAGCTTAGCCTTTTCTATTATGCTTTTGCATCCTCAGACCACTCTTCTCATCCTGCTTAGTCTATTTCATCCTCTCTTATTATTTCATTTTCTTCCAATTTTCTTAAACTCTGTACACTAGATTGAAGCCTGTAATGAGTGCACTTATCCCCGCGTTGGGCCCCCTTACTATTATAGCAATTGCGAAATTTATTAGCTTTAAAATCGATTATTTACTGATACTTGAAAGAGCGTGTCTGACTATAGGCATTTTTTCTTTTGTCCATCCATACAGAATTTCAAGATCAGTTCCATTACAGAAGTCCATAACTCCTAAGTCGATATACTTCTGAACTTCTTCTTTAGTGAATCGCCAGCCCAGCTCAACTCTCGGTCTAATTCCCATTTTGATAGCCGTTTTGATCACTTTGAGTTCAGCTTCTTTTATTTTTGGATTGTTACGTTCGCCTGGGATGCCTAAGCTTATTGAATAGTCACACGGTCCGAATTGGACCATGTCTAACCCCTTAAGTGATAATATTTCTTCCAAATGATCAACTGCAGATTTTTTTTCAATCATAAACGCAATTACCGTTTCATTCACAGATTTCACAAATTCCTTTGAACCGCCTTCAAGCCCGTAGATCACACTTCTTCTTGAATGGCAACCATGAACGCCTTTATCTTCTGGGGTTTCCATTTTAACAGCCTTCAGACATTCTTCACCCTCTGTCACATTTCTGACATCAGCAAATAGTAGATTTTGTATGCCTGAGCCTAAGGCTCTCTCTGCTAAGAATGTTCTCGGCTGTTGGTCAATTTTCATCATAGACGACATTTCCATCAACTTGCAAGCTCTTGCAATATTTTCAAGACCGAATAGATCAAATGGCGCGTATTCCCCAACAAATTCAATGTAATCAACTTCTCTTGCAGCCCCGATCATTTCTACTACACCTGGCCATGCACTTAGTATATGGGTTCCTATTGTTGGCTTGCCTTGTTTTATTAATTCCCTAAGCTTATTGCTCCTCAAATTAAATACCAATTAAAAATGAAGTGTTACTAATATAAAAATGTATGTAAAGGCAGATCTTATAAAAATAATTGGTATTGCAATGGTTTGCCTTCTCTCAATATTTTTAGTCTCCCATTGTCCGCTTTTATTTCAAGACCCTTAGATGTAAAGAAAACGAAGATTCTCTATATTAAGTGTTCACGTCTTTATAGCAGGACAGATCGTTGAAATAAAGATCCAAAGCTAAGTTTGAGGTATACGGATGCGAGTATCATAAACTTATTCATAGACAATAAAACTCTAAGCAGTTATGCAACTTTTGTAGACGTATATGATACCTCTGAAAAATTAGAAAGAAGAAATCATACAATCCATAACCATTATAAAACTTTATTAATTACAAGAATAGTTTTACGACTAAGTGAGTATATTTGAAGTATAAGCGTCTTGGAAAATGTGGAGTGAATGT
>CAVVXT010000014.1:0-210021 GCA_963752255.1 Nitrososphaeria archaeon | reverse complement strand
ATGTTGTGTGCGTGTTGACAGATTACGTATTGCTGGGATTTTAAAAAAAGCATCGAAGAGAACTCTGAAGTTCCCTTCCCACTCGAGTTAGCGGTGAGGGATCTGGAAGGAGTTATGGCGATATATTCAGCCAGCAACGCGCTTAGATAGTGAAAAAGAGCTTTTAATTTAATGGAAATAGCCTTATTGATCCAATTTTTCTGAGAATAATTAGGTTTAGTATTAGAATACATGCTTAGTTTTCTAATAACATTGTTACATCAGGTCTTAAAGGGACCTCATCGACGGCCGAATAGTTGACTGCCAAAAATGTGTTTTGTTTCCGATTTACTTTATTATTTGATTCTATTAGCTTATGCGTTGAAAATGCTGGTAAAGGGACTAAATATGTTGTTTGAGCTGAATAGAATGAGTAAAGGAATCTCAAGATTTCAAATGCAGCTGCAATCAAAAATCAGGGTCGTGAATGAAAAATGAATGGAATGACAGGTAAGGTTTGTATTGTAACAGGAAGTAACTCGGGTATTGGAAAAGAGACTGCTTTGGGTTTAGCGCAGATGGGCGCGTACGTCGTAATGGTGGTGCGCAACATGGAACGTGGTGGAAAAGCCAGAGCTGAAATAATTAACAAAAGCGGGAATAGCTCCATAGACCTTATGAATTGTGACCTTTCGTTGATGAATTCGATACGAAAATTTGCCGAGGAATTCAGAGGCAAATATAATAGGCTAGATGTGCTGATTAACAATGCGGGAGCAGCCTTCAACTCCCGAGAAGTAACAATTGAGGGTCTAGAAAGGACTTTAGCCGTAGACTATTTTGGGCCGTTTCTGCTTACTCATGAACTTTTACCCTTGCTCAAGTCTAGCGCGCCCTCAAGAATAATAAATTTGAGCTCAGGGCTACAAAAGAGTGGGCAAGTCGATCTTGACGGCCTAAAAGGTGAAAAAGAGTTTAACCATTCAGGACCATCAGTTTATGCCAACGCCAAACTGATGGTCACCATGTTCACCTATGAGCTTGCGCGCCGGCTTGAGGGTACTGGAGTAACTGCCAACGTAGTTTTACCCGGCTTCGTTGCAACAAATCTTGGAAGAAACAGCGGAAGCCTTGTATCTTCCATAATGTTCAAGCTGGTTCGTCCCATGCAGGTTAGCGCGGAGAAGGGAGCTGAAACTTCTCTTTATGTAGCCTCGTCCGAAGATGTAAGCAACGTTACTGGAAAATGTTTTGCAAAGAAACAGGAAAAAACAACTCCACAAATATCGCAGGATAGGCAATTGCAAAAACAATTATGGGAAAAGACGCTAGAAATCTTAGGTTTGACTTCCTACTAATCAATGATCAGGAGGCAAAATATTAATTTGGGTCGCCTCGATCCGAAAAAACTGCATGTCCTGTTTGCACCAGGAGCCTCACAAGAAATTCTTATTTTACCTAGAAGGTACACGCTTACTCATTTTGACACCGCAGGCGACTTTTTCTCACAATCGGACCCGATTACAATAGTAAACAGATACCAAGGATCTACACACACTTTATGCGTGATGAAATACTGGCTGAATGGAAGGAAGACGATGGAGAAAGTTTCTTTCTTCACGTGTATTGCCACATATCTGGAGGTTTCATCTTTGGTAGGGCATCTTGGCGTGAATCTATCTTTCGCAGCGAAATGCCCTTGGAAGCAATTAAATACGGAGATCTCAAAATGTTTGCCAAATATACAAAACTTGATCAAGCAGGAATAATGATACATTTTAGATCCTCAAAATCCTCCTTACCCAAAATTGAGCAATGGGGGGGGGGTCACCTAGAGACTACAAAATTTGATCAACCACTAGCTCGCATAACCCCAAATCCGATACATTGATTAAATTATGCTTCTTAAGAGTCCACCATTTTGTAATCCTAAGGGAATTCATCGACGCTTGAATTCTACAAAGACGACAATGACAATCAATGATATTGCTAAGATAATTGCACCTATTTCAGCTGTTGTGACTATGCTCTGATTTCCGCTTTGCATTACAGAGATGCCGACTAGCGCCCAGATGATGACTAGTCCATACGCTACGTCTTTCCTTGTTGCTATAACTAGTAGAGCAATCACCATGGCGACGATTATGATTAGGGTGGCCCATGTCTCTGGGCTTATTCCGAATCCGTCCCATTTCATTGAAACCAGCGTGACAGATACGTTGGCAATAGATGCGATGGTGATCCAACCTAGGTAAACGCTGAAAGGCAGATTAACAGCCAGTTTTTCACGCGTCGGAGACTTAGATTTTCCGATGTTAAGGCGCAGGTATATCAAAATCAGAGTTACAAGTAACAGGAACATGAGAACAACGGACAGACTAAGAAACTCATACTGCCAAAGGAAAAGCCATGTAATATTCAATATACTGCTCAAGATAAATAGTGGGCCAATACGTTTTTGAAAGTTTTTCCCCTGCTCAGCGGGCAATGCTTGAAAGACTACAAAAACCCCTAACAGGATGTAAATGACACCCCAGATAGAGAATACGTAACCTGCAGGAGTTACTAACGTTGGGTTCGCATCAGAAACCTGAGCTGTGTTTCTACCACCGAGAATCGTAGTACTACCGGCTAAGCCGTTAACCAGCACAGTAAGCACATAAGCAATGATGTTTAACCATCTCAAAAAGGTTGAATTGAAAGTCTTCATTTGTATACTCAAAAAGTTTTATTCTATCTTTTAGTATATAAATATAATTCTTTGATAGAATACAGATGCATGGTGTAAGGTGTGAACATTTCATGTTTTACTGGATAGCGCTACATCTGCCTCGCAGTAGGAGAAAGAGCTACTTATGTCCGATTTAGGTGTTAAACCTCAACCCAGAATTCTACGGTTAATAGGCTGGATGTTGTGTTACAACTTCCTCGTTTAATTCCACGCCGAGGCCAGGTTTAGTCGGCGGTATTATGTAACCATTTTCCCACCGTATAGGTTCCTTTAGAATTTCGGTGTGGAATCCACCCAACGTTTCTATTCCTTCTTGAATCAAGAAGTTGGGGCTACAGGTATCAATTTGAATATTCGCGGCAGCTTCGATTGGGCCGGCGTATAGGTGAGGCGCGATCTGCGCATAATGTGCTTCCGCCATCCCAGCAATCTTCTTAGCTTCTAGGATCCCTCCAACTCGTCCAAGGGCCATCTGTAGAATCGACGCTGCTTGCTTCTCTAACAATTCAGCGAACTCGTATTTCGTTGACAGCCTCTCACCGGTTGCTATAGGTATGCTCGTAGATCGGGCAACCCTAGACATTTCCTTCACGTTTTCTGGGGGAACAGGCTCCTCGAACCACAACGGATCGTACTTCTCAAGCCTCTTAGCCAATCGGATTGCACCGGAGGTCGTCATCTGGCCATGGGTTCCAATCAGTATGTCGCATTTTTCACCAATGGTCTCACGCACACTTCTAACAATAGCTTCTACGTTCTGGAGGGTTTCGAATGAAGGTTGCTCGGGAGAAGATACGGCAGGCCCAAGCGGATCGAACTTAAGAGCGGTAAAGCCTTGCTTTACATATTCCATTGCCCTTTGTGCAAAACGCTCTAGGTCATCGAACAAACCTTCACCAGCTGCGTACGGGTAGATGTAAGTGTAAGACCTCAGTTTTTCATGGTATTTCCCCCCGAGTAGATTGTAGATAGGTTGATCCAAGGCTTTGCCTATAATATCCCAGCATGCCATTTCAAATGCGCTGATCACTCCCAACATGATCAGATCAGGATGCTCCGTGTACATTCTAGTGTATAGTTTACGCCACAGACTTTCTATCTTGAAAGGATCAGAGCCAACAACATCGCTTATACCGACGTCTTGAATCAGATTCACAGTAGTTTGAGGGTTAAACGGTACACTGTAGGCTTCGCCGAAGCCCACTATTCCGTTGCCCGTCACTAGTTTTATAAATATCCAGTTTAGTCCTCCATGATGCGGAGGAGGATTCTTAACCGCATATGTCTGAACTTCTGTTATTCTCATGAATACGTATACTTGAGATTTTGCATATAAGTCTTTTTTTCTTTCTCTTAACCTTTTTTAGAATATGAAAGACAATCTTTAAATGCGATGAGAACTTAACTCACAAATCAGTTCCGTATTTAATAAATATTATATATACGGGTTCTATGAGAGGAAAACATGAAAATAACTGATGTGAAGACCTACATTGTTGGAAATCCGCCACCCTATCGTGGTGGACGCAACTGGGTTTTTCTAAAACTTTCAACCGATGAGGGTATAGAAGGCTGGGGCGAGTGTAACGCATCATTCTTGAGACAATATACTCTAGTGCAGTTGATTAAGGAGCTTAGCGAAAAATACATCATCGGACAGGATCCATTCGATATTGAAAAAATCTGGGAAGCGTTATACAAATCAACAAAAGAATATTCTGCTCACTTCTTCCAACATCCCGGAATCCTCACAGGTCAGGTCATAGCCGCCTACGAGATGGCATGCTGGGACATCGTTGGGAAGACGTTGAACCAACCAATATACAGGTTGCTTGGTGGCAATAAAAATGAGAAGTTAAGAGCTTACACATATCTTTACGATTGGGCTGCTGGAGATCCACCAGAAAAGGCTGGGCCTGCGGCCTTAAAGTTAGTAGAGAAGGGTTTTACACTCTTCAAACTTGATCCTCTACATCCTATTTCACCGCAGCCTAGGGAAATCTCTCTAAAGGAGCTGCGATACGCTGATGCTGTATTCAAGAATATTAGAAACGCGGTTGGTGACAACTGTGATATAGGATGTGGCACTCATGGACAATATAATACCCATAGTGCAATTAAATTAGCAAAAATCTTGGAGAAGTACGACATATTATGGTTTGAAGAACCAGTTCCACCAGAAAACATAGATGAGATGGCTAGGGTCGCTCAACATACAAATGTTCCCATCGCTACAGGCGAAAGGCTATCAACAAAGTGGGATTATCGTCTTCTACTCGAAAAACAGGCTGCACAGATTATACAAGTCAATGTTGGCTTAAGCGGAATACTCGAGGCTAAGAAGATAGCAGGTATGGCTGAAGCATACTATGCTCAGATATCACCCTGGATGTACTGTGGACCTGTGGCCGCTGCAGCAAACATACAGCTCGATGTGACAGTTCCAAACTTCCTTGCACAAGAAGGTATTGAAACCATGGGCGGCTTCCATGCAGAAATTGTGGAGGTTCCAATAAAAATTGAGAAAGGCTACATAATACCTTCAACCAAGCCTGGACTGGGCATCGGTAAGGTCAAGGAAGAAGTATTAATTAAACACCCCTATCAACCTGAACAAAAACCTGCTGCCTCTGGTCAAAGTTAAGTACAGTGTGTAAAGGACAATATTTTTCTTTGTAACTTCGTAAGAAGTTGGTGGAAGAGAGGTATGAAAATAATCAATGAAAAAGATGTCGATGTCAACAGGGTCCCTGGCGAAAAAGGCTTTATCAATTACCAGAACCTGTTCAAGGCTGAAAAAATAGGGATAACGTTAACTACGATAGAGCCTGACTCATGTGCGCCAAAACTAGTTCACTCGCACAAGGAGAGACAATTTAATTTCATAATTGAAGGTGAGGGTACCATGATCTGCGGTGGCAGAGAGATCGATGTTAAGGTTGGTGAACTGATAATCTTTGACAGCTGGGAGGATCATAGCTTCAAGGCTATGGGTAGTAGACTCAAGTCCGTTGAGATAAAACTATACGAATGAAGTATGATTAGAAAGTTTTCAGAAAAGTACTTGCCCTTGATTCTAGAATATTAGCGTGAAGTAATGAAACGCGAAATCAAACGGCAAAGTGGATTCCATGTTTCGGACTTGAAATATGAAAAATGGAAGGGTAGCGGGAAGAAGAGATAGTTCCTTAATTTAGTGGTTTGAAGGTGTATATAATCAATGACATTTTATCTCCTATTCTGGAAAATTTTAGTCAGAATCGGATGGAATGACGTAAATAAATTAATTTCAATTATCTAACAGTTTGGAAATTTCTAAAATCTTGTCATTTACCTTTCTCCATTTAACATAAAGATTGTCATATATTTTGACATTCCCTTGAACGGGATTAACTGATCTTTTCCTAACGTACACCTTCTCAGCTTCCAATAGATTAGAGTACTTTCCTCCGTCAACTGACGCGCAAAGCGCTACGCCTACAGTTGTAGAGTCCTTTGATTCAGGGACCATAACCGACCGGCCAAGTATATCAGCTAATATTTGGCACCATATTTGACTACTTGAATTCCCTCCACAGAATCCGATTTTCTCGATTTTTCTCTTCGCTCTATTTTCTATCCGAAGACAGTTTGCTCTAATAGCGTAGCAGGTACTCTCGATTACTGCCCTAGCAATTTCTGCCTTTTTAATGGATTCAGATGACCAAGTTTCAAGTCCTACAATCGCACCTTGTGGAAGAATCAATTAAATAGTCGTCCACTTTCGGGTTGTCGTCCATTTTCAATCTACCTTTGTTCTAAGTTATCCGCAGATACGTAAAATGGTGATTATATGCTGTGACTTAAGTAATCGAATCTTCCACCATCACAAAGTATTAGTTGACCTGTGATAAAATTTGATTCGTCTGAAGCTAGGAATAAAACTAAATTAGCAATATCCTGAGGTTCACCATAACGTCTAAGCGAGGTGGCACTTTGTATGTCTTCAAGAGCCTTATTGAATCCCTCTTGATTGTTCATACGCATTTTCATGGTTTCAGTAATAATCATTCCAGGTGCTATAGCATTCACGTTTATATTATGTGGGCCAAGAACATAAGATAATCTTTTAGTAAGCACATTAAGTGCAGCCTTAGAAGGCGCATAAGAGACACTGTTTGAACTTATTTTTCCAGGTGTTCCTAAACTTGTAATTGAAGATATATTGATAATTTTACCGTATTTTCTTTCGATCATTTTTGGTGCCACTGCTTGAACACAGTAGTACGCTCCATAGACATTGATTCCCATAGCATAATCCCAGTCGTCTTTTGTCGCCTCTAGGTAACTAGGACTATTTACGGCACTCCCAGCGTTGTTCACCAGTATATCTATTTTGCCAAATTCGTTAAATGCTCTATTTACCATATTAAAGACCTCTTCTTTTTTTGAGACATCTGCTTTAACGACGATAGCTTTCCGTCCCATTTTTATTATTTTATCAAGAACTTCTTCTGCTTGATCTTTACTTTTAGAATAATTTACAACTACGTTTGCTCCCTCTTTAGCGAGCGTAAGTGCGGTTGCTCTACCTATTCCACGCGAAGACCCTGTTATTAATGCAACTTTATTCTCTAACTTCATATTATTTAATTTTCCATTGCACATATTTAAAGTTCTCTAAGAGCGATTCTGTTAAATTATAGGTTCAGAGTTCCTAAATTTCCTAAATAGGAGTTCTTAAAGTTCTTAAATTTCTTATACCCTTAAATGCTCTTATGATCTTGATTGTTACGAGCATACAAAATACCGTAAACTCCGTAAATTCTGTAAACTTTTTTTACGCGCCCGTAAAATCATCGTAAAAGGCCGTAAACTCCGTAAATTACGTTAGGCTTTCCGCAACCTGCATGAAGCAGTTTAAAGGATGTACCTTTTTTTACGCCTGTTACCCTCTGTTCCCAGTTGAACAGTTAAGCATCCGTAAATTTACAGGTTACGAGTTCTTTAAACGTCTTTAAAGTTTCTTTAAATTTCCTTTAAAAGTCTTTAAATTCCTTTAACAGCTCTTTATTTTTCTTTAAAAGTTCCCTTGTTCGCTGTGTTCGTGCTATTCGTTCGCTTTATTTTTCTTTATCCGTTCTTTATTTTCTTTATTTTCTTTATGATAAAGCTTTACTCCTTTAAACTGCATGAAGTGATTTAAAGGTTATACTGTTCTTTAACGTTCTTTACCGTCTGTGCCCAGTTGGACTATTAAGCTCCTTTAAATTTAAAGGTTAAAGGGTTCTTTAACGGTTTTTAAGATGTTCCTTTAACATGTCCTTAAATTTACATTGCAAACTTAGCTTTTCTTTTTTCATCGGACTAAGACAAAGAATTGTAATTAAATAGTATCAACTATCTATCAATGATGAAATTTCTTGAATCTTGTCATACACTTTTCTCCATTTAGAATAACCTTTATCGTATATCTTAACATTTTTTTGGATGGGGTCAACAGATTTTGTCTTAACACACGCCTTTACCGCTTCTAATAAATTACTATACCTATCCCCACCAACTAATGCACAAAGTGATACACCAACAGTAGTGGAATCATTGACTATAGGAACTGTAATAGGCCTACCAAGTACATCAGTTAATATTTGACACCAAATCTGGCTCTTGGACTCTCCACCACAAAATCCAAACTTCTTAATCTTATCCTTTGTTATTTCTTCAATTTGTAGGCAGTTTGCTCTTATAGCATAGCATGCGCTCTCGATTATTGACCTCGCGATTTCAGCCTTTCTAGTAGGTTCTGATGCCCATGTTTCCAGTCCCATAATAGCACCTTTTGGAAGAGCACACTTTTTTTGGTTCATTATAATTGAACCTAAAAATGCTAGCACTTTTGAATGACCAGCAGGAACAGATTCCACCTCACGGTTTAGGATTTCATATGCATCTACACCGATGGCCTTCGATGCCATTGTCTCTAGCTCGGCAAAGTTATCTCTGAACCACCTGTAATTCCAACCAGTGATTGCCGCATTGCTTTCTATGAAAAATCTTCCTGATACAACATGATTGCCAAACCACGTTCGTATTTTTCTATCAATAATAGGTATGTCTGTCACCATAAGAATAGGTGTAGTAGTTCCTCCAACAGCCACAGTGTCACCTACATCGACTCCCCCAGAGCCAAGGATACCACATTGTGCGTCAGCTCCTCCCATGGCGACTAAGGTTCCCTTTGTTAAACCTGTTTCAGAAGAAGCTTTCGGGCTAACTTCTCCTAGAATCTCGCTACTTTGGAGTACCTTTGGAAATATCTCTTCTGGTAAACCAATTTCATTGATCGTTTTCCAATTCCAGTCTTTCTTGAAAACATCGAATAAGCAGGATGAACCAGCATTAGAAGGTTCACAGGCGCATTCACCTGTCAATCTATAAAGTATCCAATTGCTTACCATTAGCATCTTAGAAACTTTACAAAATGAATTTAGATCATGCTTCTTTAGCCAAAGTAACCTTGTTGGTGGCATCAGGGGTGTTGTGGGCCAATGTCCTGATCTCCGGTACATTTCCTTGCCAAATCTCTCTTCTAAATCCTTGCCTATGGTGAAGATTCTATCATCAGGGGAAAAAAGAATTTCTTCGCCTTTCTTGTCGATAAGCACAAAATCTTCTCTAAATGCAGTTGAGCTTATAGCCAAGATTTGAGATGGGTTTACATTTGTCCTCCCGAGAGTATCCCGTATTACACTCTTGAAAGATTCCCAACCAGTCGTAGGATCCCATTTGTTGCGATTCCATTCTTTGATAGAATCTCCTATGATCTTTCCTTCTGTTGTCAGAATAGAGCACTTTGCCCCACTTCCTCCTGCATCAAGCACAATTACAAAATTCTTGTCAGACAAAATAAAACACCACGATGATAAAATGCCAAGCTTTGGTTATAATCTTTTTTTCGAGTCCAATAGTTTAAGAGCAGTAACCTACCTTATGTTCTTTGGCATTGTTTAGTGAAGTTATCACATATTAGGCATCTCAACTTTATCTTAATCTTAGTCTAAAATTTGTTTTGAGTTTCTAAACTTAGCTCTCTTATTGACTCATTCTCAAGCTTTCAAGTTCATTCCAAGTTTCTGACATTCTATATATTGACTTCTTAAATATCTTATAAATTGATCTGTACTTTTGTACGTTCTCCGGATTCGGTATCGATTCGTAAGATACTGAGGTGGCTTCTCTCACAGCTGTCTCATGATTTCTGTAGACTCCAGTGCAGATTCCAGCGATCATTATAGCTCCCAATGCCCCCAACTCGCTACTACGTGGCACCTTAATCGGGAAATTCATTACATCTGAAAATATCTGAACCCAGATTCTGCTCTTACTTCCTCCACCTGCAATCCTCGCTTCTTTTATGTCAACAACTTTTCTTAAATCCTCAATTTGCATGAACGATAAGTATGCCACACCTTCATAAACAGCCCTTAGTAAGTGCTTCTGCGAATGTCTACCATCAATTCCGTAGAAGCCCGCTTTCGCGTTAGGTAGATAACCAAAACCATAAAGGAAAGGATGATATAAAACTCCTTCTGAGCCAGCTGGAATAGACTCTATTTGTCTATCACAGTATGCATGTGTCGTCATTTTCATTTTCTCCGCTTCCAATCGATTTTCGCTTCCACATTGATCAATGAACCAGTTAAGGTTTGTAACTCCCACCGATGAAGCGTTTGCTATTATCCATCTGCCTGGAATCCCAGTCGCTCTAGTCACGCATATCTTGTTTGGATCTAATATTAGTCTGTCAATTATCACTTCGTTTATTTGCCATGTGCCATTAATAATAAGCAATTGTCCGTGTTCTACGCAGCCCGCGCCTAAAGCGGTAGCGCTAATATCGTGGAGTCCGGATGCAACTACTGTCCCTTCTTTTAGTCCAGTTTCACTTGAAGCCTTTGAGGTTACTTCACCGCATTTGATCCACCCTGGCATAATTTGAGGAAGTTTTTCCTTACATTCTTCCAAGTCTAGAATTTCGAAGATTTTATCAGAGTATCTTCTTGTTTTTACGTCGGTAAGAGATGCAGATGCGTCACTTTCATCGGTGCAAATTACATCTGTGAGTTTATATTTTATGTAATCCTTACAAAAAATAATCCATTTTGCCCTAGAGTAACTTTTAGGCTCGTTACGTTTAAGCCAAGCTAAAATGCTGACTGGAGTGCCCATAGAAGGCCTCTGCCCTATGACTGGGAATATACTGTCATTTTTCCCATTCTTCTCCCATTCCCTTACGATATCAACCGACCTGAAATCAATGGACAGGATTCCCTTGCGTACAGGTTTCCCATCTATATCCAAGAGATATAAGCCATCACCCTGTCCAGAAACCCCTACTCCAATAATAGAAGCTGGATCTATCTTGGTCCTAAACAAAGACTGTCTGATCACATCCTTTGTACAGTTCCACATGATGTCCATGTCTCTCTCAACCCATCCTACATTAGGTTGTTCTACTTGGAGCTTAATAGATTCTACTGCCACCTCTCCTCCGTGCGTATCGCAAATAACTGCCTTGATATTAGTCGAGCCTATATCAATACCCATCAAATAGCCATCTTCCTTCGAGTTATCTTGTATTTTCAACAGACCATTTGATCTAGTAACATCTATTAAATCTTTCTCATATTCTAGTTTTTGATGTCGGAAATACAACTTTTTTCCTATTCTAAGGCTTTTTGAACGCCTAAAAACTTCTTTTTTCAGTGCGCTCGAATGCCTTCCAATCCAACATTTTCGCGGTATAATATGGCAGCAATATGATATCTTATTGAACAGCATACACTACAATTTTTTACTTCAAATTTTAATATAACAATCTTTTAGTGTTATAAAAAATTTAATTCCTGCTCTTCTAGCAAGATTTATAAATAAAAATATTGGAATCATGCTTAAGGTAAATTAAATTGATGAAAATAGCTGTCATCCCAGATAAATTTCTGCCTGAAGAAAAATGGAGAAAAGCTTTCAGAGAGTATCTAGGAGATCTATATAGCAAAGTAGACATTAGCTTTTATGAGCTGAAGGAGGAATATGAAGGATGGGACCACAAGCCAGAATATAAGAGGATAAAAGAATATTCTGGAAATCCTTTAGAAGTGGCTAACTTAGCCAAGGACACAGAAATACTTGTCGTGCAGTTCTCTCCAGTATCCGAGAGAGTTTTTGAGGCAGCAAAGAACCTAAAATTGGTCGCATGCAATAGATCGACGCCAGTAAATATTGATGTGCAAGCCGCAACGAACAAAAATATACCAGTAATCAATTCACCTGGCAGAAACGCTGATTCAGTTGCAGACTTTACGATGGGCCTTATTTTGGCAGAGATCAGACATATTGCAAGGTCGTTTGAAGCCGTACGTAATGGGACATACCCTGCTTCCACTGAAAATTGGAGAAAGTCTATACCTGAATTAAGAGAAAAGACCATAGGCATAGTTGGTTTCGGAAAAATCGGGAGCAAGGTTGCTGAACGAGCTAAGGGGTTTGGTATGAAAATTATTGGATATGATCCCTTTGTCCCTAAAGAGACGATGAGGAACTATGATGCGGAAAAGGTGGACTTGAATACTCTACTCAAAACGGCAGATTTTGTAACAATCCATATGAGATTAACTCCGCAGACTACACATCTAATTGGAGAAAAAGAACTGGCCCTAATGAAGAAAACAGCTTTTCTCATAAACACTTCGAGAGGAGAAGTCATAGATGAAAATGCACTGTACAACGCCTTAATGGAAAAGAATATAGCAGGTGCTGCCCTAGACGTTTTCGTTAACGAACCAATATACAAGGATCCTAACAATAAGTTCATCCATTTAAGCAACATAACCCTTACACCTCATATTGCAGGCCCATCTGACGACATGTTCTACAGAGGTGCATGTATCCTAACAGAAGATATTGCAAGATTTTTACGTGGAGAGAAAATGGAAAACGTATTGAATCCAGAGATTTATCGTCATCCTAAGCAATAGAGCGTTAAGCGACGAACTTATCTAATTTGGGAATATTTTATTATCTAAACTTAGTTAAAGAATATAATTGGGTAATTTCTAATCAAAGACTAAACTCTGACACAGCTTAGATCTCATGTTCAAGTACCACATTGATTTACTTAGGTTATAGTATTCCGCAACAACATGAATTTTCGACAAAGGAATCACCTTATTAATTCAAAATATTTTTAGCAATTATAGGAATATTTTAGCGAGAAACAGAAACTTGAAAAAAGTTTATTTACTACATTTTTATTTAATATATTTCTATGTCAATAATATGCAGACCATTTAGTTTTTTTGAAGGATTCAAAGAAATTAACCAAGTAGCAACTGTTGTGAGTGATCTTGATGAAGCTGTCAAAAAAGTAAGTAACACTCTAGCGTTAGGGTCGTGGGAAGTCACCACATTTGGACCACCCAATCATTTTGATACTCAGGTCAGAGGTAATCCAGTGTTTTATTCTCATAAAAATGCTACAGCATGCATGGGTCCGGTACAATTCGAAATAATTGCACCTCTTGAGGGACCAAGCATCTATAAGGAGTTTCTTAAAGAGGGAAAAGATGGTATGCTCCACCATGTTGCTCGATTCTATAACTCTTGGGATGATGTCAATCGGGAGATAAGAAGGTTCGAAAAGCAAGGAATAAAAGTGATTCAAACTGGTAAATTCGGTACAAAAGAAAAACATGAACAATACTTCTACTTTGACACAGCACCTAAAATGGGCTTCATATACGAAATTACGTATATTCCTGCAGATAATCCCCGCAGGCCTCCAGAACAAATAATACCATAGAGAAGTTGTTAGTGAAACTCAGAGATCGTGTGTTATTTATTTTAATCTGCAGGGAATGTTAAAAGAAATTGATGAGGATGCTAGTGACAATTGGTTCAATCTTCAAGTTCTATGCAAATTCGTCACTTGAATACACTCAGATTCAAACCTAAATCAAACTTTAGCAGATTTTAAATAAAATTTGATCTATTTTACATCATTCTATTATCTTTGGTTAATATAGAAGATGATCTGTTGATAAAATGCGGAATACCTTCTTATTACTTATTCGTAGGTTACTCCCACTAAAGTTTAGAGCGCATATAAAACCATTTTTTTAATGACGATATTTATTCTAGGCGATAGCCGATTCTTAGCCCAAATTACCTTAAACATTGGAATTTAAAAAAAGATGATTTCTATATATAAAAGAAAAATAAACAAGATGATTTACATTTATTTTGAACTCTCTTTCCATTTCTTGTAACTGAACTCTGGATCATGGAATCTACTTTGATACTTTTTTTCACGTTTCCTTAATTCAGTTGAATACTCCAAAACTTTTGGAAGGTATTTTTCTGGAAACTTAGCAGCGCCACATATATCCATATGTATTATATCTCCAGGTTGAACGGCCATCCCTGCGATATTGATAGGTATACCCACTCCCCGCAACATTAAAGGACCATGCCCTGAAGTAAGTCCAGACACCAAATATTGAAAGTTCATATCTTTTACTTCTTCGTAGTCTCTCATCGGCCCATCGGTTACAACACCAATAACACCCAAAAACTTTAATTGTGCTGTAAAATTACCACCGAAAAGACCGGCTAGCCCAGATAACTTAGATGGATACGTCTGCTTTGTAGCAAGGATTATGGGTTTTTTGATTTGCTCTATATGATCATATAATGCCCAATTATCAAGTTCAGTATAAGATTCAGAAGTTTGCGAGTACCATGCAGTTGTAGCATAACCACATAAAGGTTCAATTGAAGGATACATGCAATGAAGAGTTGTGTTAGTATAGTATTCTCCATACCACGCATCGTAAAGTTTTAGGCAAATATCACCATCATGAGGTTGATAAGTCGCGACCACGTTGCAGATTGTAGCTGTATCAAATTTCCTGAGTTCCTGCATTATTTCAACGTTACCCATCTCACTTATATCTTTGGTCTTCCTAATTTTTTCGATCATAATTTTACGTTAAAATGTTTTATTTTTTAAACATTTCGTATACTTCTCCATCAAGGTATTTGGAATTTTGTAAAATGATGTACAAGCAGTTAAGTTGATATCGCATGCTATTTCCTCAAAAATACTGTTTAAAACTTTTTCAAGTTGGGAAAGAAAGATGTACACTAGAAATAAGCAAGATAAAAGTAAGGAATATGGATTTAATTCATTTCTAGTGAAAAACGCTTTTCATCTTATTTGTCTGCATTACATCTAATAGGACATCATCAAAGCTAAATTTTGAGGCCTTTATTTTCAAATAGCCAATTAGAATATTGAGTTATTGCATTTTATAGTAATATGGTAGGAATCTTAAAAGAAAGTACGTTAACACCAATGGCGGAATTGAAAGCAGAATAACCATAGCGGAAACCCTTCCCCACGGAACTTCCTGAGCGAACGAGACAGCTGAAGCGACTGCTACTGGTAGAGTAAACGATTTGACGGCAGTAAGAACAAATGCTAGGAAGAATTCATTCCATACTAAAAGAAAACCGAAAACAGTCATTCCTAGAATACTTGGGAGGGCAAGAGGTAAAGCGATCTTAGAAAAAGTTTGGAAATCAGTGCAACCGTCTACAGCGGAAGCTTCTTCGCAATGCGGTGGTATAGATTTAAAACATTCAATTGATAACCAGATCATCGTACTTGAAGTTGTAATCAAATATGATATAATGATCGAAGGATAAGTGTCGTAAAGCCCTAAACTCAGCCATATGAATAAGAAAGGGATAATAATTGTAACAGGAGGCATGAATCTTAGAGTAGCAATAAAAAATTGCAAGCCATTTTTATTCGAGAACTCGAAACGAGCAAAGATATATGCCAAAGGTATGCCAAGCAAACATCCTAAACCCAATGCACTTAGAACAACGATTAAACTATTTTCTAGCCCCTTGGCGACTCGTTGTGTTGTTAGAACAGAAATATAATTAGCTAATGTTGGGTTGAAAAACACTTTTGGAGGAAAAGTGAGGATGTCTACTGTTTGTTTAAAAGAAGTAAGCACCATCCAAATAACCGGGAATAGAATACCCAGTAAGATTATTATAATAATAATATTGGTTATCAATTTCTTAATTTTCAAGAGCGATGAGTCACTCTCCAAAAAACAGTCATGATTACCATCGTGATTAATAACATAATAATAGACATGCAACACGCATATGAAACTAGTCCTGATGATCCAATAGCTTCCCAATAAGCATACAAATCTATTGTTTCTGTTGCTAGTCCAGGTCCTCCGCCAGTGAGAACGTATATGTAGTCAAAGCTTCTTAGGGAAATTATCATATTAAGGAAAATCAGACTAGTCAAGCCAGGTGCAATTATTGGAAAAAGAATAGTTCTATAAAGTGTTAAGCCACCAGCACCAAAAACCCTTGCGGCTTCTATGGCATCCCGCGGAACTGTCTCAAGTAATATTACTATAAGAGCCCCGAGAAGACAACCCCACTGCCAGATTTGTATTAACGCGCATGCATACAGTGCTACAGATGGAAGACTCAATAGTGCGAGTCCAGGCACCCCTACGAGACTAAAAAGGTAAGATATTATCCCTATTGAAGGTGAATACATGAGTTTCCACATATAAGCTGCTGCAACACTGGGAAGCATCGCAGGTATTACAAATGCTAATAAACAGACAGACCTAAACTTTCCACTAGTAAATTCAAAGACTATTGAAGCAAGTATAAGTCCAAGAGCTACACCACCAATAATAGTTGTCAATAACCATTGTAAAGTAATACCAAGATCATTATAAAATCGGCTATCGCTGAATAATTGTACAAAATTTGTTAGCCCAATAAAGCTACCAGAACCCCCTACTCTAAAATCCCTGTTTGTAAATGCTAGATAGACTACTTCGAACATAGGATAAAATGCCCAAAAGAAAATGAATACTAAAGCTGGAATAAAAAAGAGGAGGAAGAAGGTTTTTTGTTTCAATTTAACCTTCCTACTTTTTGTGATGTTGAGTTGATGTTGTCGAAATTAGGTAGTTGTAGTTTATGATGTGGTCGTTATAGCTTTCTGAGCGTACGACACTGCGTCGTCTAAGGATGCCTTAATAGTGCTAGTACTTATTGTTGTCCCAGCAAATGCCGCAGTGAACAACTCTTCAAGCTTTATTCCCAAGTAGTCTCCAATTTGTGGCCATTGTGGAATCTGTGGTATGCAGAGCTTTTGAAGTGGTATACAACCATTTTGTGTCTTTATGAAGTCTGCCGGATATACTGCTGCCAAGTCAGGGCTGTTGTAAGAAGTGGTCCTAGAGATATATAAGCCATAACCAGAGTGAATTCTGGCCATTTCCATATTTTTCGATGTTAGCCACGCGATGTACCTAGCGGCTGCATTTTTCTGATCTGCTGTTTTACAACCGGCTGTTGATATTCCTGCTCCATGACAGCACATAGCTGAAACGTTTATACCTGTCTCTGAATTTGCACTTGGTAAAGTTGTGCCAACATTACCGACTATCGTCGATTTAGTTGGGTCATTGAATTGGTCATACCACAAATGTGCGTCCTCTAGGCATAGTAAAGTTCCCAGCGCAAAAACCGGACTGTATATCTGACCAAAGCATTGTAGGGCTTGGAGACAGTTGAATTAATTTTATGTAATATGCTGTCGCGTCAATCGCTGCTTGAGAGTTGAAAACAGGGTTCCCTGAAGAATCGAGGTATGTTCCACCCCACCTGACCAAGTACGGGCTCCATCTCCAAACATTCGCCCCAGATCCACGCTCCCCCCTTGTTCCACATCCCCACATAGCCGGTGGGTTTTGGAATTTTTGAGCGTCTGCTAAGAAATCGTCAGTTGTTACAGGAGGATTAATTCCTGCCTTCGAGTACACGTCTTTCCTATAGAAAACTAAGTCCATTTCAGCAAGGAATGGAGCACCGTAATTCACCCCTTTATAGCTCAAGGTGTTTTTTTGTGGAGCAACGAAATCGTCGAAATCATATGCCGAGGGGTAATAGTCTTTGATCGGAAGTACCCAATTGTTCGCTCCCAATGTTGCTGTATCTGCCTCGTCAATATGATAAACTTGGAAAGCACCAGCTCCTGTGGAAGCGTCCAGCAATATTTTTGCTCTGCGGTCATTTTCAGCATAGAAAGCGACATTAGCAGTCACCCCTGTTTCTGCCAAGCATTCATCCGCATATTTTGCGGCAATGTCCCATTGAGGCCCATCTTCTGCGATTACATTTATAGTTGTTGTGGGACCAGTCCATTTTGAAGTTATTGGTAGACTATATGTTGATTTTGTAGATGTTGTAAAAGCAGTTGTTGTTGCAGTTGTTGTTGCAGTTGTTGTTGCAGTTGTTGTACTAATTTGTGGCGCTCGAGTTAAAGAATATACCGCGACACCGCCTACTACTATAACTGCAGCACCAAGACCCGCATATATGAAGTTCCTTCTATCCATTTTTTTAGGTTCTTGACCCATGGTATATAGTGACGAACACTACTATTTTAACTCTCCTATCTTTTTATTATATCATATTACTTTATATCATTTGTTATCTTATTTATTCAATTTTACAAAATACTAGATTTAATTATACTTATTATATGAATTTTATAAACATTTTGAAAAAAAGAAAACAACTATTATTTATTAAACGTTCTTCCTTTGAACGAACCTGGTAATAATAGAGGTACAATCATCCAACCAGCCATAACAAGAACTAGTAACGCTAGTAAAAATTGGAACAATATTGCATTAGTTGTGAAACCTGCAACAATTAACATTGAGATAATAATAATAAGAATTAATATTGGAACTGCAAATCCCTTAAAGTTTTTTTTTGTTCGCTGTTGATTAGTCATGTTCAGGAAATTATTTTAAGTAGTATTTAAGTTTATATTTTCATCCAATAGAAAAGTCAACTTGAATAATAAATTCAACTTTACTTTCTTCTGAACGCGTCGTTAATATAAGATGTACAGTTAAACTTCGATAATTTTTATGTTTAGAGTCTTATAAGCCTGCCTTAAACATTCTGAGTAGTCACAAAATGAAAAGCTATGGTAGGATTAATGTCTTTATGGACGTTTGATCAACTATTTCATTCTCAAAAGCTTCCTTTATTTCCTCAAGCTTGTACTTACGATTTAGTAGAGGCCTAACGTCGAATATACCTCGTTTTATTAGCCTGAATGCATCTCTGATACCAACAACCATCTCTTCTTTTGTTCGGTGCATAAGACATGTGTGCACTATATTAAGCGCATCTTCATGCCATCTGTACATGTTGACGGTAAACGGTTTCATATAGTGACTATAAATAGCAATGGTTCCGTTGCGCCTGACGATATTTGATGCAATATTTAACCCTTCCCCCGAACCTGAAGCTTCAACAACAACGTCTACACCTCGGCCATCAGAGATGGCCTTTATAGCTTCTACATGGTTCTCTTTTTTTGGGTTCACGATTGTGTTCGCACCTAATCGTTTTGCAAGGTCAAGTTTTTCGTCAACAATATCAATAACAACCACCTTTTCTGCACCCCCTTTCTAGCACCTTGTGCCAGAATTTGGCCTGCAAAACCTGCACCGATTACAGCGACGATATCGCCTACTTGTATACTCTTACTAACAAGCTGGCTAGCGAAAACGGCACACGTCAAAGGTTCACCTAAGCAGGCTATGTCCATGTCCACGCCTTCAGGAGCAGGCAGGCAGCCATACGGCACATCAAACAAGACGTAGTCGGCGTAGGTACCCTTCCCAAATGACATCACTTTATCGCCAACCGAAAAACCGTTCACCTCGGATCCCACTTCAACCACTGTTCCACCGCCTTCATGCCCCCAGGGAAAGATCGGCAGCTTAACTTCCCCAGAAATGTCTCCTCGATAAGCTATTTTGTCAGTACCGCAGATCGATGCCTGAAAAGTTTTTACAAGAACCTGGTCAGGACCGGGTGCGATGTCAAGCTCTTTCAGATAAACTTTACCAGGGCCTTCAAAAAAGGCAGCGCGACTCTTTACCATACCTTACATCTTAATTAGCTATTTATTTAATGATTAACCTTTAAACGGCTAGACAACTATTAGAGGGTAATGACTGAGGTCATTGTTGTTCATACAAATAGCACGAGGTTCAAATCTACTTCATTCAGTGCGACTCTTACGCAATCACTTTAAAGCAAATGGTAAACTGTGCACTTCTAATAATCCATAATCCGAAATATTATGCAATATATTAGCATGAATTTTCTTTAAATCTTACGTTATATTAGTTTAATCCATTATGTGAAGTAGGGTCCTAATACTGGCGCTATTTGGTCAATCCTCTCAAGATCAGACTTGCTGAGACTGAGTTCTGTTGCAGCCAGATTCTCTTCAAGCTGCCTTGTGTTAGTAGCGGCTATAATGGGCGAGGTTATAGCAGGGTTGGCAAGCATCCAGGCTAAAGCGATCTGCGCCATTGGCTTGCCGATCTCTTTTGAGAAGGCTTCTAAACCTTGAATTACCTTCAGGTTGTGCGGGTCCTCCCAGTGAAATCCATGTCTCGGGAAGAATCCTGGTTTGATAGCACCTCGGCTGCCTTTTGGAGGAGGACTACCGGCCCTGTACTTTCCAGTCAAAGATCCTCCAGCCAAAGGACTGTATGGTACAATTCCGATCCCTTGGTCTACGCAGAAAGGTATAATTTCGCGTTCGATCTCCCTTTGGAGGAGGTTGTATCTAGGCTGACTGACAACCATTTTCTCAAAGTCATGGACATCGCTTGTCCAAAGAGCTTTACAGTGAAGCCAAGCTGGAAAGTTTGAGCATCCAATGTAATGAACTTTTCCCCATCTGACCAGATCAGTGAGAGCCCCGAGTGTCTCCTCTAAAGGCACAGGCTCTCCGATGAACCCCTTCATCATATCTACGTTGCTTGGTCTATGAACGTATAGGATGTCGATGTAGTCGGTGTCCAGCCTGCGGAGGCTTTCTTGGACTTGATGTATTATATGTTTTCGACTTAATCCTTCATCGTTAGGGCCAGTTCCCATTTCGTGACGGACCTTTGTAGCCAGAACGAGGCTTTCCCTCATGCCCTTGATCGCTCTACCCACGATTTCTTCAGACCTACCTTTGGCGTAAACATTTGCCGTATCAACAAAGTTGACTCCTAAGTCAGCGGCCCTCTTAATAATTTGTGCAGCAGTAGCCTCATCAACTTCGTCTCCAAATCCCATGGTACCCAGACATAATTCAGATACATTTACTCCAGATTTTCCAAGACGTCTGTATTTCATGCTTGTAAATGTAAAAAAACCAATATTTAAATTTTAATACAATTTTAACACAAATCTTCTTTTATCCGAAATTATCATAAATTAGTTAATTTTATGTTTTTATTAATTTATTTTAGTTAGGTAGACAGCTAGAGTCTCTACAGAAGTTTTCTTTTGTTCTTGCGAAAAAATAAAATAGAAGGAAGTATGATAATAGAGTACAAATAAATCCTATTACTAAATAGAAATTTCCAATTAATATTGAGAGGTTAATTATGGAGTGAAAAAATACTGAAATAAAATAAAAGAGGAGAATTCGCCTTTTTGCTACTCCATATGCGACTATAGACGTATTGGATGCGTGGAAGATTATACCAGAAATCCTCGAATATATTGGTGCACCATATACAAATATGTAGACAAAAAATTCTGATAAACCAAAACCCAATCCCACAAGGAGACCTAGGATTAAAATTGACCTCTCTGTTTCACCATGGCGAAAGAATAATGGGTAGGCTTTCGCGAATTCTTCAATTAAGGGCGCCAGAATTGCGACAGTAAAGATAGTAAAGTAAAATTTTGGTATATAAAGAAAGTACTGGTCAGCTAGAGTCTCCAAAAAGAAAGTAAAGGGAACACTTATAATAATTCCTGAGGTAAGGAAGAACAATTTTTCATATATACTGGGGCGATGAAGCTTTATTACAATATGGTTCTCTAGAACTTCTGACATACTTCCTAAAAATTGCTAAATCTATATAAATTTTTGTTCACAAAGAGAGAACCATTTCTGTACCATCTAAACCAACTGGAATTTCGATCCACCTCGATTTGAAAAGTTGACAAAAAGGGGTTTCCAGGCGAGCAAGTCGATAATACGGGAAGGCTGAGAAATTTCCACCGTAAATTATCGGTATATCCTTCCCAAAGCGACCATCAAGATCATTCCCAGCAGGACGATCGAAACGAAGGATCCGATGGATATCCCGATTAACGAGGATTCCAAGGGCAAGTTTAATATTAGATGGAACAGGAGAAAGCCTATGAAGAAGATCACTACTGCGCACGATGAGACCGCCGCTAAGACTTTCCATAGATTGCCCTCACGCTTCGAAAACATGTAGGCGGCGTAGCTCGCAAAGAAGTTCGCGACCGTCCCAAGAAACAGATCGTAGAAGCCGTAGAATGATAAGATGTTGGAGACCATGGCACCTAGCGCTGTGCCGTATATAGCGGCCTTACCTACCCTCCTGTTATAGCTTATAGGTATAAGCGCGTCGGAGACCCTTAGTGTGAGCAAACATATTTGGTCATATTCGTAGTCGGGATAAACTGCATATTCAATTTTGTCCCTGTATTTGTCGAGGATTTTAGTGAAATGTTTAACTTGCGCTTTATGAAATCGTATAAATTCGTTATCTAAAAAAGTGGGAAGGTCATAAAACCGTATTTGCGGTTTATGGCCTGATATTCGACAGCGAACGATGGACACGCGAGACAACGGATTATAGTCATTTCAATCCGAGCCTTCGTTTGACAGCGTAGTAGAGAGGAAATCCTATTCCTATTTGCGCTATGGATTCGCCTATACCAACGTAAAGCATAGTCAACAGTAGCGGCACGTTATAGACGAGGAACAATTCAATTCCAACCCAGACGCCTATGCAAGCGACATATACGGGCACTGCTTTAACACCATATTTGACTACAAGCCAGGATGGTGGAATGAAGACAAATATAGGAGTCATGTCGATAAGTCCAAGCGGGCTTGACAGGTTCAATATGAATAGTCCTAACTGGGCGCCTATTAATGACGGCCAACCGAACAACGCCATTAATGGGAGAATTGCGTCAGCGACTCGAACTTGTATGGCGAGGAATGAAATGGGCGCGAATAGATAACCAAGTGCGGCGTATGTTGCAGCGAATACAGCGGTGATACCAATTTGCTGTATTTTAGTAGGTTTCAATCCTTTTTTAGATTGCGTTAATCAATCACCTTATCAAAGGTTTATCAGAATAGATAGCGAGAATTCTTTCCTCTTACTATACTCTATTTTACTTTCTTTTTCCAAATTCAATTTACCTCCCTCCCGGGGTTTATTCCGCGGAACGGCGGGAGGACCGCCACCCGCACGCATTCGTACGCGTAACTGTGTAATTAAAAATTTACTGTTGTTTTGGAAACTAAAGATAATGTAAAATCAATTGAACTTCAGGGCTTATTTGAATATTTGGGATAAAAAGATTAAACAGTTTATAACGATGGAGTCTCCAGCAGAACTTGTCCATATCTTATCTTCATCAACTTTAAACCGTCCACACTCGAACCCTAATATTGAATGGTTATTTCGCATCCGAAGTAAGACTGGATCGTTACCATTATTAGGTAGGTTAAGAAATAACTTGTGTTGTGATGTTAAAATGGAAAGGATGGTTAGGCAAATTCTCAAAAGCAGGTTGACTCTTGAAGGGGCAGGGGTAAGGCTTAAGCGTGTCTTTGGCTACAATGAGGTTCCACTGTTTGACCCCTTTCTGCTCCTTGATCACTTTGGTTCAGAGAACCCTGAGGACTATATTAAAGGCTTTCCCTGGCACCCCCATAGAGGAATCGAGACAGTCACCTACATGTTAGATGGGGAAGTCGAGCATGGCGACAGCATCGGCAACAGCGGGTTGATCGCTTCCGGTGACATCCAATGGATGACCGCAGGCTCAGGGATAATTCATCAGGAAATGCCAAGAAGGTACGATGGCATGATGCTGGGCTTCCAACTCTGGGTAAACTTACCTGCTAAAAGGAAGATGATTGCTCCTAGATACCGTGGTGTAACAAAAGAATTCATTTCCTCTATGGAAACGGAAGAGGCAAATGTTAAGGTTATTGCGGGTAAGATCGATGGAATAGATGGGCAGGTTCAAGACCTAGTTGTAGACGTCGAATATTTTGATATAGAATTGAAAGCCGGTAAGACCTTCGAGCGTTCTATTAAAAGGGGGTGGAACGCGTTTGCGTACATATTCAAGGGATCAGCCTACTCAAGTGGTTCATCGATCAGGCCGGAGCACTGCGCTCTCTTCGGTGACGGTGACACCATAAGAATAGGTACGAAAGACGGCGTTCGCTTTTTGTTTGCCGCAGGTAAACCGCTACATGAGCCAATAGCATGGGGAGGGCCCATTGTTATGAACACTGAGGAAGAGCTGATCAGAGCATTCAGAGAACTGGATGAAGGCACCTTCATCAAAGATGGGGGAAAAGTAAAGCCTTCAAGTGGCTTTTATCGAAACTGATCACGGTCTCTTAGAATCTAAGAGACGCCATATTCTTTGAAGGTTGTTTGTTCAGGAACCCTTTATTTTAACTTTTCAAAAAAGATGTCAATAAACGGCATCTTTGAATTATTTGTTTAATTGAATAATAATTACAAAATAGCTTCACTTGTATATTAAGTATTCATTTAATTGACTCCCAAAATAGCTAACGCTCATTTCTCTCCCTTGATAACCCCGATGGTTCCAACCATAAAAGGCAGTTTCAACGCTGGTGGAATAAATGTTGCATCTCGCGTATGAACGAACTCCACACTTCTTATTTTCCAACCAAGAAGAGTAGTAACTAGATCATCTGGGTCTCCATATGTCCGCTTAACTAAAAATAGATCTTGGAAAGCGAATTTCCCACCTTTCTTCAACACACGCAATGCTTCTCTGATAGCTTCACGTTTGTCTGCTACATCTTTTACTTCATGAAATACCAGATTGCTGACCACGGCATCGAAATGCTCATCCTCAAAAGGCAAAGCTGTGGCACTTGCTTTCTGGAAGGTTGTACGATCAGCAACCCCTTCAATCTTTGCGTTAGATTCACATGCTTCTTTCGAGTATTCCCAGTTTCCTCCCCAATAGTCGATCCCTATTACCCGAGCTATCGCATACTTGTGAGCGAGCTTGATAGCGAGAGCGCCATTTCCACAGCCTACATCTAGTATTAACCCTTCTCCATTCCAGTCCAAATGTGTCAGTAGCAAATCAAGTATACGTCCTTGTACATTTCCACCTTTGGGAGAGAACTTGTAACGAGCATAGGTAAAATACGCTGAGAATAAGAAGAACAGTCCAGCAGGAATAGCAAAGATCTTTGAAAGAAGGACTAATCCCAAGAACCCTAATCCCAGTACAGAAGAAAAAATGATAAGCCTTTTTGAAACCCAGTTGCCATATTCTGGTTTTTCTATCAACTCTACAACATCCATTTATTGATTATATACATATATATAACATAGAACTTTATCTTTAGCAGAAACTTCAAAGGCGAAAATCTAGTAAAAACCATTGCAAAAATTACCAATATAGATCAAAAAATAATATAGCTATTTTTTACAGATGCTCTTTAAACCTTTTAAATAGCTTTTCTATGAGAGGAATCCGAGGAAGCTTTTTAATGGAACGCGAATCAACATATGTAAAAGTGAACATGTCTTGGCTTTAAACTAACCTGATTTGAACATTTGGAGACGCTTTTGTCGCATAAGGTTGTTGTTTAAATGATTCCGATTGAAATCTCTTCTGTCAGAAAGCGCTACGGTAACTTAAACGCCGTGGATGAAGTTACATTTTCTGTTGACGAAGGTGAGGTTTTTGCTCTGCTCGGCCCGAACGGAGCCGGTAAAACAACTCTGATAGAGATTTTGGAGGGTTTGCGGAAGAGGGATGACGGTAGTGTGAAAGTGTTGGGCCTTGACCCTTGGGAAAAGGGCTACGACCTGCATAAAAGAATTGGTGTTATACCGCAGAACTTCACCTTCTTTGAAAAGGCGAACCCAAGGGAGGCGATAAAATATTACGCAAGCCTTTTTGGCGTAAGCGTTGACCCGGACGCTATCCTTAAAGAAGTTTTGCTTGAGGATTCAGCAGGTATTCTTTTCGAAAACCTTTCAGGAGGACAGAAACAGAAGATGGGGCTAGCTCTTGCGCTTGTAAATGTTCCCGAGCTTTTTTTTCTTGATGAGCCAACCACAGGACTAGACCCTAACGCGAGAAGAGCGATCTGGGAAGTAATTAGAGGATTGAAGAGCAACGGGAAAACCGTGATTTTAACTACACACTACCTTGAAGAGGCTGAGCAGCTCTCGGATAGGGTGGCTATTATGAACCACGGGCGAGTAGTGGCTATGGGAACTTCTGACGAGATCATTGAAGCTCATGGCTCTGGTGAACATCTTGAAATTCACGGGTCCGAAGAGTTAGCTGAATATCTCCGTTCGAACACGAATCTGAACGTTGAGTACAACGGTAAAGGTTTGATCAGCATTAGTCTCAAGCAAAAGATTGACGCTTTAACGGCTTTGGCCGCTGTCCAAAAATCGGGACTCGACTGGGGAGAAATCCGTACTCGTCGCGACAGTCTGGATGACGTGTTTGTCAAGCTCGTTAGTGTAGCAATAGATAGGCAGGAAGAAGTTAGGATTGAAAACGGTAATTCTGACCCCAGTAATCGGAGGCGCTAGTCGCTATGGCAAGTTTGGGAAGAACGGTTGCTGATCTTCGCTTGTTCAGTCGTGGATACTTGAGAAACTGGGTCGGATTGTTCTTTGGTCTTGTGTTTCCAGTTATTATAATAATTATTTTCGGTGCCATCTTTTCCGGTGGTTCCAATGGCGCGATTAACCTTTACGTTCAAAACAAGGATGCCGGCCAGGTCTCAACCTTCTTCGTGCAGGCGCTTAACGGCACTGGCACCGTGCACATAATACAGGTAAGCGCATCAGAAAATTTCTCAAATTATTTAGCTGCGCACTCCTCTTCCGATGGAATAATTATACCAGAGAATTTTTCTTCTAGTTTCCTAGCCGGAAAACCAGTTAACGTGACTTTATATGGAAATCCCGCGCAAAGCTCCAGTGTCATCGTTATCGGAACCGTTACCGGTGTGATAAATGGCTTCAATCTGAAGCGTTACGGAGGCTCGCCTGTTATAGGGGTTAATCGGGCCACTGTGAACTCTCGAGTGATTTCATACGTTGATAACTTGATCCCGGGCTTGATAGGTTTCTCCATTCTTGTGAGTCCTATGTTTTCTCTCGTGAACATTTCTTCAGAGTACAAGAGATTGAAGCTCTTTAAACAACTGTCTTTGACACCTCTCACAAAACTTGAATGGTTGACTTCCAAGGTTCTGTTCTATATTGTTCTTTCAGCGCTATCTTTCCTGTTCATGACCGGTGTCGGAATTTTCCTATTTGGTGCACATATCACTTTTTCAATTTGGCTTGTTCCGTTCCTTGTTCTGGGTCCGATACTTTTCGCCTCGTTAGGTATGCTGGTGGGGACAATTACCAAGAGCACAGACACAGCCAGTGTTATAGGAAACGTCATAACTTTCCCGATGATGTTTCTCGCAGGCACCTTCTTCCCCATATCGATAATGCCCCAATATCTGCAGTATGTTGCACGCGTGCTTCCACTGTTCTACATTACAGACGGCCTTAACGCGGTCATGATCTACGGAAACTTTGGACAGGCATCCGTAGACCTTGTCGTCGCAGGCGTGATCACTGTGGTTATCTTTGTGGCCGCAGTAAGACTGTTCAAATGGAGAGAAGACTAAAAGACTGTGCAGAAGTGGTAGTAACCAATTTACTATTTACGAAGGCAAACATGGTTGATGTACTAAAGCATTAACTTATGTATGATGAAAATAATATTTTTTTATGCCTACAATAGTAAAAGAAAAAGGCAAGAAAAATTTTAGCCATTTCGTCAGTCGTAACACTTTTAGGTTCAGGGTGTCCCTTACTTTTCATAAACGTTATGGGATTTGAGAGTTTAAGGTTCGCCTTTCCGTTATTAGATGCACTAGAAAAAGTATGAACGCAGCCGCCTCTCTGGCTTTTCCCCGAATTTGACGAGTACCTGAATGCAAGGAAGCTGTAACATAGGATACGCGTTTCCTCCAAAGATATAAACAGAAGCTGAATCGTAGTGTCAGCGTATCTCCTCAACGCGTTTCTTCAGGAATGCTTCGACCTCCGTCAGACTGGGGATACCTGCCCTACCTCCCATTTTTGTGCACTTAATGGACGATACAGCACTCGAAAACTCTATTGCTCTAACAATATCCCATCCCTGGGCAATCCCATAGCTGAAAACGCCATGGAAGACATCACCAGCACCAGTTGTGTCCACAGCTTGGACTTTGAACGCTTTTCGGACGATGACTTCATTCCCGACTGCGAACACCGAGCCATCCTCCCCAAGTGTGACCCCAGCAACCTCCGGGCCATACGGGAGAAGCTTCTTACACATGGCAACGGGATCCGTTTCCTTGGTGAACTCCATCGCCGTCTTTCGAGATAGAATGAGGTATGTTATGTTCTTCAAGAACTCGAGCAGTTTAGGATGCGAATAGGTTTCCATATCATAGCAAGTTGGAACACCATTCCTCTTGGCCGTACGGGCAGCATCAAGGGTTGCATCGGAGCATTCCCCTAAATTGAGCACCTTTCCTTCCGTCAAAATATCTAGCTGTTCATTTGAATAGATTTCGTGTCTCTTCATCTCCTCTGCGGTCAGTGGGTTTGCCATCGCCCACATAGCTGCACGGCGTATGTCTGGAGGTAGGTTAAAGTCCTTGAGATACTTGGCTTCTACCCACTGATTAGTACCATCCTTGCCCAAAAGGATGAAAGTCAGCCAAGTTTGGATGCCTTTGTCAACGAATACATGGCTTGTCTCTACGTTGTACTTCTTAAAATCGGAGATAGCGAATTTACCCCATTCATCGTCTCCAACCTTTGATATCATCACTGCTTTTCCACCTAAACGGCCGACCGCAGCCATCGCTGTGGCTACTAATCCGCCTCCCTGAATTGACCATTTGGAAAACTTCCTAGAATTAACAGGGAGCTCGATGTCAGGTCTAAACTGAGTATATTTACCTTTGAAAATTACATTAGGATCTTCTACTAGAAGCAGGCAATCTATAACGCTTATTCCTAACCCAACTACATCGAACCTCATCACAGTCCTCCCGTACCAAACGCTATACAAAGTCAGAAATTAAATCGTTCGGTTAAAAGGAGGTTTAACTCATGGCGCCTGCAGGGATCTTTGCAGATCTGTTGTTAAACCGCTGTGTTCCGAAAAACTTGTTAACCTCTCCTTTCATCCCAGATACCGGGATTTCGTTTGAAAACAGGTCGCTGAGTAGGAGAACTGCCTAGAAGGGACGCACTGACATCATAAGATAGAAGATGGCAGATTTAAAGGTGGTAAGTGGTCCTACTTAGATAGAGCTTCTGCAACTCTTTGCGCCCATTTCTTGGCTTTCTCTAGCTCACCTTCTTTCAGATGCAAGTCGTTCCCCTTGCCTTCTATGTACGTAATCAGAGGAACGGTGACAAGCCTGAAACCAAGACCCTTAAGTTTGCCTTCTATACCCTTAGCTGCGCTTCCGCTGAACCTTGACTAAATTTGAGTGTCAAAAGCAACAGCCAGCTTTCCAGAAAATTCTTTGCTTGACAAACCGTTAAGAAACTGCATAATCCCTTTCGATGCCCTGAAAGCCATCGTGGGCGCACCAGCAATTAAACAGTCGTAGTTCTTAACAATAGCCTTGTCAATATCGTTTACGAAGAAGGAGTCAACTTCAATTCCCTTCTCCTTCAACATCTCAACAATCGCTTCAGCCACCTTCGCCGTCAACTTCATAGGAGAAACAGAATCATAGACGATTAGAACTTTCATCTAAACCTAATGCAACTCAGTAAACCATCAATTATTAAGCGTTTAAGTTCGCCAACAAGACAAAATTAGTTTGAAGTACATGTTTTTCGAAGGATATTATGAATCTCGCTGTGTAAATTAATAGAGGATACAGTAGTTATCTTTGCTTCCAAGCTTCTTTTACTTTCCCTTCCCTCTAACTAGAGATGTGAAGACGCCTAAGGCGGCTATAAATGCTGAAACGATAAATGCTCGCCTTATTCCTTCTACGAAGGCCTTTGCTACAACTTCGCTACCGGAAGGGTAAAGGCCTATGAAAAGATCGGATAGAACTTTGCTGGGAACAACTGTAGCAACGATGGCACCCATCACAGCTAGGCTCATTGACTGTCCTAAGAACCTCATCGTCGCCAACGTGCCGGATGCTACACCCAATTTGTCCTTTTCAACGGAGCCCATCACAGCGCTCGTATTGGGAGAGGAAAATAGCCCCATACCAAAGCCTATGATAAAGAGCCTAATCGACACATCTAAAGAGGAAGAACTGACGTCTAATGTTGTCATAAGCAGGAGCCCAAGACACATAAGAGACATGCCCGACGAGCTTAAAGTTCTTGAACCAATTCTGTCGGAAATCCAGCCGCTGAAAGGAGACAAAATGGACATGATAACTGGCATTGTGAAAAGTATGATCCCCGCTCTCAAGGGGGAGTAGTTCAGGATCCTCTGGAGGTAGAACGATATGAACAAACTCACACCAAAGTAGGATGTATAGTTCAATAAGGCGGAGAAATTTGCGGCTGCAAACAGCCTATTGTGGGAAAAGAGTGAAATGTCGAGCATGGCTTCAGCACCCTTTTTCTTTTCAATGAGAATGAAGATTAGCAATAGGAACACACCAGCTAACAGGAGGCTGAATATGGGAGCCCCCCATCCATAATTTCCGCTCAATGTAAGAGCCACCAATAGGGCGACGAGGCCGCAAGAAAATGTTAATGCCCCCAACAGGTCAAAACGTTTCCTCTGGGGGTTGGTCATGGATTCCTCTAACTTTGAGAGGGCTAAAACAATAGTCAGGACGCCTATTGGAACATTTATGTAAAAGATTGAGCGCCATCCGAGAAGCTGAGTTAAGAAACCGCCCAGACTTGGGCCAACTGAAAGTCCCACATAGATCGACATCGTGTTTATCCCCAACGCCTTGCCCCTTTCTTTGCTTGGGAATACGTCTGTAATTATAGCGGTTGAAGTAGATCCCATGAATGCGGCTCCAGCTCCCTGCATAAACCTGAATATTATGAGCTGAAGACCAGAGTTAGACAGACTGCAGAGCAATGACGATAAAACAAATATAGAAAGCCCCGAGATGAATAGCATTTTCCTTCCCCTTAAGTCGGACAGCCTTCCAACGGTCAGAAGGAGAACGGCAAGGGATGTCAGGTACGCGGTTGGAACCCATATGACCGTAGCATAATCGATGCCTAGGCCTGATGCTATCGATGGAAGTGAAACACTCACTATTGTACTATCGAGGGGGGACATAAAAGCGCCAATTGAAGTTATCAGGAGAACAGCCCACTTGTAGGATTGATTACCCTTGTTGCTCATACAGCGCTATCAAAAACTGTATTAATTCGTATATAATACTTTAAAACCGTTTGTATAACAACATGATAATTCATTAAGAATTGTAATATAATAAGAAAATGACATATAGCATTAAAAGAAATAAATAAACTAGCTCTGTCAAAGCCGCAAAATAAACACAAGCACCTTTAAAACTAAATGTAGCATTTATTTCTTCTATTTAGTTTAAGGAAAAAATATGAATTAGCAATAAAGGATTTTTCATATTTCCTATTGTGGAAAACTATCTTTGAAAACTGTATCCTTAAGCCTATGATAACTGGTTTTTTATAGTAAATTTCATGATTATCTATAGTTCTTTGCGGCAAAATCATAAACCTCACTGAAGCATCGCCAAACCCGGCCATTCCATGAAATCAAATCATGGTTGCCCCCTACAACAGAGCTTGATTGTCAACCTCACCTAATTTTCCTTGGCATGGACATGCTGGATGTCTTTCCCCAAATTTAAGAAACCGTTTGAATTCTTAGTTCAAATTATTAAACGATATCCTTATTTTTTCCTTTGCAACTATGGGACAATCACATGCATAAAATCGAACAGTCAGGTACATTATAGGACATCGGCGGGTACAATCTTAGATATTATAATAAACCCAAATACTGGTAAGTTATAATTGATGATGATAAATGGTTCTGGTAAAAGTGTCCACATTCCTTATCCTTTTCTTAATTCCCTCTCCAAACCTCATACAATATCTGTAATAGCTGTCTGAGGCTTTTCCTAGAGTTCCCGTGCTATTCTATTAGCCAGACTCAGTCATCAACAGTCATCATCAACGATCATCATCTTCCATCATCAACCATCAACATCCATCATCGGCGTTCATCATCCGCCATCACTTGACCAACTGTCAAAGTTGACAATAGGGTACCCTATATCAACAGGGCAATAGTATCGCTCAAAAGGGGATAGGAGTATGACCGAGAGCACAGACATAATGAAGCAGCTTGAAAAGGACTTCGGTTTAAGTTGGAGCATGATATAAGAGCTCATGTCCGATGAATATAAACGGGTATACGGATATGTTTGGGCACCAGCTTTTTGTCAAACGTTATTATAAAATGTTCTTATATAACGTTATCATATAACGTTATTATGCCAAGGAAAAAGGGAGATGACGACGAGCTGACAAGGAAGGCGTTGGAGCTTAGAAGAAATGGCTTAAGCTATAGAGAAATAGGGAAACAGCTGGGAAGAAGCAGCTACAAGACTTGGGAGCTTATATCACCGTACGAAAGCCATCAGCCCAAGATTACGCAGGTCGCAGAGCTAGACAAAAGGATAGATGAACTAAATGCGAGGTTAAACGAGCTCACCAAAGTAGCTGACGATATAAGCGATCAGCTCAAGGAAGTGAAAACGATAAAAGATCTCAGCGAGAGGATGTCTCGAGTTGATGACGAATTAACAAGCCTCAAAGAAGGTATTGGGTCAGCTGATTTAAGGCTCAAAAAGCTTTTGGAAAGCGTAGACTCGTTGCAAATGATTGCAAGTCTTAGGGCTTCTGATCGCGAATATGGCTGTAAGATGATCGATAAAGACGGCTTCTGCACATTTTGGCGTCGGCTGGATCAGACAAAGGAAGTTAATTTGGTAAAGATGAACGTAAAGGAACACCCATTAACATGTACGGCATGTCCAAAGTTTAAGCGAAGAGGAAAAAGTAAAACAGAGACCTGAAGAATTTATCGCTAAAAAGATGTCTATGCGGCACGTGCTGTATACTTCAGACTATTCCATGAGATATCCTCAAATGATTGATCAAAAAAAGAGGAGATTGAAAAGGTTTTGAGAAACAGTTCGAAGAACAAAGAAGTTAATGATCAACGATAGAACAGGCAGAAATATAGGATCTTAAGCGTTAAACTATAATGTTAAAGAACTGATGTAAGGATTTTTATCAATCTACTATAGTCTTTACACGTTGTAATTCTAAGTCGATCGGTAGGCTTTAGCTTTGCTTTGACCAGACCTTGTACCATAACTCTAGCGTGCCAATCCTCCACAATCGACGCGTTTTCTATTTGTCTAAGAAGGCTTGAATTGAGCCCTAATAACCCTCCATTATTCAATATGGAGGGGGACAAAATTTGGGACTACCAGGGAGAACGCCTGAGACTACCTGCATAAGTACTAGAAAGAGGGAACCGTGATATTGACATCTGGATCAGATGGTGTAAAGGCCCAATTGACGGACAAAGGCCTGCAAATGCTGCGTCAAGGAAAACAGCTTAACACTTAACAGATGCCCCAGACAAGTCTACTGGAAAATGATGAGGTAAAAACCGGACACAGTTTTTGGCGTTAAAAAACTTAAATTTAACGGAAAACTTAACGCACAACTTAACACCGACTTAACAGCAAACTTAACGGCAAACTTAACGCCGACTTAACAGACTTGACAGCCTATTTATCAAAAAAGATGGAACCCCTTAAGGTCATAAAGATAATTCCCAGATCAAACCTTTTTAGGAAAATAAAATCTAATGCTAACCCAAAATTGCAGCCAGATAAAAAAATGACCTCAGTATATTTGCAATAAATTCTTTGGATGATTTTTCTGGTGCATCAAAATCTAAGGCCAACATTATGATGAATATACGATGGGGTTGGTCGTGGATAGATCTAGATCAATTTTAGCGATGATTTGGCATGAGTTCAGTAAGAATAATATGAAGGTTAAATTGTGAACAATTGAGCCTGTTTTGTTGTTATAGCCTAAACTCATTTTCAAATTGTGCTATTTAAAACGTATTCAACAGCGTACGCATATGCCTGTTGCCGAAGCATTTTGACAACTTAACCTTAGTCATAATAATAATTGATGAATGATTCTAGGTAAGTGATATATCTATGCAAAATAAATGCAATGGAAAGATATGTCAGAATTTAAGGAGAGGGTTGCTAAAGGCGCTCTAATCGCGGCGGTAATATTATTAATTCTTGGAGGAGGATCAAACTACCTTTTTCAAAAAACGACCTCCACCTACACAATAATTACAGACAGGACAAGTTACGTTGTAGGTGACACAATAATGTGGACAGCTTCAGGCTTGATAAAAGGAGAAAGCTATATCGTTGGAGCTGACCTAAATGGGAGCGTCTTACATTCAGGTAGTTTTACAGCAACCAAAAGCACAATGACAGGTTCTTACGAAGTAGGAAGTAACGTCGTTGGCGCAAAGATATTTATAATAGGGCAGGCTACTTCATCAGGCGCCGTAGCGATCTTAGCCTCTGTGCCCCTTACATTATCACAGTAAGAAATCAAAAAGTTAATAATCAATATCGACAAAATCTTTTAATTTCTACTTTTCTACTTTTTTTAAATGGTAAAAGGATAAATAACAAGCATGCGGTTTTCTTAAAGACTGTCTATGTACGAAGGTGTAAAGAAGATATGAAAAAGACTAAGACTGTAATATTTCTCACGATACTTATTTCAACAATGTTCATAGCTTTCTTCCCATTCACGCCTGCTTCGAAGGCGTCTACAGGAAACATACTTATTGGTCTAACCACGCTGCCTGCCCCTGTTGTAAGCGTACGTGCAGGTGGAAACATTAGTGTTTACTTTGGAGCCGTGACCTTTTCAGGTGGCCAGTTCTATTTGGTATGGAGTGCAGACGGCTTCTCTTCGATCTCAATAGGCGACTTCAAGTTTTCACCAATTTTTAACATCGTTGACCTACATGGATCCAGAAAGCTCTCAAACGGCATCTATGTAGGCAACAATTGGGTTAACATTTCGATACCAACGGCGGTGGTTGGTGGACACTACTACGTAAAATGTTTTGACGGTAGCGCAACATCTGTGGCAGTTTCAAACAACTACGTTGACATGCTCTCAATACTAGAAGTCACCCCATTTACAAAGGGGGCAGGAGGCTCTCCAATTTCTCTAAAAGGCACTGCTTTTATCGCAAACAGTGCTGTGAAGTTAACCTATTATGACCCCATTGCAGCTGTGAATAAAACGCTTGCGACAGTATCAACCGACGCACAAGGTCATTTCGCATACGCAACTACAGCTCCGGACCTAAAACAGTGGATGCCAGCTGGAGAAAATCCGATAACATTCGATGTGATCAAGTTTTTTAGTAATGACACTGCAACAGGATACCAAGCCGAAGCCGATTATATGGAAGGCAGAAGGGGCCTTCTTCAGGTTGGTAACGTTTATCCCCTTCCCGGCGACATGTTCGGCAACAATACAGGGTTCGCTACGGTCCAGGTTCATGTCAACGATTCTCTTAGAATCGCAGGCAATTACTTTCACCCACCGGTTGTAACCATCTATTTTGATAATGCGACCATGGGCACAGCGCAGACGAACAGCTCAGGATTCTTTAACACGACAGTGAGGGTGCCTATAACATCGATAGGAACACATAGAATTACGTTGGAAGACGCAGTTAATCAAACTACAACTACAACAACTTCTACAACGACGACTACGGTGTCAACCACGACGACTACAACGACGAGCACAACCACCACTACAACCACAAAAACGATTACTACGACGATACCAACTACAACAACTTCAACAGTAACTATAACAACTACTACAACTGCGACAAGCCCTTCAACTACAACCCAATCTACAAGTACAAAAACCAGTCAAACTTCGGCATCTACAACTTCAACAACATCTACAACAACTTCAACCTCTACTACAACAAGCACGCCGTCTACGACAACAACCTCCACCTCAACTACATCAACAACTACACCATCTGGTCCTGAATCAAATTTACTAATACCTGCTGTCCTAGTGATATTTATTGCGATAGTGGCGGCTGCCGCAATCCTTCTATTAAGGAGTAGAAGAAAATAGACATAGGAAATCTGAGCTGGTTCGGTAACCTAGTCTACAAAACCTTAACATATTTGAAGCCAGCTGCCTCTACTTAATTATGATTAAGAACAAGGGTATTCCCTTTTCCAATTTTTTACACCTGGATTTTGGGACAGAGAAATTTGGTGTTATGTAATTCTGGGAAGATATTTTTTTGGAAACTTTGCGACGATGGTATAGAGAGGATCGACCATTTGCGCTACCCTCATCTTTGCGACTTGACTGCAAAGCTGGTATGCTTCAAGTTTATCGAATTTATATTCTCCCTCAAGCCAGAGTATCAGTTCAGTGAGTGCGATTCTTGAGGCATCTTCTAATGGTCTACTGCTACCAACCGTCATGATGTAATCTTTTGATTCTATCCGTGGCCAGTTTATCTTTCTTTTTTTGATCAAATCGGCTTTCAAAACGCATGCCGCAGGCACTTCTATTGCTGAACCAGAGATTTCCCCATCGCCTTGAACCGCGTGGACGTCTCCAACGAAGAGAAGAGCACCTTTAACGTTGACTGGTAACATGATTTTGTTGCCGATACATATATCGGGGCAGTCCATATTTCCCCCATAAGGACCAGGCGATAAGCTCGTTATTGACTCAAATTCGGGAGCGGTCCCAATTGTCCCTATCATAGGTTCCATAGGTATTATAATTCTATTTGAGAAGTAGATCTTACCATCTTTTATAGGACATATCCTTGTAATTGGTGGAAGAGGATCATTTAATAATCTTGTATTGTTCGTGCGCGTTAAAGCCCCCATATCCGGGGCTATCGTTGTCGCACCGTGGTTTGCATTAACCACTATATCGACTATTTCAACAGAAAGCACATCCCCTTTTTCTGCGCCTTTGACGTAGATCGGACCACTTTGCGGATTACCATTCTCGGAAGGTATTCTATCGGGGGTTGGCAGGTCTGATTCTGACCTAATTTTCCCTCTATATGCGTCTGCGGTTTCGACCGTGAATGTTTCACCAGGCTCCACTTCAAAGGCTGGCGGATGTAAGGCGCTATATGTACTATAATATTTAGTCGGCTTGAAAATTCTCATTATTTACCACTCTACCAGACTATAACTGGAACACGATATAAAAAATTTGGCGAAAACATTTTCAAGGTCTGACAGGGTTCCTAGCCCAAAAAGTGGGGCCTATAGATAATGTAATCGAATGGAAGAACCAAGGAGGTCGGAGGCCGACTGGCCACACCTTGCCCTGTCCTCTAAAGATTTATTTATAATGTACCTCAGAAGGGGTCTCACAGAAAATAGGTTCGAACACTATGTCACTTTTTCTGCATCAAACGTTGTCCCCACGAGGCTTGATAAGCTGAAGGTTTCCCTCAAAAAATATGCTAGGTTGGGAATAATGTTGAGCCTAAAAATTGAATCTGATAATTCGGCGGTCATTTTGATGTTCACGATCTATAAGCTTGAACATGAGAGGAAGATAATAGATTTTATTCAGTCCATAGAGGTCGGTTACGATTGGACTTTACTGAGAAGAGCCGACTTAATATATTCTCTGAGCAAACCCGTAACTAAAATAAAATTTTTTTAAAACAACACTGCAAATATAATCAAAAGATTAAATAGCAGTTAGTGTGCTACTTTATTATTAGCAGCTGTCTAAGTTGAAGGTGCAAAAACTAAATAAAAAGGAAACAGTCATAATACTAGCATTACTGCTTCCAGTTACTTTTATATCATTCTTATCCTTCGTCAAGGTCGCGAACGCGTCGTCTGGAAACATACTTGTTGGGGTACCTCCTCAAACCCATATCATATCGACTTTACCCGTATATATTACTGTGGGGGAAAACTTAACCCTTAACTTTGCGCAGGTAACTTTTTCAGGCAGCCAATTCTATTTAGTATGGAGTGCAGACGGCTTCTCTCAGATTTCAGCTGGCGACTTCAGATTCTCACCGACTTTTAACGTTGTCGATCTACGTAATCCCACAACCACACTCTCAAGCGGTATCTACATAGGTGACAATTGGATCAACATCCCAACACCGAAGGACATACCTGGAGGGCGCTATTTTGTCAAATGTTTTGACGGCTCTTCTGCATCCGTCGCGGTTTTGGACGATAGTAAGATGCCTACAACTGTAACGAGCACATTACCGACGACAACTACAACATCAACCTTTACTACATCAACAACCCCAACAACAATAACGTTACCAACTGGTTCTGAATATCCTGTGGAACAACCAATAACTTTAACAACTGGAATAACATCAACCACAACAACAACCCCTTAAACACCTACTTACCCTACCACAGCACAATGGCAACAACTACTAGCTCCAGCTCTAGGTTTTGGAATGTTAACTGTAACAATAGCGATATTGGAATGTCAACTGAAGCAAGTTCCTATCAAACTCCGTTAGCAGGTTCTCCGCCGAGCTCGGAATCGGACTCCATAATACTGATTGTCTATGGATTATTAATTGCTGCCGTAATTATAATATCTTTAGCCTACCTATTGAAGAGCAGAAGTGAAAGTAAAGACCTTAGAATTCGATAACATTCCAAGACACTTATAATAAAGTTACTAGATAATTTTTACCTTTTTCTCCATCTGCGTAAACCGTTTATTGCATTCTGAAGTAAAGACAAATGCTCTCCTAGACGAGTCTAAAGTTGAGGATTCTCTGTTAAAAAAATTTATTATCATTTCTTGTAGGACGACTATAGCTGTCTAACCCTTATCTGTCTGAATGGACCTTTTAACAAGTGTCCTTAACCTTTCTCCTAACCGAATTTCTTCTAGTTCAGTGATGAACCTTCTTGCGAAAACAACAAATGCATGAGAATCTTCGTCTGTAACCACACGCCCCAGTTTATGACGTACAACTTCACCTGCGAACTTGTTAAATTTGATCGCTTGATTAGACGAAGGTAAAGTTACTGAGACTTTAGGGAAGACTGTTAAGGCTCGGCTAAAGCTAAACTTCCCGTTGGTCCAATCAACCTTTTCCTTTAAAGCAGTTTCCAAGCTTTCTGAGGAAAGTTTTACAGATTCTTCCCATTTACCATTATCATGCATTTTAATAGCTTCAACTAACCTGTCACAGGCCCCAGTCAACTCTTCCTCCTTAAATTTCATACTGAAAATACAGTTTTCATTTTGTTGTGTTTCCACTATGGATTCGCATAAAAGAATGCTTGAGGAAGGATATAATCCTTTGACCCACCTCCCCCATTCCATGAACGCTTGATTAGCTACGCCCATTATGTAGCCCTCAAAAAAGGAGCAATGACGGTGTCTGTCATGTTCGTAACCACTTGTTAGGAAATTCTTGCTCACCCTTATTTCCGCACGCTTTCTCGTTTCATCAAATAGATCTACTGATATATCCCCCCATCTGGCGGAGCTATCAAAAATTGACCAAACGACGAGTATAGTCTTACTTGTTTTAGGAAGTCTTCCCTTTTGTTTGAGCGTTTCGATGAGGGCATGTCCGAAACTTTCTCCTATTTCTTCCCCCAACATTCGAAGAAGTTTCTTATGCTCATCTGGACCTACATAATTCCTTATCCCATCTAGCAGCATTTGGAATGTGGTCCCCCTTAAAATCACACGAGTAGGGTCCGTGACAGGGATTACAACCCTTGACCTTTCTAGAGACTTTTTAAGAGCTTCTTCTATTGATTTGTACGCCTGCCTTGATATATAATTGACGTACTGAGACTTGCCGACGATCTGGTCTACAGCTTCAAGGGCTTCGGTTTCATCAAAAGGTTTAACAGACAATTTCAGCGCCCAATACATTACATCTCTTTTAACCTTTTAAGTGTTGCGCATAAAATGTTTAGCGTTTTACTACATGATCATGCAGATTTGGTTTTCACTTAATCTACGTTAACTATTTTAAAACGCTAGTGGATGCAGTTTTCCGTCTGTTTTATATCTATGTGCTCTGAATGTTAGTAACATTTTTAAACCCCTTTGCTAGGAACTTTAGAAGAGAGTGGGCATGGGTAGCCAATTTCGTTAAGTGAGAGTGGAAATGGAAAACCAATATCCTTAAACAACAGAGTAGCACTCGCAAAACATTTACTTAATGCTCTTAATGAAGACCAATTACTTATTCTTTCAAACATTAAGGGAAGCCGAAACCTACCTGCTTCTTCGTTTCTCAGAAAATTATCGAAGGCTTCAGACGTTTCTTTATCAAGCCTTAAACTTAATTCAAGAATTCTTAGGGAATTCGGTCTGTTAACCTATTACACAGCAGGTAAAACTAGGCCGATTAAGCTTACGGCGACTGGAAGAATGCTCGTCGACATGCTTGTTCCCTTAAAGGAACATGTTTCCAAGAAATCGTTTAGCGAGGACCAAGCTTTCAAGGGCGCAAAAACAAAGGTTTTGAAGCAGGGATTTTCCACAGGGGTAGGTCACCTTCCTTCTTCTCTATCGGCAAGCGATTTGATCGCATCTATCTTCCGAGTGTTTTCACCAAACATAATGAATAGCTGTAATTCTCTCGTTTTGAGCAAGGGACATGCTGCTTCCGCGTTATATGCGATGCTAGCTGAAGAGAAAGCGATCGACGAGGAAGAGCTGTTGTCTCTTGGGAGTCTTGGTTCAAGGCTGCAAAGTCACCCTGAGAGGAAATATTTGCCGGAAGCTTTGGTCTCAACAGGATCGCTTGGCCAGGGATTATCCATTGGAGTAGGTATAGCTTTGGGTAAAAAGATCAAGGGGGAAGAAGGAAAAGTCATAGTTCTGTTAGGGGACGGTGAGCTAAACGAAGGCCAGATATGGGAAGCCGCTATGAGTGGTGCACATCATACACTGGATAACCTTATCGCGATAGTCGATAGAAATCTTCTCCAACTGAACGGTAACACGGAAGAAATAAAAAGGCTAGAGCCACTTGAGGAAAAATGGTCATCTTTTGGATGGGAAACGATGGTTACGGATGGGCATGACCCGGAAAAACTTGTACGTATATTTGAGCAACTCAAGTCAAACCAGACTAGACCTGTGGTTGTTATCGCTTTAACCGAGAGGAGTGGGGGAATAAAGTCGTTTAAGAAAAACCTTTTTCACTACGTCCCAACACCTGAGGAGTACGAAAGAGCGGTGATTGATATAAATGAAAGCTGAAAGCTTTAGAAATGCGTTAGGGGAAAAGCTGCAGGAACTTGGGAAAAGGAATAGGCAGCTGATAGTCTTAGATTCAGATGTTGGGGATTCAACTAAGACAGCTTTGTTTAGACAGAGGTTCCCAGACCGATTCATAAACGTGGGGATAAGTGAACAAGATATGATAGGAATAGCCGCGGGCCTATCATTGGAAGGGATGATCCCTGTGGCTACAGCATTTTCGATGTTTATCCTAAGAGCGTGGGAGCAGATAAGGAATACTATAGCAAGGGATAATCTAAATGTCAAGATCGTAACCACACACGGTGGGTTGAGCGATTTTTCTGATGGCTCATCTCATCAGTGCCTAGAGGATATTGCCCTGATGAGAGTAATACCAGGTATGAGGGTTATCATACCTTCTGATGCCGCGTCTACACGTGGTCTCCTTGAACAGGCTGTGATGGCCAAGGGGCCGGTCTACATGAGAATTGGCAGAGACTTCTGTCCTAATATCTACGTAGACGAAGACGAAGTCAAATTGGGAGAGGCTAAAGTCTTGGAAGATGGAGATGACCTTGTTCTAGTTGCATGCGGCGTAATGGTTTCTTTCGCCCTGCATGTAAGCAAAAAGTTGGCTAAGAAGGGTTTAAAATCGTCCGTTGTCGATCTTCACACAATAAAGCCTATGGATGAAAAGCTGATACAAATCTGCAAAAACTCTGGGAGAGTGGTAACAATAGAGGAGCACAACATCATCGGCGGATTGGGGTCTGCGGTCTGTGAAGCACTCTCCGAACACGGCATAAGGGTGAAGAGAATAGGCGTGGCTGATATGTTCGGCGAATCTTCAAGGGACTACCAAGAACTCTTACAAAAGCTCGAACTAGACGTTGATGGTATAACCAAGCAGATTTCATCCTTTATAAAGTGAAAAAAATGGACCTAAAGCTTGTCTTAGAAAAAAAAGAAAGGGAGATAAAGGTCGGCGACTTAAGAATAGGAAAAGACTTCACAATTGTGGCAGGGCCTTGCTCTGTAGAATCTAGGGAGCAATTGCTCAACACTGCCCAATTTGTTAAAGCTTGCGGTGCTCACCTTCTTCGGGCGATGGTGTTCAAACCAAGAACTTCTCCTTATTCCTTTCAAGGCCTTGGCATTAATGGATTAGCCATTGTGAAGAAGGTGAAGGATGAGGTGAATATACCTGTTGTCACAGAGGTCCTTGATCCACGTGATGTAAGACGGGTCTGCGAAATAGCTGATGTAGTTCAAGTAGGTGCAAGAAACATGCAAAACTTCGCCTTGTTAAAGGAAGTTGGAAAGGCCAACAGACCAGTTATAGTGAAAAGGGGAATTAGCGCGACGTTAGAGGAATGGCTTAGCGCGGCTGAGTATGTTATGAGCGAAGGTAACCACGACGTAATTTTATGCGAAAGAGGGATCAGAACCTTTGTAACGGAAACCAGGTTCACTTTAGATTTAGCGTCGATACCAATAATCAAGAAGCTCTCAAGCCTGCCGGTGGTAGTCGATCCTTCGCACGCCGCTGGCTCCAGTGACCTTGTTAAACCTTTAGCTAAGGCGTCTAAGGTAATAGGCTCAGACGGCCTCATAATCGAAGTGCATCCAGACCCTAAACATGCATTGAGCGACAACAAACAGCAGCTCGATTTTGATGCTTTCAAAGAGTTGATGCATGAGTTGGATGAATTAAAGTGAAGATAAAAAGTAAGTTCAGCAGCATAGTGGTTGGAAGGAATGTGCTAAATCAGATAAATGCAGAAATTGAAAAAATAAGTCCTTCAAAGGTTTGTATTGTGACAAACAGGACTATTGCATCCTTCTGGCTAGATAAAGTGGCTGAGTTCATCGACTCAGATAACAATTTAGAAATGATCGAAATCGACGATGGAGAGAGATACAAGAGTTTGGCTACTGCGGAATTAATTTGGAAAAAACTTATTGAAAAAGATTTCACACGAAAATCCCTACTTATAGCCTTAGGCGGTGGGATAATAGGCGACGTAACGGGTTTCGCTGCGTCAACTTTTATGCGTGGGATGGATTTTGCCCAGGTGCCAACAACATTGCTTTCACAAGTTGATGCAGGCATAGGGGGTAAAACTGGAGTGAACTTCAAAAGAAAAAATACTGTTGGAACCTTTTATCAGCCCAAGTTTATTTTGGTTGACACGCAATTCCTAGACACCTTGCCTACGGCGGAATTTTTGAACGGTTTAGCTGAAGTAGTCAAATACGCGGTTGTATTTGATGAAAATTTCTTCAGATTCCTTGAAGATAATGCTGGAAAGGTTCTGGCAAAGGATCAAGAAATCATACAGAAAATTGTAGAAAGATGTATCTCTATGAAGGTTGATGTAGTGGAAAGAGATGAGAGAGAAGGGGGCCTTCGCAGAATCTTAAACTTCGGCCACACCTTTGGTCACCCTATAGAAAAGATGTCAAATTACAAGATAAGACATGGCTTCGCAGTTTCAATAGGTATCATGATGGCGTGCAATGTTGCAGAAAAGATGATCGGATTCGAGCAGAAAAAGGAGGTGGAGAATATTCTGAAAAAGTTTGGCCTACCCATTTCGACAAGGCTAGAGAGGAGGAAAATAGTCGAAGAAACGCTGAAGGATAAGAAAGCTTGGTACGGAAAAACGGTGCTCGTTCTACCAGAGCGGATAGGGAAGGTTGTGGTCAGGGAAGTGGAGCAGAAAGATCTACTTGAGGCCCTTGCAGGGTGATCGATGGATGCTAAAACCTAAACTTTGTGCCGTGCTTACAAACACCGACAGGAAGAGCGTAAAAGTTGTCAACAAAGCGGATCTCATAGAAGTAAGAATAGATATTATAGGAAGTTCTTGGTCCGAGTTGCCTAAAGGTCTCAAGAGGCCTTGGATAGCATGCAACAGGCTAAGAAGTGAGGGAGGCTTCTGGTCTGGAAATGAAAAAGATCGAATCAAAGAACTTTTGAGAGCGGCTTCTCTAGGAGCATCCTTTATCGACATAGAACTTAATTCGCCTAACATACAGAAAGTCATTGAACTTGTTAAAGGAAAGGATAGTAAAGTTCTCATTTCTTTCCATGACTTTAAAGGGACACCTGGAATTGAGAAGCTTAGGGAGATCGTTAGGAAACAGATGGGTTTAGATGCTGATTTATGTAAAGTGGTTGTGATGGCTGAAAAGTTTGAAGACAACTTGACTGCCCTTAAACTTCTTCAAGAATTTGCGAATCGCACACGCCTTATCTCCTTCTGTATGGGTGAAAAAGGTTCCATCAGCAGGGTGCTCTCACCCCTATTCGGAAGTGATTTTGCTTACGTGTCGGCTGGGGCTGGTTTAGAATCCGCTGGCGGACAGATTGAATTAAACAGCTTTAGAGAAGTATATGAAATGCTCGGGTCCGAGCTTTCATCTTGTGATAATCTATGACATCGTATAAGACAAAAATCTGCTGCGTTATTGGTGATCCGATAGAACACACACTTTCACCTATAATCCATAATAAAGCGTTCCAAACCCTTGACTTGGACTTTGTTTACGTCGCATTTAGGGTAGGGGAGAAGATGCTTGAAGGTGCGATTGATGGCATGAGAGCATTTAACATACTTGGGATGAATGTTACCATCCCCCACAAGGTCAAAGTTATGGACTACATTGATGCTGTAGACGAAGTCGCAAACGACATTGGGGCCGTTAACACAATTGTAAACGACAGCGGAATCCTCGTTGGATACAATTCGGACGGAGAAGGAGCCTTAAGATCTTTGGTCAAAAGTGGAATATCTCTTCAGGGCATGAAAGTTCTTGTTCTCGGAGCGGGAGGTGCCGCAAGAGCTGTCATATACTCAGTCGCAAAAGAGAAACCACATGACATAGTGATACTGAACAGAACTAAAGAGAAGGCTGAGGAACTCGCTGACAAGGTCTCTGCTAAAACAGGCATTCCAGTCACGGCAAAGAAGCTAGAAAATCAGTCGTTAAAGGATGAAATACGAGATACGGATCTGATCATAAACTGCACCTCAGTCGGTATGGCGCCTGACCTTAATGGAACACTGGTTCCAAAAAATCTCTTGAGGAAAGGGCTTGCAGTCATGGATATAGTATACGTTCCATTTGAGACAAGATTGTTGAAAGATGCCAGAGAAGCCGGCGCGATAGTTATACATGGAGTAGATATGTTCGTTAATCAGGCGGCCTTCTCCTTTGAAATATGGACAGGGTGCAAAGCGCCCGTCGATGTAATGAAAGATGTTGCAGTTGAAGCGTTAAAAGGGTGAGCCTAAATAAAGGAAAATGTAGTTTTCATAGGTTTCATGGCTACAGGAAAGACTAGCGTTGCTAAGGAAGTAGCAAGGAAACTAGGGAGGAAATATGTGAGCACAGATGACTTGATAGTAGAAAAATCCAAGAAGACGGTTGCGCAAATATTTTATGAAGAAGGAGAGGAAGTGTTTAGAAAAAAGGAGATAAATACGGTAGAAGAAGTTTCCAAAATGGAAGATGTGGTTATCGATTGTGGTGGAGGCGTAGTCATGAGTAGGGTGAACATCGACAGGCTCAAACAAAACGGAATCATATTTTTGCTTAAAGCGGAGTTTGATGCTATCCTAGAGAGGGGTTCAAAGCAAGAAGGAAAACGGCCTCTTTTAATGGCTGAAGGCGGAACAGAGGAAATTAAGAGGATGTTTAATTTCAGAGAACCCTTGTACGAAAATTCAGCTGATTACGTAATTAATACTACAGAATTAAACGCAGAAGAGGTAGCAGAAAAGGTTACTGAAATTGTTAGAAAGAGTTGTGGTATAGGTGCAAGTGAAAGTAAGAAAAAGTGAAATTGAGGGGAATTTCCAAGCGCCACCTTCAAAAAGCGTTACACATAGAGCACTCGTATGTGCTGGCTTAGCGGATGGCAGAAGCACACTGCGATCTCCTTTATTGTGTGATGACACACTGGCTACAATAGAAGGCTTAAGAAGATTAGGCGTTGTGCTGGATGTTAAAGAGGACAAACTGATCGCGGAAGGCGGCAGGTTGAAAAGGCCTCAGAGAGAGATTTTTTGTGGCGCTTCGGGGACAACACTGCGTTTTCTTACCGCTGTCTGCTGTCTGGTTGGAGAAGAATGTAAACTTAGCGGGTACAAGAGCTTGATGGAGCGTCCTATGAAGCCGTTGATTGATGCTCTCAAACACTTAGGGGTAGAATGCTATCAAAAAAATATGATCATATCTGTTAAAGGTAAGCCGAAGTGTGGAAAAATCGATGTAATAGGCGACATGAGTTCACAGTTCATCTCAGCGCTGCTACTGATAGCTCCTCTAATCGAACATGGAGCCACCATCAAATCCGTCACATCGGTTCCATCCAAGCCTTATGTGCTTTTGACTCTAAATGTACAAAAAGAATTTGGAGTAGAAGTGGAAAGCTTTGGAGACTTGAGATTCGAGGTTCCACCTCAACGGTATAGACCAACCACTTTTAAGGTTGAAGGCGATTGGAGTTCAGCGTCCTATTTTTTAGTTGCTGGCGCACTTACAGGTAAGGTAACCGTCAGCGGTCTAGATCTAAAAAGCATACAGGCCGACAGGGTGATAATTGATGTTATGGAGATGATGGAAATTAGGGTTGAAAAACAGGGGGAAACGATTACGGTCAGAAAATCCGTTCCCAAGCCGATAAAATTTAATGTATCCCACTGTCCAGACCTGTTCCTTCCACTCTGTGTTCTGTGCGCGAGAGCAAAAGGTGTGAGTGAAATAACTGGAATAGGTAGGCTAAAGTTTAAAGAATCAAATAGAGTTAAAACTATGGTAAAATGTTTGGAAAAGATGTGTATTAAAACAACAATAGAAGATGGGTCCTTGAAAATATTTGGCTCTAAACCGATCGGCGCAAAGATAAACCCTTTTAACGACCATAGAGTAGCGATGGCTTCGGCGATACTTGGCCTAACAGCGGAAGGGCAGACGGTGATAACGAACGCCGAATGTGTAAGCAAGTCCTTCCCAAACTTTTGGGGCGCAATAAAATGTTTGAGTGCGAACTTGGAGGAGGTTGCATGAGTGTGAACACCATAGGTGTGGCGTTCAAAGTAACATGTTTTGGGGAAAGCCACGGAAGATGTGTTGGTACAGTCGTGGACGGATGTCCAGCAGGCCTTGAAATCTCGGAAGATACTGTTCAGAGGGAGCTGGAAAGGAGGAAGACAGGTCAAAGCTTCTTTGCGACCCAAAGAAGGGAGGAAGATAGAGTAGAAATCGTTTCGGGAACATTCAATGGGTTCACTACTGGTGCTCCAATATGCATGATTGTGTGGAACAAAGACATAGAATCTAGCGCATATGAAAAAATAAAGTTTACACCAAGACCAGGACACGCTGACTTCACCGCCTTTACCAAATTCGGAGGCTTCAACGATTACAGAGGTGGAGGCAGGTTCTCTGGCAGGATTACAGCCGGTTTTGTAATGGCAGGAATGGTCGCAAAAAAATTGTTAGCTTTATTGAATATCGAAATCATCGCATATACGCTGGAAATCTCCGGCATAAAGGCTGAACCGAAGACGATAAAAGAAATCATAAGTAACGTTGAAAAGAATTCAGTTAGATGCCCCGACCTCACCGCTGCAGAAAAAATGATTAAAAGTATTCAGGCAGCGAGGGACGAAGGAGACAGCGTAGGGGGAGTAATAGAAAGTGTGTCCCTTAATGTGCCGGTTGGCCTCGGCGAGCCGATTTTTGATACATTAGAAGGCGACCTGGCTAAAGCACTTTTCGCAATTCCTGCAGTAAAGGGGGTTGAATTCGGGTCCGGATTCAAGCTTTCGAGTATGAAGGGGTCAGAAAGTAACGATGTCTTCACAGTTAAGGGAGGAAAAGTGATCACAAAAAGTAACAGCTCCGGCGGAATCCTAGGAGGAATAAGTAACGGAATGCCAATCCTATTGAGAGTAGCCGTTAAACCCACGCCTTCAATCCAAAAAAGTAAAGACACCGTCGACCTCAAGAAGATGAAACCTGTAAAATTAAAAGTTGATGGAAGACACGACTCATGCATTGTGCCACGTGCTGTACCGGTTGTTGAGAGCATGATCGCGATCGTGCTCGCAGACCACACCATAAGAGCCGGATTACTACCCAGAGTTTTAAGAGGCGGTGGCTTTGGCAAGTGAAGAAGAAATAGCTCTACTTAGGAAAAGGATAGATGCCGTAGACGAGCGCATTATGGAGCTCTTATCTGAGAGAGTTAACCTCGCTAAAGACATCGGGAAAGTAAAAAAGAAGTTTAACAGACCAGTTTTAGACTCTGGAAGAGAAACCGCAATTTATAAGAAAATTGAAGATAGTGCAAAGCAACTTGGGACAAGTCCAGAAGATTGCGTAACCGTTTTTAAAGAAATAATAAAGTTGTGCAGAAACGCGGAAAATATCAAGGACCACGCAGATTAAAAGGATCAACAGTTTGTCCAGAGTAAATGGACGATTGCAGTCTCTTTATGCAATGGATACCTGTCAAACAAACTGATTTCTAGAAGGGAACGAGAAAGATGATGACAAAAGTTCCCGTCTGCGGCAGCCTATCCTAGATTATCGAGGTTCTTCCTTAATCTCTCCATTTCATTTGTGAATCTATTCTTGTTCTTGCTCTTCACTATTTTTAACCATTTCCTAACGTTGAACTCAAATCTTTCTTCAATTCTATCTACGTCCGGAAAGCTCATTTGCAGCTCAGAATAGAATTCTGGGTCAGAGTGTACAACGTTATCCACTAGGTTAAATAGCATTTTGAAGCTGGTTCCGCTAACCTTCTTCAATTCCTTCAGATTCATGTCCAACCAGGTTTCACAGGTTACAAATCCTATGAAATGCGAGAGCCCCAGTACAGTGCTCATAAGATAATCGTGCTTTTTAGGCGACATTACACTCACTCTGAACCCCCTTTCCTCAAGCCATTTCTTGAACCCTACTGCAAAATCCTTTTCTTTATTATTGGTTGGGGTGAGAATAAAGTTTTGGTTGCAGTCTGTTACTAAGGGACCGAACACCGGATGTGTCCCAAGAGTCACACAGCCTTTGATGTATCTGTGCATTATCTTTACAGGAGACTCCTTCACTGATGTTATGTCGATTATTATCTGCCTAGGCTTCAGATAAGAGCTTATTTCTCTTATAACAGACTCAAAGTTTTGTTGAAGGACAGAAATCACAACCATGTCGACGTCCTTCACTGCTGCAACGTTATCTTCTGCAACTTCAATTTCTGGTATATCTTCCTTAAGCTTAGCTAATTTGCTTTGAGTCCTACCTGAGACCACAACCCTAAAGCCTTCTTTGACAAAAAATCTCGCGAACCATCGCCCCATCTTCCCAGCTCCGCCTATTATCGCAACACTCTTCAAGTTCATGGAAACATCTCAGCTATCTTATTCAACCCTTCTTCAACTTCCACATCCGGGACTGTTAGGGCAATTCTGAAGTGTTCCCTATAATCTCCGAAAGCGGTTCCAGGGGTTACGGCGACGCCCTCATCAAGCATTCTAAGGGCAAACCTCTCCGAGTCTCCACCGCATCTTGGAAACAGGTAGAAGGGTGAATCAGCCTTAGAAAATTCCAGTTTGCTTCTTGAAAGAATGTCGTAAGCCAGCTCCACCCTTTTTCTATACACTTCTTTAACTTCATCTGCAATTCTATCCCTCAGCTCCAGAGCTTTAATGGCAGCTTCTTGAATGAACTGTGGAACGCAAGAAATAGTTATCTGATTTAACCTCGTGAGTTTTTCAGCCAATTCTTTATTTGATATCGTGAAGCCTATTCTCCACCCCGTCATCGCAAAAGTCTTCGAAAAACTGTTTACAAAGATATTGTCCCTTGGAAAATCTAGGATACTCCTTACTTTAAGGAAGCTTATGTCGCTGTAGGATTCGTCTGAAAGAATAGGTAAGCAGTTTTCTCTTGACAATTCAACTATTTTTTCAACGGTCTTTCCGTCCACAACCTTGCTGGTCGGGTTGTTCGGATTGTTCAAGATTATCATCCCAGTTCTTTCATCTATCAGGTCATTCATCTTGTCCACGTTTATCTTCCAGTCCGATTTTAGTTCACATTTCAAAAGCCTTGTTTCCACCCCCATCTGTTGCGCCATAAGTGAATACGCATTCCAATGGGGAGATGGAAGAACAACGTTGTCACCTTTCTTAAGCGTGACAAACATCGATGAAAAAATTGCCCACTTTGATCCAGGCGCGATTGTTACATTTTCCGCCTTAACGTTGTAGATTTCGGCCAGTTTTTCTCTAAGCATTTTCTCTCCAGAAGATGAACCGTACTTTGTCTTTCCAGCTTTCATCGCTTTAAATGCTGTGTCCACAATTTCTTCATTCGTAGACTGATCCGGATCGCCCACGTTGAACTTTATTATCTTCCTTCCTTCATTCTGAAGCTTTATCACTTTTTCAGCGATCTCATACAGCATCTTCTTTCGCCTTCGGATAAGAACCTAATATCTTCAAAAAAGTTGAATTCATCCCCAATTCTTTCAAAGCCTTCTGAACCCTTTCCTCTCCCCTGTGACCCTCAAAGTCGAGGTAGAAGTTATATTCCCAAGGCTTTCCGATTATGGGACGAGACTCTATCTTCATGAGATTTATATTTCTCTTAGCAAGTGGTACAAGTGCTTTTAGAAGAGCTTTAGGAATGTCCTTTGTTGAGAAGATTATCGAAGTCTTGTCATTGTCCGTCATCTTGTGGTCCCTGCTGAATATGACCAAAAACCTAGTATAATTTTGGGGGTTCGTTTCTAAATGCCGTGCTAAGAACATTCATGCCGTATATTTGAGCCGTCCTTTCACTTGCAATCGCTGCCGCGTTCCTCAGATTTCTCTCCTTAATCATCTTAACACTACCTGCAGTATCGTAAGTAGGTGTCACAATGCATCCTAGCTCCTCCAGAAACTTTCTACACTGCGCCAAGGCTTGAGGGTGAGAATAAACCTCTTTCACAGAGGTCATTTCTTTCTCGCATGAAATAAGACAGTGAGCTACCCTGAGTATTATCTCCCCGCAGATTTTAAGGTTTGACTGCAGCAGCAAATCGTATGTTTGAAAAATGCTTCCCTCAATAGAATTTTCCACTGGAACTATGCCGTACTTGACCTTCTTTTCTTCTACAGCTTTAAAGACGTCAGATAACGTTTTACAGGGAAGCGTCTTCATCTTATCGCCAAAAAATTTGAATGCGGCTTCTTCGCTATACGCTCCAAACTCTCCTTGAAAAGAGACCATTATTTTATCATGAATCATCCAATCACCTAAAATGCACTTTAGACAACCAGAGCACTGATAATGTGGTGGACCTTTCTTCACCAAGTTTAAACTCTTTTTTATCTATTCTCTTGCGCATGGTTGGTATCTATCCAGTTGGAAAATGTCTATATAAATTATTAGTTCTATATTTCTTAAGGATCTGATTCTGTTCAGCATACAGTTCATCGAAACCATAATAAATGCAAAAAAAAGTTTGTAAAAAATGAGCACCGAGAGAAGGATAACGCACTAAATTTTCCTTCGGAACATATTAAACAGCCAGATTTTCCAGGATAACGTTTTTAAAAGATACTTAGCCCAATAATTGAGCTTATGACAGAGATTATTCCAATAGCTATGAACAAGCCATATGAACCGATTCTCAGCCATTTTTTAAGAAGAGAGGACAACTATTTTTGCCCCAAGAATCGTTGCAACACCAACTGTGCTTGCGAAAGCCATCCTTATTCCAAGAATCATTGAATCCCAATATTTTTCGGCGGCTAATGTGATCGTAGATATCTGATTTTTGTCGCCAAGCTTTCCGAGGATTACTAAATAAAAAGAGGGAGGGAAACGAATAAATTAGATTGAATGAAAAATAGGCTTAATATTGTTAACTCACAACTAAGGATAGACAAGTCTTGCAACCATCGATTAAAAGGAGATAGATGATAGCAGTTTTTTAGGCCAAAATGTTGAGGGCTCAAAAACTAAGCCCCCATTCATCCGTCAAGAACCAATTGATGGAGAATTTTGGCCAAAACACCCAAATAATTAAATAATATAAACTTTTAACAAATCTAACTAGAATTAAAGTCTTGTCGAGATTTAATTAGGCGATGGTTGGTGTTCAATAAAATATGTTGTGCCTAGTGTGCATAATAAGATCTTTTTTTATACTATACTACCTTTTGAATAGCATTTATAAGATATTGAAGTTCTGTGATACATTGTGAGAGTCGGCATACTCTTCTCAGGTGGAAAGGATTCATGTTTAGCCTTTTACAAAGCTAGAAGATATCATGATGTTGTCTGTTTGATCAGTCTAATTTCTAAAAATAGAGAGAGTTACATGTTCCATGTGCCCAATATTTCCATTACATCACTGCAGGCTCAGGCAATAGGCCTGCCTTTGATACAGAAGCTAACAGAAGGAAAGAAGGAAGAGGAACTGTTAGATCTTGAGAAGGCGATATTGATCGCTAAAAAGAAGTTTGAAATCGAAGGGGTTGTTACAGGAGCTATAAAATCAATCTATCAAGCCAGCAGGATACAGAAAAGCTGCGACAAACTTTCTCTTTGGTGCTTTAATCCTCTATGGTTAAGAGATCAGGTCGAGGTTCTAAGGGAAGGCCTATCAGTTGAAATCAAGACAATCATTTCAGGTGTCTTTGCTTATCCACTGAACATTAACTTCTTGGGAAAGACCGTCAATGATGATATGATAGCAAAATTAGAGATGTACGCAAGGAAATATGGTCTTAACCCCGCCGGAGAAGGTGGTGAAATAGAGACAACAGTTATCAACGCACCCTTCTTTAAAAAGGAAATAGAAATCTTAGAGCACGATATAGTCTACAAAAATTACTCTGGATGGTTTGAAATAAAGAAAGCTAGGCTGGTAGAGAAATGATTCTGATAGTTAACGTCTGCCTTGATAGATTAAGTGAGTTAGAATTCGTCGAACCGATCTGTAAAATTCTTGAAAAAGTAAATGGTGTCTTCCAAGTAAAACATTATTTAAAAGTCGATTCAAATGAACTGGTAAATGTAGATAAGATCATAATTTGTGGTACTTCCCTCAAAGACTTTGAATACCTTCATCATATTGACGCTTTCAAGTATCTAAATGGGCTAGGCAAGCCTGTTCTAGGTATCTGTGCAGGAATGCAGATAATAGCGAAGACGTTTAGTTGTGAACTGTTGGATAGAAAAATAATCGGTCAACATGTGGTCAAGATTAAGAAGCAGAATCCTATAGCATCTAGCGGGGAGTTCTATTCATATTTTCTGGTTTCTAAAATAGTTAAGGTAAATAGCAGTTTCGATGTGATCGCTGCAACTGGTTGCATAGCGAGTATAATTAAACAGAAAGATCAAGAAATATACGGCTGTCTATTCCATCCTGAGGTACTTAACGCAGAGTTGATTCTGAACTTTTGTAGAATCGTATAGTTTAAGTTTCAACAACCGGAGGATTGACGGAGCCTCTCCTCGCACTGATGCTACGCTCGCATAGTTTAACATTCGGTACCTAAGAGAACTAATCCCTTTGGGTTCCTTTACACATGCATCTTCGCTCAAAATGGACGAAAACGATTCTACTAAGATTATTACAACAGTCTTATTTCCATCAGAGTCTTCTGATGTATCGATCAATCTCCCATTCGGTTACCTGTGTTCTATATAAGTCCCATTCCTTTCTCTTTGATTGCAGGTAGTTTGAGAATAACGTCTCGCCGAGAGCTTCTTCCATGAATTCGCTCCTTTCCATCAGGTCAAGGGCTTCTTTCAAGGATTCAGGAAGTGAGACGATCTTCTTAGCTTTTCTTTCGTCATAGCTCATCTCGTATACGTTAAGCTCAGTGGGGGCACCAGGGTTCACTTTCTTCTTTATACCTTCTAGTCCTGCTATACAGAGAACAGCGAATTGTAGGTACGGGTTGCCTGCAGGGTCTGGGCATCTGATTTCACAGCGTGCAGCATTTCTTTTCCCCCCAAAGTTAGGAACTCTGATTAAGGGGGATCTGTTCTTGAAAGCCCAAGCAAGGTACACCGGCGCCTCGTAACCAGGAACAAGTCTTTTGTAAGAATTGGGCCAAGAAGCAAGAATAGCGGCCATCTCTTTTCCATGCATCAATTGTCCTCCTATGAAATACCTTGCGATCTCAGAAATGTATCCTGTCCCTTCATCTTCAGAATAGAAGAGGTTTTTTGTCACCCCCCCGTCCCAAAAGCTCTGATGCACGTGCATTCCTGAACCATTTATTCCAAAGAACGGTTTAGGCATATAGGTTGCCAGATATCCGTTTCTTGCGGCAACGGTCTTTGTAATCATCTTCATCGTTATCGTTCTATCAGCTGTTTGCAGAGCATCGTCGTATTTGAAGTCGATTTCATTTTGTCCTAGAGCAACTTCGTGATGTGATTTCTCAATTTCTATTCCAAAAAGTTCAGCTGAATCTGCTATTTCTCTACGTAAACCATCAGTCAAATCACCTGGGTGATAGTCAAAGTAGCCAGCGAGATCTATAGGTGTGGGGTTTTCACCTTCATTTTCTTTAAGAAGAAAGAACTCTAGCTCTGGTGCACAGATAAAAGTCATGCCGGCTTCTTTACATTTAGAAATTGCTCTTTCAAGGACATATCTTGGATCTGCATCAAATCTCTTATTGTCAGGAGTATAAACATCACAAATAAGTCTACAAGAGGATTTTTCCTGGGGCCTCCACGGTATGATAGCAAATGTTGTTGGATCTGGATAGAGCACCATATCCGATTCTTCTATAGGTCTAAATCCGGTAATAGATGACCCATCAAACGACTGCCCATTTTCGAACATGCTCTCGATACCTTTAGAGTGAACCGACAAATTTTTGAGGATTCCGTTAATGTCGGTGAACTGAAGCTTCACGAATTTTATTTCATTTTCACCGATTTGCTGTATGACTCTAGTAACGTTTTCTTTCCATATGGCGTTTTTGAAATTCAACATATTTTTTCTACCAATCACTTAATTAACCTTTAACCCCTAATTATGCTTCTTATATATTTTTTGGTCGAATATTAATTATATTTTTGTAATTCGAGTAATAATTATTTTATAAATTATGAATAATTAAAATTTTGTTGAAAAAATAATCTAACACTGGGATCCTAGGACAGCTTCTTCCCCCGCCAGTCAACATAGTCGGCTAGGTTTAATCGCCGCCTCTTCTCCGGACTTATTCCTTAATCCACAAGGTAATAAAGGAAGTGCCAAGTTAAATAGCATCTATACTTCTAAGGGAATCAAGAATTGTTAAAGTGCCAAAAATAGTTAAACTATATTGCGTTTTGTCTATCATTTTGCTACTATCACCATTTGAAAGTTTATAGGAGGGCTGTCTAGTGGGTTTTTTGCGATGCAGGACCCTAAGATAAAGAACAACTATTTCACTTATCCCGACCGTCGTCCTCCAAAGGTAAAGGATAAAGGGGAGATAGATAGAATTCTTAAAACCCACAAAGATCTGCCTTTTGAAGCAGTTGCCGACATATGTGGTGTCAGAATAAAGCTGATGACAAATTCTAGCCACGTGTATGAATACTGGAAGCTTAACTGGTTTCCAGGTTCAAAGGAAGATAAAATAGACGGCTGGATCTATGACATTAATGATGTTGAAGACTTAGAGCCGTCCATCTACTATGATTTTAAAACAAGCAGGGTTCTTATAGTTAATTGTGAATACTATGGAGCAGCAAAATCCGCTGGCGCACTGGGTTTGTCAACGCGTCTGTTGGAAAAAAGAGGAGGGTACGCGATTCACGGCGCATGTGTTGGCGTACCTAACAGTCACGGCTATGACGGAGTCGTCATCGTCGCACCAACAGGCACGGGTAAGACTTCACAGTTCCATGAACTAATATATAATATAAGAGATGCTAAAGTTCACTCTGACGACTATGTCTTTGTCTTCTTTAAACCTGATCCCATTGCCTACGCTACAGAAAGTTGGCTCTATATGAGGTCTGAGATCGCCCTTAATCACCCAATATTTACCAAGTTCTTCAACGATTTACCACTCGAAAACATCGTGAACGAGAAAGCCAAATGCGCTCAATACTCTATAGAAAGAGAAAAGATAGGTGAATGCTATAAAGCTGTAATGAACGGGGAAAGAAAATGCGTCTTCGACCTAAACGCGGACAGATGTTATTGGTCATATGCCAACTCTAGGGTTATGTTTCCAAGGGACCGTTTTCCTATGATGATAAAAGACGCCTTAGGAAACCTCGTCGAAGTTCCCAAGGGGAAAGAGAACCTATCAAACGAATGTCGTGTAAAATATGTGCTGCTCTTAACTCGCGATGACACCACAAAGCCTGTAACACTTCTGGGCATAGATGAAGCGATTAGGGTGCTCAAGGAAGGGAAGTTTATAATACGACCGGGTTCAGGCCCACCTGAGAAATGGGGGCAGTACGGTTACGAGCCTTTCTATAACCCGTATCCACCAGAGCACAACCTGAGCGCTGAAGAAGCTTTCTTTAGAAAACTCTACAGCTGCGGTGTCTCATTCTATCTACTGAACACTGGCACATACGAGGGAAAGAAGCAAACAATACATCAGACTCATATGTACATTAGGCACATTGTCGAAGACTAGCAGCCAAACTCTGGTGTCTATGGGATGCACTATAGCTGTGCTTTAGTTATTGCAACGTTGTCTATAACCAATGTAGGTGTCAATATCGGTGTTTCCACTTCCCACCATTCAATCCACTTTCTTTCTTTGCCGATCCCCTTGATGTTCAGCAGCTGTCTCGGTACGTTGTCGCTTATCCTTGTGCCATTGATAGCGTACTTTATTGAACCATTTTCGATAAGAAAAGTCGCATCTCTTGGAAGCGTTGAATATTCTCCTGCCACATAATTCTGGTACCTTGTATACCAGTTGTTCGTAACATAGACCCCTTTCTTAGTTTCTCGAATCATTTCATCCAAATCAGATTTTCCTGACGTGACGACGAGGTTCCAAGGATGAGGAGCGATGATGCCCGCATTTCCAGTAGTCTTCGTACCGTATTTCTTTGCCGTAGACGAATTATGAAGGTAAGTCCTTAACGTTCCCTTGTCTATTATGCCCGTTCTCTGAGTTGGAACACCTTCATCGTCAAATGACCTGCCTGCCAGTCCTCCTTCAATTGCTCCATAGTCTTCGAGCGTTAAATCCTCGGTCGCAATCTTCTTACCCAAAGAATCCTTTAAGAAAGAGGTTCCAGCATCAACACGGAAAGCCGAAGAAGAGTAACCCACTATTTCTAGGAAATCTGCTGTTACAGTAGGCCCCATTATCAGCGTATATTCGCCCTCTTCCCAATGGCCGGTCTTCTGAGATTCTTTGGCGAATCTACCAGCGGTGCTTCCCGCTTCAACTCCGTTGAAGTTCGGAAGTGAAGCAGCACAAGAAAGCCCGTGACCACTTGAGTTAGTGCCTGAAAAAGCTCTTACGTTTATCGATATCGAGGTCACCTTGTCTGAATTTTCCGCTCCTCCTGAAGTCTTTATTTTGTACGATTCTGTGTTCGCCGTTAAGACCCCAGAAACTCTTTCAGCCCCTTCCCTGAGTGCGGCATTTATTGCCGCACCACCCAAGTCAGCAATTTTTTCTCCCAACTTCTCTATTCTACTATCGTAGTTCCTTGAAGTAGAAATAGATTTAATCTTTGGAAGAGGAACGTAATCCACACTTTTTTCTGTGAATTTTATGCTGGAAAACAGTCGCTCGACAAAACTGTCTAAATTGGATTCATTTACAGTGGATGTTACACCTACAACTTTTTTTTCTTCTTTTGCCATATATAGGAACACAGCCACTTCTTTTAGTGTATCAATCACCGTAACGGAATTATTGCTGAACCTCAGCATCGATTCTTCGCTGTAAGCCGAAATAATTGAGATATCGTCGGGCTTTAATGCGAGAGCTTTCGAATACGTCGCTTCAATTATCCTATCTAGAATTTCGACGCTCATCTGGTTTTCACCATCATGTTCCTAAACCTTAGGCTGGGTCCGCCTGCCCAGACGGGAGCGCCCTGTGAAGGGTCTCCTTTACCGCAGGTCGCGGCCCAAAAATCCAAGTTATTTCCGCGAGCATCAAGACTGCTCCACAACCTTTCTGTCGCTACTTCAATAATGGGATTGACAAGGGGATTCACTATTTCACCCTTTTCTATTGCGTAAGCTTCATGCCCCACATATCTTTGGTTCTGCCTTATGTCATCGATGTTCCATTCCATAAAAGAGTTGATGAAGATGCCGTGTTTGACTTCTTTTATGAGTTCATCAAAAGTATAGTCTCCGGCTTCCACGAAAGTATTTGCCATGCGTATAATAGGCTCTCTGTCGAACCCAACCGATCGTGCTGCGCCATTGCTCTTTGTCTTGAACGTTCTCGCGGTAGTTCTATTGTGTAAAAGTTCGTTTACAACACCGTTTACAACGAGTTTCCTCTTCCTAGATGCAATCCCTTCATCATCATATAGGTAGAAGCCGTACGAATTAGGAATAGAAGGATCGTCGCTGATATTAGCCTGTTCACTTCCAATTTTTCTCCCGACGTCGGACGGTTGTAAGTAGGACTCGCCCGCTTGCGCGGCCTCTCTCCCAAGTATCCTGTCAGCTTCAAAGGGGTGTCCGATGGACTCATGTGCCATTATACCTGTGACTTCTGAACCGGTTATTATATCGTAGCTGCCTGGAACCATCTTACGGCCTTCGTCAATAATGTCCTTTATTACTTTGGTTTGGTGTTCCAATCCATTTCTAATCTTGAGTTTCTCAAGTAGCTCCCATCCACCACTGCCTCCATACTCTATTGACTTCTGAGCCATTTTATCACCTTTCATTCCTGTTAAAAAACCTGAGACATACAGTCTTGGCACATACCCTTCTATGTGCGCTCCCTGAGAATTTTCAAAGATCTTGCTATCAAAAGAAATTTCCATTTCTATAAATCTCATTGGGATATACTCCTTTCTTTCTATAATAATGCCGTCTAAATCCTTCAATGTTTTAATCATGTCTTCAAAGTTTCTGTCTTCAAGCTTCTCCTTCTCTTCAGCCTGCCATTTTTTCTTTAACTTTTTTTCCCTGCTAAACTTTATCTTATTCTTGAGAAGCTCTGAGGTTGCTTTCGCTTTCTTGACAGTGTTTTCGACAAGTTCCCGTATTTGAATTCTGTCAAGGATATTCGTAGCGGAGAAGGCGAGTCCACCATTTAGTATGATTCTAATGCCAAGTCCCAAAGATTCACCGATTGCAATGGGCTGCTGCTGGCCATTTTTGAGCATGCATACTATGTGCTCGTCTGATTGGAGACGTGCTTCAGCATATTCAGCTCCAGCTTTTTCCGCTAGTCCAATCACATAAGAAGGCAGTTCCGAGTCTATGTTTTGCGTTTTCACGAATAGTAATTGCGTAAAAGGTTACTATTTAACATTTTTGTTGAATTGTGGAAGGACCTGTGAATGTTTTTGTTAAGCGAAAAAGATGCCTTTTAAAAGGTTATATAATCTTAGGACACAAGAAGGATGAAATATATGAACTTGCAGGTTTTGGCGATAAACGATCCATACTTCATGTTCGCTTTGGGATTTCTAGCAGTCGCGTTCGGTCTTTTAGGCTTGCTAATTCTGTTTTACGAGGTTAAGCTCAAAGATATTAAAAAATACTAACTTAACTTCTCTTTTATAACACCTTTTCTGTTTCTAAAATACCATATTTCTGCTTTAGCTCCGAAAGCTTTAGCCCATCTTACAAGCTCTTCTTTTTCCAATCTCCCCATCCTCGCTTTGCCACACTTTACCTGCACTAAGATCGTTTTTCCGTCTCTTCCGGCAAAGACGTCTACGGGGCCATGGGACATCGCACTTCGACTGCACACCCAACCGTCCTCCCTCAGCATTGACATTACCTTATATTCTCTGCTTCTTCCTTTATAGTACGGTGTACTAACCATCCTACCGAACACTATATTAAAGCAAAGGTTATGAACGTTACTGAAGTAAGGTGTGATGAATTGAGTTCGGAATATCTTTTTGAACAACCTGTAAAGTTGAACTTTATCGGGATAGAAGACGGTTTCCTTGTCTTCAGAGATGGTGATGCCCTTTCTGGTCTAACTCTTAAGGTCTCTTCGATAACCGTCGCTATCACAACACGTTCAGGCAAAGAAATTGCGATAGCTAATTTAATCAAATCTCCACAATCTTCTTTTGTGATTTTGGACGCAAAAAATCTCTATATTTCGTCTTCAAAGGATTCAGCGGTCGTATCTGTAGAATACTATTCGAAGGATGAGGTCAAACCCTAAGAATTGATTAAAACGTTTAAAGTTTTTCTTTGACAGGATTAGCAAGTTCGTTAAGACTGTCTCTTTCGATTTCCGCTGTCAAATTGAGGCTTATCGGCGTTATTGAAATCGCTTTGGCATAGCGTATCGCTTACGCGTCAGTCCATTTCTCGAATTTACTAAATCTCTTGCCCCAGATCCAAAGTATGGTCTACTTCCAGAATCCTTTCTTATGAAAACGTAATCGTGGTACTTACGCTTAGCCAACTTTGTTATGGGCGTCGTCGTAGAAGGGGGTTACATGAAGTGGAAAATTGACGTTTAAAAGATCAACACCCTAAGGAATCCCTTTCTCAAGAACCTAGGATGTTATCGTTTTAGCAATTGGACCTACTTCTCAAAACTCAAATCCATTAGTGAAGAAAGAAAATGGCCGTTTCTGGAACAACCATTGAGAAAGTTATGCTAGGTATTTTGTTTGTCGCCCCCTCGATCGCGGCTGCAACTATACCGCTCGTGGAACAGTCTTGGAATGTGCAATTGTCTCCATAATTAATTCCTGAGATAACAATATCAGATTTTGCTCAAAAATGGAATGGATTCCAAGTATGACAGTGTCAGCAGGACTACCCGATACCACATAAGCTAGAGTATTTTTCGTTACCGTTTTTAAGATTCCAAGAGACTTGTGAAAAGTTAGACTCATGCTTGCAAAACTCTGTAGCCCTTCTGGTGCAATAATTAGAGTCTTACCCAAATCTATTATAGAATCATGCAGTACTTTGATACCTTCACTAAAGTATCCGTCATCATTGGTGCTAAAATAGTCTTCATTCATTAGGACCTTGGTTCAGATTTATCTTATAAACTTGATCGGGGAACTACATCCTAACATTATCTAATCTTTCAAGTTCTTTAATGATCTTTAACCTCTTCCTCTCCAATCTTTTCAACTTTATTTTAAGCACTGTCTTTCTTAATTCAAGGTCTTTTTTATCTACAACCTCCTCTTTTCCAGGTTTTGGCTTCACTCTGTAGAATTCAATCGCCTCAATTTCGTCATCAATAATGATCTTTGGAATGACCTTCTGGGTCAGATAATAGACCTTCCTTGGCCGACCTTCTGTACCTTCAATATTTTCTGGAGGCTACAATCTCTATTCCCTCTAACGTTGTAAGATTTTTTAAAACTGCCGGTACAGAGATGTTAAGCATTTTAGCTAATTCATTCATTGTCAATGGTTTCTTGCAAAGCATCTCTAACATTTTGAACCTATTGTATGTTCCGATAATTTGGAAGAGCTGTTTGATGCTATCCTTACCCATCAACAGTATATGATAGAGAAACCTTTATAAAGTTAACCTTTGGTTAATTAACCGGTGGTAAGAAATGGAAGAGGAAAGCAACAATAAAAAATATGAAGACTTCTTTGAAGAACTGGAAGAGATGATAGATAACGCTCTGGAGGACGTTGAGAAATCGATGAGAATACTTCTCAGAAGTGAGGATGTAAAGGAACTTGATAAACCAAGATTTTATGGCTTTTCAATACAGATGAATGATAATGGCATGCCGAAGTTAACGAAATTTGGAGACAGCCTTATGCAATCTAAAGACGTAAGGACTCCCTTTTACGATCAGTACATTGATAAGGAAAGGAAGGAGCTCGTTGTTATCTTCGAATTGCCAGGAATTGAAAAGGAAGAAATACAGCTTAAATCTTCAACGAATAAACTGGTGCTTGATGCCAAGAACGAAGATCGATCATATAATGCAGAAGTAATTCTTGATTCGGAAGTGGAGACGTCTTCTGCATTAAGTGCATTCAAGAACGGAATCTTGACTGTAAAATTTAAACTTAAGGAATTTAAAGACGGGTTTACAAATATAAACATCATTTAGTAATAGTGGTGACGGACATGAGCGATTTAATAAAACTTCAGGTTATGGAGGCTTATACACGCGATGTAGGCCGTGGAATAGCTAGGGTAGACTATTCAATTATGGACCTTCTACAAACTCATACAGGTGACGTAATAGAAATTAGAGGTAGAAAGAAAACTGTTGCAAAAGTTCTTCCAGTGCACCCATCCGATGAAGGAAAAGACATCATAAGAATCGATGGTATCACACGAAATAACGCAGATGTTCCTTTAGGAGACACGGTCATGGTAAGGAAAATTAATGCCCTTCCAGCGGAAAAGATCACTCTTATACCACCTGAAGGTTATCCTCCTTTAGATAAAAGGTACTTTGCAGAAGTTCTTGAGAGTCTTGCTGTTACAAAAGGAGACAATATTATGGTCCCATATTTTGGCAGTAAGTTGATCTTCAACGTAATCTCAATTGCTCCAAATGTGGATTCTGTTGTAATTACCAAGAGAACCGAGTTTGTGATCTCAGAAAGAGGGGAGGCCTTGAAGGGTGTTCCGCAAATCACATACGAAGACATAGGCGGTCTTAAGGATGAAATACAGAAAGTGCGTGAAATGATAGAGTTACCCCTAAGACATCCTGAAATCTTCGAGCGCCTAGGAATAGAGCCTCCAAAGGGTGTATTGCTATTTGGCCCACCGGGAACAGGTAAAACATTGCTGGCTAAAGCGGTTGCAAATGAAAGCAACGCAAACTTTGCCAGTATTGGTGGACCCGAAATAATGAGTAAATATTACGGCGAATCAGAAGCAAGATTAAGGGAGATATTCAAGGAAGCTAAAGAGAAGGCTCCATCTATAATCTTTATCGACGAAATCGATTCTATAGCACCTAAACGTGAAGAAGTTACCGGAGAGGTTGAACGAAGAGTAGTAAGCCAGCTTTTATCACTTATGGATGGTCTTGAGGCAAGAGGAAAGGTTATAGTCATAGCAGCAACGAATAGACCTAATGCGATTGATCCTGCATTAAGAAGACCTGGCCGCTTTGATAGGGAAATTGAGTTAAAAGTTCCTGACAAGAAGGGAAGGTTAGAGATCTTACAGATCCATTCAAGGAACATGCCTCTCGCGGAAGATGTTGACATCGAAAGATTCGCCGCTATTACACATGGTTTTGTAGGGGCGGACCTGGAGTACCTCTGCAAAGAAGCCGGCATGAAGGCTATTAGAAGGGTTCTGCCCGAGCTTAAACTTGAAGAGGAAAGATTAAACTATGAAACGCTGATGAAGCTGCAAGTTACGATGTCCGATTTCGAGAAGGCTTTGAAAGATGTGCAGCCTTCCGCACTAAGGGAAGTGTTCTTGGAGACACCTAACGTTAAATGGGCTGAAATAGGTGGACTTGAGAGTGTAAAGAAGGAGCTTCAGGAGGCGGTTGAATGGCCTCTACGTTTCCCTGAAGTCTACAAGAAAGTCGGGTACGTGATGCCAAAAGGGATGCTGTTATGGGGTTTACCAGGCACAGGCAAGACCATGTTGGCTAAAGCAGTCGCGACAGAGAGTGAGGTCAACTTCATCAGTGTCAGAGGACCGGAGATCTTATCAAAATGGGTGGGTGAATCAGAAAAGGGCATACGTGAAGTATTCAGAAAAGGTAGACAGGCTGCGCCGTGTATAATCTTCTTTGATGAAATCGATTCACTGGCTCCGGTCAGAGGGTATGGTCTAGGAGAAAGCATGGTAACAGAGAGGGTCGTCAGCCAGCTGCTGACAGAACTTGACGGAATACAGGAGCTTCACGACGTTATCGTCCTTGGGGCAACGAACCGCATAGACATGGTTGATCCCGCACTGCTTAGGGCCGGACGTATCGACAAACTAATATTTGTTCCTCTACCAGACAAGGATGCGAGGAAACAGATTCTTGAGATACATTTCAAAGGTAAGCCTCTTGCTCCAGAAATTAATATCGAGAGGATCGCTGACGCGACCGATGGTTTCTCAGGAGCTGATCTTGCGTCGGTGGCGAATACTGCGGTGTCACAAATTGTTCAAGAGTACATCTCAAGGTATCCTTCACCTGAAGACGCTAAGAAGCACGCCGATGAGGCTATCATAACACAGAAACATGTTGATGAAGCGATAAATAGAGTTCGCTCTACAAAAGAAGGAAAGATACCGGAAAAGGAGATAAAACCGTACTACAGGTAAAGCAAATTCTTTATTACATCCCTAATTTTTCCCCTATATAGATGAGAATAATAGGGAAAGGTACATGGATAGACCTAGTAGGTTATAAGGTTATTGAGAGAGAGAAGAGCCTTAACAGGCCGCTGAATCTAATACGTGTCGAGAGCGGGCTCGGCGCTTCCGGCATTCCCCACGTAGGCAGTTTAGCGGATGCCGCAAGAGCAGCGGCTGTTCAGTTTGCCATAGAAAATCTTGGATACAAGTCAGAATTTATAGCCTTCTCAGACGATATGGACGGGCTCAGAAAGGTACCCTACGGTCTGCCCGATTGGTTAAGCAACTATTTAGCGTATCCTGTCTCTACGATACCTGATCCTTTCAAATGCCATGAAAGCTATGGGTCACACATGAGCTCCATGCTTATGGACGCCATGGACATGTGCGGCATCAAGTATACATTCATGAGCGGACACGACGCCTATAGTAGAGGCGCTTACAATTCCCAGATAGTGAAAATTTTAGAAAAAGTGGATGCGATAGGTAAAGCTATTGAAGAAATAACAGGGCAAACTAAATATGAAGAACAGCTACCATATTTTCCGATATGCGAAAATTGTGGCAGAATATATCTTCCAAAAGCTATAAGCTACGATAAAGGCAGCCAAAAAGTGTCATACAAATGTGAAGGAGCTGAGATAAGGAAGAAATTTATACAAGGATGCGGCCATAAAGGCGAGGTAAGGGTTACAGAAGCTCACGGTAAGCTTGCTTGGAAGGTTGAGTTCGCAGCAAGGTGGGCTGCTCTCGATATAAGATATGAAGCATACGGTAAAGACATCGCCGATTCGGTTAAGGTCAATGACTGGGTGTCTGACAACATCTTGAACTATCCTCACCCATATCACGTCAGATATGAAATGTTCCTGGATAAAGGAGGGAAGAAGATATCCAAGTCGGCGGGAAACGTCTTCACTCCCCAGACATGGTTGGAGTATGGGACAACTCAATCGCTTTTACTTTTACTCTACAAGAGAATAGTTGGTACGAGGACTCTTTCAGTTTCGGATATACCGACCTATATGGACGAAGTGGATCAATTGGAGCAGTTCTATTTTAGTAAAAAGGAGTCCGAGGACATGAAGGACGCCAAGACAAAGGGGCTGTACGAGTACATCAACCTACTACGTCCTCCGGAAAAACCTTCACAGCATGTTCCATATTCTCTACTCGTACAGCTGTGCGCAGTTGCACCTGAAGGTAAAGAAATAGAATATGTAAGCAACAAGCTTAAGCAGTATGGGATGATAAAGGAAGTAGACCCAGGACTAACACAGAAAATTGGAATGGCACTAAAATGGTCTAAAGAAATGCAGGCAGTCGAGAGAAAGAAGGTGTTCCTAAATGATAGCGAAAAACAGCTTGTGAACGAATTCCTGGAAAGCCTTAATACACTAGATCCCAAACAGATACAGTTCGCGGTTTTCGAGGTAGCAAGAAAACATTCGTTGGAACCGAAGGATTTCTTCAAGCTCCTATATAGAATTCTGTTAGGTACGGAAAGTGGTCCAAGACTAGGTCCATACCTTGTCGACTTAGGTATTGATAAAGCAAGAACCATACTGCTCTCAACACTTGATGAACAATAATTTTTTTATGCTAAAATTTTTTTGACGTTAAACCATATTTTTCGAACCTTTAGTGATTTAATTAACAGACAATATATTCACGTACAATAATGCACAAGCCCTCAGACAAGGTCAATAAAATTAAAAAAGTGTCTACTGAATATGATGAACATTATTCTTTTTTAAAAAAAACAGGTTCTTGTATAGACTCGAATTCTCTAAAGCCCAGAGTGTATAACATTACTCATTCAACAAATGTTGGCAAAAAAATTTCTAACTTCGGCATCGCTTTGGTAGCGTTGCCCGATCCGACAATATCAGATGCGGTTGGATGGGCCCTTTTTATTTCAGGTAAATATATGCAGAGAAAGGCGCCGATTTCACTAAAAGACACCTTCAAAGAATTTAACAAAGTCAACGGAGAGTTAAAGAAAGCACGTTTTCTTTAGAATTAACTTTTCTAATCAGCTTTTTTTGATTGACCCAAAGTGGTGAACGTTTTCCGATTTAATTAAGGAACTAAAGCGATTAAACGTCCCCAACTTAGATAATATGTTAACCGGTCGGAGCAGAATAAAATAGACAAATCTAAACTCATCTTAGAAGTCTGTGAAAATACATGATAGCATTTTTAAGGAAATAGTGAGAATGAGATATGGGCCCGTGGCCCAGTACGGATTAAGGCATCGGCCTGCGAAGCCGGGGACCGTGGGTTCAAATCCCACCGGGCCCGCTTTAACGCTTTGAGAGAGATTCATTTCCCCTCCATCTATACTATACTCTTTTTTTTCGATTACAGCAATTCCATAATTGCCTATCCACTCCCTCAGCTGTGGCTTTAGAGATAATAGTGGTACTGTCTCCTCCAACTCCCTCATCCCCTTTTCTACCTTCTTCTTTATCCTGCAAGTCAACACACGTTCATAGTTAACATTTCCCACAACGTTCAGCTCTCCCTTTAAGAAGAAAAGTTCGATTCTACTTAACACTATTCATCCCCTCCGTTAATCCTTACTACTACCCTCAGGCTTAATACCATCCATATCATCCCCTTCAACTGATTTATTCATATCAAAACTTGCCCTTCCATCTTCAATTGTCTTCAAGATAAGTGGTTTCCACCATTCCCTCCATTTTTCATAATTGTCTACCTTTTTTTTATATGTTCTTCCAGTTTCCTCGAAATTCAATAAACTGACAAAGTGTTTACTGAAACCTGTAACATGCACGATCAAATTCGGATACTTTAGATCCTTGTCTACATCGAAAATCTGTTGTTTGTCGATAACATTAATGTCTATTTAAGTTAAGGTAACTCAAAGTCCCAGACTGGTTTTGAAAAAAGACTTTGTTAGAGAGTATTGCATAAGGAGACACTAATATGAAGACCACTGTAGAGTATCTTTAGACACCGATACAACTTTCTCCGAGAGAAGCTTCTCTAGAATAGAGCCGACAGTTACTTCAACAGTGTTTGGAAGCTTTTGATATATTTCAGTAAGGCTCATTGGCTTCTGAGCTTTATGGAGTACCTGGAGAACTTTAGAAGACAATTCATTCACTGCTTTAATGCTTGCCTCCACATAAATCTGGCATTGCTCCCCTGATAATACACCCTTATAGAAAGGGGCAAACGGATGCGCGAGAACAAGGAAATTGATACGCTCATGCCTTAGCATTTCCATCGACCTAACGTATCTTTCAGCATTATAGAAAATAAAAGGACTTGTACCGCCTCCTTTTCCCTGAACCGAATCTCCAGCAATGTACACTCCAAGTTTAGATTCTACAAAACATATCGATCCAGCCGAGTGGCCTGGAACATGTACGATCCGAAATTCGTGGCCACTAAACTTCAAAATGTCTTTATCTTTCACTATCCTGCAATCCAACACTGGATCGAATTTTGACTGACGTTCGTCTATTAGAATATCAGGAAACCTTGAACTCAGATCCAAATCAATCAGATCAGGATCTTTAACGTATGGGTAATCATCTTCGTGTATTACAACCTCTGCTCCAGAAAACTTCCTTATTTCGCCTACCCCAGCTACGTGATCGAAGTGGCAATGCGTCAAAACTATATGTTTGATCTCTTTTGGATCTCTTCCTATGCTTTTTATGAAGGGAAAGATTGCCTGTTCAGGTGAATTTGGCATTCCAGTATCTACTATAGTTATCGTGTCGCCGATGATTGCAACAGAGCCTGTGAAAGATAAAGGATCATCGATAGGACATGGAATAAAATATATGCCTTCTGCAACTTTCATAGGAGTCTAGCGATTTATATCGTATATCGTTTATAAGTTTTTCATATCTGATTTAAGGGACACACTAACACACCTTCCTTCTAACTGATACTTAGGATTAAAAAATTGTGCTAATTGGTCTACTTTAAAAAATCTTCAAGCTCCTGTGCTATCTTGAGGTTATTAGAATTTTTCCAAGGTAGCCCTTTGTTTATTTACGGGGAGCACACGCACGCAAATATAGGGAATCTAAAAAAGTTGAATGCAATACAATATATAATAAAAATAAATAATCAGGTATCTGCACTTAATTAAGGGTCAGAAAACCACCGAGCCCGCTTTGCTCTCGGTGCAAAAAACTTTTAGCCAACCTCGCTTCTCCTCAAGCGAGGAGATCGGCTGGGATGGAATGGAAAGTAACTTCCTACGTGCTTGTCGCCACGTTTGTTTTTTCAATACTCTTCAGCCTAGGCTTGATACCAGTTGATGTCGGCGCATCTTCGCAAAACTCTTTGCTCAATAGCGCGGGCAATGCGCTTCTGATATCTCGGATATGGCAGATAGCGGGGATACCGATGCTGGTTTTCTTTCTTGTAAAGAGGTTTCGGCCTCGATTCTTCGTAGTCCCATTGTTGCTTTTGGTCTTGCTTGCGTGGGTCTTCGTGGAGAGTTCGCTTGGATTTCCTCTATCACCATTTTCAATATTCAGAGATTCGTTATTAGCTGCGATTAGCTTTGCAGCAGCGGCATGGTCTTTGTTCCTAACGTTTGGTCAGGAGCGAACGAAAACGTAAACAAAAATGGCGCAGTGTAGAACTGATGGTCATGACTTTCATCCGAACGGAAGGGAAACTTTAAGTTATGGATTTAGACCCACAATGGTTTAAATCCCATCGAGTCCGCCACCTTCGTCTATTGACAGTTGCAGTTGGATTTTTCAACCTTCAGAATATCGTTAAGTATAGAGTAGGCAGTTTGCATGGTACTTGTAAACTGAGCGGAAACAAACACTTCTTGACACGTCTTGAAAGTGAACTTAACCCCCATGTTACCATGATTTACTGTAGCTAAAGGATCGTCCATTGGTATAACCTTGGGTGACACATTCATCCGGATCTTGTCGTTATTCTTTATTATTTCACATATCAACTTAGCTTTCTTATTCGATTTTGTAGCCTCCCTTATCATTGGCTCAATTTTCCTTATTCCCTCAACGTTGACGTCTTCTAGATTAAAGTTTTTGTGGTATAGGAAATTGGCTAGTATTACTACCTTTCTCGCTGCATCGACGCCGTCGACATCATCGGCATAGTTTACTTCAGCCCATCCCGCTTTAATGGCGGCGTCGAGAGCTCCGTTGAAGCTTTTACCTGATTCTATTTCACCTATTATAAAGTTTGTTGTAGCGTTTAATATGCCTTCAACCTTTAAAACTTCGTCGGCTATAAAACAAGAGCTTAGAAGACAAAACACCGGAACATGGACGGCGACTGTCGCCTCGTAAAGAAGTTTAACATTATTATCTTTGGCCTTTTGAACAAGTTCATTAAAAGCGACTACTAGAGGACCCTTATTTGCTGTAACAACATTCTTTCTAGAAGATAATGCGGCTTTAATGTGCGAGAGACCTGGTTCACCGGTAGGAGTTGAAGCAGTCAATTCGACTACAACATCACTTTTGATACCTTTTATGGTATCGAGAGCGGTGGACCCTTTTTTATATTTCTTAAAACCAGTCCATCCTACCTTCTTGTACTTCAAAACTTCATTTAGATCAAGACCACGTTCATCTATTGCAGAGCCTCCTGAGTCGGAAATCGAAACAAATTGCAAATTAAAACCAAGTGACTTCAGATGCTCATCTTCTTTTGCAATCAACTGAATTAGGCTTCTTCCGACATTGCCTAGACCTATTACCTGTACTTTCATGTATTTAGCATCATCATCTCTAATATTTTAAATTTGATAAAACGAGTTCAGACCCATGTGACATAGGCGTTGAAGAAGGAATTGGTGCAGGGAGTGGGATTTGAACCCACGAACCCCTGCGGGATGAGGTTCTAAGCCTCACGCCATTGACCAGGCTAGGCGACCCCTGCTTCCTTTCTTAGTTTTGAAGAATGGTTTTTTAAACCTATTCCTTAGCATGATAAACGTTTACTATCTGTCTCAACCATATAGCACTATACGAAAACTCTTATTTTTATCTCAGTTGAGATGCATTTCTTCACAGGGCGTGTCCTACCCTCAGTGCAGATTAGTCTCATCACACTCTGCCTTTAGCTTGGGACCACTATTTTTCCTTTTCCTATTGGAAATCCACGTTAAGGATCGAAGCCAAAAGTGCCGCACGCAAAATTTTTCCGTTAAGCATCTGTTTAAAGTATTTTGCATGCGGAGAGCCATCGACTTCGGGAGATATTTCATCCACCCTAGGTAATGGATGTAACAGTATTAGATCCTTCTTTGCTTTCAGGAGCATTTTCAGATCTACAAAATAGGAACTTCTTAAGCGCTCGTACTCCGCAAGATCAGGGAAACGTTCTTTCTGAATTCTAGTTACATAGAGGACGTCAAGGTCGGGCAAGACTTCTTCCACATTCTCGTGTTCAGAGATCTTCATTTTTCTTTCAAGATCGAAGAGTATCTCTCTTCTAACCCTCAGAATAGGATGAGATATCAGCTTAACTTCTACATTGAACATAGAGAGACCGTATAGAAGCGAGTAGACCGTCCTACCATATTTTAGGTCACCAAATAACCCAATCTTCAAACCGTCAATGGAACCCTTCTCCTTGATTATTGTATAGAGGTCTAACATAGCCTGAGTTGGATGCTCTTCCGTACCACTGCCACCATTAATGACAGGTTTTTTGGCGACTTCAGCAGCAAAACTGGCAGCACCATCCTTAGAATGCCGCATTACAAGAACATCAACGTAATTTTCTACCGTCCTAATCGTGTCAGCAAGGTTTTCACCCTTCTCTACTGAAGAGAACTTCGGTTCTGCAAAGCCTAATGCGCCACCGCCAAGCCATAACATAGCTGCTTCAAAACTTAACCTAGTCCGAGTGCTTGGCTCAAAGAAAAGATATCCGAGGATTTTACCGTCAAGAAGATGCATTCTAATATCGTCAGGCATCTTCTCTATCTGGTCAGCCTTCTTGAAAAGATATAGCAAATCTTTTCTAGAAAAGTCCTTAATTGATATCACGTCTTTGCTTTTAAATGGATTAATTTTAGCCATCTCCAACAAGATACGACAAGTTAAAATAAAAATATATGGGCTGATTAGGAGTACATAAGGGAGCGGAATGTCCGAAAAGGAACTTATCGTGCAGAAGATATTAGAGGGAACAGTGATAGATCATATAGAAGCGGGAAAAGCATTACACGTGTTATCTATACTTGGAATCAGTGGTTCTGAGGGCAAAGTCATAACTATAGCTATTAACGTGCCCAGCAAGAAACTTGGCAGGAAAGATATTATAAAAATCGAGAATATTTATTTGTCACCAGAAACTACAAACAAAATTTCGCTGATAACTCCACATGCAACGGTTAATATTATTAAAAATTATAGGGTTGTCGAAAAAAGGGCGCTTGAATTGCCTGAAGAATTTATTGGAATGTTCAAGTGCCCTAACCTAAATTGCATCACCAATTCAGGTGAAAATGTTGAAACCAAATTTTATTTGCCTTCAAAGGATCCACCATTACTAAGATGTAAATACTGTGGCAGAATATATTCGCCAAACGAGATGATATAACAAATTGAAAAAGCTACTAGATGACAGACATATCGAAAAATGAAAATGTGATGGAATGTGGAGATAAATATTTTAGATGTATATAGGTCAAGTAATATTGGAGTGTTCCTTAAATGTAACGAAAAAGCTATTTTAGTACCAAAAGGGTTAGCTCCGACTAAAGCGGATAAACTTTCTTCATCCGTTAAAGTCCCTTGTGTTCATACGTCAATAGATGGTTTGAGGATCATTGGCCCTCTAACTGCTATGAACAGCAGCGGCATACTTGTATCCCGGTTTATAGAAGAAGATGAACTCAAGAGTTTAAAGACTGAGACAGGCATGAATGTCGAACGTTTTCCTTCAAACTACAACGCAATAGGAAACCTAGTCGCTGTAAACGACTTCGGTGGAGTAGCGTCAAACCTCCTTTCTACGACCCACGTTAAGCTGATCCAAGATGTGCTAGGCGTGCCTGTTGAACGCATGAATATAGCTGGATATTTAACAGTAGGATCCCTTATTTTTTGTACAAACGCTGGAACATTAGTACATCCTCTTACCTCGGAGAAGGAAATTCAAGAGATAAAATCGATTCTCAAAACGGACGTGATCCCTTGCACTATAAATAACGGTGTGCCCTTTGTTTCCTCAGGAATACTTGGAAACTCAAAAGGAATAATTGTTGGAAGCCTAACAAATGGGACGGAATTACTTAACCTATCAACGACATTCAAATAGGGATAATTGAAAACACTTTTAACCTACATTTTTGAACTACATTTGCACAGGATATGAGTATTAAAGACGAAGACCAAGACCTTCAGACAAAAGTAATGCAGATAAGATATCTTGAAGAATATTTAGAGGATCTGTCAAACAGGGAGAATGTCGCCATGTCTACTTTGAATGATGTTCAGAATGCTGAAGACACGATCGAGGAATTAACGAAAGGGAAAAACCTTGAATCGATGGTATATATAGGTGGAGGAATGTATGCGCCAAGCACTATGGGTGTTACAGAAAAAGTGCTTGTGAATGTAGGCCAAAACATAGTGATAGAGAAAAACCTTGAAAATGCTCAAATTTTTTTACAGGAAAAAAAGAGTGAAATTAGGAGTGCCTTAAATGAATTAGGCCAGCAGAAACAACAGGCAGCCTACACACTTCAAAGATTAAGAGAAAACGTAGAAGGCACAATAAGGAAAAGACAAAGTGGATAAACTTTGTTCGAGAAGCTAAAGAACACTTTTTCGGCGATAGTTTCAACTCTTTCTACAAAAGAACTTAACGCTAAAGACCTCGATCCTATACTGAATGAACTAGTATTATCTCTCCTCGAATGCGATGTCGCATACGAAGTAGCAGAAGAAATAGTCAAGAACCTTAAAAGCAAGATTGTCGGGAAAAAGGTTCCGTCTTCGGAAGTAAAGAGATTCGTTCAAGATAGCCTAAAACAATCGATTCTAGAAATTTTTAAAGAAATCCCCAAAATAGATTTAGTTAAAAAGGCAGAAGCCATAAAGGAAGGTGGAACCCCATATGTGATCCTTTTCCTAGGCATAAATGGGACAGGTAAGACAACCACGCTTTCTAAAGTCGCTAATCTTTTAAAGAAAAAAGGATTTTCTTTAGTTATAGTCTGCGGGGACACCCACAGAGCCGGTTCAATAGAACAGTTAAAGGAACACGCTAGTAGGTTGGGTGTTAGAACAATAGAACAAAGATACGGTGCTGACCCGGCTGCTGTGTCAAGGGATGGTGTGATATATGCCAAGACACATAAAATAGATGTCGTGTTAATAGATTCCGCTGGAAGAATACAGACGGACAAGAACCTAATGGAAGAAGTCTTGAAGATCGTTAGAGTGGTCAACCCAGATCTAAAGATTTTTGTAGGGGATTCTTTAGCAGGGAACGACGCTGTCTCTCAAAGTAAAGAGTTTCTCAAATACACAAATTTCGATGGCGTAATTCTAACCAAAACAGATGCGGATACTAAGGGGGGAAGTGCGATTTCAATAGTTTACGCCACAAAGAAACCAATTCTTTATATTGGAACAGGGCAGGGTTACGATGATCTCAAAGAATTCGTTCCTGAAAAGATTGTAGATTTACTTTTTACATCCAGTTAAAGGCTTTTAAATTTCTAGAAAGAGGTATATGCGAATAAAATGATTAAAGGTAAATCTCTACTTTCTCTAATGGAGCTTGACGCGAAAGAAGTTTTTGAAGTTATAGAACTTTCAGAAAAGTTGAAGGAGAAGAGAAAAAATGAGGTTTATCCGCCTTTGCTGAAAAATATAACTTTAGCTTCGATATTCATGAAACCAAGCACAAGGACAAGGATAAGCTTCAATGAGGCAATGTACCAACTTGGAGGACACTGCATTGACCTGACATCAAATGAGCTTCAGCTGGGAAGGGGGGAAACGATCGAAGATACCGCAAGAGTCCTTTCTCGCTACGTTGAAGTTATTGCAGCGAGAGTCTTCGAACATAATGACGTTATGAAATTATCTCAAGCGGCGACGGTTCCGGTAATAAATAGCCTCTCTGACCTCTATCATCCCTGTCAGATATTAGCTGATCTGCAGACAATAAAAGAGAAAAAAGGAAGACTGCAGGGTCTAAAATTATCGTACGTAGGTGACGGCAACAATGTCTGTAACACACTACTCATAGGGGGAGCACTCGCAGGGATGAATGTTTACGCTGCATGTCCACCTAACTTCAAGCCATGTAATGATGCTGTTGAATTCGCTCAAAAAGCCGCTGAAAAATCTAAGAATAAGATAGCGGTATTAGATGACCCTAATGAGGCGGTAAAGGATGCAGACATCGTTTATACAGACACGTTCGTTTCTATGGGCTCGGAAAAAGAGAGGGAAGAAAGACTTAAGGTATTTCTACCTAAGTATCAGGTTAACAGAAAGCTTGTCAGGAATGCCAAGGACGATTTTATATTCATGCACTGTCTTCCTGCACACAGGAACCAAGAGGTAACGGACGAGGTAATAGACGGCGAGAATTCGGTCGTCTTCGATGAAGCGGAGAATAGGCTTCACGTACAAAAGGCAATAATATGCCTTCTACTCTTGCAAGAAAGTGCAATCAAGTTTTGAAGATAAACTTCATAGCATCGACCACAGATCCCGCAGGAGTAAATATAGCCCAAAGGGTTTCAGAAGAATTCCAGCTTGAGGAAACAGCAGAAGAATTTTGTGGAAAAGCAGTTTTAGAAAAAGGAGATTTTAGGCTACTGCAAATTAACGTTGAAAGCATCTTCTTAGATCAAATCGCTCTACCTTACGAATCAGATCTTATAATCATGTTAGCAAAACATCAGAGCGAAAAAAAAGTGAATTCTTTGATCGTGCATCCTACAGGAAACCTACAAGATGAAGCAATACTGGGAGGGAAACCTAAACACATCTCATATACAAATCCATGGTATATGTCAGAATATTATCGCAATCTGACAGAACTATATCAGACACCAGAAAAGGACAACATAACGTTATCGATGGAAGTAACTCATCATGGCCCCACAGAAAATAATAGACCACTCTTCTTCGTTGAAATAGGAAGTGACGAGGAAAGATGGAATAACAAGTTTTTAGGAGGGATGGTCGCAAGAGCTCTATTCAAAACTCTAACAGAAAAGCCTAAGAAAGTTGACGCTTTTGTTGGATTCGGAGGCGGACATTATGCGACGGCCTTCTCGAACTATTTGAGGAAAGAGCGCATAGCAATAGGTCATATAGTTCCAAAATACGCCCTGCTCGAAAACCTTGATGAGCAGCTGTTACTTTCGTTATTTGAGAGAAGTTTACTCAATAAACCTAAGGCACTCGTCGACAAAAAGGGACTTTCATCAAAACAGTACAGGAGTCTACAAGACTTCTTTGACAGATACGCAATAGAAGCTTTAAAGATATAATAATATGTAAAAGAAGGGTTTTATGAGCTGTGATTTAAATGGGCTTAAGGAGCCTCCTAAAGTCGTATGCCAGCACATTAAGGCTGACCAAGAAAACTACCTTTGCAGAGTTCAAACTCTACCTTAAATTAGTTTTATTGGGCATGGGAGTAGTTGGAGGAATCGGTTTTATAATTAAGGTCATAGCGAGTTTTATTTCACTAGGAAAGGTGTAGAGCTGATATATGGAAAATCAATTTTTTGCTATAAGAACGACAGGAGGGCAAGAAGAAAATACGGCAAACTTTATCTACAGGAATTCTATTCTAAACAAGATCCAAACCTATAGCATAATATACCTTACCTCTCAGAAAGGGTATCTAATAATCGAATCCAAAAGTGGGCAGGATGTTAGAGAAGCTATTTCGGGTATTAAACATGTTAAGGAACTAGTTCCAGGGCTTCTCAAAGTAGAAGATTTTGAGAAACTACTGATAAAGAAGCCTGCTATAACAGAATATACCGTGGGAGAAGTTGTTGACATCGTTATGGGACCATTCAAAGGAATGAAAGCTAAAATGACAAAAATTGACTTATCAAAAATGGAGGTAACTGTTATGCTTTTAGACGCCCCTTACCCACTGTCTTTGACGGTAGATTCAAGCTACTTAAAGTCTTCAAAAAAATAGGTGAGAAAAATGAGTGAAAAGAAAGTCGTCAATGTGTTGATAACAGGAGGGGAAGCTAATGCAGGCCCCCCGTTAGGGCCCGCGCTTGGTCCTCTGGGCGTCAACGTTGTTGCCATAGTCAAGGAAATCAATGATATTACAAAGGAGTATGCGGGTATGCGGGTACCTGTATTTGTTGAAGTAGATACTGAAACTAAAGCTTTCAACATAAGAGTGGGTATACCAACCCTATCAGCTTTATTGGTGAAGGAAGCGGGAATACCTAAGGGTGCGGGCACGTCAGGAAAGGACTACGTCGGAAACATTTCATTTGGACAGCTTATCAAAGTTGCTAAAATCTGTATACAGAAATCCTATTCGGCAACAACGAGGTCGGCTGTTGGTGAAGTTTTAGGATCATGTGTAAGTATGGGCCTAAAAGTTGATGATAAACCACCAAAGCAAGTTTTAGATGAGGTAAAGAAGGGACTCTACGACGAAAAACTAAAAGAAGAGAACGGGAAAGCAAAATCTTAAAAAGAAGCACTTTTGGATTAAATGTCCGTGAGTTGAATTGCTTACCAAAAATCAAATTGTATCATTGATTAAGACTGTAAGAAGCAATACGGTTAAACGAAATTTTCTACAGTCTTTTGAAACAGTGATTACACTTAAAGATATCGACTTCAAGAAGCAGAACATAACAATAAATGAAGTAGTACAACTTCCTTATTATTCCGGCAACCAAGCCAAAATCTGCTTTATCTGCGGAGGAGATTTAGCGCTTAGAGCAAGAAGAGCTGGAGCAGATCTTGTCGTAGAACCAGAGCAGTTGGACAGACTTCAAGGCAACAAGAAAGAGGCTAAACGTCTGTCTAAAGAGTATGATTTCTTCTGCGCGGATCCAACTATGATGGCTAGAATCGGTAAAGCCCTTGGCCAGTATTTGGGCCCAGGTGGCAAGATGCCCACACCGGTGCCCTCTACAGCACCTATAGAGAACCTTATAGCGAGATTTAGATCTTCGGTGAGAGTAAGAACTAGAGGCCAGCTTTCTGTAGCATCAAAGGTAGGCATTGAAGAGCTTTCTGATGATCAAGTTGCGGAAAATATACTTGCAGTTTACAGCGCCATTGAAAAAAAATTGCCGCAAGGTGAGAAGAACACCAAGAAGATTTTCGTAAAGCTCACAATGTCTAAACCTCAAAGCATGTTGGTGGGTGTTAGGGAATGAGTAAGAGGACAAAATATCCAGCTAAGAAGGAGCAACTGTTCACCAAGATTTCTTCACTTTCAAAACAGTACAGGTATCTATGCTTGGCAAAACTTGAGAAAGTCCGATCAGTACAGCTTATGATGCTTAGGAAGATACTTAGAGAAGAGGCAAAGTTTATAGTCATAAAGAACAGGGTTACTCTAAAAGCCTTAGAGAGCTCAAAACTCACTGGAGTTAAAAAGATCAGCAGTAAATTTTCTGGACAAATATTATTAATATTCACTGACCAGAACCCATTCAATTTATCTATTTTTTTGGCTAAGAATAAAATTTCATTACCTGCAAAGGCAGGTGATGTAGCAACTGAAGAGATTCTTATTCCGGCTGGTAACACAGGATTAGCTCCTGGTCCAGTTCTAAGCGAATTTAAAGAAGCAAGTGTTGCAACTAAGATTGACGGCGGCAGTATCTGGATTGCAAATGATACAGTAGTTGCAAGGAGGGGAGATATAATATCACCGAAGTTGGCAGGATTACTAAACAGATTGAATATAAAGCCGATAAAGGCTGGTCTTTCGATCTCCTACGCCCTCATAGATGATATCGTTGTTAGCGATAATGAACTAGCATTAGACGTGGACAAGTTTAGGAATGATATAGTATCAGCTTATGCTTCCGCAAAGAACATATCAGTAAATTCAAACTACTACACTAGAGAAACTATTGGAGAAAGTTTAGCTAAAGCCTATTTAGAAGCACAGAATCTTGCAATAAATTCAGATTACATATCAGAAGATGATGTAAAACAGTTGTTATCGAAGTATCAACTAAAGGCGATAACAATATATGATATTCTAAAGGAAAAAGGATTCAATTAGAGGGATTAACCAAATAACGAAGCTAAGCCTTCTACTGCTTCTTCTTGTTTTACTTCCTTCTTCTCTTCTTTCTTTTCTTCCTTCTTTTCCTCTTTCCTTTCTGCAGGTGCAGCTACTACAGGAGCGACAACCGTAGCGGCTTTAAGCGCTTCATCTATGTTAACTTCCCCTAGTGCAGCAATAAGTGCCTTCACCTTTACAGGATTTGGTTCGACGCCTGCAGCCGAAATCACTTTAGAAACATTCTCCTCATTTACTTCTTTACCCAACTTGTGCAATATTAATGCAGCATAAACGTACTCCATCTTTATTCAGCTCTGCATAACTGCTAATTTATCCACTATTTAAAATATTTCCTTTTTATCTATTTTACCACCATGAATCAAAAGAGAAAAGACTATATTCGCTCCTTTAGGTGGGTATTATTATTATGTCTATGGACGTTAAAGAATTCGATTTAACATACTTTAAAGAGAACCATTTTCTTAGACAACAATGCAAGAAGTGTGGTTCCTACTTTTGGTCACAGCAGATTAGTGACGTCTGCGGAGAAAGCCCCTGTGTCGAAAATAGTTTCATATATAATCCGCCGACGAAAATACACCTCGATCTAAATAAGACCAGAAGTACATTTCTTAATTTTTTTAAGTCAAAAGGACACAAAATCATCAACCCATGTCCTGTAGTTGCTAGATGGCGAGACGACCTCTTCTTTACAATAGCGAGCATTATCGACTTTCAACCATATGTTACAAACGGGGAGATTCCGCCACCAGCAAACCCCCTTGTCGTAAGTCAACCTTGCTTGAGGTTTGAAGATATTGATAATGTTGGAATTACGTCGGGAAGACATCTGACGATATTTGAAATGGGAGGAGCTCACGCCTTCAATTACCCTGACCATCAAGTATATTGGAAGGATCAAACGGTTTCGTATCATCATGAACTTTTAACAGAAGTTTTTGGAGTTAAAAGCGAAAAAGTCTCCTACAAGGAACACCTTTGGTCTGGTGGAGGAAACGCTGGACCAGCAGTAGAGGCTGTAATCGATGGGCTCGAAATCTCAACCTTAGTCTTCATGTGTTATAAGATGGAAAACGGGAATTGGATCCCCACACCTGTAAAAACAGTTGACACCGGATACGGGATGGAAAGATGGGCATGGTTAAGCACTGGTCAATCAACAGCATTCCATGCGATATTTGGCCCTCTCCTACCCAAGTTCTCAGAAATGATCGGAATAAATGTAGATGAAAAAGTACTATATGAGACAGGAAGGCTTTCGGGCGCATTTAAAGTAGAATTCCCACAGCTGTTGTTTAACAGTAGAAAATTAGTCGCAGAAAGACTTGGAATGGGTCTTGAAGAATATCGAAAAGCTATTGAGCCATTCGAAAAACTTTGCGCAGTTCTAGATCATACAAAATCACTTTCATTCCTCCTTTCCGAAGGGGTTGTGCCCTCTAATGTTAAAACAGGATACCTCGCAAGAATGCTACTTCGGAGAATCTATAGAACATTAAGTGAGTTCTCAAAAGAAGATAAACTATTAGATTTAATGGAGCTCCAAATAAGATATTGGTCACCGCATTTTAAGCAATTGAAAGAGGCTAGAGGAGAAATAATTGAACTCACAGATGTGGAAACAAAGAAGTACCAAAGGACGCTAGAGAGAGAAATAGAATATGTTTCCAAGACCCTACTTTCGTTAAAAAAGGGTAATAATAAGACGGTGCCGAACAGCACACTTGTAGAATTCTACGAATCGCACGGAATACACCCCTTGCAGGTCAAAGAAAAGGCAAATGAGATCGGCCTAGAAGTTGAAATCCCATCCGACTTCTTCTCGTCAATCATTAAGATGCATGCGCCCAAGATTCAAAGGGAAGAGACAAACGAGTTAGAAGAAGTAATAATAAAAGAAAAAATTCCTTTCACCGAAAAGCTGTTCTATAAGAGCACAAGACTGTTCGATTTTGAGGCTAAAGTAATATTTACATGGAAAAATAACATAATCTTGGATAGAACTGCTTTCTACGCGGAAAGTGGAGGTCAACTCTCAGACCTAGGAAAGATTGTTTGGAAAGAAGGGGAAGCAAATGTCACCCAAGTAATGAAGATAGGAGGAGTAATCGCTCATACTGTAGACAACGTACCATCTATTGGCGCAACAATTACTGGGCACGTAGATAAAGATAGGAGAATAGCACTCTCTATACACCATACTTCTACACATATTATAAACGGCGCAGCTAGAAAGGTGCTAGGAGAGCACGTATGGCAGGCGGGAGCACAAAAGGACATTAAAGAATCCAGACTCGACATAACGCATTACTCTAACATTTCAGATGAAGAAGTCAAGAAAATAGAAAAAATAGCTAATGAAATCGTAAGAGAAAACATACCTGTTAAAGTATACGAGCTTCCTAGGCTGGAGGCTGAAAAGAAATACGGTTATAGGCTATATCAAGGAGGTGCAGTACCAGGAAAAGAGCTCAGAGTAATAAAGATCGGAAATCATGATGTCGAAGCATGTGGAGGAACGCACATGGATCGAACAGGAGACATCGGATTAATAAAGATAGTCAAAGTAGAGCACATCCAGGATGGCGTAGAAAGGATTATTTTTGCTTCAGGAGACGCAGCCTTGGAGAAGGTGCAGGCGACGACCGATTTAGTAAAGGATGTGTCAAATAAGCTGCTTGTTCCGCCGGAGAAGATTCCTGAAACGTTACAAAAAAACCTTCTCGAAGAGGAGGAACTGCACAAGGAGATCAAAAAATATGGTAAAAGAATATCTGAAATTAGTCTATCCCATATAAAAGAAAAGGCTGAACCGATTATAGATATAAAAGTCTACTTTACAATAGACCCGGACCTTGAAGAAAGCACGCACATCGAGGTGGGTAGTCAGGCTATAAAAGCGATGCCAGATCTTCTATACCTTGCTTTGATTCCATCCAACAGTGTTGTTCAAATTATAGTCTTCTCAGGGGAATCGGTTCAACGTAAAGGTATTTTCGCAAACGACATCGTAAAGAAAATCGCAGGCGTAATAGGTGGATCAGGAGGCGGCGATAAGAGATTTGGCAGGGGCGGAGGAAACGAAGTTGAAAAGGTTAAAGAAGCACATGGAGCTCTTATGAGATATGTAGAGAGCATGGTCTAGAATGGATAATACCTATGAAAAAAAATGGATAGATGAATGGGCAAGAAATGGAACATTTGATGCAGAAGTTAAAGTTGACCAACCTAAAATATTCGTCAACGCACCATTTCCGTACATGAATGGACCACTTCACATTGGACACGCTTTTACCTACACTCGGCTTGATACCTTTGCAAGGTACAAGAGGATGAGAGGGTACAATGTCCTTTTTCCTTTTGCCTGGCACTGGACTGGCGAGGCTGTGGCAGGACAGTCTGTAAGATTAATGAAGGGAGATCCAGCGGTTATTAGAGCTTTCGTAGAGATAGATGGCATACCAAAAGAGGAACTTTATAAATTCTCGTCTCCTTACAATCTTGCAGAATATTACACAGGAGTAAGCAGAATAGCACTGCAAAGACTCGGTCTCTCTATAGACTGGCGCAGGGAATTTTTTACAACAAGCTATAACAAAGGCTTCAGCAAGTTTGTTGAATGGCAGTATCTTAAACTAAGATCTAAGGGATTCGTTGTTAAGGGGTCACACCCTGTAGTTTGGTGCCCGTTAGATCAGAGCCCTACAGGAGACCATGACCGACTTGAAGGCGAAGGCGTATCTCCTGAAGAGTTCTACGTGGTTTTTTTTAAAATTGATGATGCCTTCTTAGCAGCAGCTACATTCAGACCTGAAACGATATATGGCACCACCAACGTCTGGGTTCTACCCGATGGTGAATACGTAAAAGCCCAAATAAACGGTAACATGCTGATAGTCAGCAAAGAATTCGCTCAGAAGATAGTCGACCAGGACAGGAAGGTGGAGGTCCTTGACACGTTTAGGGGAAAGGATCTTGTCGGTAGGAAATGTGTTGTCCCACTGTCAGAACAGAGTGTCCCAATACTGCCTGCCACATTTGTAGATGTAAATTATGGAACGGGAGTTGTATACAGTGTTCCAGCGCACGCGCCTTATGACTGGTTGGCATTAAGAGACATACAGGAATCGCCCCCTGAAGGATTAAAGGAAATAGTTAGTAAGATAAAACCGATTTCTATCATCAGGGTAGAAGGATTCGGAGAATATCCCGCGTTAGAAATAGTGGATCAATTGAGTGTTAAGGACCAGCATGACAAACGAGCTGCAAAGGCCACAGAAACAATCTACAGTAAGGAATTTCATACTGGAATTATGAAGGGGAACTGTGGACAGCTCAGTGGAATGACCGTCAAAGACGCTAAAACGAAGGTAATAGAGGAACTGGCTTCCAAGGGCCTTGGAGACAAAATATTCGATCTCCCAGAACTGGTTAGATGCCGATGTGGAACAAGGTGCATAGTCAAAATATTGCGTGACCAATGGTTCTTGAACTATAGCAACGAGGAATGGAAGGCGGAGGTAAGGAAACACGTCAAGGTTATGACGGTTTTACCTGAGGAAGCAAGAGCATGGATACTTGCAACAGTTGACTGGCTTAACAATTGGCCTTGTGCAAGGAAGACAGGGATGGGGACCCCAATGCCATGGGATAAGGATTGGATAGTGGAGACGCTTAGCGACTCAACAATATATATGGCGTATTATATTATAAGTAAATATGTGAACGAGAGAGAAATTCTGCCAGAACAGTTGAATCAAGAATTCTTTGATTATGTTTTATTGGAAGAAGTCAACGTCGACGTAGCATCGTCTAAGACAGGGATAAGGCCCGAACTAATCCAAAAAATACACGAAGACTTTCTCTACTGGTATCCCGTCGATCTCAGGAATTCTGCTAAAGAGCTGATTCCTAATCATCTAACATTCTTTCTCTTCCAGCATCTCGCAATCTTTCCAAAGAAACTCTGGCCCAGAGGAATAAGCGTCAACGGAATGATAACTATAGACGGAAAGAAGATGTCTAAGTCTAGAGGAATATTTACGACAATAGCAAAAGAAATCGACAAATATGGTGCTGACGTTGTCAGAGCGTCGTTGATCTATGGAGCGGAGCAGATGGACGACCCTGATTGGAACGAGAACATTCCGAAACTCATGCTTCAGAAGATAACTTCTATTTCCGAGCTTGTTTTAGAACTCAGATCAAAAGCTGTTAACAGAGAAAGGGGTTTCTTCGAAGAACTACTGGTAGCCGAAGTAAAGGAAATGGTGCTTGCTACGGCTGAAAATTTGGAGCTGATGAAGACCAAGACTGCGTTCCAGATCGCTTTCTTCGACATACAAAACGCCATAAGGAGGTACGTAAAGCAGGTTGGAGCACCGGAAGCAAGCACAGTAGAATTGGTAACAGGTTATTGGTTAAAGACGTTATCACCTTTCATTCCCTTCATCTGTGAGGAACTGTGGCATAAAATCGGAGGACAAACCTTTATTTCTAGAGAAGAGTGGCCGCTGATAATCCTAGATGAGAAGGAGAGGATACTGAAGACAGAAAATAAACTTGTAGAGTCATTAATATCTGATTTAAAGGAGATACAAAAGATTGCAAAAACTGATATGAAAAAAGCTCACATATACGTTGCTCCAAAGGAGCTTGCCAATATGGTGTTTGATTACGTTGATGAACAGAGCAAGGGGGTTTCCCCAAAAGATGCCATAAAAAAGATAAGTGGAAACACAAAAGATAAGAAACTGATGGCATATGTTCCTCAGATAATAAAGTTCATCAATATATTGGACAAAGACGTAGTTAATGAAATAAGAAAGATTAAAGACTTCGAAGAAATTGAAATATACAAAGAGAACATGTCTTATATTGAAAAGGAAACAGGAACCAGACTTGAAATCGTCCATTCGAACCAGCAAGGAATATACGATCCCAAGGGTAAGGCAAAAAATGCACTACCATTTAGACCTGCGATATTCATAGAATAACGTGAACACCATTATTTTTAAAAATTTCAACTTTTGAGGTGAATTGACAACAACATTTCTAGAATGCTATTTACGAATTCGCCTATACCAATGCGCACAGATTTAAGAGAAAGATTTAAATTTTTCACTGGCAAACTAGTCACTGACTAGATATGACCGTTGTAGCAGATATAGCGATTATGCCAGTTGGCGAGGGTACAAGCCTAAGCAAGTATGTTAAAAGAGCAGTAGGAGAATTGAAGAAGTCAGGGCTTAAGGTTGAGGTTGGAGCCATGTCTACAAGTATCGAAGCCCAATCAACTGAACAAATCTTTAAAGCTTTTGAAAGGACTAAGGAGGCACTGTTCGAAATGGGCGCAAAGCGAGTGTACACAACAATCAGAATAGATGAAAGAAGGGATAAGAAGATCGACATAGAGAGTAAAAAGTCGGCTGTACTATAAGTAGGCGTAATTTGCGAGTAATAGAGGAAAGGAGATAGTGCAAAGTTTTTTTAGAGGGCAAAAAATATAATCAATAATCATCGTTATGTTGAAGGAGATGAAAAATTTTTAAAGCATTTCTTGCCGGTTTTAATTTCAAAGGTCTTCAGCAAAGACCTAATTGTTCGGTTGGATGGTGGAGAAGAAATGAAGACGTCTAGAGAAAAGGGAGAAGCTGATGTGATAATTCAAGCGGATGACGTAACCATAGAAGGCAGCCTTGTGGCACCTGAAGGTGCAAAGGGGGTCGTACTATTTGCCCACGGAAGCGGGAGCAGTAGATTTAGCCCAAGGAACAGATACGTTGCCAGCGTTCTCCAAAGGGAACGGTTCGCTACCTTGTTAATGGACCTTCTGACAAAGGACGAAGAGCGAATCGATATGCTGACTGCGGAGTTCAGATTTGACACGGAAATGCTCTCAAATCGACTTCTACATGCGACAGAATGGGTCAGAGGAAACGTGGAAACCAGAAATCTTGCTATAGGTTACTTTGGAGCGAGCACTGGTGCGGCTGCAGCAATTATTGCGGCAGCAAAGAATCCGAACAACGTCCAAGCGATTGTTTCTCGAGGAGGCCGTCCTGATCTTGCAATAAATTACATTCCAAAGGTTGAGGCACCCACCCTCTTAATCGTGGGAGGAAATGATGTTCCGGTGATCAAGATGAACGAGCAGGCTTTAAAATACCTTCATGCGGTGAAGAAGATTGAGGTTGTTCCCGGCGCTTCACACTTATTTGAAGAGCCTGGAGCTCTTGAAGAAGTAGCTAAACTCGCAACTGCCTGGTTCAACAGATATCTGATGCGTACAACAGGTAAGGGTAACTGTTACACTCTAAGCTAATGTAGATTTTAAGAGATGAATTTTTCGCAAAAAACAAAGTTAAAAGCATCTAGTGAAGACTTTATAGTCTAGGAAATCGGATACCATATTTAACCATGAAGGAGGTATGGTAGAGAATCATGAACGGAATTGTAAAACTGCCTTTCCAAGACAGAGAGGAAGCGGGAAAAATGCTAGCGCTAAAATTAACTGAGTACTCAAATAAAGACACGATAGTTCTCGCTATACCGAGAGGCGGTGTTGTAATAGGCTACCAGGTTGCTCACGAATTAAAAGCCCCCTTAGACATAATAGTCCCGAGGAAAATTGGAGCCCCCGACAACTCAGAGCTAGCTATAGGAGCCGTTGCAGAAGATGGAAGTTTAAGCTTGGATGAATCAGCTGTCATGTACATGAACATTTCTAAATCATACATAGAGGAGGAGAGCAGAAGACAGATCACTGAGATTAGACGCAGGCTAAAACTCTACAGAGGGGAAACGCCTTATCCCATGTTGCAAGATCATGTTATCATAATTGTAGACGATGGTATAGCCACTGGTTCAACAGTAAAGGCGGCTATTGCTTCGATCCGCAAGAAAAAACCTAAATCGGTTGTTGTAGCTGTTCCCGTAGCCCCACGATCAACGGTGAAGGAGCTGGAAAAGGAGGCTGATAGAGTTATCTGCCTCTCCACCCCGGAATTCTTTTACGCTATAGGACAATTCTACGTGGACTTCTCACAAACCACTGATGGAGAAGTCATAAGACTGTTAAAAAAAAGTAGGGAAGAGACAGAAACACACGCTTAAACCTAGGTCGAATACCTGCTATTTTGTTGATATAATAAACTTCTATTAATTCCTGAACATTAAATGAAGCGAAAGATAAGAGTATAAAATGAGATGCCTTATCTGTCCTCTACCTTAGCCTTCTTTAAAATTTGTCTCGCTTGCTGCTCTCCTAAAAGCCTTATGAGCTTACTTTCAGATTCCTTACCTTTCCAAGACTCCAGTATCTGTTTTACCGGCTCTCCGATCTCTGGAACTAAGTCCCGAACAGCCTGTTCGATTACCTTTTTCCGCTTAACTACATCCTCTGGTTTAAACACTTTCCCCATAAAGTAGAACCCCGGCATACTGTTATCCACGTTAACTACCTTTAACTTTTGCGATTAATTTTACAAATAACTTTTTAGATTAAAGGTGACCGTCTGAAAATGAACCATAGATAAAAATAGTTAAAAAATAAGGACTAAAGAGAAAAGTTTAATGCTTTCCGAACCCTTTTTTATCAGGTGTTTTCTTGCGTGTGTTAAAGAATTCTGCATTAATAGTTACAGACATCCAAAACGACTTTTGCCCAGGCGGAGCCCTTCCAGTGTCAGAAGGTGACAAGATAATTCCGACCGTAAACCGGTATATCGAAAGGTTCGAAAAAGCGAACTCCCTTGTAATTGCCTCTAGAGACTGGCACCCTAAAAATCACATTTCTTTCAAGTCGCGAGGCGGGATGTGGCCTGAACATTGCGTACAGAACACCAAGGGTGCGGAATTTCATCCCAATCTAAGGCTTCCGAAGAAGGTACGAGTTATTTCTAAAGCTGACAATCTGGAAAAGGAAGCGTACTCAGTCTTCCAAGGTACCGGCTTGGATGCTTTGTTACGGAAGAATGCTATTAAAGAACTATTTGTAGCTGGATTGACAACCGATTACTGCGTCAAGAATACAGTAATTGATGGCCTAGCTATGGGATATAAAGTCCATCTCTTAGTCGATGCGATCAAAGGCGTAGAAGTTAACCCAGGAGACAGTCAAAGGGCGATTGAAGAAATGATTTCAAAAGGCGCCATTAAAATTACAATCGATGAGCTGGAGCAATAAAAATGAATCTTAAAGATAATTGGATTATTCCCACTCCATTCTTTAAAAAATTAGGGAACATAATAAGGGAAAATTATGTAAATTATTGTTATTCATAAATTAATGAAGATAGTTACAAATTTCCACTTATCTGATATGATGACATAAAGCGTTAGAAAAAATATGTCACGAATCTCTAAATGTTCCTTTTCAAAGAAGTTGGATTACGCGAAAAGAGTCTTAGAAAGGAGGGCCTAATGTCATAATCTTAATAGTTAATCATTGCAGATTTTTTGGAAAAAGTTTGTTTCCAAAAAAATATTGTAAAATTTGTTAAGATTACGCGATGTAGCATGACACCCACCCACATTCTAGGCACCTTGCACACTTTTCACCGTAGGCTAAGTTTCTACTGCCACATTCTGGGCATTTCTCGAACTTTTCTGTTCCCACAACCTTCTGGAACCTGTCGGGTAGCTTCAAGAAGAACTGCTGATCCTCTTGTTTTTTTCCAGTTGCTACTTCGATCTTTGGAAGAGATATCTCCATAGATTTCATCATATCTAGCGTCATGTTTTCAACACCTGCCACGTACCCCCCTGCCTTCTGTGTTGGAGTCATTAGAACCTGCTCGTTCTTGGAACTGTCCCTATATATGGTCACACCTTTTACACCAAGTTTGTAGGCAAAGAGGTATGCCTTCTCAACGTCTTCTGCAGAAACCCAATTCGGCATGTTTATCGTCTTGCTTACAGCAGCACAGACCCACTTCGAGATTTCAGCTTGCGCTCTTAGATGATCCCACCAAGGAACATCATACGCTACTAAGAAGACTTTCCTAATATCATCTGGGACATCCTTTACACCTTGCAGGCTCCCACCATTATCGGATATCTTCTTGAGAATTTCGTCTTCTAAGACGTTAATTTCCTTTAACCGCCTTTCCAGTTCTTGGTCAACATAAAAGAACTGCCCAACGCTAACTTTCTTTTGATAAACTAGTGCATACTGAGGTTCTACCCCAGATGATATGTCGAATAACATCGAAATCGAGCCTGTGGGAGCTATAGTCGTAACTTCGGAGTTTCTCATTCCGTTTTCTTTAATAAATTTGGCCAGCTTTTCCCAATCCTGCGTCCACCATTCCCTGTGATAGAATCCTTCAAAGGGCATATCGCCTTTTGGGTATGCAGATCGGCTGTACAGTAGGAAAGGACCTCTTTCAGAAGCCTGCGCCGCTGAAGCTTCCATAGCATAATATGTGATGTATTCCATGACGTTACGCATAAACGCGAAGCCTTCCTCGCTGTTGTAAACTATTTTTAGAGCGTAGAGTGCGTCGGCAAGACCCATCACACCTAACCCTATCTTCCTAGAAGCTTTTGTGGCGACCTCTATGCTTGCTAATGGAAAATTATTGACGTCTATGATGTTATCGAGAAAATTTACGGCTAATTGAACAGCTTTTCTCAGACCTTCCCAGTCGAACAACGCTTTTTCGTCTTTCGCTCCAAATCTTACGAATTCGTAAAGGTTTATCGAACCCAGATTGCACGATTCATAAGGATAGAGCGGTTCTTCACCACAAGGATTTGTGGAATTTATTTCTCCAAGCGCGCTTTTCAGAATGTTTCTTTTATTAATGTGGTCTTTGAAGAGCGCACCTGGATCACCTGTTTTCCAAGCGTTTGCAGCCATTTGTTTAAAAATACTTTTAGATTCCACTTCCTTCCACACATTTTTATCCCTTGGGTTGACAAGAGGATAAGGCCTTCCTTGGTTGTAAGACTTCCAGAAATCTTCTGTAATCATAACGGATATGTTGAAGTTTGAGAATATGCCCTCAGAATTCTTTGCATTAATGAACTTTTCTAAATCAGGATGCCATGATTCTAGGATGCCCATGTTCGCTCCCCTTCTTTTGCCACCCTGTTTGATTACATCTGTGATCACGTCTATTATTTTCATGAATGATACGGGTCCACTTGCTATTCCACCTGTTGAGAGGACAGCATCCCCCTCCGGTCTTAAGCTGCTGTAGTTAATACCAATACCACCTCCTCCTTGAAATATGATGGCGGCTTCCTTCGCAACGTCCATAATGGATACCATACTGTCTTCGATGTCTAAGACGAAACAGGCAGAAAGTTGAGAGAGCCTCGCCCCTGCGTTGAACAATGTCGGTGAGTTCGGCAAAAACTTCTTTTCGACTATAAGGTTATAGTAAGAGCCAGCTTTTTCACCATATTTATTAAATAAACCCTTGGACACCTTGTTCCATAGCTCGCTCCAGCTTATTTTCATCTTACCCTGAAGATTAAGCTCGTCATAGAGCAGTTTCATTCTCTTAAGGTGGTGCTCATTTAATTTGAAATTCCCTATCGAAATCTTACCAGCCCATGCAACTACGTCAAAATCTTCTATTGTACGCTTAGGTTGGCCACTCTCCTTGTCGAAGACTTCCCGATCGTAGAGAATGTCGGGTATTGCGACAAGAACTGCGATCCTTTGGAAGACCTGCTTTGGCCCTTCGACAAGCCTTCCCTTTTCGTTTTTAAGGAGATATCTTGAGGCCATAAGCCTGATCGCGTTCAAGGAAAAAGCCTTGTCGACTTCGTCGACATAGTCTTTCTCGAGAATTATCATCTTCTCCTCCCTAATCCTCTCCCTCTCTTTCCTGTAGAGGATGTAGGCTTTGGCGACTTCATAGAGATCGTATTTGACGAGCGCGAATTCTACTATGTCCTGCACATCTTCAACATGGGGCAGGACTTCGCCAGAATATTTTCTATTAATAGCGCCAATAACATAGTCCATCACCTTCGAAAGGGTATCAGTGTCGTAACGGTTCACGCCCACCATAGCTTTTCGTATCGCATCCTCAATCCTCCTCTTATCAAAGTCTACTACTCTACCGTCCCTTTTCACGATCTTTTTGGGCATAGTTTCCAAATAGGATCCAAACTGTTATTTTGTCGAGCTTCTTATAACATTTATTGTTTTTTAACACATATTTTGTCTAATGCTATATTCTTCATACGCCTTCACGCTAAGGGAGTCAGCTTCTTCGTTCTTCTCCCTTGGAATCCAACTAAAAAGTATATCCCTAAACAGTTTAACTATTTCCTTTGATTCATTATATTTGGAAGTGTAGTAACCCTTATTGTGTTTCCATAGCCCATTCATCTGGTTAACTAAGAGCTTTGAATCCGATTTGACCAGTATCTTTTCTCTGTTCAAATTCAATGCAATAAGAAGTTTTAACGCATTACATAGAGCTGCGTATTCAGCCAGATTATTGGACATGCCTTCACCCTCCCCCACTACATCATACTTCTGTGATACCTTCTTGCCATCTTCATATACTACGAATCCATAAGTCGCAACACCATTAGGATTAACCGGTTTACATAAGCCATCGATATAGACTGATATCATAGAAAGGGGCCCGCAGATAGAAGACTCTATGACAGCTTTATATAATTACATTAAATTTTATAGAAAAAAGGTTCAACATACGGATTAATGTCTTATGAGGAAGTGGACCGAGCGGGATTTGAACCCGCGACCTCACGGATGCAGTCCGGAAAACTTCTTTGGAAGTTTTTAACCGTGCATTCTACCCCTGAACTATCGGCCCACATTTTAGGTAATCTGTTTATCATATTTATACATAAATCTTTGTTCTTAAAAAGTTTGAAACTATATGTTAAGAAACTAAATTCGATAATAATTCAATACTATTAATGTTAAAGTGAATATCGACTAGCACTTTTGAGGTCTTCTTTTAAGGTAAAAATGTTGGAAGGGAATTGGACTGCCACGTTAGGTTCGAGAGCTAAAAACATAACCTGAATTAATGCTGTTCAATACTCTTTCATCGAATTTGCGGAAAAGAGGGGTAGGTAAATAGTTTTTAGAAGTGAAGATTTAGATGATAGTATTCCAGTGCTTAATAGCGCAGAATGGGGTGCCTTTTGAGGAGAAAGTGTGTCTTCTAGTGGGTCCAGCCGGATTTGAACTGGCGACCTTTCGGTTATCAGCCGAACGCTCTAACCAAACTGAGCTATGGACCCGTCATAGGTGCAAGGGAAATCTGACTAATATAAAATTTTTGTACACTCTTGCCAATCATCGAAGCAATTTATGAAAGCACATCATGTTCAGAAGAACTCCCAGATATCATTCGACTTCTGCACCCTTCTTAAGAGCACTCATCTTCCAGGTGCTTCAGCCGGAAATCGAATTTTTTAATTTGTTCGTTTACTTAAAATACTTTGAAATATTTACTGAAATCATTATTTTTGACAGCTCAAGATTGACATCTAAAACGTATAGATACCCTTAATTCCTTCCCTAACGCCGATGATGGAGAATATCATGGACGATGATATTAAGATAGATAAGAAGGTTAGTCCTCGACAAGCTAACATGATCATAGGTTTGAATGGATGGGGGAATGCGGGGGAAACTTCAACTTTTACTGTTAAATATTTAGTGGATAAGCTGGGCGCCAAGAAATTTGGTGAGATTGCACATGATAAGTTTAATGATTACTGGATTCAGAGACCGATTGTTTTGACACAGAAGGGCTTGATAAAGTCATACGTTCAACCCAGAAATGACCTCTTCTATTGGAGAAATAAGGAAAGAGGAGGAGATTTGGTACTGCTAATTGGATTTGAACCGCACCTAAATTGGTCGAAGTACACGGAAAACGTTCTCAGGCTAGCTGAGGAAATGAATGTAAAGAGGATTTATACAATAGGAGGATATCTTGCAGATATCCCACAGGGCGTTGAAACTCCGATAACATCTTCAACAAATAATAAGGGGCTCCTTCCCGAACTTGAAAAGGCTGGATTCGAACTTACAGACTATGAGGGCCCCACAAGTGTGTACAGTGAGTTGCTCTGGAAGGGTGGGGAGAAGAAAATCGATGTGGTAAGTCTCTGGTGTGTGGTCCCAGTTTACGTTAAGGGACTGTATCCTAAAGCTACTTACGTTATACTTAACAAGATTTCACAGCTTATCGGTTTAAAACTTGACCTAAAGGACCTAAAGGAAAAGGCTGAGTCCTTCAAAGTTGAGCTTGAAACCGAGTCGACAGATCAATCTCAATCCGACGACATCATGGAGAGCCAAAGTCAAAGTCATCAAGAAAGAGAACCTACATATTTCGGCTAAAATTCTAGCCTTCAAGGCACAGCTTTTAATGATTGTAGCCGGCAAAGCTTAGAACCAAGATCTGATCCAAAAATGGCAGAAATAACTTTGAGTTTTTTAGCTAATAACACAATAGGTAGCCGTGGTCATTTTATAGTCACTTCTTTGATTATGACGATAAATATTCTAATAGAAGTGGGCCGGCCAGGATTCGAACCTGGGATTTACGCCGTGTAAGGGCGTCGTCTTAAGCCGAGCTAGACCACTGGCCCACGCTGAAATATGCCTTATCCAAATTTAAAGCCTTTTGCATCAAATTTAAAGAGATTCAATTTAAGGTAACAACTTAAATGGAGTTTCCAGGGAACAAAGGCCTGCAGCCTTCTTTTCTTGCGTACTCTACGACCTTCTTCTGATCATTTTCACCAAGTTTCTCGAATTTTTTCCCCGCCTCTAGGATCATAGGCCACAGTTTTATGTCACTGGCCAAGGAATATGTTGTCACACCTTCTTGAGAAGAGTGTGAAGTTTACAAACATTTCAATTTCTTCTTTAGTGTTGGATGGCAGGTACCATGTATTGAATGTCCTTTCCCCGGGGTATCTTCTACGGCTTACAGCCTTTATCGCAGTTATCCCAATATTATGGTCTCGAGCAGCCTTTAACACCGGTCTGAAATCGTTCTCCGGTGCAGGATGAGCCATAGCAGCCGCGTTTATCGGAAGCAGCAATCCATCGAAATCGAACATCTGTAAAGCCTTAAGATGAACTCTAACGTCGGCGTGGCCGGTTAAACCTATGTACTTTATCAATCCGGTTTCCTTTGCTTCCTTGAAAGCTTCAAGTGCTCCATCTTTGCCCATTGTCTTTTCAAGCTCTTCCATTGTTCCAACTGCGTGCATTTGGTACAGGTCAAAATCCTTCACACCCAACCTTTTCAAGGAGTGTTCAAGCTCTTTGCGAGCACCTTCCTTCGTTCTTTCTAGCGTCTTCTCTGCCAAGAAGAACTCGTTTCTATGCTTTTGAAGCATCTTCTTTAGCCTCAACTCTGCATCATGGTAACTGGGAGCGACATCGATCATGTTTATACCATAATTTAATGCCAAGGCTATAGCTTCATCAGCTTCTTCTTGCGATATTTTTCCTAAGCCAGCTCCACCCAAGGTTAAAACTGTAACAGAGCGGCCAGTTCTTCCATATACTCTCTTTTGCAACATTTAACCTAATACTTGGTATATAGATATAAATTTTTGCTGGGACATCCCACCTATCTGGGCATCAAATCCTTCTTCTAAGACACCAATGTTTAAAACTATAGCCGTACTATTTGAAGGGAAGAAGGTTTTTAGGGTTCTTTGAAATTGCCTTCGTCAATACGTCTTCTATTACCCCCCTATTTCCTTCAGGATCATACATTGCCCTAAGCAGTCTTTCATTGTCCAAGCTGTCAACGATTTCGCAGAGCGTTCTAACACTGTTCATATTCAAAATCAAAGCCGTCTTAACTGGCATTCTCTCTGGATTGATGTCAAGACCAAACCTTCCATCATACCCCTGTAGCTTTAATACAAAAAGCGTCGAAAGCTCTTCACTTAAAGAGAGCACTCCAACATTCAGGTCTTGATCATAATTCCCCAATGGTTGACTGTTCCAGTGCATATGGGCAAGTCTGCCTTCACGTAATACAGAAGCAACCGCATACGCAAGATCTTCGTGACCCATAAGAACATGCCCTATTTCAGGGTTAAGTGCTACAAGAGCGTGCCCTTTCTCTAGTATTTTTCTGTTTTCAGGGTCCTTTAACCGTTTTTCCACATCCCTAGCCATAAGTAATCCATTTGCAGTGTTTCTGTAAATATTGTTTCCTCTAGGCTCATATGGTTTAGGTTCAACGGCAACTCTAACCCCTGGAACTTGATCCATTGCATTAGCTAATCCCGATTCAAATTTATCCCACATACCAAAGAAATCCTGTCCAAACGGGTTTTCATAGCCGTCTGCACCTGGCCAGATCACCATGAATTCCGTATCTAACTCTTTGTTTAGCTTCAAGGTTTCTATAGTCCTATCTACTGCCTCTTTTCTCTTTTCAGTATTAGGATTTGATAAAGAACCTAGTTCGAACCTTTTTTCATAGAATAGGTTGGGTACAACCGTAACAACCTTGATTCCAGTTTCCTTCTGAAGTTTTTTATAGAGGTCTATGTTCTTAGGATTTATCTCATTCGGGTAATGAGCTTCCAATCCGAAATCGTTACCGATCAATTTTTCATCGTACATTTGGGATATTATATGTAGTGCGTCCTCTATCCCACCCTTTTCGATGAATGCTTCATGGAATCTTATTGCGCCTGGAAAAAAGAACCATACACCAGCGGAGAAGTGTGGCGACAGTCTCCCCCCTTTAAGGCGTTCCGATGCTTCCTTCCGATCTAGAATTTTAGTTTGGTTTCTGATATCCCTTATCATGGCCGTAATCACTTAGTGCAGAAATTTAAGTTTTAGTTGCTTATACATTTTGCACGTTCAAGGGAATTACACAGACTGTCAATTGTTAATAAAGAATTTCTTCTACACATTTATGGCAACTTAGCCTTTTTACACCAGTGTCTTATCATGACTTTTCCCACAGGGTCATACTTCACGTTTTTGCCACATTTTTCACAGATCTTCTTTTCAGTGAATCTTTTGTCGTTATCCTCTTTCCAGTAAGTGAATTGTTCACTACAGCTACGCCATTCTTTTGTATTACATATCTTTTGAACGTACTCATCTGTGAGATAGTAGAAGCCGTCTGGCCGTTCCCCCCTCTTCCCTTCTACGAACCAACTCATCAATCGACACCTAGACTGGTAGGGACACTGCTGTGGAACCGATGATGGCATATTCTCCCCCTTTTCCAATGCTATTCTATATTTAAGGTTACGCCTTTTTTCTAAAAAAATAATGTTGTAATTGTGCAACTTTAAACGCTTCTTTAAGCCTTTCTTAAACACCCCATCGAAGGCTAGACAACCTGAAGTCGCCCATTTATTCTACTAATCGTGAAATTGAAGGTTTACCATGCTAGTTATGCGGCCACAATGAAGTGTTCTAACCCGATTATTATGTACTGGACTGCTATCGCGGCTATAAACAGCGACATGACCCTTGCTATAACCAACGATCCTGTTTTGCCTAGGAACCGGTAGATAGAACCGATGAATCTAAGAATAGTCCATGTGAGAATCAGTACAACGAACACCGCCATGGCTGTTACGATTACACCGTAGGCTTGAAGGTTGAGTATAGTCGTGGTAATCGCACCTGGGCCAACTAGAAGAGGTATAGCTATTGGAACAGCACCGACGCTTTCGGGTGATTCTAAGTTTTCATGGAAGCCACCAGAGAACAAAATTCTAATCGATATTATCAAGAGAAGAATGCCTCCTGCAACTTCAAAGCTATATATGGATATACCGAAGATGAGGAAGATTTCTTGCCCAGTAAAAGCGAAGACGAGCAGAAGAATGAAGCCTACTAGGGTAGCTACGTCAAACACTTTCCTCTTTTGGAGCTCCGTCATCTTCTCAGTCAAACCCATGAAAACGGGAATGTTTCCAAGAGGGTCAACTATGATAAAGAGTATTATTGCAGCCTTAGCGAGATTAAAGACAATGTCAAACAGGGATGAAAACATGAATTCATCTTCCTCTCCAAATCTCTATTTAAGAGCCACTTAAAATATTAACCGCCACAACTTTATTTTATTATAATATTTCCATGCACCTTTAACAAATCATGTCAATACTCTTGTCAGACGAAAACTATCAATGATTAAACGTTGAGTGTAATGAGTATTCTCGAAGATCAAGAATAACCCCTAGTAAAATGGCGCCGGGAGTGGGACTTGAACCCACGAGTCCCGTGAGAGACGCAGGGTTAGCAACCCTGTGCCCTACCTAGCTGGGCGATCCCGGCAAGATTCAAAGATGCCCGCTGACAAAGATTTGCTTTAAAACCTCTTTATATATTTTATATGGCGATAGACCCATTTGAGTTCGCGCCTAAACAGGGCCTATTAATCCTATCCAATCCCCCACGTAGACGTGGCAGCGTGAATGCCCCACCTTAGGACTGCTCCCTCCCGGACCTCGTCCAGTTCGATGGCTCAAAGTCAAAACCCCCCCTTCGGAGAGCTTGCTTTTTACATCCACCCACCACGGCGCGGGTTCGTCTTGGAATTGGACTTACGGTTTCCTTGTTCAAGCGTTTTACCAAATGGTTGCTGACCTCCGTTGTAGCCGGCTACGGAATGAATAGGAGGCGGCTATTCTCCCGATCCTACCTATCGCCATTAAAAAATCTAAACAAGTGCTATTTAACTTGTTTTGTCTGCTTTTTCTTCAGCTTATCCAACGTTGTGCATACAGAGCACTTCTTTGAGAAGGTCGGATAGCCGCATCCTTCGCATCTACGTCCCTCCATTTTAGGCATTTCCATAAAGCTTGGGACGTTGACTGCGGAGTTGAAAAAGGAATATTTTATACCAGGGTGGTTCTTTTCAAGAACGTTCATGGTGTCTCTTATTTCGGAACGAATCCCTTCATGCATGTATGGACATGAGACCTTCTGAAAGCGTTCCTTATTCAAGAAGGAATAGACTGCCACCTCTTCTTCATAAAGTTCTGCAAGAGGCTTTATCCTCCTCTGGCTAAAGAGTTTGGTCTCATTATGTAAGGGCAGATTCCAAGGCAAACGTTTCACGTCGTTGTTGAGCAGATTGATCAAAAACGTTTGGGCGATATCATCCAAGTTATGTGCTGTAGCTACTACGTGGACGTCCAACTTCTGAGCTATAAGGTCCATTGCCCTACGTCTAAGTATACCACATATGCTGCAGGAGGATTCGGCGTCCTTTAGCAGTTCTATTTCATCCATCGAATAACCAAACAGACTCTTGAAACTGAAGATGTGATGAGGGATACCTAGAGCGGAGCAAGCGTCTTCAGCTATTTCGACAGCATCCTCCCTATAACCTCTGATACCTTCATCAATAGTCGCAGCTATAATCTCGGACGCGTGCGACCTCGCAATGTTGTTCATTATTCTCAACATTGCAATACTGTCTTTACCTCCAGAAACCATGAGCAGAATCTTTTCCCCATAGTTCAGCATTTTAAACTTTGAGATTGTCCGGACAACCTTCTCCTCTAACGACGTTTTAAAGCATCTGCCGCAGAGATATTCTCCCGAATAGAGCCGATTATATACTGCTAGGTCACCGCATTTGGAACATCTGTTACCCAATCGTCTCCGCCTCAGCCACCAATATATTTGTGACCGTAGCCATGTTTATAACAGTTATAGGAGCTAAGTGCCAATTAGCCTAATTCAAATTGAGGCTTAAAGCAAGCGTCTTACAAACATGTAATCACTCGCATAACATATACACTCATCAGTATGAATAGGAGTGCTTCTCTACTTTAGCAGGTCGAATAAAAGAATAGATAGACCTCAGAAAAGGGGGCGATAATACTGACAGTAATAGCTGAAGTTATATTTCCATTCCTAGTATAATCGCGTAGGATCACCTTATCCTGTATCTAAAGAGTGATGCAACACCACCTATGGACTCCAGTTGGATGCCTACATTCGTGTTACTGTCTAAAAAGTAGAGAGAGCTTTTATACCCCATTAGAGTAGAAAAGATTTGAACAAGCTTTTCTTCGTCAACTGAAGATTTTGAGAGATAACCCTTTGAAATTAATAGTGAATCAACGGCCCCGTTAGCACACATATATTCGATTTCTTCTAAGGAAACGCTTGCCAACCCGTCACCTTTATAAAGCGAGCTCAACACCTTCGCCATAGCCTCTTTTGCTTTAGAGAAAAAGTTATCTTGTAACACCTTAGAAAATCCTTCTGAATTCAACGCCATCCTTATGCCATCAAATCCGGATGTATCAACACCTTCCAGCAGCACGACCTGCAGCTTATCTAGACCAGAGAAAGATTCGACATAACTCTTAAAATTCGATTTTAGCGGGCCAGGACCAGTTACGATCAGCTTCTTAATGTTTTCAAAAAAGGGGGAAACAACCTTCAAAATTTTATCGAAAAACACCGAATCCTTCTCCCTCTTTGTTTCATAAAGTTTCCCCTGATAGTTTGACTCGACTTCAGCAACGTATTCAACTTTGCTGCCCTTAACTTTACCGATACCGGCTACCAAGGAATCGATGGAGACTATGACAAACGCATCTTGTTTAACGCTCAATCCAAGAAGATCGAAATCGATTTGGCCCTCACATTTAATCAGCAGAAATCTGGTTCCAGGTGTAACTTCAACGGAGTGCCGTGACCCTTGAGAAACATTTTCGTCCGAGGCACCCTGTATCTCCCCTGTAATTCCCAGTAATTCAAAAGATTTTTCAAAAGACACCTTCTCAACTTTGACCGTTATAACAACGCTCTTCCTATCCTTTTCGACATGCCTTGAAAAAGCCTTCTCTATCTTTATTGTCCTTACAGTTTTAGTAGAAACTAAATCCCCTTTTCTTACGTATAATCTAATGAAGAGTATGTCTTCTATTGTTTCTGGAATAATTTCTGCGCTACTTTTTGTGAGCCTCTTAAACCACACATAACTCACATTAAATGAGCTTTTCTAGAAATCATCCATAGTCGAAATCGCTACAGAAGCAGACTTTTTGGATACCTCACCTATTCTATGGCCAACAACCGCTACAATACCCCTTCTTTCTGCGAGATCGACTATCCTCTGTGAAATAATACCGTCAAATATCAGGTATCTGGCGTTGCCTAGCTCTTCCGACTCAAGATGCTTAGCTAATTCGCTGACAGGAATCTTCTCAATCTCCTTTAGATTTTCGTCCAAAAGCATGGCTTCCAGAGTATTATCTAAAGAGGGTTTCAACTGTTTGACCTTTTCTGCTACTTCTGGTTGAACGTTGACAGGCTCCTTCTTGGGAGGAGCGGGAGGCTGACTTACCCCACTAATCAATTCCACCACCTCTACCGGTGATAATTCTTCAACTTCTCTGCCTGACGGAGCTCTGATTACCTTCTCAATCTTTGCGACCTGAGAAAGCTCCTTTAGAATAAGGTCTCCACCCCTATCGCCGTCGAGGAACGCAATTATCTTCTTGTTTTTACTTAACTCTATTACCGACTGAGGGATACCTGTTCCCTCGATTCCGACAGCATTTTCTATACCTAGCACGCAAAAGGTTCAGAACGTCTGCACGTCCTTCAACCAGTATTACGGTATCCGATTTCTCGACAGCAGGACCTGCGGGAAGTTTTTCTTTACCAAAAGCGACAATCTTGGATTTGCCCATTGATTCACTGATATCCTTCAGTATTTTGTCGCCTTCGGTCATTACTTTCTTGGACCAGTCCCTAGCAATTTCTTTAGCTCTCTCTTTTATCTGTTTAACCTTTTCAACACGTATATCCTCCATTGAAATCATCTTGAACCTTGCATTGCATGGACCGACGCGGTCAACGCTTTCAACCGTTGCAGCGATCAAGCTCGTGGTCTCGAAATCTGTTGATGTAGGTATCAGTACTTCACCGAATGTTCTATCGTTCTTTGATTCTATGTTTATCTCTATTCGGCCAATCTTCCACGTCTTCTGAAGTTCGTTTAGATCAAATTCTGGGCCGAAAAGGCCTTCAGTCTGACCAAAAATCGCGCCTACAACGTCGGCGCGTTCGACGACGCCTTCAATGTCAAATTTTAAACGTATTAAATATTTAGTTGGAGTTGACAATTCTATCAATCGACTGTGTTTTAAAAAACTATTATTTAAGCTATTTTAGATGAATCGTTTAATTAGAGAAGGAAACTCTTCTAAGTGAAGGACGGAGCCGCCGCCGATTTTATATAACTCCTTCCTATACCATAAATCATATTTTATACCTCTTACACTGAACTTCGATATCAACCTCTTACAGATAGACCAACCTTCCCTATCATTATCAACTAATATTATGACCTTTGAGTAGGAACGAGCCAACTGAAAAAGGTCGACTTGATTTGATTTATGGCTGTATAAAAATGGCACCCCAACTACCCCTAACTCATCTAAGGCTTTCGCATCGTTTGGTCCTTCAACTACGATCAGCGCATTGTTCTTGATTTCATCATTAAGGGCCTTTACGGCATCAATAAGCCTTTCTAGTTCAACCAACTTTTTTCTGCTGAACTTTGATCGATTAGAATGTACCCCGCCTCTGAACGGTTTTGGACCATCTGAGCCTTGTAAAGGCATTTCACCAAACCTCTTTATGCGGGGCTTTGACATCCGTCTGTCGCGTTGCTGGGTTAACCCTATGCATCATTAGATCAGCTAGGGCCGTCGCCACGCTTTTACGACGGATGTCAACCCTCTGAAATGACCTGATAGGATAAAAGGTTTTCTTAATCATTTCGAAAGTAACTTTGTCAGGTTGATTTCTAGTGCGGTTACAGGGTTTCTTAAGGAAGACTGAGAAATGTATAAAGGGGACACTTCTCCGAGTACACCGATATATGCGCCATCCTCGTAGATCGAGGCGCAACGGCCGTTGATAAAGTAATCGTGTGATGAAGCATTCATCTTACAGTTCTTTACTCCTAGGTAATCAAGGATTGAAAAGGCGGTCGATTTAATTTCCGTAAACGTTGTCTCAGAATGGGATATCATAGCGGATACCTTAACGTTTTCTACTATTTCCTGACCGCCTTCCCTAAGTTCGAAGGAACGCCCTATCTCAAAAATTTTCTGAGGATACTGTTCATGAATATTCGATGATAGTGTCTGCAAAAGCTGGGGGATAACGGAACATCTGAGTACATTGTATTCTTGTGTCTTAGGGGACTCTACCTCTATCAGAGAAGACGAAAAAGGTTGCTGTAGTTCTTTGTTTGAAAGATAAAAGTTCATGACTTCTATGAATCCTAAACCGATCAGACAAAGGCGGACATCATCAACCTTTTCTTTGGCTTTCAGTGGCTTACCCTGCTGTGGCAGACGAAGTTCAAGTGGGGTGATTTTATCGTATCCATAGCCGTACCCAACCTCCTCTATAAGGTCAACTTCATGTAAGATATCGATTCTATAACTTGGAACGGACACCTCTATCAGGTTTCCTTTCTTTAAAGAGCGCATGTTGACCTTTTTCAGCAAATTTATCGTTTCATCAAAATCTGTCGTAACGCCTAAGATTCGTTTTATTTCGTCAATTTTAAGGTACATTTTTTTCGGAGCCAACACTGGGCTTTCGAATGATCTTTCAGGTCCGACTATCTTTATCTTATAGACAGAAGCACCGTAGTCTATTAAGGTTGTAGCCAGCAAAGCTAGCGCATCCTCAACCGGAGAAAGCTCGGTTCCCGTTACGTCGACAAAGAGGTTATTGGTTCTTTCAGTCAGAACTGTTACATTTCCATTGATTATCGGTGGGAGGGAGAGAACTTGATCCAAGGAGTCCTTCAATATCGGAAAAATGTTTTTTAAAGAAAGAAGGTTTCCATAATGAACGCCCTGTTCCGTCTGTTTTAAGATTTCTTCGACTGACAAAGGGGAAGTGCCATTTAAGGGTGTAAACTTAAAACCTGCATTTTCAGTTGTGTAATAGATCGGTGGAACTATTCTTGACGCATCATGTAAACCTATGGCAAATTTTCTCCTTTTTCTCCCAATACCGTTGTGAAGGTCTTCCTGGAAGGATATGAGCTCCTTCAGGATAGATTCGGAGAAATCTAGCTTAGCATACAGTCCAAGTATATACGGTCTAATCGCTTCTACACTCTTATCTACATTTACTCGGATATCGTAAGCTGGCAAATCGTATTCCACCTTCGTCTCTTCTCCAAAGTTAAGATAATTCAATGCCTTAGCGATACCGGCTGGAGACCCATAATCTGGACGATTTGGGCTGTATTCGACCTTGACTTCGTCATTGTTCGAGTCTTCGATATCTAATCCGATATAGGGTAGAAGCTCTAAGATTTGGCCGCTCGAAAGAGGCTTCTTTAAGAATGAATTAAACCTGTCGTATCTAATAGTGAGTACGGGCATATTTTACACTTCTCAACCAGTCCAAGTTATTTTTATACAGAAACCTGATTTCTTCCACATCGTAAGCTAACATTATCAATCTTTCAAGTCCGCCTCCCCAAGCTAGAACAGGGTTCTTTACGCCAGATGGTAGAGTTACTTCTGGCCTAAAAACACCCATACCACACAATTCTATCCACTTTCCTAATCTATCGACGTACGCGACAGCTTCAAGTGAAGGTTCAGTGTACGGAAAGAACGTAGGCCAAAACTTGACCTTCTCAAAACCGAGCTCTTTGTAGAAGGAGCCTAAAACCCCGATCAAATTTCTCAGCGTGACGTTGCGACCTGTAACTATCCCTTCATACTGATAGAACTCAAATAGGTGCTTATTGTCCAAGTTTTCATTCCTGAACACTCTGTCGATGGAGAACACTTTTGCTGATGAGGGCTTGTGATCGTAAAGATATTGTACAGTAATCGGTGTAGTATGGGTTCTCAGCACCATCTTTTTGGCTTCTTTCAAAGACCACTTATAACCCCAGCCAGTTGAACCTGTGTCACCACCATTTTCGTGTACGTTTTTTATGGCGTCCACTGGAGCCTCCTTTTCAAGATCCTTTGCCGATACATCCTTTAAATAGAAGGTGTCCTGCATTTCTCTTGCAGAGTGATCTTGAGGTATGAAAAGTGCATCAAAATTCCAAAATGAAGGAAGAACAATAGGGCCTTCGATTTCTTCAAACCCAAGATACAAGAAAATTTCTCTGGCCCTGTCAATAAAATCCTGAACTGGATGCTTTTTTCCAGGATAAAGTGTTGGGACAGGGCTCTCTATATCATATGGTCTAAAGACGACTTCCCTCCACCTTCCCGTTAAAAGTAGTTCAGGAGTAAGTTTGTTTTCATATGACTTCCTCAGATATTCATCCAATATCGCCAAAGCCTGGGAGGAAACCTTTATGGTTGTTTGACTTACTTCTTTTGATAAGATATAATCAGGTCTCTTCTCCAGTTCCTTAAGCGCTTCCTTTTCATCCTCGCTCAGTGTTCTGACATCAATTTCTTTAAGAGAAAAAATTTTGTTGATAAGGGACTCTGTTGACAGCGTTCGATCACTTTCAGCTTCAAGAAGTGTTTTGTCGTCCTTTGTCAATTTAACCAAACCCTTTCTTGTCGAAATACCTAGGGCTGCTGAAAACTCCTTTTCACCCATCTTCAGTTCCTTTCTTACATCCTCCAATGGGGTCTTCCCCCCTTTATTCATCAAAAGCAATTGAATACGTTTCTCCGGAAGCCCGTCTTTAACGCTTCTCTCACCAGCTGAACCCAACCCTATAAGAACCTTCGAATCCTTTTGTACTTCGATCAGATTCTTTTCCTTTAGCCACTCTATACCGCGTCGAACCTGATCTAGAGAGAGACTGGTAATTGAAGGGAGAAGTTCAAGGTTTACACTGTCTTTCGTCCTTAGCACACTAAGGATTTTGACTTCGATCGGATGTAGTACGACGCCCATTAAATCTACTTGCCCCATATGTTTCTCATAATGTTTTTAAATCTTTTCAAAGAACCTTTCTCGAGAATGGAAAAGACAGAAAACAACGGCAACGAAGTTACGCCATGGGCAGTTGAAGGAGAAGTGGACTACGATAGGTTAGTGGAACAATTTGGCACAAGGTATATAGACGATGGCATACTGGAGAACTTCAAGAAGTTTACGGGGGAAGTTAACTTTTTTATAAGGAGAGGGTTCTTCTTCAGCCATCGCGATCTTGACTGGATATTTAAAAAATACGAGGAGGGTGAAAAGTTTTATCTGTACACGGGAAGAGGCCCGTCTGGAAGGGTTCATCTCGGCCACCTCCTACCATGGTTCTTTACAAAGTATCTTCAGGAAAAATTTGACGTCCAGCTATTGTTTCAGGTTACGGATGACGAAAAGTTTCTCTATAGAGACCAGCTCTCTCTCGAGCAAGTCAACGAAATGACCGCAGACAATCTGTTGGACATCATCGCCGTCGGTTTCAATTCAAAAAAGACGCAGATTCTTGTAGACACCGAGGGTATAAGAGAACTTTACCCTCTATCCATTAAAATAGCTAAGGCAATAACCCTCTCAACCGTTAAGGCGGTCTTCGGGTTCCAAGACTCAACCAACATTGGAATGGCCTTCTTCCCATCGATTCAGGCAACCCCTTCCTTTCTATATTCCTACAAGTTAAGGAAGAAAGTGCCTTGCCTGATACCGGCTGCGATAGACCAAGACAACTTTTGGAGAATGACACGCGACGTCGCAGAGAAACTGGATTACTATAAACCGGCGCAGGTACACTCTAAGTTCCTCCCAGCGCTAAACAAGGAAGGAAAGATGTCATCGTCTTCACCTGAGAGCGCGATCTACACAACCGATAAACCTAAGGAGATAGAAAGGAAGATTAAAAACGCGTTCACTGGAGGACAGCCTACGATAAAGGAGCAGAGGGCAAAGGGAGCAAACCCCAATATTTGTCCCGTTTTCTGGTATGAGCAATACTTTTTTGAGCCCGACGACAGAAAATTGGAGAAAATAAGAGACGATTGTATATGCGGAAAACTCTTATGTGGCGAACACAAGTTGTCCCTTATAGGAAAGATCAAGAAGTTCCTAGAAGATTTCCAAGCCAAACGTGATGAGGCAAAGGCAGTAGTTAAGGAGTTCCTTTACGACCCGAACAGAGAAGTTGTCCTTTAGAATCAATTTCCCTGTTTCTTATCTTCGTAGAGGAGATTCTCTCACCATCTTCTGCGTAAACAAGAGGAACAACAACCTTCACTAATGGAGTTAGTCCCATAGAAAATCTTATCAAGTTACATTCGTCTGCAAAGATCTGCGTTTCTTCGCTGACAACAATAGTATCTGACCTCGGAGACAATGCAGGACCGTAACGATCTTTGAGTTCAAATATCGAGCACCTTCCTAAAGCACCCTTTTTTTTCAAGTAAGATCGCAGTAGCTCAAATCTCTGTTTGTAGTTATGGTCCACACATTTACCAATTTCCTCTAAGAGAGAGTCTGAAGACACCCCAATTATCACCTTATTACCCAAGCTAAGAACACAATCCAATAGAAGAATGTGTCCCTTGTGTATATAATCAAAGGTACCACCAACAACTATTTGTTTAAAAAGACGCTTTGACATTTGTATTCGCCTTTTTTTGACACATCTTCTGCCCTCTTACTAAATAAAGATTTAATTAGAGAAAAATGTGTAGAAATAAGACAAGAAAATATAGTAGAGATGAAAAACTTGAGTGTAGAAGAGCAGGAATCCTATCTCAAAGCAGGGAAGATAGCTTCCCAGATCATAAAGGAAGCAAGGAGTAGAATAAGATCAGGAACCAGCTTCCAAGAGATCTGTAGAATAGTGGAGGATAGAAGCGCTGAACTGGGAGGAGAACAGGCCTTCCCAGCAAACATATGCATTAACGAGGTAGCAGCACACGATACTGCTGGAATAGACGACATAAGAATAATAGGTGAGAGAGACCTTGTCAAATTGGACATCGGAATCCATGTGAACGGCTTTATAGCCGACACGGCTATAACAATCAATTTTAATGAGGAATATGCTGACATGACCAGAGCTAATCTTGAAGTGCTTAATACAGCTCTCAAGAAGGTGAAGGCAGGGGAAAGTGTTAATGAAGTAGGCAGAACGGTATATTATACAACAACTCAAATGGGGTACAAGACAATCTTCAATCTTTCAGGACATTCTCTTGGACAGTTTCAGATTCATTCAGGCCAGTCCATACCCAATACCCCTGTCAAAGGATTACTGGGGAGATTCGGTGAAGGGAAAGGTTATGCGATAGAGCCTTTCCTTACAACAAAGAACGCAGCGGCCTTCGTTGACGAAACAGATAGGGTTCACATTTTCAGCGTAATCAGAAGAAAACGACTTAAGGACAAGGTGGCAGATTCCCTTTTAGAAAAAATCTGGGAGAGAAGGAAGACGTTACCCTTTACCATCCGATGGTTTACTGACTTATATGAAAAAAAGGAACTGCAAAATGCAATAGTATACCTTGTCAAGAACAAGATGATAAGGGAGTATCCTGTTTTGAAGGAGGCGACCAATCAAATCGTCAGCCAATACGAGCATACGGTGCTAGTCATGAAAAACAATACGATCATTACGACAGCGTAAATGTGAAAGCTATTTGAGCTCTTCTTTGTAGATCGCGTTTATCATCGTCTTTGAGCCGCACTTTTGGCACTTACTGCCCTCTTTAAATATGTAATCACCAAACTGAAACGGTCTTTTCATCTTTAGACCGCAGGATGAACACTCCTCCACGGTAACGATCTTGAAAGGCTTTTTGTCCTGACCCCTAAACAGTCGGTTCGCCATTACTGCCCAACCCCAAACGTATTTCCAACACCTACAACTATAACTGTGTCTCCTTCCTTCGTCCTATCTTCAAGCAGGTTGTCAAGTCTTGCCTGAACCTTGGCTGCTGCGTCTACAATATCCTTGGTCATAGCAGTTATTGCTTCAGCAAGAGTTTCCTTGATGATTATCGCGTACAGTGGGGTACCGTTTTTCGAAGACACTTCTTCTATCTTGAACTTATCCACACCTATGCCGCCAATAGCTGCACCTACACCTTCGGCAATTTCTCCCGAAGTTTCACCCTCTAACTTCAAGGCGGCATCGATCATTACTATTAATGAAGGCTTCAGCCCGTAATCGTTGATTAAACGCTCTACCCCATTACCTACTGCTCCAACATTTCCTGCAGGCCCTTCAGCCTTCATTGCGTAAATGTCCCTATTTTTGTAACTGACTTCCGCGAACACCGTATCACGGGCTATTGTTTTCTTGTCATTATTTAGCATCAGTTTTGCAGCCACCATCGCACCTATCCCATCTCCAAGAGGCTGGGCGTTCTCTACCGGTTCGATCGAATGCCAACAGAGCTTCAATTTCTTTTAAGATTTCGGGCAAAATGATCTGCAACTGCATAAGGAGGTAGATGTTTGATGTCTTCTTACCTAAAAGATAGTAGTGGCGGAGAACTTTGTAATAATAATTTAATGCAGAGGACGTATCCAATAGATTCTCAACTACAGATGTTGTTATGACGTCTTTGTTAGGTAGAAGCCTCTTGACCTCCTCCCTTACCCTTTCATCTCTTACACTTAGAAGGTGCTCTATTTTCCTCACCAGACCCGCTGGGTCTATGCTTACAGGAGCTATTGTAAAAAATTCTAGAAGGTCATTGACCTGTTTAGATGGGTCGCCTTTGTATCCATTCTTCTGTAAGTAGTCTAAGAGCGCTTTCTTTGATTTATCATTAGAATCTTTAACCTTATTTAATGCCCCCGACAGGGACATAAGAATCCTCTGGGTCTGAATGTAAGTTCCGAAGAACAGGTAAAGGAAGAAGAACCCATAGAAGGCAAGCGACAATATTTCTTGGAGTGTATTACTGCCTATGGGAAAGAGTTGCAGTATCTGAGTTTGCATTATTTTTTCACTTTTTTACTGTAAGGCGCCAGCACCACTGCTTCGCGACGGCTTCTGCACATCACTAACGCAATGGCGTGATATGGTTTGACTTCTGGGATCTGACGAGACCAGGTCGAGCCCATAACACTATGGCCGGCTAAACAATACCGCCCAAATAACTACTAATTAAGCTTTCTTTTTTGATATAAAAAACTTTTATTTTCCCTTCCTATGGTAGCATGACTTGTCGGAGGGGCTGTCGTCCAGCTAGGGAGGACAACGGGCTCCAGAACAGATATGGTATATTGACTACAGGGATGATGTAGTTTTGGAGCTGGGTGAAGAAACCCGTAAGCCGTGGGTTCAAGTCCCACCAGCCCCACCTCCTTTTGAATTAAAGTCTATGTTAAAAGTGACAGAGACTCTTTTATTTATCCGAAAAAATGGAAATTTGGCAACATAGTTGCCAGTCAAAGAACAACAATAAATACTATAAATGGAAAGTTAACTCTCTAAAACTTCCTTTAACACTACAGCATTGTTGTGTTCAGTATCCTTAGCGGCATAGACCAGAGTCAGGGTCCTCTTCCTCGAAATCTGCTTAAGTTTGTCTATCAGAGTACCTTTTGCCTCCAACTGCTTTTTGTACTTCTGCTTAAACTCTAACCATTTAGCAGGATCATGACCAAACCATTTAATCAGCTCAACAGTTGGAGCAATATCCTTCATCCATTCCTCTACTCTTAGGGCTTCCGATGTCTTACCTTAGGCCAAAACCTATCAATAAGAAACCTTATACCGTCGCTTGTCTCAGGCTCTTCGTAAGCTCTCTTAATCTTAATCACCGTAAAAGTCAATTAAATATAATGATAAAACATCTATAAATAGATTAGCATAATTATTCATATTTTTAATGATTTCATTAGAATAATTATTTTTCATTAAAATTAATATCGATATAGATAAAGTGAAGGTTGTCGTGACTCAGTTCTATTGGAACGTTAGCGCCTATGAACTACCAGTGGGAGTCTCAATCGAGTTCGATGTTACCTCTATGTGATTTTCAGGCCCATTAATCTATGTTTTGGCCACCATTCTATCCCTTAAATAAGGATAATTGCTAAGAATAACCCCTAGAAATGTCAATTAAGTCCATTACATAATGAAAAAAGAGATGCCAACTCTTATGTTCATCAATAGAGAAAAATGGAGCCTACTAAATCAAGATGCACAAAAGTAACTTAAGCTCAATACAAGCAGGTGTGAAACAGAAGATCATCTAAATTTTTAGAACCGCTGCCCCCGTTATAGAACCCTGTTTCAAGTCTTGAAGTGCCCTATTGGCTTCCTCTAAGCTGTAAACATGTACGTCCGGTTTTATGTCAGCTCTGACCGCTTCCTTAAGATATTCTTTTACATCATCCCTGGTAACGTTTGCCACCGACTTTATTTCCCTTTCAAGCCAAATGAGGTTGTAGTCAAGTCTCTCAATTGGACTCATGTGGATCTCTCCGATCACCACCCTCCCAGCCTTGTCCAACTTTTTCAGAGCTTCAATAACTATCCATCCTGCCGGTGCGAAGACCACTGCAGCATCCAATTTGACACCTGGATCATCTGTAGGCTGACCTGACCACTTAACTCCAAGCTCCCTAGCGAGCTCCTGCCGAGAAGAGCCTCTGGTGAAAACGTATATTTCTAAACCCTTCCCTATTGCAACAGGAGTTATTAGGTGGGCTGCCGAGCCAAATCCGAATATGCCTAGTTTTCCTGACCCTCTATTGAGGAACCCTGTGAGCTTCAGTGCCCTATACCCTATGGCTCCCCCGCAGAGAAGAGGAGCTACGTGAGCGTCGTCGAACTCATTTGGAAGCTTGTGGACAAAACCGTCCCTAGCCAGCATGTATTCTGCGTATCCGCCGTTAACGCTGTACCCTGTAAAAAGTGCGTGATCGCAGAGGTTTTCAAGCGAAGACCTACAGTACTTGCATGTTCCGCAGGACCAGTAAAGCCAGGGTACGCCAACTCTCTCCCCTATATGTACGTTTGTCACCTTGGGTCCTGTATCTTCCACTGTTCCAACAGCCTGATGTCCGAGTATCAAGGGCATCTTTATCGCCTGCAGGTCTCCTTCCAATATATGTAGGTCTGTCCTACATACCGCACACGCGCTCACCTTTATGAGAATGTCATCGCCCTTTGGATCGGGTTTATCAACATCCTCCATCTTCAAAGGCGACGTTTCAACCGATGCCTGTCTGTAAAGAATAGCCCCCTTCATCCCATCAATAACCGATTATCTTACCCCTATTTTTATTATTAACCAGTCTGTAATTATTTAATTTTTTTGTGTATATAATTTCTCTTTAATAATATTTAAATCAAACTTTTTAAAATAAGTTAATAGTTTTTATTAAGAATAAAGATGATATTGGACTAGATTGGACTAGATTTTAGAAAAACTTATTAGACCGATTTTTTGTCCCTAATCAGTCATATATAATGTCTAAGTACGTGCTCATAAGAAAAGAAGGTGGAGTTTTAAGATCTAACCATAGACTGTCAGTACTTAATCCTGAGTCTAAAGTATCAGATAGGATACTTCTAAAGCCCAACACGACACCTTGTAAAGACGATTTAATTAGTCTGGTTATATTCGGATGCGGTATAAAAAATAATGGGCAAAAGTACCCGGAAGGCTATAGGTGTCCTGTTTCCACTAGGTCCTATAACTACCCGATGTCTATACAAGGAGCTAGATATAGAATACTGCCCTATTGCAGAAGCTGCCCCCTCTGCCCTGTGAACTTGAGCGACTCCATGGACGGCAATTGCTAGAGTTAAATATTCACCCTAATTGTAAGCCAAATACGCTCTAATGTAGAATGCTTTATTTATAGTTGTTCGGTCTGCACGTGCATGGAATCTTCTTCGCAAAGACTGGATAATTCTAATTTTGTTTACCAAGGAAAGAGAATCTCATTTAAAGTTACGAATATTAGCCTTCCAAATGGGAAAATTATTAGAAAAGAAATTGTTGAACACCCCGGTGCGGTTGTTATTTTACCGTTTTTAGATGACAAAATTGTTTTTTTAAAACAGTTCCGTGCATCTATTAATAATTGGGTTTACGAGCTTCCCGCAGGAACCTTAGACAAAAAAGGGGAAAGCTTAGAAGAGTGCGCGCTAAGGGAACTCAAAGAAGAAACAGGTTATGTCGCTGATAAAGCTACGGAGATGTTTAGAATGTACCCTTCACCGGGATTCAGCACCGAAATAATATACTCTTTTTTCACCGACAAGCTGAAGCAGGGTACTGCTTCTCCAGAAGAAACAGAAATTATACAGACAATCGTTCTACCATTCGAAGAAGCATTGGGATTAATTAGAAAAGAAGCTGTAGTAGACGCTAAGACGATCGCAAGCTTACTTTATTACGATAGATATCTCAGAACTTTAAAAGGAGTGTAAACGAAGGAATTGATTGACCTATTCTGTTATAATGGAATTATTTAACCCTCAAAGCTTTAAACAAGAGAGCGTAATAATGCAATTAATCATTTTAACCACTCGTCAAGTCCTGCCTCCCTTTTTCTTGAATAGATTTCTTTCATTCTTAAAACAGCTGGTTCAACTCCATTTCTAGAAAAAATTTCTTTCACTACACAGAAAGCGGTAGAGTTCTTCCTCCTTCAATTGGCCATACTCTAGTTTGTAAATGGTCAATTTTGGGAATAATGGAGTCCTATCTGCGCGAACTCCAATACATTGTAGAAACTTGAAACTTTGCGTTACACTACTATATTGAAGCCCCTCTACGTTTTTTTATCTCCACAATTTTTCCTTTTTTTCCAAGGGTAGAATCTTCAGTTTTTCAATGTGATATTTCTGCAATTTGTTAATCTTTGGGGCTATGACTATCCTGCAATAGGGTTGCTCAGGATGACTTTTGAAGTAGTCTCTGTGGTATTCCTCTGCTGCATAAAATGCCTTAAACGGTTCAACCTGCGTTACTATTGGTGCACTGTAAGTTTTTTCTGAATTGAGCTCTTGTATGACCTGTCCTGCAATCGATTTCTGTTCATCGTTGTGGTAAAGTATGATTGATCGATACTGGGTTCCTACGTCGTTTCCTTGGCGGTTCGATGTAGTAGGGTCATGTGTGGCGAAAAAAATGTCTAAAATTTCTTTAAAGGATATTATGTCAGGATCAAACGTAATCTGTACAACTTCTGCGTGCCCCGTAGTACCAGACGATACCTGCTCGTAAGATGGGGACTCCAGATTTCCACCAGAATAACCTGATTCCACCTTTACCACGCCCTTTATTTCGTTGAAAACTGCCTCCATGCACCAGAAGCAGCCTCCGCCGAGTGTAACAATTTCTTCCCTTTTGGGTCCACTAATTTTTATTTCTTCCTGGTTCATAATCACACCTCTTTTTTTTACAAGAGTAAAGTAGTCTAATCTGCTTTATCTAGTTTTGGGTTTTACCGGCTGAATTATGTTCTCCCCTATCCTGTCAACACACTATGGTAAACTGGCAATTGTCCGTAAATCAACGTGCAGAAGTTGGAATGAATGTTTCAAAATACTCTACAGCTGGGGTGTCAAGGAAAAAGGCCATGCTTTTACTGCCAAACATCTTAGGAAGATTACTGTAAGTCATAAGTGGGCTCAAGCCATTACAATTCGACGAGTATGAAAAAAAATTAAGAAAATAGGCGAGCACAGCGAACGGATGTTTAGGTCAGAAAAGCTTTGAGGGCGAACTCAATTTTTTGTGTCCCTAACTCTTAAAATTTCGAGTCCTACATAATATTTTTCAAAGCATTACAAGTTCATAGCTAGAAAATATATTGAAAGCATTATTTCACATTCAACTTAGGACCTGTGTCTTTGACCTGAGTGACTAAAATGATTATTCCTGTTGCACCAAGAGCTCCCATAAGAATAAAGGCAGGCAGAAAAGAATAGATATTAATTATGTAGCCCACGACGGCCACCCATAAGGAATAAGCTGAAAAGAGGCCGGTAAAATAGATGCCTACAGCCAAATCTCTTGAAGATTTTGCTGTTATCCGAATCAGATGAGATTGGGCAAGGGTGGTGAAGGCGAAACAGAAGAAGCCCAGTAAGAAGAGATGGACTGCTAAAAACAAATTAGCTGAGGAGTAAAAGGAGAGAAGTACAACACTTATGACACCAGCGGTCGTAGAAAATATAGCGGTCTTAATGTATCCACGCTTAGCTCCAATCCTTCCGAGGGCAAGGGGCCCAAATATTCCTCCTGAAAGTTCAATCGTATAAAAGATGCCACTTCCAACGGTATTTAATTTTAGAACGCTAGTGAGAAATATTGGGGTGTAAGTTGTTAGGAGGTTTATGTCTATCGCTCCTGCGAGAAGAACCTGCGCTAAGAGTAGCGATAAGACCCCTCTCGTTTTCAAAATCCCGACAACATCGGACTTTAAGGAAGTAGTGTTACTTTCCCTGCCGTACATCATCTTTTTGCCTTCACCCAGGTACCAGATCATTGTTATGCCTACAACCAAGGAGGGGACAGCGAAGACATATAATGAGACCCTCCAGTTAAATGCAACAGCCAGAAAGGTCATAAGTAGTGGTCCTATGATGTTACCGATGTAAGCTAGCCCGTAGTGAATGCCTATCGCCCAACCAATTTTTTCGTCTTCAAACTTGCCAGAAATAATAGCCGTTCCCATGGGATGTGTCGGTGCGGTTCCAATATTCGATAACGTCCTAGCACCTAGGAAATCCAAAATACCATGCGAGATCCCTGTTAGGAAGGTTCCAACAGACAAGATAATGTTTCCAACTCCAAGAATGACATGTCTAGCTACCCTTCTACTGATAATACTTGGAACCAGCTGAAAAAGGCCGCCGACAAATGAAGCCAAGGCTACAACAAGCCCGAATTGGGCGTAATTAAGTTTCAGTTCAGTAATTATTAGTGGGTATAAGACGGACGTTCCCAAGAAAATATGCTGCATCATATGTGACACCGTTACAATTGCCAACGTTCTGTTTGGCGACCTAGTCTTCTGCTTATTACTGGCCTTCAATCTTCGTCATAAACCACCCAGAACATACACAAATAAATATTATTGATTAAAAAGGTCAAGCAGGCCTTTACATCAGAGGGAAAAATGCAGGTTTAATCTTTTAATATCAGAATATATTTATCTGCACTTTTTATTATCAAGTACACTGATGGAACCTGAGACCAAACTGATGTTCCACCTAAATCTTTTTTGTAACATTTAAATATTAAACTAAAGAGGAAAAAATGATGTAGTTGAAGTATAGGATTGAAATTGATAGGGAGGGATGTATAGCCTGCGCGACATGCTATACGATTGACCCCACCCACTATGAAGGTGATGCCGATGGAAAGTCAAAGGTAGTCGGGGGAACAAGCAATGGAAAGTCCACAGGCAATTTTGACGACGATAAAATAACGGACGCTCGAGGTGCAGAGGGCGCCTGTCCAGTTAGCGTGATAACCGTCACCGAAACTTAACGATTTTAAAACTCCAACTAGTCTTCCCAGTCCAGAAGCTTTTTTTGTCCCTCTATCTTTTTAATGTCCGTCAAATCCTGCGTCACTTCTAAGGTCCCCAAGTATTTCCCATTCTTTTCCCTTATAGTGAAGTACCTGATATGAACTAGTCGATTGTTCATTTGTATCCAAAATTCAGCCACGTCCTTCTTGCCAGTCTTAAAAGATTCTAGGATCCGGTTCACTATGTGAACACTTTTCTGAGGATGGCATAACTGTACTTTTCTCCCGATAACGGCCTTAGTTCGCAGGAAGATCCTCTTCTCTGCCTTGTTGAAGTATCTTACCGTGTCGTTTTTATCAATGAATGTGAGGTCTATTGGAAGAGAGTCCAAGATGGCTCCTATCTCCTTCTCTGATAGGCTACCGTTTTCAAATCGCAGAATGCCCTCGAGCGCGGGTGTAACTTTACCTCCTTCAATGTAGGGCTTTCCTATTAACTGCTGCGGAGTGAAACAGCAGTAACCGATGTCATCAAACTCCCTTCTAGCTTCTTCCCATTCTTTCTCTGTAACCATTTTTACCGCCGTTGGAAAGAGCACATTATTCTCTTTGAAAAAGTGGCTTGGGACGATTTCGCAGAGGGGGGTGGCTACTTCGCCTATTTGCTTTTTGAAGTACTGGAAGTCCATGGTCTCCACCGTATATTTGTAGTAGAGTGTGCTCCATTTTTCGAGAAAATTGAAGAACTGTTTCTCCTTCTCTCTTATTTTCACGTGTTCCATCCACATTATTGCAGGCGGCTCCGTGATCCCATGCTTTTCCAGCAGAGGGAAAAGCACGTTTTCCTCTCTCAAAAAGTGTTTGTCTGAGTCCCGAAAATCCTTTGCTATGTCCTGCAGCTCCTTTAACGCTTCACCAACATTGACCATGTCACATCTTTCACATGCCTGCTCGGTTTCGCCCACCAAGCCTTCCAACCTTTTTAGCCGTTCCAACAAAATTTTGTGTTCTTCCATCAGGATGCTAATCGGATGGCCTGGAGGGACTTGAAGTTTATTTTTTTCCAGCTGTTCGGCAAAAACGGCCATATGAACATCACAAAGGCTTGGGAGCTGTTCCCTCGGAATTCCCTCTTTGACAAGCTCCTGTTCGATCTTTGCTATATCCTCAGGGTTCACGCCGTCCAAAGCCTGTTTGAACTTTTCTTTGACTTCCTGCGGCGATGCCCCGCCTTGTAGCTGCTTGATCACTTCCTTCAATATTTTCTTCTTAGTTTCAAGAGAGTCCTTCGGCATCTTTCCTCTTCCATCACTAAAATAAGAATCCCACCTAGTTAAATGATTTTATTGTCTTCCTTCTATTCCTAAACCTTAATCTAAAACGAAGTGGACCGAGCGGGATTTGAACCCGCGATCTCTCGCGTGCGAGGCGAGCGTAGCTACCGAACTGTACTATCGGCCCACGTTTTCTCGGCATACGGCAATGTTATCTTCATCCCTTGTAGGTCGGTTTGCCCGTCAAACTACCGTATGCCTTTAAGCCACTCTAGCAATGGATAGGTACTTTAAATTAACTTTTCTAGAATCTACGATAAAATAAGAGGAACACGAACATGATTACTTCCAATTTTTTTCCTGAACGAAATAAACTACGGAATCTGCAAGAGAAAAGGTATTCTCTATTTGATTTAGAACTCACGAGAATCACTCATAGCACGCTCAAAGTTCGATGCAAAACCACCGGAAGGCTGTGAACCTAAGAGCATAAACTTATGTTTATAATATTACTATGCACTTAATGGCTTTTAGGAAAGTTAATTGAGCCCAAAAATAAGTGCCGAGGGCCGGGTTTGAACCGGCGACGGCTCGGTCTTCAGCCGAGTGCTCTCCCAGGCTGAGCTACCTCGGCAGCTCTAGCCAAGTCATGTTCCTTAACAAGATATTATAACTTTTATGGCCTTGAATGGCTCTTAGAAGTAGAACTAAAACATGACCGCTGATTTTAAATTCCTTTATAGTACTGCCCTTAATGTGTCAAGCTCAAATTTGGTGTTTGCACAGCCGTTCTTCGTTAAAGGTATCCCCTGCCCAGAAACCTTCAACGCATCTAAGGGGGATGTGGACATTTTCAGTTCTTGGCTGCACGCCACTCCTATCATACCGTCATACCCTCTTTCCTTCAGTATTTTTGGTATGCATGATCCACCCGGAACAACGAATACATCGTACATTTTACTTCTCGCAATCTTTGTAGCCTGATTTACAAGGCAGTCCTCCGAACAGGAGTTACACATGTAGGCTGGTATTGCTGGATCAAAGGAAGCCTTACATCTTCCATCCATGTACTTCCTTGAACAATGGGGCAAAAAGACGGCCCTCCTGTTGGTGGACTGGAATGAAGGCTGATATTCAAAGTTCTTGGCGTAAACCGTTATAAGGTCTTCAACAAGTGTTATCGCATCTCCGAAATCTACGCCGGTAAGTTCGTTTATCTTGAATTTTTTGACCAGCGTTTTAGCCCGTGTGCCAAGCTTTGCATGAACATTGCCCCTGTAAGCGACGAGCACCAATTCCTTGAAGAAAGCCTTTGGAATGCTGTTTAGATCAAAGTTGAATCCGTAAGGCATTATGTTATTGCCACTTAAGGATGGTATATATAATTTTAAATCGTCGATTAAGCCGCAAACGTGAAGTTTCTTAGAATTTTTACTATGGGTTGAGGATACTAATTTTTGCCTATTGTTTAGGATGCGACCGCCGGGATTTGAACCCGGGTCAGAAGCGTGGCAGGCTCCCGTCCTAGACCAGACTAGACTACGGTCGCATTTGTCTTCAGTTTCTTATTTTTCCTCGCTTTAGACAACATTGTTGGCCTATGACTCACTTTAAATATTTTTCTGCAAAATTTTTTACATCTGTTATTCTGTCACGTGAGTATTGAAATAGTTAAGCTCTATTAATTAAAGTTGCAAAGGCAATAGATCTATTAACAATCTGATCATTCAAATTCATGACTGGAACCATCATCGCAAAGTTATACTTGAGCTCTTCAGGCTTTTGACTTGTTATAATTGTATGCAAAGCGTCTGCCAAATCCTTGTTCATGCAGAACCTCCAAAACGTAGGCTGCACATCCTTCTCTTCTTCATTGATGCGCGTAAGATAGAATGAAATAAATCGGTTCAATGCCCTGTAGAGCTGTAGACCGAACTCAGAACGTTTCTCAAAGTCTATGGTTTTTGATCTTATTGAATCATAGTTAGCAATCAAATCGTCTAATTGACGATACATCTCCCGATGATTGTCTTCAACTTTCTGGCTCCGTTTGGCACTCTATCATATGAAAGGGTTAATAGACTGAATAATATTTTAGATTCATTCATGTTTAAATTTGGCGTGGTAAATGATTAAAAATAGTAAAATCTATTAAGTATTTTAGACCGCCTATGAGTTATAAAGCGCTATGGGCCGGTAGTACAGGTTGGTAGTTATGCTCCCTTGGCATGGGAGAGGTCGTGGGTTCGAGTCCCACCCGGTCCACTTCATTTTAGATTAAAGTTGCTAAGATGATCATGATAACAGCCCCTGGACCTGAGAGAAAATAAAAAAATTTTATATCATCAAATATAGAAATTGATATGGGCGAATTCTAATTGGTTTCGGTTAAAATCCTTGATAATTTATTCTGGGTAGGAATTAATGATTATAGAAACATCTTATTTGAAGGATTGTGGCCTATACCTCAGGGTATAACTTACAATTCGTACATTATCAAAGGTTCAGAGAAGACTGTGCTGATAGATACTGTGGACAAGTTCTATTCAAAAGAGTTCTTAGAAAATGTTAAGGAAGTCGTTGAACCTTCAAAGATCGACTATATAGTTCTAAATCACTTGGAACCAGATCACAGCGGATCTCTTGGGGAAATTCTAAAGTACGCACCTAAAGCAAAAGTTATTGGATCACAGATGGCGATTAATATAGCAAAGGCATACTACCATAAAGACTTCAATAGTCTAGTGGTCAAAGATGGTGAAATAATATCACTTGGTGACCGCACATTAAAAATTATTACTGCACCCTGGCTTCATTGGCCTGAAACAATCTTTACTTATGATGTAGAGGATCAAGTTTTATTTTCAGGCGATGCCTTTGGAACCTTTAGCACAATGAACGGAAATTTATTTGACGATCAAAAAAATGTTTCATCTTATGAGATTGAAATGAAGAGATATTTTGCAGATATATTTTCCCATTATTCACTGTTCATCATCAAAGCAGGTGAAAAGATTCAAGATCTTCCGATAAAAATTCTCTGCACAACACATGGCCCTATTTACAGGAATAATCCGAACTATCCTATATCTAAATATCTTCAATGGAGTTCAGGTAAAGATGAAAACAAAGTTCTGATTATTTATGGGAGTATGTATGAACATACAAAAGAATGTGCAGAGTACTTTAGATCAAAACTGAGAGAAAAAGGGATAGATGTTATCTTACATGATTTGGGTATAGTTCATCCAAGCTATATTTTAACAGATATATTAGATTCGAAGGTGGTTATGATAGGATCACCAACCTATGAAGGTCAAATATTCCCGCTTGTATCGAATATTATTGAATACATGACGATAAAGCATGTTCGACCTAAGACCTTTGCGATTTTCACCAACTATAGCTGGGGTAGTAATATTACCGATACTCTAAAAAGCAGGCTTTTAGAAATAGGCATGAAGGTTTTAGAACCACAACTGCTGGTGAAAGGTAAAATATCTGAAGAAGATAAAAAGAAAGCCGACATACTTGTCGAGAATATAGTTAACGTCCTTAAAGAGAGCAGTTGACAGCCGCAATTGTTTATAGATTATTTCATACATATGCATTATCTATTTGTGAGGTTTCCGTCTTTTCCTCAAAAATATGTCTCCTGTTACTTTTCCCATTTTCTCTTTTACTATGTCATAAACACTCAGAAACATGATAACATTTTTAAAACAAACTTTACAAGTTTTATAAATTCTTTTAGAAATTAATTCTACATAAGTCTTTTTGAATATATTATTATTTTGTTTATTTATCAAAGTATTTCAAAAAAATGCATAATACTCAGAAAATTAATATGGCTCGAATTTAAAAGCTGAGAAAGGAAAAAATTTGCCGAGTAACTTATAATTACAGCGATATTAGGATAAGTTGATTATCTTAACAATGGGAATGAGATAAATTTCATAGACGGCTTCAATTTACATAGTAAAAAAATTTTTCTCAAAAAAAGATTTGAACCCATTCAGTATAAATCCTACGTTCAAGTATTAGATTCGAACAGAAACAGATAGACTGGACAATGATATCATCCGATAAACGATGGAGATTTCCTTTAAATGGTCTTTTATCAATTTTTTAACTTAGCATAAACCGAGAAACATTTATCTAAACTGATTCACATCTTGCTTCATAAAAAGATAAATTTTACCGTTAGTTTAAGTCCAAGCGGAGTAAAATGACCTGAATATGTCAGCAATAGAAATTTTAGAGAACATCTTCTGGGTTGGTGTTGTAGACTGGAACGTTAGAAACTTCCATGGTTTTACTTATTCAACCCATAGGGGAACTACCTACAACGCCTACTTAATAGTCGATGAAAAGGTTGTATTAGTCGATAGCGTTTATGGGCCATTCTCGGAGGAAATGATAGAAAGGATAAAGGATGTCATTGAACCTTCCAAGATAGACTACATTATAGCAAACCATGTTGAAACGGACCACTCCGGAGCCATAGGCGAAGTGCTAAAGTTAGCTCCAAATGCCAAGGTTATAGGAACAGCGAAATGTAAGGCGGGCTTAGAAAAACACTATTTTGGCAACTGGAACTTCCAAGTTGTAAAGACGGGCGATCAGTTAAACCTTGGAAAACGGACACTAACGTTTCTTGAAGCCCCAATGCTTCACTGGCCAGATAGCATGTTCACATATATTGAGAAGGACGAATTATTGCTTCCGAATGATGCCTTTGGCCAACATCTAGCGACTTCAAAACGTTTTGATGACGAAGTTGACGAAAGAATACTGATGGAAGAAGCTGCCAAATATTACGCTAACATACTATGGCCCCTTAGCCAACTGGTAAAGAGAAAGATCGAAGAAGTACAAAGGATAGGGTTAAAGATTAAGATGATAGCTCCAAGCCACGGCATTATCTGGCGCAGCAACCCAATGAAGATAATTGAGGCATATCTTAGATGGGCGAACGGAGAATCGAACAAGAAGGTAATTGTTGTATATGATACAATGTGGGGTAGCACGGAGAAGATGGCTAAAGCCATAGTCGAAGGTTTAGAGCATGAAGGCGTGGTAACCTCTCTATTCCGGCTTCCATATTCTGACAGAAGCGACATCCTCATGGAGCTTCTCGAATCAAAGGGAATAATTATTGGATCATCGACGATCAATAACGGTATATTACCAACGTTGGCCCCATTCCTTGAAGAAGTGGAAGGGCTCAGGCCCCTCAAGAAGGTCGCAGCAACCTTTGGATCCTATGGATGGGGAGGACAGGCGACTAAGATAATAGAAGAAAGACTCGGAAAGGCAGGAATAGAAGTTGTTGCTCCACCACTGAAAGTTAATTGGGCGCCTAACAAAGAAGAGATTAAAAGGTGCTTTGAATTAGGTCAAGAGTTCTCTAAAAAACTCTAATCGTTGAAATCCTTCCCATATCCTCTTTCAAACGTTCAATGTGAAGTTGACTCAGCTGATGTAGACTCGTCTTAAGATAAAATCTGACTCGATACGTTACAACAGATAGAAAGTCGTATTGTCAGCTTCTTTTTTCAAAGGATGATTCCTTTAGTATGTAGATATAGGATGGCTTTTTAGTGAAGAGACCAACTTCAATTACTCCTGGTTGGGCTTTTATCTTATGTTCCAAATCGATGACATCAGATATCCCATTAAAGGAGACATCTATAATCATGTTACCACCTTCAGTGAATATGGGAAAGCCTCTCTGATCTTTCCTCAGTTCTGAACTTGCACCTAATTCCTTCATATAATTTGTTACGAAAGATGAAGCGAAAGGCGACACTTCAACTGGAACCGGACATCCCGTTCCCAATCTCTCTGCTACCTTTTTTTCCTGAAGGATAAAAACTGTCTCCTCAGAGTTATTCATCAATATCTTCTCCTTTTGAAGTGCTCCACCACCGCCTTTTATTGCAAAATGACTCTTCTCTTCGATCTGGTCCACACCATCGATGTATAATTCAATTTTTTTAATGTGAGGGAACATTTCGACTTCGAAATTCTTTTCCCTTAGTTTAAGAGCGATCTGGTAAGAAGTAGGGACAAATTTTTGTTCATTTTTTATCTTAAAGCTGGCTAGGGCATCGACAAAATCGGACATAGTACGGCCACTTCCCATACCTATGTATCTAATCTTGTTTATCTTATCAACCAGGTCCTCGGCAATCTTTTTAATTGGGGAATCCAAGCTACTGTCCCTCTTCTAAATCTATTTGCTCTAGCTTATCAAGTGCCTCCATTATTTCTTCCCTGTACTGCTTGAGTTCTTTGTCAACTGATGATTCGAGTATTCGTTGTGGTCTCTTCTCAACCTTTGGAACCGCAGCTTCCTTCGCTTGCTGACCCTTACTTTGTGCAACTGGAGGAGGACTTCTGATTTTCAGAGCGTCCAAGCGGACCAATGCTTTTTCAAGTTTCTTGTCAACATCGTCTAGCTTTCTTGTGATCAAAGTGACTAATTCATTTCTAAGATGTTCCAGCTCACCTACTTCGATTATGAGCTCGATATCGTCTAGTTTGCCGTCAACTTCTTGGAGTCGATCCTTGTATCTTTTAACAAGAATATCGCGTTCTTCCTTAGAAACCTGTCCTTGGGCTTCTAACTCAAAAACCCGGGTTATGGCATTGCCTAACAAGTCCTTCTCTAAAAGCAAGGTCTTCAATTCCTGTCTTGCATTCTTCGCTTCTTCAGGAGGAATGGTTGACGGCTTAACTTCAAGCTGTTTTGGAGGAGTAACCTTAGTCGGAGGCTTAATCAAATACTTTGAGACAAAAAAACCTAAGATAGCACCTGAAGAAAGGCCGAAGGCAACGCCAATCAGGATATCGTTGAGGGACATCTTTTAATAATCCTTTCTCAGCCTATAATTAAACATATTGGTATTAAACATATTGGTGCAAGAGAACTACTTCCTAAGCTTCTTTGTCGCACCAAAACCACAGAATGAGCATCTTTTCTTACTCACATGAAAAGAAGGCTTACCGCATCTTCGACATATCATATGAGTTCTTGGCCTCTTTCCCTTTGGCCCACTAGAAGTAGTACCTTTCATTTATGTCACCTATGGAGAAGGTGATATGAGTATAACGTTGTCACCGCGTACAACAATAGTACCAAGCGAGGAGGCTTTACCATCGTCCATGATTTCCTCTGACTGTTCAAGCAAAAAGTTCATATGCTGATCATAACCTTTCAAAATGCCTCGGATCGCACGTCCACCCTTTAGCTTAACGAGTACAATCTTACCTAAGCTTGTTTCCAACATCTTTACAGCTAAATCGAGTGACAAATGAGTCGCCTACTGATACCAACTCTAAAACACCTCTTTATTTACCTTACCTTTTTGATAAAGTTTAAGAAATAATATGTAGGAGAAAAATGGTGTGCGCGAATTCTACCTTTCCAAGACGGATACAAAAAACGTGCTAGAAGAAATCAAAAAACAGCTGAAGGTTGACCTCCCAGATGTAAAGGAAAAAGGTAATAGGGTAATAGAAATAGAAAAAGACGCGCAGGTTTTATTACTTGACAAAATTGTCCTGATAAAAGAAAAGGAAGAGATCTTCCCCTCGCTTGTTTGCGAAGAAGGTTTTCTTGGAAAACTTCCTTACATAAAAGTGGATAAAGGCGCAATACCTTATATATGTAAAGGTGCGAAAATCATGAGACCTGGAATAGTCGCCTTTGAAGGAGAATTTTCTGAAGGCGATGTCGTATGCGTAAAGGATGCGATTCATGGTAAGTATATCTCTATAGCACGAGCACTTGTGGAAAAAAGTGAGGCTGAAAAGACAGTAAAGGGAGTAGTACTAGACAACCTTCACTATGTTGGAGACAAATATTGGGACATCATGAAGGATATAAAACTGTCCTGAGCTACCTTTGCAAATAGGAAAGCCTTTGAAGAATAATCCCAGCACATTCTTCAGGTGAATGCAGGTCGGTATCTATCATAATACCGTTCATAGGATATTGAAATCTGATCCAGAAGCCGGTAACCGTTCTGTCAGGCACATGTTCCTCGGATGAGCGACTCTTGTTCCTTTCTATCAAGGTAGCCAGATTCGCTTTTAATCCAACTATCAGATAACGCTTTCTGAAGTATCTTGCAATCTGGATGGCCCTTAGCCTATAACTATTATTAAGGAAAGTGCCATCCAATATAACGTTATAGTTTTGCGGCAAGAGCTTTCTTGTGATTTCGTATAGTAGAGAGTACACAAAGTGGCTTTCACTCCTGTTATACGATGGTTTAACGAACATCTTCCTTATCAAATCAGTTTGTACATGAATTGTTGGAGTGCTCCTCGCCAGGTCTTCTGAGACCATTCTTGCAACCGTAGTCTTACCAGCGCCTGATGGGCCACAAAAGACTATCAGAACGTTCTTAGAAAGTTCTTCCATCGACTAGGACTTCACATACGCTAATAAGAGTTTTATAGCAATTTTTATATTAAAATTTTTTATCAAAATGATTAACTTATGCTAACGTTTAAAAACAAGGATGTAAAAGTTCTACAATAGGGCGTTAGACCTTGGCAAGCGAGTTAATCAATAATGAGAAGCGTCAAAGTGTACGGATGCTGCTAAAGGCATATGCGCTCAGGTCGGCGACCGAAGTCGAAAAAGTAAAGGAAGATATAGAAAACAATACGATAGTCATACTAAGGATAACCCCACTAGCTCAAAAAAATATTGAAGAACTCAGGGAGGCCGTAAGCAGACTTTACGAAATCGCGACAGCAAATGGTGGCGATATTGCTAGACTCGGAGAAGACAGGATAATAATTACACCGCCCACCGTCGGCATATGGAGAGGTTAGACAAACCTAAGCGTTTCCAGGCTAGCAGGCGCTGTGGCTGGCAAACGGAAAAGTCTACTTATGTTATTGCTTATACTAAGAGTCTTTGCCTTCTCACCATGATTAACCACGACATTCCTGAGTTTTGGTCTAAGTTTCGCAATAAACTTCATAATCTGATTGTAGTCACTGTGGCCGCTGAATCCTACAACCTTGTCTATTTCGCACCTTAAATCCATTATCTTTATTTTACCATCGTCGTCAATTATACTTATCTGTTTAGCTCCATCCAGAACACGGCGGCCGAGTGTGCCATTAATTTGATAGGATACAAAAAGCACCTTGTTTCGTTCATCTCCGGAAATCTCTTCTAAGTATCTTATTGCCGGACCTCCTTCAAGCATACCGGATGTAGCCATTATGATTGCCGGACCTTGTTGCAACGCCTCTTCTCTCTCATCAGGTTTATTTATCACAGTAAAGTACTCAGATTCGAACGGGTTAATTCCTCTCTCAACAATAGAAGACCTTAGTTCAGAAGCAAGATAGTCTGGAAATGCGATATGAATGGCTGTCGCATCAGTGATCATACCTTCAATAAACACAGGACACTCGATCATTTCCTTTGACTTCAAATAAGAGTCTAAGACTAACATGATTTCCTGTGCGCGCCCTACAGCTGGAACAGGAATCAACACCTTACCCCCCTTAGAAAGAGAACTGTTTATCGAATTTACAAAGTACCGTTCTACATCCAGTCTAGAGGGCATAATGTCCTCTTTAGAGCCGTAAGTGCTTTCTATAATAACGGTCTCTACGCGTGGAAAACCGTATTGAGCAGCATCTAGTAACTGGGTCTTTTCGAACTTGAAATCGCCTGTGTAGACGAGATTATATACGCCTTCTCCAAAATGTAAGTGAACTGATGCTGAGCCCAATATGTGGCCCGCGTTGTTAAGTATCAGTTTGGTGTCAGGAGAAATATCAGTGACAGAACCATAAGGTAAGGGTATGCAATGCTGAATTGTTTCCCTCAAATCTCTCATATCAAATAAAGATATCGCATTTTCAGAAGAAGAAATTTTTATGAAGTCGGTCAATAACAGAGCCATAAGGTTGAGGGTTGGTTCAGAACAATAAACTGGCCCATCATATCCATATTTGAAAAGCGCAGGAAGAAAACCACAATGATCAAGGTGAGCGTGACTTATTATTACAGCATCAAGATCATCTAGATTCTTCGAATACATGTCCAGTCTTGGGTACATATCCAAAGGGTCATTTGCACCAGGGTTTATACCACAATCTATCAGAATGTTGCTCTCGTTAGTTCTTACCTGTACGCATGAACGTCCGACCTGTTGGGACCCGCCCAGGAATGAGGCGAGCACTTCTATTTTCTCAGTAAGCTTTTGCCTAAAAATATATTCTCCGACATCTTTTAGTATACGCTCTCTATCATTCGAGTCGGTTTGTAGTACATGATAGACCTGTTCTAAACCTTCAGATCTCAACGAAGAAGTCTTTCTGAACTTAGGCCTCCATCCTGTCTCAGAAAAGATGTTCTGGTTAAGTTCCGCTATCTTAGAATAAATTTTGTACAGATCTTTCAGTTCGACAAAAACTTCTCCCAGTACCTTATCGAAAATAAAACGTTCTATAACAAGATCCGAAGGAAGCCTTTTAGAGATGATTTCTTTTGTCTGCTCCTCTGTTTTTCTTATTGATTTATCAGCTCTAATAACAACTCTCTTTTTAAGATTCGAGACAATATCAGATATTACGAAGTTATTCTCTACGAAGAACTTCGGATTCTTTGTGTAAATGGCAAATCTTGGACCTTCATATTCTATATTCGTGACCTCTGCTTGGGGAGGAATGCTCTGCAGAAAGACTGTGCCAGAGGCTTTGTCAGAGTTGTTTTTATGTTGCAAGTTACTGTCTACCATAGATCTTTTATCAGTTCATTTTTTGCCTCTGAATCAAGTTCACGATAACCATTTGAATCAATTATGCCCACATCAAGACTTTCCCCTGTAGCAGTATCCCTTTTCATGGCAGCGAGAACCGATTTAGCTGCTATCTTCGCCCCTTCTTTTGTACTTAGACTGGGAGAATATGACGATTCTAGGATAGAATATGCTATAGGCGAACCACTCCCAGTTGAGAAAACCTTCTCTTCTGTTAGAGATCCAAAGAAGTCTATCTGAAATAATGAAGGTAGACCACCGTCGACGCCGCCCATAATTACTTGAGTTATCAGCGGAAACATACGATTCGCAGAAAAAATGTTTGAAGTCAAAGTGGCTGCTGCCTTTATTGGAATCTGCATTTGATGTTCAAGCTCATATTTTTTTACATAGAAACGTATTATGTTTATCACGTTTTGCGCGTCAGCAACCGTTCCAGCGATAGTCATGGCAAGGTTGTCTGCGATCTTGTACAGTTTCTTCCCTTTCTTGTGGGCTACATAACCATCTGCCGTAACCCTAGTATCAGTAGCGAATACTACACCATCGACACACACTAAGCCGACGGTTGTTGTCCCATGATATATCTTAGGGACTTTGCCATTAGAATTTGTAATCAAATTTATTCATCGCTCCTTTAAGAGGCTTCTGCTTTATCGCAGGTATTTAATTAGGGTTTAAATAAATGTTTCCAAAACCTATAATTAATGAACTCACATTTTATGGAGTTCCCCAGAGCAATTCTTGTTGGAGATAGGATAATAGTCAATATTGGAGAATTCATAGCCAAGCTCTGTGGCACAAGGAAGGTTCTCATTGTAAGCGATGAATTCATAAGAAACCAGTACGGGGGAAGGGTTGAGAACTCCCTAAAAACTTGTGACATAAAATATTATTGGAATATTATTAAGACGGCTGATTTTTCAAATGTAAAAGAAACCATCGAAGAGATAGTTAAAGAAAATGTAGACGGTGTTATTGGTATGGGAGGGGGAACCTGTATAGATGTCGCGAAATTGAGTTCATATAAAAGTAGGAAGCCTTTCATTAGTCTGCCGACAAATGCCGCACACGATGGTATAGCAAGTCCGTTTGCTTCGATAAAGGATAGCGGAAAGCCTTACTCTATCGTTTCTTCCTCACCTCTGGGATTACTTGCTGACATTCAAATAATCTCTTCAGCTCCTCAAAAATACATTCGAAGTGGATGTGGTGATCTGATAGCAAAGGTCACTGCGGTCAAGGACTGGCAATTGAGTAAAGAAGAGACGGACGAATATTATGGGGAATATGCCGCCAATTTAGCCCTTCTAAGCGCTGAAGTTATTCTAAAGAATTCTAAGAAGATAGGTTCTAATTTGGTTACGAGCACTAGGGACGTTGTTGAAGCGCTTATTAGTGCTGGTGTTGCGGCAGGTATAGCGGGCAGTAGTAGACCTTGTAGTGGTTCCGAACACCTTTTCAGTCACGCGCTAGACATCCTCGCCCCAGGAAAGGGCTTGCATGGAGAGAAGTGTGGGATTGGAACAATTCTCATGGCAAAGTTACATAATTTGGACTGGGAGGAAATAAAGTCTGCCTTGGAAAACATAGGCACGCCAACATATCTTCCAAGTTTAGGAATCACCAAAGAACAGGCAGTTGAAGCCCTGTTATTGGCACCTAAACTGCGAGATCGATTTACAATCTTGAATAAAGTCAAGCTATCAGAAGAAGATGCTATTCAACTTATTGAGAGCACTAGTGTTGCTTAGGCGTACATTCTCCAAGTATGACTGCACTTTGTACACCTATAGAACTGAGTGGGAGGCTCGTCTCCGCTTCTTGTCTGTAAAAGCCACCAGTAAGACTTATTGTTCCCACATTTAGGGCATTCGATTTCAATGGTCGGCATGGTTTCAAGCTTGGATTCTGCGTCACTCAATATCTTTATTGGATGGGACTCCCCTTTTTTAACTTCAGAGGAGCCAAAATTGGTAGGATCGTAAACCTTGTTGCATTTAGGGCAATAATATCGAAGCACAGTCTTCCCTTCCTCTTTAAACTGTTTAATCTTCAAGCGCGAGCCACATGTATCACAGAATTTCATACTAACTTACTCCAGAAGATTTTTGTAATGAGGATGAAACTTCATCAAAAACTGCACTTATTGCAGCTTTAACTTCTTTTGCAGCATTCATTAGACACACTTCAGGGGATTTCTTCTTGGTTAAAATTTTTATGGAAACTTTGCCAAAGAGGGGGTGCGGAGGTACAACACCTGCAAAAACAACTTCAGGATTTTTTAATAGCATAGAAACCAGAGCGTCTGCAATAGTTACATCTATCGTTCCGAGATCCAATTCCTTTGCAGATTCAGTATGACTAGATGGCATTTCTAATTCTGCCCCTTTGTTTCTACATTTTTAAACCTTCCGAAATCTACTGCCAACTTTCTTTCATCTACTATCTTGCATTGGGTGCATAAGATTCTACGCCCGATCTGTTGAACTTGGCCACCACAAAAACTACATACTGTTTGAAGGACTCCATAAGGTTCTCCATCAATAGAAAGATGTATTACGTTATTCAACAAGCTGACGACCTTTGCGCGAACAATATCACTAGACTTTATCACTATTCTTCTTTCCCTATCGGACTGTTGCTCACGGAGTATGATTAATCCCATAAAATTAGATTGCACCGACTTTCCATTGATTTCCTTTATTCTTATCATGACAAGCCCACTCTGTGACTGTTCTACGACTCCCACAACCTCATCTCCAACTTTGGGGATGCCCTTAAGTGGAGCCTTTGGAATAACTGAAACAGCTCTCGTCTTTTGGTCAACCTTTATTTCTCCCAATACCTTTGACCTTATGTTATAGTTCTCTTGGTAGACGTTAGAAGATGGGGTGAACTCTTCTATCACGCCAACCATGTCTCCTGGAATGTAGAAGGTTTTCTTCTTAAGTATATTCATATCCTACTTAGGCTCCTAACTGAGTGCATATAATTCTATCGTTTATATCTTAGAACTTGTTCTAAAGTATTCTATGAGTTTATGACCGTATTCTAATGAAATCACCGGTTTATCGAAGTGATCATCTCCAATTCGTGGACAAGCAGTCTCTATGAAAGCTTCAACATTCTGAAATTCATTTAGCTTATCATTCGTAATCTCCCTCATGACTATCATGAAGACGTTCTTTCCGATCTTGCTTAATTCTCTGTTCAGAAGTAAGGCTTCTCTCTTTTTCAATTGGCCTTCTTTTAAACCGATTATTATCCCGATATTTTTTGCTTCAACTGCTTTGTAGAAATTAAAGATCAAACGCTTTTTTACAACCAAAGCTTCCTTTTCTATCGGGACAACTTCCATCATATAAGGATCAAGCATTATAACCGGTTTTTGCAAACAATTGTAAAGACCGATCGCATGAAATCGACTTGAACCTATAAAGACGAAAGCATCTACCTTAGATAGAATTTTTGAACATGTAGTGAAGACGCATCCATAAATTTGTCCACTCTTTAAAGGCGGGCTTTCTTCTCCAATAGAAACGTTGAAATTCTTGGATTCTAAATAGAGTTTAGCGTCATTTAGCTTAGAAAGATGTGGGCCAATAGTGCAAAGACCCACATTCTGATAGTTCAAAAGGCCTGAAGTTATAGCTTTTTCTATGACAGGAACTACGTCTATATCATCTTGGGCTTCAATCAGGTATGTAGAGCGACCAATTTTACTCGATGATGACGTATGACCTATATGAATTGACAGATCCACGCCCAGAATCGAAATGTCGTTCTCAGTTAAATCACATATGCCATAACACGGTTCCCCTGAGAATATGACCTCAAAATTGTACTTCGAAGCCAATGAGGAGACAAAGTCTATACATCTAACTATGACGCCGGATGGACAACTCACCAGAATCCGTTTAGGCTTCTTCTCTTCTATCAATTTTGTTAGTGCAAACTTATCTATTTCAAGCATCTAACTTACCACCTTCTGCTCTTAAAAAGGTAAAATTTAATATGTTTGTTTAACAGCGGTGAGTTGGCTATGTACAAACAAATAAGACAGACCTGGAGAAAGGTGTACAAGGATAACAGATCAGTAATTAAAGTTAGAGCCGAAAAGTGGAGGAGAGAACATTCAATAGTTAGAATAGAAAGACCAACTCGATTGGATAGGGCCAGGTCTTTAGGGTACAAAGCAAAGCAGGGTTATATAATTGTTAGAACAAAGTTGAGCAGAAGTGGAAAGAGAATAAAGAGGCCCACATCGGGTAGAAGACCAAAGCATCTTGGTGTTCTCAAAATAAAAACTAAGGTAAATTATAGGAAAACAGCGATCAACAGGGCTAAAGAGAAGTATCCAAATATGGAGGCTCTGAATGCGTATTATGTTTATAAGAATGGAAAGAGCATCTGGTACGAAGTTATATTAAAAGAAAGCAAAAATTAGACTTTTGTTGAAGCGATAGCTTCTAATTCTCCTACATTTTTTATTCCTTTTATTACCGATTCAATGACGTCTACGTTTGCTTTGTCATCCATTCGAACGTCTAAGATCATAGCATTTAATCCAAAAGCAATAGGTTCGCTCTTGAACTGTCCAATTTCAGCTTTCCCTTCTAGTTTTTGTTTGATTTCGTTGTAAAGACCCTGTAGGTCTATGCTAATGTCATCTGGAAAAATCTTATACCTGATAACCATTTTACCCATTAAAAAAACACCTATGGACCTTCAAAGCCGCAGTTTACGCATTTATAAGATCGTGCAAATGCCCTACATTTTTCACAGCGCCATATTTGAACTATACCGCAGTTTGGACAATTAAACTTTACAACATTTTCTCCAAAGGCTATAGGCCTATTACAGGAAGTACACTTAGGGTATTTTACGGAGGACACACCACGCAGTCGCTTCTTATAATAAATAAAGTTTACCTTTTAAAACGTTATAGATTAGCGACTTTCTTCAAGGAATTCTTTACTGAAGCACCAAATATGTTTATGGCAATAGAAAGGAAGGATTTAACGCCAAGACTCTTAATCAGAGAGGACACATGAAAATCGTAGTCCATTTCGAAGTTAATTTGATCGGAATATGACCTTTTAACCGTTGTAAAAAGTTTTTCCATGTCATGGTTTTCCATTTTCTCAAAGTATATTCGGGCAAGCTTCATATATTCGATTTCCCTCTTGAATTTAGAGAACCATTTCTTTTCATAGTCTTTGACAAGGGAACTATCCTGATTTTGTAACGTATTTCCGAAAGCCTCAGAAGCTAATGAAGACGCCACTCCACCAAAATAGATTCCGCCACCAGTAGTCGGTTTCGTTTGACCAGCAGAATCTCCAACATAAAGTATGCGACCACTAACAAAATGTTCAATTGGACCACCTACAATTATTGGGGCAATATTGCGACTAAACAGAGTTCTTACGTTTATTTTGCTCAGAAAGCGATCAAATGATTCTATTGGCTGTAATCTTGTTCCTAAACCAACTTTTGCCACGTAATTGTCAATTGGAATCAGCCACGCAAAGAAGCCTGGGGCGATACTTGTGTCAAAGAATACATGCATGCAGTCTGGCTCGAAATTCTTGTAGAGGGCGTAAGACTGAATACCATTATAGATTCCTTCCTTATTCTCATATGAGGCTATGCCCCTTGCGTCAACCAAGTATTTAGAAGAAAACATATTTTCATCTACTAACTTGACCTTTACTAATGAGATGTCTTGGTAAACGTTTGTTATTTTAGAAGAAATGAAAAGCTCAGCGCCATTTTTAGCAGCTTCCTCAGCAAGGAAGTTATCCATCTCATAACGATTCAATACCAAAATATCTGGGGAACGGAAGCTTAGTAGGATTTTACCATTGCTCGATGAATGAAACATGATCTTGGAGAAACGATTTTGGATATACCTTTCTGTTGGTAAGATGCCCAACTCCTTCAATGAATTCATTGACACTACCCCACTGCATCTGTTCGGATGGCCTATTTCGTTGTGTTCTTCAAAAACCTTAACAGTAAACCCCTTTTTTGACAGCTCCTTAGCAGAATATAGTCCTGAGAAACTACCACCTGCAACAATAACGTCACAATCCATAGACATTACGTAATGCTTTTACAGACTGTTTAATAAGAATTAAAGTAGTTTTAAATTCCCTGTTATCTTCTCTACCTTCTTTTCTTCATCGGGCCCGATCCCAACGCAGGTTACAGTTCCAGGAGGGATTTGCGTCAATCCTTTGTCCTCAATGATAGAATAAATGATATCATTCCTTTCAGCTATTTGTGTTATTCCAAATATCTTATCTAAACTATCGACTTTTAAAACAACCTTCTTCTGTCCGCTCTCCCACCATTTTCTGAATAGCTCAGGTTTATCCTTCTTGGTCTCTTCTGCACTCGTCAAAGAGGCGTGAGCAACTTGGGCCGCAATCTTTCCTTTTTGCATCTTTAAATCGCTTCTCACGACAATCGCCTGTTTGTACTCCTTTTGTAGCATTTTCCCAATTAAGAGTCAATCAAAGTAAGAATATTAATCTTTGGTCGAAAGAAGGACAGTTATTTTTTCAATAAGTTAAAGATTAAGGTAATCAGCTAACCGTATACACCTGTAGTTATATTCAATTCAGCAAACATCTCCCTCTTTGCCTTACATACTGGGCAAATGTAAGGAGGCTCTTCCCTAAAGCATATGTATCCGCACTGTCTGCAATACCACACCTTCTTTTTCCCCTTCTGCGTCTCTGTAAGGGTATTAATAGGCGGAAATGGTTGGCTTTGATTTGCGTTTTTTAAATCTTCTCCGGGCTTAGAAATCTGCTTATCTATTGGTCTTCGCTCTGGAATAGAAGACGCCTCCTTCCTCCCCTCATAAACATCTTTACTTACAAAAAGCGCACAATAGCAGCATCCATATTCTTCCACATCCGGGTCTCTGTAATCACAGGGACATATTATGTCCCTATCCAAGTCAAACTTTCCTGTAGCCAGTCTGCATGGACAAGAGGGATAACCGTAGCGTTCTTCATTTTGTCTGAGCCCTTCAAGAAGATCTTTTAAAAAACTGTTGTTGGGATTTAAGAAATAGCCACGTGTCTTAGCATCACTTTCTGCCCTCCGTTGCACTTTTTCTAGAGTTATCAAATCTCTAAGGCCTCCTTTATTTTGTCGGCAACAAAGCCGGTTATCAAAATTTTGTCGTCCACGATCATGGTTGGAAATGCTACAGCTCCACCTCTATCACGGATATCTTTCCTTATCTTTTCGCGATCTTCTTCTTCACATAAATCAATGTCGATATATTCGTACGCTACACCATTATCGGACAGAAACTTCTTCGTTCTCTTGCACCATGCGCATGAGCTTAGAGTATACATCAGAACTTTATGTTTTAAATTTTTCCCTTGGACTTTAACAGTTTCCATTTCCTCTTACCTGTTTTTCTGGAAAGGACAGTTTTAATATAAATGTTCCCTATTCCTAGGAACCCAATATTAGAAAACAAAATAAGAATTTGATAATTAGGAAGCATTTAATCAAACAAATTAATTCAAATTAATTCTGGCTGCAAAAAGATAAAAAGAGAATTACTTTGATATAAGTGGAGCAGATTGAAGACAAATCTTAAGCATATAATCATTAATAAATTAAACGCTAAAGGGGCTTTAACGGATAAGGATCTAGTAGATAGTCTGAAGAAAGAGAATTTGGAGTTCTCGTTAAGAGAAATAAATGATGTATTACTTGACCTTGAAATAAACGGATTAATTATAACAAAATGGATAGGAAAAGATAAAAAGAGAATAGAGAAAGTAAATTTGCGCGAAAAGGAAGAAAGGTAAATGGGAGTTGATATAAAGGATATTATTAGCCCTAAGAAGATATCGCTAAACGAATTAGGAGAAAAAATATTAGCAATTGACGCATACAATGCGTTATATCAATTTTTATCCATAATCAGAGGCAGAACTGGGGAGCCTTTAAGAGACTCTAAGGGAAATGTGACAAGTCATCTAAGCGGATTATTTTACCGTACTATGAACTTGTTAACTTTAGGAATAAAACCTGTCTACATTTTTGATGGTGCACCACCCCAGATGAAGAGCTTAGAAATCAGTAGAAGAAGAGTGGTGAAAGAAGAAGCGAAGATCAAGTACACAGTAGCATTAGAAAGAGGCGAGATTGAGACGGCTAAAAAATATGCAAAAATGACATCTTATCTGACAGACGTAATGGTCAATGACGCAAAAAAACTTCTAGACCTTATAGGGATTCCTTGGGCTCAAGCACCGTCAGAAGGAGAAGCAACTGCTTCATATTTTTCAACTATAGGCAAGGCCTACGCCGCAGTCTCGCAAGATTATGATGCCCTTCTTTTTGGAGGAAAGAGATTATGCCGAAACGTAACTATTTCAGGAAAAAGAAAGTTGCCGGGTAAAAACATATATCAAGAAATAGAGCCGGAAGAGATATTGTTGGACGGGGTTTTAAGCAGTCTAAACATAACTCGGGAGCAGTTGGTTGATATAGGAATTCTTGTCGGAACCGACTTTGATCCGGATGGATTCAGAGGCTATGGACCTGTGAAAGCTCTAAAGGCTATTAAGCAATATGGAAGCTTAGAGAAGATACCGGATATAGAAAAAAACTTGAAGACAATCGATTATAATACTATCCGAGAGATATTCTTGAAACCGAAGGTTCTAGAAGACTTTGATATATCTTTTAAGAGCTTAGACGAAGAAGGATTACTAAGCTTTTTATGCGATGTGCACGAATTTTCTGAAGAACGTATCTTGAATACGATAAAAAAATTAAAGGAGACTGGAGCTGAAAAGAAAGAGAAGGACTTCTCTTTAGATCAGTGGTTGCAATGATCAGAACTCTTGAGGAACAGAGAAAGATACTGGTTAAAGGATTAAGAGATGATAATATTATTAAAAGTAAGGAAGTTGAATCCGCCTTTCTAAATGTGCCCAGAGAAGCTTTTGTCTGGCCAAACATGATTGATAAGGCCTACTTTGATGTACCATTACCTTTAGGCAATACCGGTCAAACCATATCTGCACCGCACATGATCGCTATTATGTTAGAGGAACTCGATCTAATGAAAGGGAAAAGCGTACTTGAAATTGGGACCGGAAGTGGTTATAACGCAACCTTGATGGCATATATTGTAAGTGATGGAAAAAAAGATTTAACAGGTAAAGTGATTACCGTAGAAAGAATTCCTAGTCTTGTCAGCTTCGCTAAAAGTAACATCGATAAGGCCGGCTACTCAGACTATGTTCAGGTTACGAGAGGAGATGGTAGTTTAGGATACCCACCTAAAGACGAGGGAGAACTCTACGATAAGATAACGATTACAGCGGCTTCACCAAGATTTCCAAAAGCTCTTGTTAAACAACTAAAAGTCGGAGGAGTCATCCTAGCACCGATTGGTGGAGTATTATTTCAAACACTGATCAAAGGAAGAAAGTTGGTAGATGGTGGACTAAAGATAGAAAAAAAGACTGAATGTGTCTTTGTTCCCCTAATAGGAGAGGACGGATACCCAATTAACGGGGTATCATAGCTTCCAAAATCATAACCCCACTCCTATCCCTTCTTTTCAACTCATTAATCATGGATCTTGGAATATCGTAGGCCGATGATGATGCTCTTATGGCAAGGGTGCGTGGGCAGATAAAATTACTGGTTCTAATGACCATACTTTTATTGTCCGATAAGGTCAACTGTTTAGAGCCATGTGCAGAAATCTTGAAGAAAAGTTCTTTAATCATTAAAGTTAATGTGAATTTAGCGTCATCGTTTTTCAACATCTTCTTGAGTAAGGGATCTAAGTCGTAACACGATTTAGAAGCGTTGATTCCAATAATACAATCTCCTTTAGGTCCAAGGAAATCCTCTGTAGTTATTTCAAAGGTAGACCTATGCGTCCCTTTTATCAATTCATGCCCGTAGAAGACCACAACATCTCTAGCGACTAACACGTAAAGGATTACTCTTGACTCAATATAAAAATAGTTCCAGTAAAGCAAGCGGGCCTGGTGGGAGTTGAACCCACGACTTACTGGTTAAGAGCCAGCCGCTCTGCCTGGCTGAGCCACAGGCCCAATCCATCTAAACCATTTTTGGTGCCTTTTGGACATTTTTAACTTTTTACTCTGAGCCAACTTTTTTATAAAGATTAAAAGAAGTGTCGACGACGATAAAGGGGTTAATGACATGTTCGCGCTTGTTGGACTTGGAGTCAACGGAATTAATTCAATAAATTTGCGTGGAATGGATGTCCTTAAAAAAAGCGATTTCATATATCTTGATGGATACACTACACCGATTCCCGTCAACTTTGTCAAGGCTTTAAGTTTGCAGATTGGTAAAGAAGTTACTGTTCTCAAGAGAGCTGACCTCGAGGATAAAATAGATAGTATTTTGAACAGAGCCAAAATAATGAATATCAGCCTAGCGGTCCTTGGGGACCCACTCCTAGCGACAACGCACATGAATTTCGTTGTTGAATCAAAGAAAAGTGGTGTTCTATGCACAGTTGTTCATAACACTTCTATAGTTTCACTTTTAACTAGCTGCTGTGGCCTCCATCCATATAAATTTGGGCGGGTCACGACTATCATAAGGGAAAGCGGTACGCCTGCGACTTCCGTATACTTTACGTTATATGATAACTTGATAAAAGGAACACATAGTATCTTCTTGCTAGAATTTGACACAGAAAGTGGGGAGGGTGTTTCACCTACGTCTGCATTCAAAACATTAGAAAATGCCGAAAATGTTTACAAGCTTGGCGCATTCTCGGAGGACACATTCTTGATTGTGGCGTGTAGGATTGAAAGAGATGACCAGAAATTTTATGCAGGAATGGTATCAGAATTAGAAGGAATCGATTTTGGATATCCACCTTACTCTATCGTAATCCCATCAAAGTTACATTTCACTGAAGAAGAAACCATACAGGTTCTTTATGATACAGGGAAGAACAAGGTTAAAGATAATACCAAGAACATAAAAAAAAGGGTGGAATACTTAGTAAATAAGTACGTTAACAATACAAGGGACACACTGAGAGAGGCTAAAGATAAGATATCACATGGAAAAAGTCAGGATCTTGACGAGCTTTTTGAAAATGTTGAATGCTACTTAGATGACTCGATCAGATTTTTAAATTCAGGAGAGGAACATCTTGCTATGCTAAGCGTTGGCTATGCTGAAGGACTTTTAGACTCTTTAAGATTCCAGAAAATTCTTGACCTAAAATGGTGAAAATTTACGTTAAACCCCAAAATAGAAAAGGAATTCATAAAAAAGATTCTTGTAGAAAAACTGAAAAACCCCAAAATTTTCTATAAAAAAATTATAGAATCTTTTTCACCCTTCCTAGAAGAAAACAGGAAGGTCGCAGAACAACTTATCAAAAAAGGTAAAATTAAAACAACCGCTAAACAGGTTACAGTCACAGAAAGTGGGAGAAAATCTGTCAAAGTTGTTCTATGTGGTGGCACCTTTGACATAATACATCCCGGACACCTGTTAACTTTGGGAATGGCAAAAAGTTTAGGAGACATCTTAGTGGTTATAGTAGCAACAGACAAGACAGCGGAAAAAAATAGAGGAAAGAAGACGTATAATAACGAAGAAAAAAGACTCGAACTGGTCAGTTCGTTAAGAATAGTGGATTTCGCGATGATCGGGGAAAAAGGTAACATATATAATACCCTCATTAAAATCAACCCCGATATCGTCGCATTAGGATATGATCAAATACACAACGAGAATGAGATCAAAGAATTCGCCAAATCCAAAGGGAAGAAAATTAAAGTTATTCGATTCACTAAAAGTATAGGAGGAATAAAAAGTTCGTCCCTCCTCAAAGACGATAACTTAGTCAATGAGACATAGAACGTATACTTTTTTCCGAGAAATATACCTTAAGGCGGACTCTGTCACCATCTTTGAGCTTTAATCGTTCTCTAAGATTCATTGGAGCAATGAATTCTAGGACGGATTCGTCATAGAGGGTCCTTCTTGTCATAACTATTGCACCCTCTACGCTGTCGTTCAAAATTGCTGGAAAACATTTTGCACCACCGTACGTTCTGTATCCATCTTGGAAACCTTCCAATGGTATACCAGTGTAATATTCGAGTTCCTTCTTTTGCCGTCTTTCCAAAGTTGATGTTAGACGAATATTCAGTGTACCAGGGTAGGGGTTGAATCCAAGTTTCTCGATAAATTGACTACTGTAACCCTTAATCGTAACATAGTACGAACCTTCACCCATTCCAGAGAAGACTTCTCCGTTGAATTCTATGACATTTGGAACTTCTTCAAAGATTTCTCTCAGAGTGGAGTAAAGGCTCAGCAAAACAGAGTTTCCATTTACTGTAAGCTTAATACAGGATCTTCTTTTTTTATGGGTAACTTCGATGAGACCAAGTTTTTCTAACTCTAAAATGTGAGTTGAGACAGCTTGTTGCGATTTTCCTAAACGTTTACTTAATTCTATCGAAGATATTTCGATAGAATTATTCTTAGCACCTATGCATAGTAATTCTAGGAGCGTGGGAAGCAATGATGATTTTATGTCCCTAAATGACAACGACATAATTTTACCCAGATGGTATTTGAAGATTTAAGAATTAAGTGTTTTTGATAGCAAATGAGCTTCTTGGATCAAGTCTGTTCCTTGCGCTAAAAGATTAGTAACTATTTCTACTGCCTTCTCGAGCTTCATTTTATACCCTACGCTAACATAATATCTTCTATTGAGATTGGGAGCAAAGATCATCTGTCCAAGAACCTTGTTTTCGTAGACTACTTCTGAAACATTCTGTTTAATATTCGAAACTTGTCCAACGTAAAGAGTCTTCGCTACACCTAAAGTTGGCTTATCAAAAAAAACACCTACGTAAACGGCTAAACCGCTTCTTCTGGGATGCAGACGGCCATGACCCTCAACTAAAATAAGATCAGCTCTTGAATGCACTTTCTTTAACACTGAAACTATAGGTGGAAGTTCTCTAGCAAAAAAGTAACCTGGAACATAAGGAAGGGGATTCTGTGAAATAATTGTCTCCTTTTCAACTATTCTCCTAGAGATGCAATCATATAATATCGCAGCAGCTATCGCTGATCGCCTTTCTTTTGTTTCATGATATGCTACATCGCATGCACAAATATACCTGTAAGCTTTTTGGTCAGCAAATTTAGGAAATCGTATTTTCGAAATTATATCATGAAGTTTATCTATTTCCTTTATCTTACCATACGAAATTAGGTACAAAGACACAATCAGATCTTCAAAGTCTTCATTTTTGTTATATCTATATAGGTTTCTTCGATCAACCTTCTAGCCAAATCAATCTTACGCCTTAGAGATGGGACAACGTTATCGAAGTAGGAAAATGAGGAGACATTCTCAAAGATAGTCTTCATTGAATCGAAGAAAAAAACCGCTTTATCATAATTTTGTTCATTCACCTTGTCGTAAACAGAACGCCTTAGTTCGCCTACACAGTCAAGTAAGCCTAGTAAGTAAGCTTCTATTTCAGAGTCGAGTTCCTTTTGGGAAGGAATACGTGATTCCACTAAAACTGTTAGGAAAACGGTTGCCTCAACATACTCGATCTGTGCAGGAAGAAGATATTTTAGCCACCTTACATCAACCTTTGATCTTAATTCGTATAATTTTCTTTTAAGCTCTTCAAGTATTTGTTTGGCTTCATCTATCCTACCTTCATGCAGAAAGGTGAAGACTTTTGGAAAGGAGACGAGTACCGATCTGCTTTCTTTATATATGAACTCTCTTTCTGAGTCCAAGGACTCGAGCTTTTTTAATAGCTCCCCATAATCTATATCATTCTCTATAGACTCCAAAGGCTATCACTATTTGCTCTAAATGGAACAATCAGTTAAACCTTTGCGGCGACGACAATTTCTTGGAAAGCAGTACGACACGACTATCCTTCGACTCTCCAACTATCTTATAACCTGTCAACGAAGATAAAATGGTAGCAAATGATCTTACATCCTCGTGCGATGGCATGTTATCCTTCTGCAACCGATAAATTGAGTACCCAACATTCATGTAACCTTTAGTCTCCACATACAGGGGCTCATACCTGTTGATTATCTCAGCGAAAGCTTTAGGCGTCTCCATATTCAACCCTTTTATTGAAGTTATTCGTAAAACCACGGGACATTCTAATGAGCTAATTAGTTCAAGTGACTTGAACACAGAATCCCATAAAGACGCTAGCATAGGGCGGTTAAGTTTAGTGAATGAGTCACGGTCATAAGCAGTTAATGAAATATAGATTTGAGTAGGCAAAGAAGATAGATTACATAAAGAATTAGGTAAAGTTCCATTTGTTACTAAAAAGACTGTAAAACCATTTTTCTTGTAGATTCGTATCAACTCGCTCAACCTAGGATAGATTGTTGGTTCGCCAGAAAGCGATATCGCCACCTGGGAGGGGTTCAGCGCTTCTTGATATTTTTTTGCAGGCACCTTCCCCTTTAGAACAAGCGATTTATAGCCGGAAAGTATCCTCCTCTGAGCTAAAATAGATTCTTCATAGATTTTTTCAGGCTCGTCCCAACCTTTCTTAGGAGGCGAAAGCTCATCCCACAATAGACCTATATCTTCTGGCATAACACGCCAACAATGTAGACATCTTAGATTGCAGTGGAAAATGGAGGGAGACATCTGCAGACAGCGATGGGAGCTTATCCCAAAAAATTTTTCTTTGTAACAAACTCTGTTAGAGACTAGGCTTTTATGGAGCCAACTACATTTTTTTACGGCAGAGTGAGAACCTGCTAAATGATAATGTTGTTTCTTTAGAGTTTGAGATAGTTGTGTAGGATAAGAACCCATATTCATCATTATAACAAGGACGAGGAGATTATAACTTAATTTCTTCTTGTCTAGTTTCGTTCGACTTAATTATCAGCAGGTCTATTCCATCCCCGCTTGCAGCATCTCTTAGCATAGCTGATTTCAAAGATTTAACCGTAAGTTTTACCGCTGACTCTTCATCCATATCTTTCTTATACTCACTTTCTATAACACCGATTGCGATTTCCGTACCAGAACCTACGGCGGCGTATTCATCAGGTATAATTGAACCCAATGGGTCAAGAACATAAACTGATGGAACACCATCAACACCACCCACTATTACCTGAGTAAGAAGCGGATAAAGTCTCTCATTGAACATTATCGCAGACATAAATTTTGCTACAGAGTTTGGAGGAACAGGTCTTCTAATTTCAAGTTCTCTTATCTTTGCTTCAGCTTCAACACGTTTAATCAGGGTCTGCATATCGGAGATCATTCCTGCACATGCAGCACCGACATTACTATTAATCATAAACACTTTTTTAGAGTTTCTGCTCATTATGAAGTTGCCATAAGCAAATCGTTTGTCAGCACCCAAGATCACGCCGTCTTTGAACACTATTCCTACAGCTGTTGCACCCGGAATATACAATCTATTCACCTTTCCTAACCAATCCACTATTAATAGGTTAATTTAGATGTTTCTATAGTAACTCATGTATTTGACAAAATGTCCAACACTACGCTACCGTCCTTTTGTTTTATAAGAGAGTATTCCCTTCTAATGAAGAGTGATGAAACAACCAGATTTGTTTCTAGGTGACGAGTGATCCTTGATATCTTGACCTTGGAAGCATAAGGGGAAAGGAAAAGATAAGGAATGACCATATCGCTTAAGTACATGTCTACGTCTGGGGAGGATGAAAATTCGTTTAAAAACGAAAGTGCTGCCTCTTCACCGACTTTTTCAGCAGGTTTACCCTTTTCACCAATCGAGTCAGAGCCGATAAAAGGACCGAATTCTCCCGTTGAATAAACTAAAACAGATGTTCCTGGCGAAAGAGCTGTTTCATCTGCTACAAATGTCTTGGTGTTTAAATGAAGATCCGACTTCTGCAGTACGCTTAATGCTGCTGAAGCTTGTCGTTCAGCAACGTTCTTAGGCAGATTTGAGCAAACACTTCTTACAACTACTTCCTTACTGATTTTATTAAATTTTAGGGCTTTGGGAAATGAGACATTCTCCACTTCAAAAACGACTCGACCTCCGCCTCTAGGGTAATATCCACGTCTCCTAATTTCCATATACAACTTTATCCCAATAATTTTCAAGAAAGGAGAAAAGATATATCTAATGTAATCTACTGTGGGACTCCATTTAACATCTGTTCCACCAACAAGTTCAATCGGATATTGTAACCTTGATGTTACGAGAGAGGGAATTAAAGTCTGCATAACAAGAGGAATACTTCCAGCCGTACCAATGTCGATGCTTGATATTTTATTGGAAACTTTCTGTGGTTCAAAAAAGATCGATTCAGAAGAAAGTTTTAAACCTGTAATTTCAGCATCAGAAATAGCGGCAGCAGCCTTTAATGCCATATAGTGTTGTGGCTGAATTCCAGGATTTGGCCGCTTACTTCGGATATTATAAATATTTACAGCGGTATTTGTTGCCATAGACAAAGATATCGATGTTCTGAGTATCTGTCCTCCACCTTCTCCTATCGAGCCATCAATTTTTATTATGGGCATATGCCTTTTTTTGATACTAGCCGATTGAATTAAACCTTTAAGCTCAAAAGACTTTAATCAGTCCCATAAGGAAATAGAATAGATGAAGAAGTACCAGCATGGTTTGTTTATCGGAAGATTTCAGCCGTTACATAATGGGCACGTATTTGCTATCGAATATGCTTTGAATAAAAGCGAATTTCTGTACATAGGTATAGGCAGTTCCGATAAAAGCCATGAAGAAAGAAATCCTTTCACGGCTGCTGAAAGGATAGTTATGATAAAGGCAACGTTAGATGAAATGAAGATTGACCCTAGAACGTGGATGATTATTCCGATACCTGACACGACTTCCCATTATTTGTGGACAAAAATGGTAAAGATGTTAATCCCTAAATTTGATGCCGTATTCTCGAATGACGAGCTTACATTAAGGCTCTTCGCAGAGGAAGGAGTTACAACAATAGAGGTGCCATTGCAAGAAAGAGAAAATCTAGCAGCTACTGAGATTAGAAATAAAATTTTAATCGGACAACCGTGGGAAGATCTTGTACCCAAAACGGTGTCGAAACTTGTTAAGAAAATTGGCGGCGAAGAGAGAATAAGAAAAATAAATAGGTAAACAAAAAAAATAAAATGTATAAATCTTATTAACTTGATGGACAGGGGATTGGCTATATGACGTTTGAAAAAGATAGTCTAATTTACTTGAATCTCACATCCAAAGTCAAAGAAACAAATGAACTTATTGAAACGACCTTGGAAGAGAAAGCAAAAGAGCATAATGTTTACGATCCGACTAGGAAGTATACCAGCAGACTGGTCGCAATTGGAGAGGGATGGGTACTGGAGGGATTAGACAGCAAATTAAAAGAAATGTCTGTTGGTGAAAAGGCGACGATGGAAATACCCCCTGAAAAGGCTTTTGGAACTTGGGATCCATCGAAGGTAAGAATTTTACCTCTTAGAAGATTTGGAGAGAAAGCAGGTCAACTAAAGGTTGGAGATGAAATAGAATTGGACAACAAGATATGTTATGTTAAGCTTATAGGATCTGGAAGGGTTCATGTTGATTTTAATCATAAACTAGCAGGTAAAACTATCATATACGAAGTTGAGGTTCTCGAAGAACTGAAGGGAGATGAGGAGAAAGTTAAAGCGCTACTTTCCAGACGAATACCCATAGACAAAGAGAAACTCAAGTTTCTTATTCAAGAAAGCACAATAACCTTTGAACTACCAGAGGATATATACCTTGAAGAAGGATTACAAATTGTGAAAAGGGCACTTTCAAACGACATCTTTAAGTTTCTACCAGCCATAAATAAGGTTATATTCCAAGAAAACTATGAGAAACCCAAGACAGAAAAAGAAAAAGAACCAGAACCTCAAACTGAAAAAGAAGAGAAAAAGGAAGAAATCAAGCAAGAGACCCAAAGTTAGTAGAACCCAAAAATTTATTGGGATAAATAGTAGACAATACATTAATACGTCTACTATTTTATAGAATTACTTCTAAAAGAATATTATAATTATACAATACATAAATAAGCCTAGGACATTTTTTATCGTGCATAGATTTTGCGGCCAGAACAGTATTCCGTCGCCTTAGACTATTAGTGACAGCAGGCTTAACAGGTCGACCGAAGTCTTCCTGCTTACACCTCTGTCCTATCAACGGGATCTTATATCCCCGTCTTTGTCCAAAGCCGTCTCCTTGCGGAGATGAACTATGGAGAGGTGTCTTTTCTCGAGATGGGCTTCGAGCTTAGATGCCTTCAGCTCTTATCCCAAACAGCTCAGCTGCCCGGCATGCCCTGTCGGACAACCGGTACACCGGAGGCTGCGTTGCCCCGTTCCTCTCGTACTAGGGACAACTTCCTCTCAGACACCTACCGCTTCCATCAGGTAGAGACCGACCTGTCTCACGACGGTCTAAACCCAGCTCACGTTCCCCTTTAATGGGCGAGCAGCCCCACCCTTGGCCCCTGCTGCAGGACCGGGATGGGAAGAGCCGACATCGAGGTACCAATCCGCGGGGTCGATAGGGACTCTTGCCCGCGACGAGCCTGTTATCCCTGGGGTAACTTTTCTGTCACATCCGGCCCCCAATGGAGGGGACACGAATGATCGCTAGGCCCGGCTTTCGCCTCTGAATTCTCCGCGTTTAAGAATCCAGTCAGGCCGGCTTTTGGCCTTGCCCTCTACAGCGGAGTTCTGACCCGCTTGAGCCGACCTTTGGGCCCCCTCGATATCTTTTCAAGGGGGTGCCGCCCCAGCCGAACTGCCCACCTGCCGGTGTCCCACAGTTTCCCATGGTTAGTGACGTAGTCGAGGTTGGCTGGTGTTACATTGTCGCCTCCAGTGTTCCCAGAGGAACACTTTCGAAGGCTCCCAGCTACACTCTGCAACCTCAACCACGACACAGCAACAGGCTGCAGTAAAGCTCCACAGGGACTTCTCTCCCCGATGGAAGATCGTGGACTGTTCGTCCACGTTACGTAGCTTCGCCGGGTAGTAGGCGGGGACAGCGGGGCCCTCGTTGGTCCATTCATGCACGTCGGAACTTACCCGACAAGGCATTTGGCTACCTTAAGAGAGTCAGAGTTACTCCCGGCGTTTAGCGGCCCTTAGCCCAGTTGTACCCAGGTTTTAGGTACCGCCACTGGCCAGGATTCAGAGACTATACACACCCTTTCGGGCTCGCAGTCTCCTGTGTTTTTATTAAACAGTCGGGACCCCTTTGTTACTGCGACCTGCAATCCTGGTTTAAGCCAAGATCACAGGCACCCCTTATACCGAAGGTACGGGGCTAATTTGCCGAGTTCCCTCGCCTACGGTATTCCCGATACACCTTGGGCTTCTCACCCAGGGCACCTGTGTCGGTTCTTGGTACGGACTTGAAAAGCACTCCTATCCTTAGTTTTCACGGCATCCAAGAATCTCTGAAACCAACCTTTCGGTCGGCTATTCCTCACTTGATAGGGTTCTCGTCATTACGACACTCCCCCCACCTTGTAGAGTTAAATGGGGCGACGACCCCACTTCAGATGTCTTGAACGAGGCTAAGAATAGTGTGCCAGCAAGCTTGAGGCCTGCTAGCGCGTACTTCCCAAGGCACTGGAATATTAACCAGTTCCCCTAATTTCGCCCATGTAAGTTGTACATGGGCTTAGGACCGGCTTACTCCTGGCCGACGACGCGTTGCCAGGAAACCCTTGCCCTTGCGGTGGTCAGGATTCTCACCTGACTATGCTGCTACTACTACCAGGATCTGCACTAGAGATCAGTCTACTGAACCTTACAGCTCAGCTTCTACCCAACCTCTACGCCTCTCTACCACTACGATCATAAAATCGTAATTTAGAGTATCGGCAGTCGGCTTGAGCCCCGTCCATTTTCGAGGCCATCAAGCTCGGCAGGTGAGCTGTTACGCACTCTTTGAAGGATGGCTGCTTCTAAGCCTACCTCCCTGCTGTCTGAGCTCAATGACACACTTTAGTTTGACACTTAGCCGACATTTGGGGGCCTTAACTCTAATCTGGGTTGTCCCCCTCTTGGTTATGGGGCTTACCCCACATAAACCCGTTTCCTGGATTCTACTACGATAAGACCTTCGGAGTTTGAAAAGTGAGTGGACCCTTTCGGATCCTTGTTCACTCATCCTCACTCTACAACCTTATCCGTATCCACCAAGACTAGACTAGGATCTACTTCGAGAGGAACTAGCGATCACCGAGCTAGATGGGCTTTTGGCCCCTTGCCCCAAGTCAAAGGAGCGATTTGCACGTCAGCACCCTTTTGGACCTCCAGCAGGCTTTCGCCCGCCTTCATCCTGCTCAGGGCACGATCGCTCGGTTTCTAGTCTTACCGCCACGACTGAAGGCCCTTTCAGACCCTTTCCCTCAGGAACTTGCGCTCCTTGCGGAAACTCGGTTTCCCTTTGCTTTCGGGCTTTTAACCCTTAAGCTTGCCGTGACAGCAAACTCCCTGGCCCGTGTTTCTAGACGGAACGTGTAACTCTAGAATGCTTCGGTAACTCGATATCACAAGACGAGAACTTGCGTTCCCGACTTGTGAGACCGATAATACCTTACATTCCTTTCAAGCCACACTCGTCTGTAACCTTTTGGTTTCAGGCACTTTTAACCCCCCTCTCGGGGTACTTTTCAGCTTTCCCTCACGGTACTAGTGCGCTATCGGTCTTGGAAGGTATTTAGCCTTGGAGGCCACTTTCCCCCATTTTCCTTAGCCAATGTCAAAGCCAAGTACTCTGGCTGATAGCGATAACCTTTCCCATTTTCGCTTACGGGGATATCACCCTCTATGTCAGGCCTTTCCAAGCCATTTCAGCTAACAGGATTAGGATATCATATGCTATCAGCAACCACTACATCCCTCACTAGTTTCCTAGTGTGGTTCGGTTTGGGCTAATCCCTTTTCGCTCGCCGCTACTAAGGGAATCTCAATTGATTTCTTTTCCTCATTTTACTAGGATGTTTCCGTTCAAATGGTTCGCGATCCGTTGCCGGATCATTACCGAAGTCTTGCGACCTCAATAATAGGAAATCCCATTAGGGAATGTTGGAATCAAAGGCTGCATGCGCCTACTCCAACCTTATCGCAGCTTGCCACGCCCTTCTTCGCCCTCCAAGCCAAGCCATCCACCAAAAGGCGTCGTTGCATCAGGAATACTATTCTGGCTGTCGCAACTATGCACGACAATCATTGAGGGAATATAGCCCTCTATGTCCTTCATCCATGATCGTCTAGATCACGAATTGCATCTAAGGCGTTAATCATGCTACTCGTCAGTTAACCAACGTTCAAAGGAGGTGATCCGGCCGCACGTTCCCGTACGGCCACCTTGTTACGACTTCTCCCCCCTTGTCAGGTTTTGGTTCGATAATCCCAACAAGGAACTACCTCACCAAAGCCTAACTCGGGTGAAGCGACGGGCGGTGTGTGCAAGGAGCAGGGACGTATTCACCGCGCGGTGATGACACGCGGTTACTAGGGATTCCATATTCATGAGGGCGGGTTACAACCCTCAATCACAACTGGGGTAGGGTTTAGGGTTTGCCTTCTCCTTTCGGAGTTGGAGGCCCTCTGTCCATACCATTGCAGCCCGCGTGTGGCCCAGGGGTTTCGGGGCATACTGACCTGCCGTAGCCCTCTCCTTCCTCCGCCTTGAACGGCGGCAGTCCCACTAACTACCTTCTTCTCCCGTAAGGGAGAGGACAGCAACTAGTGGCAAGGGTCTCGCTCGTTGCCTGACTTAACAGGACACCTCACGGCACGAGCTGGCGACGGCCATGCACCTCCTCTCAGCTTGTTAGGTAAAGTCTTCAGCTTGACCTTCATTCTGCTGTCTCCCCTGGTAAGATTCCCGGCGTTGACTCCAATTGAACCGCAGGCTTCACCCCTTGTGGTGCTCCCCCGCCAATTCCTTTAAGTTTCAGACTTGCGTCCGTACTCCCCAGGCGGCGAGCTTAACGGCTTCCCTGCGGCAGCAGAATGGTCCTTAGGCCATTCTGTCACCTAGGCTCGCATCGTTTACAGCTGGGACTACCCGGGTATCTAATCCGGTTCGCTCCCCCAGCTTTCATCCCTCACCGTCGGGCACGTTCTGGTGAACCGCCTTCGCCGCTGGTGGTCTTCCAAGGATCAGAGGATTTTACCCCTACCCCTGGAGTACCGTCCACCTCTCCCGTCCCCTAGTCCTGCGGTATCTTTCGCGGCCTAACGGTTGGGCCGTTAGATTTAACGGAAGACTGACAGGACCGGCTACGGATGCTTTAGGCCAAATAACCGTCCCGACCACTCGGGGAGCTGGTATTACCGCGGCGGCTGACACCAGGCTTGCCCTCCCCTTATTCCCCAAGCTATTTAGACTTAGGAAAAGCCATCCTTAGCGGATGACACTTGAAATAGCCTCATCAAGCTTTCGCTCATTGTGAAGGTTTCGCGCCTGCTGCGCCCCATAGGGCCTGGACCCTTATCTCAGTGTCCATCTCCGGGCTCCTTCTCTCAAAGCCCGTACCGGTCAAAGGTTTGGTGGGCTATTACCCCGCCAACTGCCTGATCGGCCGTAGCCCCATCCCCGAGTAATGATGTAAAACATGCTTACACAACCTTTCAGTCCAGATTCAATTCCAGAATTCTGGACCTATCGCGGCTTAATCCCAGTTTCCCGGGGTTATCCACGTCTCGAGGATAGGTTAGCCACGTGTTACTGAGCCGTTCGCTATGCCCCCAGCAGTCTAGGGACATACAACTTGCATGGCTTAATCCCATTCCAATAGCAGTCAGGTCCGGTAGGATCAACCGGAGTCGGATACAAATTGATTAATTGACGAGTAGCATGACCAACGTTAGATCCGAATTCTACATTCGAATCTCCATCTTTGTTCGCGCAACTGGAGGCCAGTTATTCATCACCATAAGGGACTACGTCCCTAAGCTCTAACAAAGCGCCGCCTAGTGCGCAAACATTAAACCGCTAAGGAGGGATATAAAAGTATTGCTATATCAAAAAAAATAAGATATACAATAGTTATTCGATTATAATTTTATAAATTGAGCAGGATAAATTTTAGGTGCGGGGGTCCCCGAGTTAGGTCAAAGGGGACAGACTCAAGATCTGTTCGCGAAGGCGTTCGTGGGTTCGAATCCCACCCCCCGCACTGCTCTCGTGGATGTGAATATCGATTATTACTTGCTAACTAATAGTGATCAGAAGAAGAGTGCCTTGACATCACACTGCTCAAACAAACATTAAATAGTAAAAGGTGTTGCATGGAAGGTTTGGATAGCTTTTGGGTACTTTTTATTATAGGTCAAAAATTATCGGGAAAAGTATGTGACTATGAAGTCATAAGTTTTTTGATGTAATAACGCATCAATCGGTAAAGAGCAGACAGAAATTCTATCTGTCTTCGATCCGCTATTGATTCACAGAAGACGAATATTAGAAATCAATTTTATTCAGAATAATATATAAATCATCCTATGCTATTTTTCTGGAGTTTTTCTTAGATATTTGTGCGATATATTTTTCATTTGCACTTATTTTTTGACTACACACTTACCTCTACTTGGTATCGAATTTAATTCTGAATATTTAGGTGCTCTGTTATAATTTGGAGAACAGAAAACACTTGTAAACTTGATTTTACCATAAATTTACAACCACTATCTTAAAAATTATCATTCCCTATCAAAATAATTAGAGAAGTTGTGCACAAATAACAGCTTTTACTTGCAGAATAAGATTAATGTCTTTTAGCTATTGGTAAAACATTTTAGATTTCTCAGGAAATTGTCCCATCCACTAAAACTTCTGTACCTATAGGAGTGCCCTTAAAGGTGGCCATGATATTCTTAGGAGTACAAAGAATAATCCTTGTCTTTACTTTTGAACGTTCAATTATTTTAATGGATAGTGGGTCCATAAGGTCATAAGCACCTGCATTCATAGGAGATTTTCCTATCAATTTAAAAAGTGTTTTGGTGTCAATTTTAGTGAATTTCTTTGCCTTCTTATTAATTCGTGGGTCACTTGAATACACGCCATCGACATCTGTTGCGTTAACGAAAAGGTCAGCATTGGATTTTTCTGCCACTAAAGCCGCTGTAGCATTTGTTGAATGACCGGGGTAAAGCCCACCTAGAACTACAGCTTTTTTAGAGTCAAGTGCAATTGATACCTCATCCATGTCAGATGGTATAATGGGATATGATATATTTCCCAGACATGTAATGATAATTCTTGCATTCAACCTCGATGAGGCGATACCAATCTCATCTAAGGTCGTTTCATCTGATTTTAAAGCTCTCATCACATTAATATAGGTTCGAGCTAGCTCACCGCCTCCAGTGACGATTACCGGTTGTACGCCTTCTTTGATAATAAAAGTAAACGCTTCACATAGGTCTTTTATTAGCCCAACGTTTATAGGAGTCTTGAAGACCGAACCACTCAATTTAATTACTATACGATGCAAGGGTATCTCGCACTAAGTATACATCAAGCAAAATAAAAATATGACGTGAGAGGGAATGAGCAACCCACAAAATAGAAGTTCAGTAGAGATATATCGTCTGAAGCGATTAGTATCAGAGCTATCAAAAAAAAGTGGTCGGGGAACAGAACTTGTTTCATTATATATTCCTCCAGGAAAACCTATTCATGAAGTACTCAATTCATTAAGAGATGAGTGGGGAACAGCATCGAACATAAAATCAGATACGACTCGAACTCATGTACAGGATGCTCTGGTAAAAACCATGCAGAGATTAAAGCTTTACAAACAAGTTCCAGAAAATGGGTTAGTTATATTTTGTGGTGCGTTACCAACAAACGGATTAGGGAGCGAGACAATTTTTATGTATGAAGTTGTACCGATAAAGCCTGTACAAAACTATCTTTACCGCTGCGACGACCACTTCCATGTTGAAATTCTACAGGATATGCTGAAAGAAGAGACAATCATTGGCGTACTTACAATAGATACGACGGAAGCTGGCTTAGGACTTCTATCGGGTGATAGGGTTGAAGTTGTTGACGTCTTAACTTCAGGAATCTCTGGGAAACATAGAGCTGGTGGCCAGTCTGCAAGAAGATTCGAACGACTAAGAGAAGCTGAGGTTAATGAGTTCTTCCATCGTATTGCAAGGCATACTGTAAAGACATTTATGGAAGAAAGCAAGATAAGCAAATTAATAGTCAGCGGTCCAGGACCCACCAAAGAGGATTTCCTGAAAGGAGATTACTTACACTACCAACTGAAGGAAAAGGTAGCTGCCATTATAGACACTTCGTATTCTGGTGAAGAGGGAATTCGGGAGACAGTAATGAAATCCGGAGAAACCTTAGAAAATCTTAGATTGGTTGAGGAGATAAAGCTAGTTCAGAACTTTCTCCGCGAAGCCTCAAGAGAGGATGGTCTCGCAGCTTATGGTATTGAACCGGTAGAAAAAAGTCTTAAACAAGGGAACGCTGAAACAGTCGTAGTAGTTGATGATTTGAACTTGATAAGGCTAAAGGTAAAGTGTAAGTCATGCGGCAACGAAATAATAGAGTATCTGTCACGTGAAGAGTATGTTAAGAGAAAACAGGAAGTACTTTCTAGTCCTTGCAGTAAATGTCAAAAGACAGACTATGATACGGAAGAAGAAGACTATATAGACTATATAGCAGAAAAAGCAGACCCTATAGGTGCGAAAGTTGAGGTTATTTCATCAAAGACTGAGTCTGGAGCGATGTTAAAGAACTTCGGGGGAATAGGCGTTCTCTTAAGGTACAGAATAAGGGACCATTAGCGAACTATAGTTTTATGAAATAATTCTCAGAAAGTTTTTCGAAATCTTTTACTGATGCAGTATCGTATGTGATAACACCGATTTTGTGCATAGAAGTGATCTCTTTTTCAAAGACCTTAAGCTCTGATGGAATACATAACCCAGAAACGGCGGATGTCAAAGATAGAGATTTTCCTTTCTTGTAATTCCAAATCATAGAGTTCAACTGCATAAACATGTCAAAGACAGGTGAGTATTTCTTTTCTAATCCCCTAGGAGAAGGATAATCTTCTATGTGTATGCTCTTCTTATGATGCGGAATAGCCTGATAGATGCCTTCTGTAACAAATGGTGAAATCGGGGCGAGTAGTTTGGAGACATTGTCTAAAACAAAGTATAAAGTATAGACGGCTCCTTTTGATGAATAAGATGAAAAATCATTACTCCTGTTGTACACACGTGATTTAACGGCTTCTATGTAGTGGTCAGCAAATATATCCCAGACAAAGTATCTAATAGACTTTGCAGCTCCAAATGGATCTAGCTGTTTAAAGGAATTTTTACACTCTAAGACTAATTCGTCAAGCTTTTCTAAAATTGCGATGTCAATCGGCTCGAGTTCGTACTCACCTTCTTTAAGAGGCTCAAATTGTGAGATAAATCTATAAACATTCCATAATTTTGTAATGAATTTTCTTGCACCAGCAACTCTACTTTCTGAAAATAGATAATTAGAACCCAATTTGGATTCGCTGGCAGTCCATAACCTGAAGGAATCTGCGCCGTATCTGTTTACCATTGATTCAGGGTATACAACATTGCCAAGGTGTCGATGCATAGCATGCCCATGTTCGTCGAGACCCATTCCAGAAATACGAACCCATTTAAAGGCGGGTTTATCAGTTAGCTGATAAATACGTAGTAATGAATAAAAAAGCCAAGTTCTAACTATGTCAATTCCTTGAGGACGAATGCTTACTGGGACTGACAGTTCTGCATAGCCAAGTTTCTTTGCCATTTCTAATATATACAAAGCTGAAATACTCGAATCGACCCATGTGTCAAAGGTACGATCTTCTCCAACGAATTCTTTACCACCACATTTTTTGCATGACTTTAATGGAAAATTTTCTCTCCAAGGCTGATAATATGGTCCAGGTGGTGGAAGATTTGGTGTGCCACATTTTTTACAGTACCATACAGGCAATTCTGTACCGTAGAAGCGTCTCCGGGAGATCGGCCAATCAGAAGATATCGAACTAATCCAGTCTATCAGTATGTTAACTGATTCGGGAGGAAAGAAACTTATCTGTTCCCTTGAAAATTTGAGTATATCTTGAAGAAAATCAATTTGCTTAAGATAGTATTCTTTCACGTTAATATATTCTACAGGAGTTGAACAACGCCAGCAGACAGGTACTGTTTGTACAGTAGATTCTTTCTTGATTAGTCTACCTTCTCCTTCTAGTATGGATAGTATCTTTTTTCTCGCATCATTCACTTTAAGCCCTGCCTAGCGGTCCTGCATTTTCCTTTATCCGTGCATCCTCGTTAAGTAACACTCTTGGCTTAAGCTTCAATTCCTTAAAGAGGCGGATATCTGATTGATCTCCATAAGAGCAAATCATAATTATGCCACTCCCAAATTCGGGTTTTGCATATGGATGAGAAATAATTGGAACCTTGTGACCATAAACTGGTACTATGGCAGATCTGCTATCTAGGTATGAGTACCTAGAATCTGAAGGATTATATATTATTGCTTGACAAGCTCCAATCAGCTCAGGTCGCGTTGTCGCTACAACGATTTGATCAACCTTATCTCTGTCATTTTTAAGATCGAATCTTATGTGGAACAGTGATGAAGTTCTTTCTTCTTTATCCAATTCCGCATCAGCGATAGTGGTTCTACAACTTGGGCACCAGTTAACAGGTCGCTCTTCCTCATAAACTAATCCCTTATCCCAAACCTTGATAAAAGTCGATTGCGTGAAGGCACGAAATTCTGGAGAATCCGTTTTATAACCTCGATCGAAATCACAACTTAAGCCAACACGTAAGAGTGTATCTACTATTCTATGCTCTGTTTCATCAAGAATTTTTTTGCATTGTTGCAGGAAGATGTCGCGTGGTATTTCTGTCGCTCTTTTGTTCAACTTTTTTTCTGCTATTAATTCAACAGGTAAACCGTTCCTGTCAACTCCCCAAGGAAAGTTAACATTCATCTTATTCATTCTAAAATATCTAGCGATCATATCGATCTGAATGTAATGCGCTGAGCCACCAACATGCATTGATCCTGTTGCGTAAGGTGGAGGAATATCTATGACAAACCAGTCATATGACTTACTAAAAGAATGATAAACATCCAATTTCTTCCAATACTCAAGCATTTCAAATTCATCCTTAGGTTCAAAGGTTTTTCGTGACTCTTTATTTTCTGACATTTTAGCTCAATGTTACGAAAGACCCGACAGTTATTTCATATAAAAATATTTGGTTTACCAGTTACAAGCACAAAAAAATTAAAAAAAACTTGAGAACAACTACTTTAAATAATAAATACAAAAAAGATAAGGGTATTCGTGCCCTGGTAGCTCAGCCTGGTTGAGCGCCGCCTTGGTAAGGCGGAGGCCGCGGGTTCAATCCCCGCCTAGGGCTTTTTATTTTCTATAAAATTAGATAATGTTAATGCCGAGAGCGGGCTTCTCGCGAATGTTTCGAACCCGCGGCCTCTGGATTATGAGTCCAACGCTCTGACCAAGCTGAGCTCTCGAGCGAAATGGTATCTCGGCGCCCTCGGCGATTTTTTTTAGACTTGATAAGGGTATATATGGTTATCCTTTTGATATCGATGTTAAGGGGGGGTCGTCAGCTAGCATGGTTCAGGCTACACGGCTCGGGCCCGTGAAATCGTGGGTTCAAATCCCACCGACCCCATACTAAACTGTTAGATAGTTTGCATGACCACAACTTATTACAAGCGGAAAGGCATTTGGGGCGAAACTTGGATAAGTTTAATTTATTCTTAAATGATCAAACTTGTGACAGAATAGTTCCATCAAGGGATATTATCTTAGTTTCAAGCACATCTTCTTTGCATCTGTTCAACAAAGGAGATATTCTGCTATTGAGATTTGGAGTGTATATGTGACCCATAGGGAAAGAAATTTCATAGTTAAATGGAGGCATAACTATCAGCCGATATATCTTATCTTTCCAAGGAAACACTTTTTTCAATGATAATTTCATGAGAATCCATACTCGTTGTCCATTTAACGGTGAATGCTCCTTGTAGAACAATGGATGGAGATGCCCCATCACGATCAAGTTTGATTTTAGAACATCTTGCCCTGGAAGAGCATGGCCGTGCATAAAATATACGTTATTTAACAATATGCCTTTTTTTATAGGCTTAACATAAGTTGGAAGAGCTTTAGATATTGATCCATCGTGATTTCCTAATATAAGGTATATTTCTTTAAAGAACAGCCTTAAGGTTGCGAAGAATGAATCAAGTAATGATCGATCAGAATATGAAACACGAACAATAGTGTGTTTAACATCGCCTAAGAGAATTAAGTTTTCTGCTTTGGCTTTTTTTGATAATTCAACTATTTTTTCAGCAAGTTCTTCAGCCAATCTCTTATTATGTAATGGAATTGATGATGAAGGCGTATAACCCAAATGTAAGTCAGTAATGCAAAAGAAGTTTTTATTTGGAGAATTAAAAACTAAAGCAGCTTTATCGTAAAGTATGTCAATTCTTCGGCCACCCACAGATATTGATAAATAAGACTCTTTAAATAAGTTAACGTCTAGATATGAAAAGAACGACTAGGAACAAAGTACAATTAACCTTAGAACGTAAAGCTATCAGAAAACATGTGTTCTTACCTAGTCAATCAGAAATTTGGACCGTAATTGGAGAGGAGGGAGACAATTTAGTAAATGAGAAACCCCCTTTTTGTTCTTGCAAAGATTTCTATTTTAACATACTTAAGAAGAAGAGGCAGTTCTGCTATCATCTGTATGCATTTTTAATCGCAAAAAAAAGAGATGAATATTCGACTTTCTATTATCGTGATGATGAACTCGAGTCTTTTATGAAGATACTCTTCATGGATATAAAGTAAAAGTTTTAAACCTACTTTATTAAGTTTTGACGAGCTCCGGTAGCTCAGTGGTAGAGCGATAGCCTTGTAAGCTATAGGCCGCGGGTTCAAAACCCGCTCGGAGCTCTAAATCTTTTTAAATCGTATGCAAAATTAGATAAAAATATATAATAGAAAGCGGGAAGAGTTCTGCTATGGACGTTACTACTTTCTTTAATTTTTGGATACTTATAATGTCTGGCCTATTTGCTTTAGGATTAATAATGGTATTATTCTACGAATATTCGAATTTCAAACGAAAACATTAGATCTATATGAAAGAAACCAGACTGGATGAGCTGATCGTACATGTAAGTAGACTTGGCTTTAAAGATCTAACTAAAATTCAGAAAAAAACTTTTCCAATCATACTGAACAAGGTTAATACGTTAATTATTTCTCCCACAGGCACTGGAAAAACTGAGGCAGCTATTTTACCTATATTTTACCTTATCTCAAAAGATAAAGAGCATAAAAACCCCAGAATTTTGTACATCACACCTTTGAGAGCTCTCAACAGAGACCTATTTCGTAGAATCAAGAGCTATGCAGATTATTTCGGCCTAAACGTTGACGTTAGACATGGAGACACATCAGCATCTAGACGAAGAATGATACAAGAAGAACCACCTGACCTCCTAATATCTACTCCAGAAACATTGAGCATTCTCCTAGCATTACCTAAATTTATTAAAAAATTAGAGAATATTGAATGGGTCATCGTTGATGAAGTTCATGAACTTATAAACAGCAAAAGGGGAGTGCATCTTGCATTTTCACTGGAAAGATTGGAAAAAATTAGTCCGAGATTTGTCCGGATCGGTCTATCTGCTACTATTGGTTCTCCAGACAAAGCAAAGAAGTTTCTCTTTGGTGTTAAAAGAAAGGGAGCTGTTGTAATCGATAAAATATCTCGTCAATATTTATTTGAAAATAAGTTCGTCGATGGTGAATTAACCAATATTGCAAAAGTTGCAATAGAAAATATATTTGAGCAAATCAAGGGTAATAGATCAACTATAATCTTCACAAATACTAGGCAAACGGCAGAATATTTAGCAGCGTTAATTAAGGCAAAAAATCCTGAGATACTGATCGAGGTTCATCATGGCTCTCTATCTAAAGAAAGTAGAGAACAAGCGGAGAAGGAGCTAAGAGAGGGAATAGCAAAGGTTGTAGTCACAACATCGTCTCTTGAAATGGGGATCGATATCGGTGCTGTTTCTCTTGTTATACAAATCGACTCACCAAGACAAGCAGTCAAGCTTTTGCAACGTGTAGGAAGAAGTGAGCATAAAGTTGGAGGAATTGCTAAAGGACTTATTTTAAATAATTCCATCGACGATCATATCGAGACGGCTGCAATATGCAAGTTAATAGAAAAGGGAGAACTTGAAGAACCTGTATTACATTATTGTGCTCTGGACGTTTTAGCACATCAAATAGTAGGTCTAGCCTTAGTATACAAGGCAATAAAGTCTGAAGAGATAATTGGAATGGCCAAGGAAACTATATTTTATACAGAGCTTAATTCTGAGAACATTATTGAAATTATAAAAATTTTATCGGAAATAAAAGCAGTTCACTTTGATGGTGATACTGTTTATAGAGGGAGTAAATGTTTCACTTATTACTTCGGTAATGTCTCAATGATCCCTGAAAATTTACAGTATTCTGTTATTAATGTTGTAAACAATATGAGAGTAGGGAATGTGGATCAACTTTTTGTCAGAGAAGCATTAGAGCAAGAAAGACCTTTTGTTTTAAGAGGTACTGCTTGGAATGTTCTATCAATAGACGACGTTAAACAAATAGTTAAAGTTGAACCAAAAAATATTCCAGAAAGTGAAATTCCTTATTGGATGGGCGAACTTATTCCAGTCGATCAGAAAACAGCTGTACTTGTAGGTAAGATTAGAAGAGATTACAAGCGTGAAAATATTTGTCAAGAGGCTAAAAAGATTTTTGAGGAAACAAAAGATCAGATAGGAATGATTCCAGATGATAAACATCTAGTTATTGAAAAAAAAATTGATGACAGTACCTATGTCATTCACTCATGCTGTGGGACGAAAATAAACAATACTCTTGGAACGTTGCTTTCAACGGTTCTGACTTCGAAGCTTGGTTATGTTATTGAATATACATACGACCCTTATAGGATTATAATAAGTGGAGGTGAGATTTTAACCCCAGAAATTATCAAGGAAACATTAACTGGGCAATTTAATCTCAGAGAAATTTTGGAAGTTGCTGTTAGAGATTCTAGCTTAATGAAAACCAGAGGATGGCATATAGGTAAACGATTTGGTATCATTCCAAAAGGTGTAGCATATGATGGCCGCTTTAGTTCTCTTATTTTAAAGAGATATTTTGGTACACCACTATATTTAGAGGTTTTAAATGAAATTTTTACAGATAAGTTTGATATTGATAACGCAAATAAAATTCTAAACGATATTAGAGAAGGAAAAATTGATGTTTTAATAAAAAACAGTAAAGATTTCTCCCCATTAGCCAAGATTGGATTCAGGTACAAATCTAAAGTGCAACAACAGCGTACGATGTAAGTATAACTATTTTGAATACAATAAAGGAAAGACTTGAAAATAGAAAACATAAATTTTTATGTCTCTCCTGTGGAAAATTTGAGAAGACAATTTTAACAAAGGAAGTAACTGAGCCAATTTATTGTCAGAGATGTCGATCTAGATTGATGACAATGGTCTCGAGTTGGAATGAAACCGCGAGAGATATAATAAAGAAAAAACTTCAGAACAAAAAGCTTTCAAAGGAGGAATTTGATGAATACAAAAAGTTATGGAAGACTTCCTCGCTAATTCAAAATTATGGTAAGAAAGCTGTCTACGTTCTTTCAGGATACGGAGTTGGTCCATCAAATGCGGTTAGAATACTTGACAAAAAGGCAAGCGAAGAAGAATTACTAAGGGAAATATACCGAGCTGAAAAGGTTTTCATAAGAACTAGACCTTTTTGGGACAATTAATCCTATTCAGAAATCTTTATGATTGAGGAAAAGGATTTGACTTCCAGTGTGAAAGTTGGTTTTGCCTTAAGCATTACGCCATTAATAATCAGTCGCTCCCCAGGGGCTATTTTATCTATTAGTTTTGATAGACTTCTCCAAGCTATTAAATTGATTTCATCTGTTTCGTCTCCTATTAGGAGTTCTGAGAGAATTATTTTTTCTCCATTCCTTGTGGTAACCTCTCTTTGAGTTGCCTGGGATATTGCAACAGCTTTTAAGAAAAACTTTTTATTCTCATTAATGGTTGCTTTTATATCTGATATTTTTTGATATTGGTTCGAAATGTCAAAGGGAATGGCTTTGTTTTTCTTGCTTATTTTATTAACATCTGTACAAAGCAGTTTATCTTTATCTATAAAGGTAAACGAGCCCTCAATAACGTCACCTATCTTCATTGAAAGTAGAAAAGGCACTAAGTCATTTAACCCAATCAAAGAAAGCATCCTTTCATCTTCAGTTAATACTAGAGCGTTTACTGAATCAGAGCCTTTCTTAGTTTTTTGGGGTACACCAATCGATAATAATCGGAGTGATGATTCAATTATCTCTTTTGGAGTATATGACAAAAATTCTTCTGTAAGATGGATAATTATTGTTTTTTCGTCACCATGAAATTCGATATCTCCTGTCATTTGGGGTTTCATCTTTAAAGGGCAAATTACTACTAGCGATCCAACAGGAGGGATATTTTTTGAAGAGTTCAAAGACAACCATAATACAATACGATGTTTAATATCCTTCCTCAAACCTCGTATAAAAAAAGATTCAATGTTACCCTGTGAACCATCCTTTCTAGAGAAAGAATAAGTTATAGGTAGGGAGTTCACTATTGCCTTTAAACAGAAAAGACCTTGCTGTGCAACAAAATCATCAAGAGAAATAGCGATATCCTTCAGTGTGGGAAGTTTTGATAACAGATCCTTATTTTCAATCTTAACTATTGTACTTCTTTGTCCAACATGCAAAGAGGGAGAATTGTTAAAGTCAGATCGAACATAGGCTTTTCCAATCAAAATTCCATCTTCAGGTTTAAGGTTCATGTTTTGTATTTCCTCAGCTTTAGAGTCCCACAGATTACACCTTATAAAACCCGTCTTGTCAAAAACTGTTAAAGATACGAGACTGCCTTCTGTACTGTCACGTTTTTTATAGTTCTTTAGTTCTGAAACAGAACAAACCCTACAACTTAAATTTACTGAATTAGCTCCAACATATAGATCTTTAATTTCTAATCCGGATGGAAGTTCAAAATCCAAAGTTAACCCTAGATCAGCAGCTATTAGATATGCCGCCCCAGTATCGGTTAAATATCCGCTTCCAATATTATCCTTTTTTTCATGAATTAGTAGAAGAACATTTTCCCTGGAGATTTCTGGCCTTTTATGTAAAATTTCTTCTATTATAGACTCTAAATCTCGCATTCTTCTAACACATCTATTAATTAAAAATACTATTTTAAAATATTTGAAAGAGTATTGCCTTCATCGCAATAACAATGGACAAAGTTACAAGATCTCAATAAAGATGGTAAGCAATAGAATAGATAAAAGGACAAGTAAGATTGCGCCCTTTAATGAAAGAGATAACATTTTATTCGTGAATTTTGAGTATAAATTGATTTGTGCTTGCCCTATAGTTCTAACATTTGAAGTATGGCACTCTATCTTAAAATTGGCATTTTTTTGATTATCTCTTATGTAAATATAAATAGTTGGATCTACCAATTTCTTGATTATTTCCTTTTCTGAAGACAGTTCTCCTAACGCATAGTAGCCTTTCTTTGTTTTAGTTTTACCCGACAGAAAATGCGAATCAGTTGTACAAATTTCTAATAGAAATAGACCCCTTCTGTAGAGAGCTTGTTCTAGGTTAGTTTTGAGTGATGGTATAGAATTGTTGGAATCTATTGAATATAGCAAATAATTATCATTATTTATTGTAAGACACAAACAGCCTGCTCCTCCTGGCCCAATTTCTTTATATTCTAAGTGATCCAAACTAACAAAGTTAAAACTGAACCTACTCTTGGATTCTACTTTTAATTCCTGGATCAAATCGCTTAAACAATTCTTAATATCATTTAAGTCATCATCAAAAATTGCATCTCCTAAAGCATTATGTGCGTCTATAAGAATTATTTCATCTAAGATATTCTTGTCAATAAATTGTTTAGTATAGTTTATAATTTCAGAAGGAAAGTCTTCCGCACCATACGGAGCTAAAGATAAAAACACTAAAGCCGTATTATTGAACATTAGACCTGTTACTGTTGCTTTGTTCTTGCTCACCCTCAAAGGCTTAGAACAGATGTTGCCTTCCGTAAATGTATCATCTTTTTTTATGTCAATAGAATTTAGGTAGTTCTCGACTTCTTTTCTTGAAGGTAGATTTATGGCATGTGAAGAAGGAGTGTGGAAAACCATAGAAGGAATTGATTTTTCTTTAAAAAAGGAGATGATATCTGAAGGTAAATTATAGCTTCCAATTGGAGAGAAAGGACCTGGATGAATTCCTGGAATTACTAGAGCAGAGTTTGCGACCATTTTGGTTTAAATTTATCTGGTATGTTTTTATTATTGAAGGTTCACTATATTTTTCAAGTATTTCTTCAAGTTCATTTGGAATGGAACTTATCCAAGACTGTAAATAGGAAGTAAGTATTTGGAATGAATTAACTTTGAGCATTTTTGTCCCAACCCGATCTATATATCTTAGAAACAGAACCGTTGCACCTAAGAAAATTGAGCTGAAGAGTAACGAAAGAACGATAATCGGAAATTTGATAGGCTGAAAAACAAAAACTGAAGAGTATATTGCGACTGGAAGAAGAATAGTTGGAAATATAGTTTTAAAAAAATCTTTATAGAATATTACATACATCAAAAAAAATCTTATAGATAAAACATAGCCTGTTAACAATAAAAAAATTCCTAAAAAAAGAGACCTAGTAAGTACTTCTGAGATAATTAAAAAAAAACTACACACCGACAGCAAAATTAGAGGAAAAAGCTCAAAGAATATTGCAAATATAATCCTTCTGAAGGATGATATTGGGGAGAAAGACGTTAACCATGTATCAATAAAAGCTATAGTTATTATTGAAAACAATATGAAAGAAGTTAAAATAGAATAATCTATTAAATTTTTGAGAATTAAAATAAACGGCAATGATATAAGAAGAGTAACCAATAATGAAAATAAAAGTGCAATTTTAGTTGAAGGAAGACGAAAAAGTTTCTTGTATAAATTAGCAATATGCGCTGTTCTGTCGTCATTCATTCAGCGCACCACTGATTATGGTGGCACAAATACAAGTAATAAAATAGAAGCTACAATCAAAGATATAGCAAATGCCATAACGAATTCAGGCCTAATCTTAATCCCAGGAGTTTCATCTTCAAAAAATCGTAGTAACCCAGCGCTCGATGCAGGCATTGGCCCTCCAGGCTGTTTCTTCTTCTTAGAACTCATACCTATCTAGAGGTTAGAGTTCATAATTTAAACATTTTTAACTTAGAAAACATTTAAAATAAGGATAAATTGTATTTACTTGTATGAGTAATAACAGAGAAGCTTATGATAATGTTTTTAAATTATTGAAAGCTCATCATGACTGGTTCTCAGAAAGTTTACCTTTAATTGCAAGCGAAAACGTTCCGAGTCCAGCAGTCAGAGAAGCGTTATTAAGTGATCTAGGAAATAGATATGCAGAAGGATGGCCAGGTGAAAGAGTATACGCTGGCTGCATTTATATCGATCAAATCGAGCTTCTTGCAATAGAAGAAGCCAAGAAAATATTTCAATGTCAATTTGTCGATGTAAGACCAATTTCTGGTGTGTGCGCTAATCTCGCAATTTACACAGCTTTTACTTCTCCTGGAGATTATATGATGTCCTTATCCATTCCATCTGGTGGTCACATAAGTACAGGAAAAATTGAGCTAGGAGGCACGGCGGGAGCTGTACATGGGCTTAGGACTGAATATTTCCCTTTTGATTATGAAGAAATGAATATTGATGTGGATAAAACGATAAATAAAATCAATGAATTTGAAAGGACTGGAATAAAAATAAAGTTAGCTATGTTTGGCGGTTCTGTACTACTTTTTCCACAACCACTTAAAGAGTTAGCATCAACTTTTAAAGAAAAAGGAACTTTCGTTTGTTATGATGCAGCTCACGTTATTGGATTAATAGCCGGTAAAAAATTTCAAGATCCTTTAAGAGAAGGTGCTGATGCAATTACATGTAGCACCCATAAAACACTGTTTGGACCTCAGGGAGGAATGATTTTATCATTTGATACCTTTTCAGAGAAGATAAAAAAGGCTGTTTTCCCTGGCAATGTAAGTAATCACCATTTACATTCTGTTGCTGCCAAAGCAATATCATTTGCAGAAGTTCTTGAGTTTGGAGAAAAGTATGCTGAACAGATCATTAAGAACGCAAAGTCGTTAGCAACTTCACTTTATAGTCAAGGACTAAAGGTGGTTGGAGAGAAAAGAGGATTCACTGATTCGCATATAGTATTGGTTGAAGTGACAAAGTTTGGTCTAGGAGGAGATCTCGAAAGAATATTAGAGCAAGCAAATATAATCTGTAATAGGAATCTATTACCATGGGATATTAAAGAAGGAAGACACTTTACTAATCCGGGTGGATTAAGATTTGGAGTATCAGAACTTACTAGATTAGGTATGAGGGAATCAGATATGAGTGTTGTCGCAGGTTTTATTGCAGATATAATAGTTAAAAATAAAAATATAGGAGAAGTCAGAGAAAAGGTAAAAGATTTCAGAAAAGACTTTCAACAGGTCCACTTCTGCTTTGAAGCAACCAGAAGAGCGCATGAGTATATAAGAATCAGGTGAAGTTCGTCAATTGAACTTGTTTCTTTTCCTTACCAAATAGACTTTCAAAGTCTTCCTTTGCTAATTCTACTCTTGTTCTAACGTAAGTTGGAACACCTTCATGTGCTGCAAGACTGTCAGCTAACTCTAGGAACTTTCCAACACTCCTCTTTGTCACAGAGAGTTGTAGATCTCCTCCACATTTTAAGCAGACACCCTTTAAGGGAACTCTTCTGTATTTTTCTCCACACTTCTTGCATCTAACTTTTTGTGAACCAAAAGCTTTAAGGTTCCCCATTATATCAGGCAACAAATGCGTGCTTAGAATAGAAACAATAGCATCATTTATATTAACAGCTTTGATTATCAGCTCGTAATGAAATTGTCTCTCAATTTTTTCAACAAATGAGGGTGCTGTTGCAAGGGAATTTCTATCCTTACTTAAGAACATAATACTTGTGTTGTAGTTATAATTTATTTTGATATATTCTTCTTTTTGGCTTATGTTATTCTTTACTAAGGTAATTGAGGAAATATCTTTTGCCGATATACCCTTTAATGTTTTTTCGTAAAAATCTCTTGGATATCTTGGTGAAGAGTCAATAGAAAGAGATTGATCCTCAACTTCTGATGGTATGATATAAGGCTGTAGAAGTAAGGGGGTATCCATTAAACCACCTATCTGAGATGGGACGTACGATAAAGAAAAATTAATTAAGATATCTAAAAGGAGAGCAACGGAATCAGCATCGCCATCACAATCTCGTCTCTTTGCCGAATGCCAGAAGGGGTGGGCTAAACAAACTTGGGAATTAGAAAAGCCAATTATACGTCCTATAACCGCAACGGATGTATGTGGAGCGATACCAACAATCAGATGACCAATTAAATCTTCTTCCTTTTTTGCATTATAAAAAGTCGGTAGGCTATAAAATTTTTCAAGCAATTCATCAATGAATTTTGATGTTTTAAGAAGATATGTTGTAGCATTCCTTGGCAAGACAACATCTTGAACGAAAATAGACACGGGGTTCCCAGAATTTAGGTCCTCCTTAGAATAACCCATCTTAATCAGCATATCAAAATTAGTTGAGATCAAATTTGGTAAAAAAGAAGTAATTGGCATATTTGTCGCATCAAAACGTACCGTACCATCTCGATATATTTGAAGCCCATGTTTTTGTCTTAAAATACCTTTTTCTATAGGCTCAGGTTGTTTGTTTTCATTCATCAAACCTTTAACACCTTTCAATGGCGGAACCAATTTGTAATCAAATTTTTGAACTGCAGAATCAAGTTCATCCTTAAGATTAATTATCCTCTGCGAATATGGTGAAGGAAGAATTTTACATCGCGGACAAATTTCATCTTTTTTTAATGTTGAATTACATAATGGACAAATATAAGATATCTGTGTTGGAGAGCCACAATTCTTGCATTTAGAAAATAATTGGAAAGACGAACAACTTATACAAAACCTGTTCACTAGAGGAACATTAATTGTCGCAGAAGAAGCTTTGATAAGATCTCTAGAAGATCCACCAAAGGAACCTACAGGAAACAATAAGTGTACAGGTGGTTTCATTTTACGTTCTTCTGCTTTTTCAGGCCGGCCGAGACGTACTCCAATATATGCGGAGCATTTATTTTTAATAGTAATCCCACAACATGCAGATACCAGTTCTAGCGTCGTTTTATACTCACCGGGTAGTATTGCCTCTTTTTCAAGAGTTAAACACTTAGTTAGAACCTTTGTAACTTCTTCTGGAATTATTAGTAGGGAATTATCTTTTCTATGAGGTACACATAACGTTTCGAGAAGATCCTTAATTTGTGGATTATTATTGACAATAAGCTCTTTGTCCTTAATTGTTGATCCCAATAATGTATTCCTTAAAAAAAGAAAGTTTGTAATGCTTAGCAAATCCCAAAAAAAAAGGTATCTCGGATGCAAAGGTACGTTTAGTTTCTCGGAAAGTTCAAAAGCAGTATCAAAGTTAGGAAAAAATTGATTGGGTTGCTCAATCCATTTAGTTAATGACTCCAAAGGCATGTTTAGATTCTGTGATGCAATCGTGATATTTCCATATAAACTGTTGCATGCATCTATCACATCTTGAGCCCAATACTCCTCAACATAGGCTGATTGAACAAGCGTTGCATTATTCTCAACAAAGTCGCCAAAAGATATTAAAATATCTCCAAGGAAAAGAATTGAAGAGATATTATTCTTTAACTCTTCAGCTGTTTTAATGTCTTCAACTTTAATTACTGATTCATCTTGTAATTTAACAATTGGCCCTTCAATTGTATCAACTAAAGCGATTGTTGCACTTTTTCCAGGTCTATCTAATTTAATTTGAGTGCCTGTGACCATTGCATAGTCAAGAATCACGGCGGTTACGGGATTTATGCCGACAGTAGATAAACCTGTGTTAAAACATCTACCATACCTTAGCCTAAAACCTCCAATTGATCCAGGGTATGATAAAATAGGCCTTCCAGCAATTACGTCCCCAAAATGTGTTAATGTACTTGATTCCTGTTGACCACCTTTTAAGTGGGAAAGCCAATCCCAATCTGAAATAGAAAGCTCCTTAACAAGTTTTTCGAGCTTTCTTGCACGACCGATAAGACCATCATTTATAACCCTTAAAGCACCTCCACGAACTTTATTTGCTTCTATTCTTCGCATATTTCTATGCATCATAAGTTCTACTTGATCTGTTTCAACACCATTAACTTCGACTGGAATATATATTAGAGCAGTTCTTAGATCTTCATCTGAAACCTTATATTGGAAATTGCCAACTTCCCTTTCGTAGGTTCTCAGTTCTTCAATAAATCGTCCTATTTCATCATCATAATCATTTACGTGATAAATTTCAATACCTAACATCTTTCTAACTTCATTGGCTATAACTAAAGTAAAGGCTGTATCTGTGCCACCAGCAGATCTAATAGGGCCCGCAAAGTATATACTTGCATAGCTAGAACCATCTTTATTCTTTTTTATTGTGATTCTTGATATCCCTTGCAACGGTGCAACAGTGACACCGTCAGTTATTACCGCTAATCCTGTCCTTATACCTTTATCCAGCGCTTGTTCCTGGGTTAGTGAACCAAATCGACCAGAAGCAACTTCGACAGCTATAGCTAGAGCCGCTGCTTCTTTTTTATAAAATTTAAGTAATTCCCTTAATCGATCAGATAACCCTCTCAATCCAATTAACTCTTCAACTCTTGAAGAGAGATCAAAAACTAATTTATTTTCAATAATTAAAGAAGGATCCTGACCTTTTTTCCTTGCTAGTTCAGCGATTGAAATAGCTTTTTCAATATCTTCTGTCATTTTTTGATAATAAAATTCGTAATTTTGAGTCAAAGAAATTCTTTCCTTCAGTAAAGAAAAATATTGTTGCATTAGTGACATTGGATTTCTTCTCTGTTAAAGAACTATTTCGTTACGATTAATTTTATCAACGAATTCATTATAAATATCGATGTTTTCCTTGTTTTTAGATGCAGGATATTCGTATGATAACTTACAAGTACCACATTTAATTTTTACACTATCTTCAGAAATTCTATCGACAACGAGAGAAATATTACCACAAACAGGGCATGCGAGGATCTTGGGTAAAGTTTTTTTAAAAACTTTAATAACTTTTCTTCTTTTACGTCCCATTATTATCGACAGTTAGTACGTCAATAAATGTTATTAACTGTTTTCTTATACATGAAGTGTATAAAAAAATAATTATTTTAAATAGACTAAATATTATAATAATTTTAATTATTATGGCTATTTATTAAAAATAATCTTATATTAAAATACTATAATAAATATATTTAAACAGGTTTTATTATTAAGAAAAACTTTAAATTGTTTTACGTTATCGTAAAACGGGGATAATGTTAAAAGAAAGAATTCAACAAGATTTATTGTTAAAGGAAATAATTAATAGGAGTAATTTTACTTTCAAACAGCTTGATTATCTTCTAATTCAACGATCAGGTAACGCCGAAGAAAAAATATTTGATAAAATGCTAAGGGCTAATAAAGAAGATTTGTCTAAATCTTCTTTTGTTATAACTAGAGATCGTGGGCGAAAAAATTTAAAACGTGCTTTATATTCATTAATTATTGCTAAATATTTAGGTTTGTTAAGTTCTGATTGCTTTCTATCTTTAGAAAAAACTGTTGCCATATTAGAGAATGCAAAAGATAAAAAGTTAAATGATGATCAGTCTCTACAGATTGTTTCTGCTTTAGAAGATTTAATAAAGCATATTTTACTAATTTAGTTTAATATATTTTTTAAAAAAAGTTTAAATTCTTTTTTTGTGATATTATGTGTTGCATGTCCAGTTATGACATCATAGTCGTCACTATTGCAACATTACTTATTGTTATCTCAGTGTATCTATTTTATAATTTAAGTAAGTCACGAACAGAAAAGAACAAAGTTGAACAGGATTATGGAATTGTCAAAGTTATAATAAACGAATTTAATAATAGAGAAGAAAATCAGAATCGAAAAATTGCAGAGTTGATGGTTAAAATAGATGTTTTAGACCAAAAATTTTCTGAAAAAAACAACCAAAGAAAAGCCTTCGAATTAAGTCAAAAAGGAACATCAATGAAAATATTATCCTCATACATTGATAAGTCTGTTAATATATTAAACAAAAATATAGGACCTATAGAACTTCTTATTCTAAAGTTTATATCAGATAGCCCGAAGACTTCTAAAGAAGTACAAGACTCAATCAAGAAGTCAAGAGAACATACTGCAAGATTATTAAAAATTTTATTTGAGAAAAAATACTTGGGAAGGGAAAATAAAGGAAAATATTTTGTTTATTTTATAACAGATCAAGGTAAAAGAATTATTGTTGAATAATAGATTTTTTAATTAAAGAATATACCCATCCTGCTGAACTCCATTTCCTATTTAACTGGCTTCTATCAACTAATCTCATAAGATATGTTGAAATTAATGCATGTTTTATTTGTTCTCCTAATACTTCTTGTGTAATGAGTAGAGCATCTGAAGAAGTAAACTCTCCAATAGGGAAATGTTTTATTATTATATCTGAAAACTTTTGAAATTTTGTATCCCTTTCTTCAACATTAAGACCTAAGTCATTTGGCAGTACAGGGGAATCACATAAAAAATCATAAATTCTTTGTATCTCTTGACCAGTGGTATTACCATTGAACTCTATCTTTATTTTCTTTCCACTAGAGTCTTGAAATTCTATTTTTATCCTTTTAGAATTAGCATGCATGCTTAATTAGCTATTAATATCTTTGAAGATAAATGGATAAACTGTTAACTTGTTAACCTTTTAATTTAAGAAAATTTACAAGGTTTATTCTAAAGATCTTGTTAGCAGCATAATTAGTTTTAATATTTTTATTTCTTATTTATCTCCAGTGGAAACAAAGGGGTCTTGCTTATTGTTTGTTAACTGTTAATTAGCCAAAAATAGGCTCCAATGGAAATAAAGGGGTTAGCTTAATTATATTAATTTTAAGTTTTAACAAAATATAGCTACCCCATTTCTTCCAGTAGAATCTTAAAGGAAATGATGTGATAATCACATGTTTAAGAAATTTAACTATCTTGTTTATAGTATATGACAATATATAATTTATTTTTTAAATTGTAATTTAAATCGGATTATTATTTACATAATCAAATTACTTAACATAATTTTATTTTATTATTTACAGGGGAAATGTAGGGGTGGTTAAAAATGATAAATAGTTGTTCAATGGAAATGATAGTATATGTACAATAACTCCTCTATCGATGATATTTTTTCTAGAGCTCTAAAAAGCGCGAATATTTTTCTAGATAGAAATTCTTTAAGATCTGATTATATTCCTGATAAACTTTATTTTAGAGATGATCAAATAAAAATTATTGCAGAGGCCATCTCGCCAGTTCTCCATGGTGTTAGACCTTCTAATATTTTTTTATATGGTAAGACTGGTACAGGAAAAACTGCTGTCGCTAATTTCGTTCTTTCCAGATTAAAAAAAACAGCATCATCTAAAGAAATACAGTTCAAATTTTCATATGTTAATACTAGAATGGCCGGTACAGAATATCGTATTTTATATGAAGTGGCAAGAGATTTTGGTATTATTGTTCCTCACACTGGTCTTTCTATTAGTGAAATTTTTGATAGAATATTTAAAACAATTTCAAGAGAGAATTTGTTAGGCATTATTACATTGGATGAAATAGATTTTTTAGTGAAGAGCCATGGCGATGATTTACTTTATGAATTGACTAGGTCAAATGAAAAATTATCGGGAGGATTCCTATCTATACTTGGTATTTCTAATGATTTAACTTTTAAGGACTTCCTTGATCCTAGGGTCTTAAGTAGTCTAAGCGAAGAAGAATTAGTATTTCCACCTTATACAGCTGAGGAACTTAAAGTCATACTTTCTGAACGTGTTAAGTTAGGTTTTATGCCAAATGTATTTGCAGATTCAGCACTTAATCTTGCTTCTGCTTTAGCAGCTTCTGAACACGGTGATGCTAGACGTGCTGTTGATCTTGTAAGAGTTGCAGGCGAAATTTCTGAAAGAAGCGGTTTAAAAAATGTTGAGGAGCAACAAATTAGAGAAGCCCTTCTAAAAATAGATCAAGATAGGTTATCTGATGCGTTAAAGTCACTCCCTTTACATAGTAAACTTATTGTTTTAAGTGTAGCATCTATTAAAGACAGTTTATCTACAGGTGCTGTTTACACTAGCTACTGCTCATATTGCAATAATTTAGGTGTCCAAGAATTGACTCCTAGGCGTGTAAGTGGTTTATTAAACGAATTATCTATGCTTGGTATTCTATCTGCCTATACGACTAGCATGGGAAGGCAAGGAAGAAGCAAGAGGCCTAAACTTCTTATTCCTTATTCAACAATAAAATCTGTTTTATCAAATGATCCTATTCTATTAGAAATCATAAACAAAATTGAATCTATTGAATAATAGCAATTTTATTGAAGTCTTTTTCATAAATTTCTAACGATTTTAAGTTTATTACAGCTGCTATTCCTGGCGTAGGATTTATCCCTATAGACTTTTGATAAGAAGTTTGGCCTTGAAATGTACCTGAGTTTACGATTAAAGTACTTCTATATTTTGAATATCCAAAAACATGTACGTGGCCAGCATGGAATACATCAGGAGGATTTTCTATTACTAGAGTGTCTTCTTTTGATGGTGCTATTATTGTACGTCCTCCAAATATTGGTGCAAGATGTCTGGCTCTTAACAGAGTTTTCATTGCGTTTTCCGGTTTCGCCGATTCTACCGTTGGTGAATGAGCAAAAACATCATCTAAGCTTCTACCATGGTAAATTAGAAAGTTCACTCCGTTTAATTTGACTTCTAAAGGATTTCCGTATATTTTAACATTTTGTAGTCTATAAAGTTCCTGACTATATTTCTTTGGTATCGATGGTTGGGGTAACGCTTGTCGAATTGCATCATGATTTCCTGGAATTATTATTATTTGCATATTTTTTGGTAGTTGTTCTATGTATTGTGCTGCAAGAAAGTACTGTTCATTAATATTAGTTATTTCTAGATCGTCATCTTGATGAGGATAGACACCAACTCCATCGACAATATCACCAGCAATTATAATATACTTAATCTTCTTCACTATTTCACGTTCGCCATGGTATCCCTTTAGCCAGTGAATAAGATGTTCAAAAGCTTCCTTTTGAAATGTTTTACTTCCTATATGCAAGTCAGATAGGAGTAATGCGTAAATCTCAGAAGAACTACTATGAAATATTCTATCTGGTATTTCTGGAAACTCTATTCTGGATGCAAAGGCTACTCCTCCATTAAATGTAGCTATGTCAACAATTAACATTTGATCTAGCAAAGCTTCAATTGCAGCCTGTGTATGAGGTTCTGATTTAGCTATAATTCTTAATACGCCTGTGTCATCTTCTATTTCTAATAATGTTTTTTCTTTTGAAACTTTTTTTTCTTTAACAAGACCTGCAATTCTTACATTTTTAGTATTATTATTGACTTGATCTATTTTTGTAATAGTTTTTTGGAAAGCACGGCTATTTACAATTTTCATTAGTTTATTATATCGATCTAGAAAATAATTCTTAAAACCATCTATTCCTTCTAACATTTCAATGTCGTTTCCAGGATCCCTGACTAATTTAATTTCTGCTTGGATTTCATCATATACTAGATTTTCATTAATTAATTCTTCTTTTTTTGGAAAAAGAGAAACAATGTCACTTTCGTTTATGAAGATATTAGTTTGGTCAACCTTTTTCTTTTCTTCTACAATTTCTAGCAGAGATTTCTTTAAATCAATATCGTTATTTAAATTTAGAAATTCTGATATTTTATTATAAGCCCCTGGATCAAGCTGAAAGCCTTTTTTCGTTAACTCATAGACAATACTTTCTATTTGATCAAGGGACAAACTTTTATGCCACTATAAGTATTATAAAACGTATTTTATAAATTATAAATAAATGATATAAATATTAAACAACTACTAGATTGTCGTGCAATTGTGATGGCTAATAATATTGATTTAAAAATCGATGAAATAAAAGTTTTTGCTAATATAATAAAAGACCCTGTATTACAACAAAAAACGATTGGCCTTTTGAATTCAACACTTTTTAAGGAATCTTTCAGATTATCACCTGCTGCTAAGAAAGTTCATCATTCATATACAGGTGGGCTCATTGATCATACTTTATCGACAACTAAAATAGGATTATCAATATCTCAACAGCTTGATGAGATCTACGGGTATAAAACTGATAAAGACACCGTTATCGCCGCATGTCTACTTCACGATCTTTTCAAGCCTTACACATATGATAACAATGATCCTACTTCAAATTCACCTTTGGGAAATTATATGGATCATCTCGTTATGATTGTTATAAAGTTGACTCAGAATAAGTTTCCATTTAAAGTCGTGCACGCTGTGGCAGCTCATCATGGAGATTCAGGGCCTGTAAGGCCAGAAACCTTAGAAGCCATGATCGTTCACCTTGCCGACTATATTGACTCTAAGTTGAATGGTGACATACTGCGTAAGGCCAAAACTATTTATCAAGATGAAATGAAGGAGGGTGAAGAGCCTAACGACATACTAACTGCTTTAGATATATTCACTAAAAGACAGGTAAGGATCAAATCCGCCGAAGAAGAATTCAATAAATTGTTCGATTACGAATTATAAATATTAAACTTTTTAAATCATGTTCTTAAAGTATCATTTAAGCCGGGGTGCCTGAGTGGTCGAAAGGGCCGGCCTCGAGATCCAACAAGATAGCCGGTAACGGCTCTACCGTTTCAAGGGTTCAAGTCCCTTCCCCGGCGTTTTCTTTTTTTTATGAAAAGTTCATATAAAAAAGGATAGAAGTCTATTAACGAGCGGGGGTTGCCAAGATAGGTCAAAGGCGCGAGGCTCAGAACCTCGTCTCGCAGGGGTTCGTGGGTTCAAATCCCACCCCCCGCACCATTTTCTTTGAAGGTCGTTATGCTTATCTGAAAATAAAGAACGTTTTTCTAGTTTGCTGCGCTAGAAATTAATTAATTATCTGAATTAATTATTTAAATACTGAGGAACCTACGCATATAATAATAATCCCGAAGAATTTATTATATTTACCATTTTATTATTAATCACGGATATTTTCCAAACAACTGATTGCATCATAAATTTTTACTCTTGCAAAAATTGGCAAATTGGGGTCTTCACTTATTTCAGTTAATGTTGCTACTGCGTTTGCCGCTCTTACACCTAGTTTACCTGCTCCTTTCTGTAAATCTGTCATTATTTCTTTTATTGTTTTACGTATATTTCTTGGAACTGTAACTGTTTCCGATATTCCTTGTAGTACAGATAATGTTTTAGTTACTCTTTCTTGATTCTCTTTATTTGTAGTTAACAATTTACATCCCTCCCTTATCTCTCTTGTTTTAATATAACCATAAAGCTTTCTGTTATGTACCATAATTTATTAATTGCATTTATTTTGATTTTTATTAAAATCAGCTATAGTTATTTCTTTTATTCTTTTTGCCATAACGTCTCCTATACCTTTTACATCAAATAACTCATTTTCTGATGCATTAAACACATTTTGTAAAGTTCCAAACCTTTCAAGTAAACGGGTTGCTAAGATGTTACTTACACCTGGCATTCCAGCCAAAATGTACCTTTGGATTTCCTTTATGCTAATAGGTTTTTCACCTTCACGAATTTTAATACCCTTTTTTTTCTCTACTTGCTCCCTTTTTGCTATTACATACATTAGAGCTGCACTCTCTTCTGTAGACTCGGTTATAATTAGAGCTATGTTAAAGTCTGTAATAACGCTCGCTAAAGCTCCAAAAAATGCATTCTGGCTAATTCTATCTGATTGTGGACCTTTTTCTAATATTAGAATAGGTTTACTATATTTTTGTTTTAATTGAATTAGTTGAGGAAATAACCTGCCATCAATTATTGAAGACGCAAAGTCCTTTAACGTTTTCCTTTCTACACAGACATCTTCAGAAAGAACAAAATCCCCTACATCCAACATTTGTTCTTCAACGTCAATATTAGGATTATTATTCAACATAGTCTTAATGACTATGTTCTCACGTGTATCAACTATTACTTTTACTCCTTGATTTTTCCCATTGATAAATCGTTCCAAAGGAACTGTATTCTGCGCTACTTCACTTTTTTTTATAATTTCCATTCCTTTCTCAATTCTTTTTTTGCCTATCCAGAATAATACTTCTTCCTTCGTACCTTCCATGACTAGAACAAGGACCCTACCTTTTTTCTTTCTCCCTGTTCTACCTTTTCTTTGAATAAATCTAACAGCATCAGATATACTGTCATAGAATATCACTAAATTACATTCTATTATGTCAAGGCCTTCTTCCCCCACTCTAGTTGCGAAGAGTATATTTTTTTCACCCTTGTTCATTTTGTTTAAAGTTTCTAACTGCTTTTTTTGGCTTTGACTGAATTCTCCTCTTTTTCCTATTAAATAATCTGCACTAAGTCCCCATAACAAGGCCTTTTCATAAAGCATTTTAATAGTGTCTTTATAATTAGAAAAGATAATTACTCTATCTCCTTCATTCTTGTTTTTTAGAATTTTCTTTAATTCTAAGACTTTAGGATGTTCTTCTCTTACAATCAACATACTTTTTGCTGTTTCATAAGCTGCTTTAAAGTTCAGGTCATCCCTTAAATTCGCCGCGCTTTTTCCTCTTTTCAAAAATATCTTTTCACAGAAGATAATAAAAGGTTCTATTCCATGAGATTCTGCTATATCTAGACAATGATACAATCTTATCAGAGATGTTATCTGACTTCTTTCCTCAATTCCGAGATCTTTTTTTCCAATTTCAATTAATTTTTTAAGTGACGATGTTTCAACATTCCCTAAAATGCCTTTTTTATCCAGATTCTCCCTAATTCTTTGAATTGTTGTCAATAAGTCTTGTCTGATCTTTAATAGTGCTGGCGTGGGTTTTATTTTAATGATCTCCATTTCAGATCCAAGAAAGTATTTCTTCACTTCCGGGCTGTTTTCTGTGATAACCTCTACGTGCTTTATGTTAAGTTTGTTTAACACCTCCTCTTGTTTATCTTTTTCTGACGGTGGAGATGCAGTAAATCCAATGACACGAATGTCAGGTTTCCTGATGTGAATACTGCTACTAAGTAAAGTATAAGGATGGTTACCAATTGCGTGATGGGCTTCATCGAATATTATTGAATAGAATTCTTCTGGCTTAAAAATACCTTTATCTAAATCACTTATAGTAATTTCAGAAGTTGCTACAACTATTTTCTTTTTCCATCTCTCTATCCTCTTTTCTATACTATCTTCACCGGTTATTTCTGTGATTGTTTCTGGATCTAAACTAAGTACATCTTTTAAAGTCGTTGTGTGTTGGCCTACTAAGACTCTAGTTGGTGCGATCAATAAAAATCTTCGATTTTGTTCTTCTATCAAACTTTTAGCGATAAATAAAGCTGCTATGATCGTTTTTCCCAAACCAGTAGGTGCTATGATTAGACAGTTTTGTCTAAGGCAGATGTCAGAAAGTCTATCCTGATAGTCTCTCTTTTCCACCTTATTTTCTTTTATGAACTCTAAATTTATAAAACTCATGCCTGCTATATTACTACTTCTGTCAATGTTATTAACAATTAAAACTTTTCCACGAAACTTATTAAATAGGTTCCTCTAAAAATAAAAGAGGAGATGGAAAACTACGGAAAAGGTCATTTTAGGCGAAGAAGACTTAGCAAAGTACCCATTTTTAGAAGAAGCTAGAACGCGGGTATCTCAGCTGGGATTAACCCTAGATGATCTTTCTTCCGAAGAATTTGAAAGAGTAGTTAAAAGATGTGAGTCTAGGCTAAAATCTTCAAGATATCCTCCAGAACTTTATGTCTTGGATATCGATTCCGATCTTTTATCCTTTATTCTAACAGTCGCGGTCATCAAAGCAAGTCAAAGAGAAGACGCTATTTCTAGATTTTCTCTAAACGAGGCAAGTCGTGCTGAAGTTTTTCTAAAAACTGAAAATAAGAAAACAATAACATATATTATTCAACAAATCTTAAAGATACCAGTATACGAAAACGAATATTCAATAGGAAATTCCTTCTATGAATATTTGGTAAGTATTACTGACTACGTGACGCTATCTTCTCCGCTGAAAAGTGATTATTGGAGAATTGTTAATAGGATTATTGACTGTGGATTAGTTTATGTAAAAAGAAATGAAATAATAAGACTTGCGCGTGACGAAATCCGTCATGAAATATATAAAAGAATAAAAGAATCTGCTACACCTGCTATACCTCAACAATTACAATATCTTGTTGATATAATAAAAAATCGTCCTCTACCTAGGACTGCATTTGAAGAAACTAGGATAACGGAGTACCCTCCTTGTGTAACTCATGCTATTGTTAGGTCTCAAGCAAATGAAAACCTAGCGCATTTTGAACGTTTCTTCTTAACCGCCTTTTTGCTTAAAACTGGAAAAAGCGTTGATGATGTAATAAAATTCTTCTCTAATTCTCCTGATTTCAACGAAAAGGTTGCAAGGTATCAAGTTGAACATATTGCTGGTTTAAGGGGAGGAAGGAAAGCATACAACGTACCAGACTGTAAAACCCTTTTCGCTCAATCCTTATGTTTTAAGAATCAAACATGCTATAATGTCTCGCATCCCTTTCAATACGGAAGGCATTTAGTAAAATCTGGTGAAAAAAATTTTGACAGAAAAAGAAGTTTTTCTAAAGAAGATTTTTAAGAAGTATTATTATAACAATATAACAAAAATAACTATTCCAGCTAGGTTGCCTGAAAGGGAAATTGGTTACCTTACTTTTTCTCATGATGGGATGATCCGTAATTTAAAGATAAAAAACGAAGGCGAACTAAGTGCGTTAATATTGCATGAAGCCCCTAAAGCCTTTTATTATTCCTCAGCGTATTACGATGACCCCTCTGCCCCAATTAATTCTAGAGTTTGGAAAGGTGCAGATCTGATATTTGATATAGATTTAGATCATTTGCCTAAAGTAGAAGGGTTAATGGAGATTTTATTTTTTTGTAACGATTGTAGAACTTTCTTTTCTGGTACGAAGAAGAATTGTACAAATTGTGGTTCGCATAAAATAGAAGAAATCAAGATTGCTACAAAGAACGGTTTAGAATATTGCAAACAAGAAATTGTTAAACTCTCTGATGTTCTTATCAGAGATTTTGGACTGTCAAAGAACGATTTAAAAATATACTTTTCAGGAAAAAGAGGATATCATCTTGCAGTAGAAAATTCTCCATATGAGAAGGCTGATCAAACCTTTAGACTGGAGCTCTCCGACTACCTTACATTAAATGGATTTAGACTTAAAAGGATCATAGACGAACGCTCATCTTCAGAGCAACAACTTTTTCCTACACCATGGGAGAAAGGTTGGCCCGGACGATTTTCAAAAGATTTTTGTGAAAAAATACTCCATTTACAAATTAATGACCTAGACAAAGATTTCTTCAGGAAAACAATTTCTGAATATATTTCAAAGAATTCATTCAAAGATCTTTTAACTATACTCGAGTCAATTAAACAAAACTTAAGCATAAAAATAGATGTTGCCGTTACAACAGATATACATAGAATCTTCAGAATGCCTGATACACTGCATGGTGGAACTGGTCTTGTAAAGAAGAAAATTGTAGATATAAACTCCTTCTCACCTCTAGTAGATTCAGCAGTGCTATCAGATGAACCGACCAAAGTTCACGTCTTCTACTCTCCAAAATTCGAATTAAAGGAGCAACAGTTTGGACCATACAATAACCAAGAAGTGACTCTACCTGAAATGGCTGCTGTATTTTTAGTGGCAATGAATCTTGCTGAACCATTGCAGAATGATCAGAATCACCTAAACAAATAAAAACATCTCTACTATAGGAGATATGATAAAGCTGGATGTCATCATTGAATATGGATATTATTTACGATTACCTTCTTAAAGAGGTTTTAAATTCGGATTTGACTAAAATAGATGATTCTCTTTATGAAAATGTAGCGATTTACTTTAAGCAAAGTCGTAACAATGGAAATAACTCAAAATCCATAAGTAACATCTTATCTTCAGAAGAGAGATCTCTTATTATGTCTTTAATTAAAAGGCTTTTGGAAACAAGATTTAAAAAAATTTTTCTAAATTCTAGTGGAAAATTGACCCTTTCAAACTTGACACCAGAAGAAAGATTTTTGTATGAAATTTATAAACGACTTAGGATTTCCACTGATCAATTGCTTAAAAATATGGAAATAGGAAACATAAGTGTGTTAAATGAAATGAAGAGAAAGGTTACTAAAAGAGCTGTACTAGTTAAGGTCCAAGCAGATATTCCACCGTTCATGGGCGTTGATCTTCAGAAATACGGTCCGTTAGAACAAGAGGATGTCACAGTTCTACCCTATAGTAATATCGAACCCTTTTTAAACAAGTTATCGTTGAGCGAGGGCTGGGTAGAGCTCTCTTGAAGATACCTAAAGAAGTAAAAACATACTGTCCAAAATGTAAAACACATACTATTCACACTGTTTCTATTTATAAAAAGGGAAAAGAGAGGCGTTCTGCCGCAGGTGCTCGTCACCATGAGCAAGATAGAAAAGGTTATGGTGGGCAAAAGTTTCCTGAGCTTATAAGGACTGCTAAGACAACGAAAAAAGTTTCACTAAAACTCAAATGCAAACAATGTAATAAAACCCTGCAGAAACCAGGCATAAGACTCAGGAAAGCTGAGATCGTTGAAAAGTGATCTTTATATGAACAAAAAGGAGAAAATTCTTGTTCCAAAGCCGAACAGTGCCTTCTATGTCGTGGAATGTAACAATTGTAAGGCTCAGAAGGTAATATTCTCCGCATCAACTGAAACAATCAAATGTCCTTCTTGTAATGAAGTTTTATGTGAGAATACAGGTGGTAAGGCAATAATCAACGGCAGCGTAACTAAGAGGCTTGATTCTGTTTAAGGAATTACAGTTACTTTTATTAACATAGATTTTTATGATATTGTGAGCCCAAATGTTCGTCGCAAGAAGTGAAACCCCAGAAGAATGGAAAGCAATCGCTGTCGCTATCTCCACAATCGTCGAAGAAGCAACGTTTGAAGCAACTTCTCAAGGACTGAACTTTAGAGGAATGGATCCCTCGCATATTGCACTGATAGATTTAAACTGGCCTAATTCTGCATTTGAAAAATATGAATGTTCACAGCCTCTAAAAATAGGATTAAAGATCGAAGATTTCGTCAAACTAATAAAGCGTGCTTCATCAAACGATAAAGTTGAGCTAGAAACAAAGGACAACAGCCTTATGATTAAATTCGTCAACTCTTATAAAAAGGAATATTTAATTCATTTAATTGAGCCCTATAGTTCATCTACACCGTTACCCAAGATTTCACTTAATTCAAAGGCTGTCATAAAGACTAAAGCATTAGAGAAACTTCTGGACGACGTTCAAGTCGTCTCAGAAACTGTAAATATTTCTGCAAAGAAAGATCAAATAATACTAGAGGGCCAAGGTGATACAGGAAATGCCAAAATACTTCTTGATAAAACAAATGAAGATATAATTTCTGTTGACGTAAAAGAAGAAAGTACTGCAACCTACAGTCTATCGCATTTACATAATATAATAGGTTCATTATCTTCCGTATCAGAAAACGTTTCATTGGAATTCTCAACCAAGATGCCTATAAAGCTATTATTCAAGATTGGAGCATATGGAATTGACCTTTGCTACTATCTAGCCCCAAGAATCGAATAAAATTCAAAGGTTATAATATCCTAATTATTTACCTACTTTGGATTAGATGTCAGGAAAAGACCTTTTGCTCCCTGATGAAGGAGAAGTTGTCCTTGCGACAGTAACGGAGATAACGTCCTATGGCGCCTATGTTACACTTGATGAATATAAGAATGTGAGGGGATTTCTACACATCTCCGAAATTGCCTCTGGGTGGGTAAAGCATATTGATCGTTTTATACAAGAGAAGCAAAAAACAATCCTTAAAGTAACTAGAATAAATAAGGCTAGGAAAGAAGTAGATCTTTCTCTCCGACGTCTGACAGACGAAGAAAGAAGAGATAAGTTGATTTTGCTTAAGAAAGAGGAAAAAAGTAAAAGCGTGATAAAGAAGGTTGCATTAGATCTAAAACTCTCTGATAGCCAAGTAGCGAGTTTTGAAGAAAAAATTCTCGAAGAATATCCATCTTTGTATACAATGATAGATTCGTTGCTTGAAAAAGGTACTTCAATTCTAATAAAATTATCTTTACCGGAAGAATTTGCGCAAAGGGTGTATGAAGTTGCAAAAGAAAAATTAGCTCCCCCTCCAGTTGTAGTCAACGAGATAATACAACTCTCCTCTTCAGCTTCTAACGGATTAGATATAATAAAGCAAATTTTGAGTTCCACAACAAAAATAGAGCGAGAAGACGTTAAGGCGTCAATAAAATATGTGAGCGCACCAAATTACCGTGTTTCAATAATAGCTCCGAATTATAAAATTGCTGAACAGTTCCTAAGACAAGCGAACGAAATAGTCCAAAAGGAAGCTAAACGTTACAAGTGTACTGTATCCCTGAAAAGGATATAAAGAGCAGGTAGACATGAAGTCCTTATTAAGAATATGTGAAAAATGTACTGTTTATACTTTAAGTGAACACTGTCCAAAATGTGGAAGTCTAACGATAGTCCCACATCCCCCTAAATTCTCGCCTGATGATAAATATTCTTACCTAAGAACCAAATTGAAGCACTCTAAAAGTTGACTTTGTAAAGTAATACTTGATCGTATGAGGTGAATGTCGAATTATAAACTAGTTGGAAGTGCGGATCGTTAGTCATCTTTTGGGTATAATAATAGGCCGTTATTACTTGTTGGCCGTATTGAACCTGCTCAGGGATAAAAGGATACAATTGTCCTAGCGTAGTATTAGCCCAGAAATAATCTGTCGGATTTCCAGTTGAAGGGTCCATATAGAGAGAGGAATTAAGCAGTGCTATTTTTGCCATCCAAACGTATTTGCTCTCCTCCCCTCCACCACCTATTAAATATAGGCCTTGTTGAAGCTCTTGATAGGTGACGGCGTAAACTACCACATATATACTCGTTCTATTTGGCACAAGCTCCTTTATTAATTTGATAGCTTCACTTTCATTTGACATATACATCTGTCCAACTAGCGCAATTTTAGTTGCGTTAAGAGTTGCATTATCGATTAATGTAGTTCTGTTACCTACTACCCTTATCCAATAGCCGTAGTCCCACCAGGATATGATCACTGCGTTTTGCGGCGTGTTTTCTCTGATGTATGTGAGAGTGTCCAGCCAAGCTGGGCTCGTTGTCGTAGTTGAAACCGATCCCGTGGCTATGGAAACCGGCTGATTAGCATAGCTAATCCATATGATGCTACTCCAGAGTAATAAGGTTATTATGAAGACTACGAAAACTATTTCCAAGTTAGTGTTAGAAGGTCCCTTACTAGCTCTCTTCTTGGTTGAAAGTTGTGTCGGTTGGACAAGTAAAGCTCTGAGAATTGCTAAAATGCCAATCCCACCTAAAATAGGAAACGCAAAGCTCATATAAATTGCAAGCCTTCCAAATGACGCAGCAAAATATAACGCTGTTGCAGCGAACAAAAGTGCAGCGATTTTTTTGAATTCACCTTTCTTTAGGATATAATAGACACTAAATCCTGAAATGAACAGTATTATAGAGAAATATGAAAAATATTCTGCAATAGTGGATGATGTCTGTTCAGCGACGGATGCCACGAGCTGATCTACAGAAGTCGTTGACGTAGATAACGTGGGAAAAATAACTGTAAGATATCTTGCACTAAGTCCACCTACGGCTCCCAATCCAACTAGTGCAACACCGAATAACGCTGCAAGTAAAATTGAATATATTTTATCCCTGATTGTGACCAGGGGAGTAATCTTCTGCCTCACAATGAGAATTAGACAACTCAGTAACCCACCGTAGATCACAATATTTGCTGGGTTGATAAATACGGTAAACCCTGGCTTTTGGAACATCATGCTAATTACTAGGTTCCAAACCACCAAGACCAGTACGTTTTCAAAGAGAGCTTTGTAGGATTTAATGAAGAACAGGGAAATAAAAAGAACAATTCCCACTGTTCCAATAAAGTACATTGTGCCACCCCAGATTGTCATCCCAAGGCCAAGCAGGATTCCTGCAATAGACGAACTTATGATGCTTTTAAGGTCCGCACGGTCTCCTTCCACCAGTGAAATAAATAGAAGAAGAGCAAGTACTCCAAAAAGGTAAGCAAATGGTTCGGTTTTCCACCATCCAAAGGAATCTCTAGAAATTAGAGGTGGTGAAATAGCAGTAATGATTCCTGCAAAAATACCTACCGCCTCACCGTCTATCTTTCTTCCTAGGAGGTAAACTGCTATTGAAATAAATCCTCCAACTACTACTGGCAATAGGACCAAATAGTCATACAAGCTTATGTTCATGCCGAATACATTTCGTAGGGTAATATATGATAAAGCTCCAATATAATATAGTCCACCGAAAGAAGTTGAAGCAACGTCTCTTCCTTCGGGATACCACGACATCGTATCTGTTAAATGGAAAAAATTAAATAGACCTGAAAAACCTTTCTGGTCAAAGCTTTGGACGATGTTATAAGTTTGAAGATAGTGCCAATAAGTGTCAAACTCGTTCAAGTAGAAGCCGTACTTTGCAGAGAGCAGTCTTGTTCCTACACTTAATGTAAATATCGCTGCGATAGCGTAGACGATTAACATCTGTTCCCTTTTTATGGTTAGCCTTTTAGGAAACTCTCCCTTAGGAAAAAGTCTTTTTAGGTTCATGCTCCTGCTCCTACCTTAAAATAATTGTAGGTTAAAGCTTTTTAATAGATTAATTTCAGAACCCTTTCTATGTTATAATCTACCAATACCCGTACATATCCCCCAAATATTTTTCGAACAAAACTATCATCAATATCAGCAATTAGATAATTCCTCCGTAAACCTTTTAGTTTTTTTTCTGTTGCTAGTAATATCAAGTCATGCCTTTTAATTCTTCGCAACACTTTTGAGGAGATTTGCTGGTTGCCTCGGCCTAGTATTATCCCCTGTCCACCTAAGGGGCTTAGAACAAGTTTTACATTCCTTCCTTTAGTAATGTTTAAGATGTGTTTTTCATCAACATCTCGTGCAATCACCTTTCCTTCGAGAAGTATATCGACACCTAAGAGCGTATACGGTTGATTAAGCATTTTTGGTATTGCCTTAACTGTAGTTCCGGGTCCCAATATGTAGTAAGTTTCTTTCTCCATATTTTCTGTAAAGTACTTTGCAATCCTTTCTTGATTATCCTTGTCCTGTCCATAATAATCTGATTTCGATCCTTGGATATTCTCCGATTCTTTTAAAGTCGAAGCATAACCATATACTTTAAGATTAAATTCATCCTTTCTATAGTCTTCCTCATTTATATCAATTATTTCTTCTTCGCATAATTCGTAAGATCCTTCCAAAAAATTGGAGAGAGCTTTGACTGAAGTATTGACTGTAGTACAAAATATGCCGCTGTACATTTTAACTCCGGCAGGTATTCCTATAAGAGGCACCTTATTTCCTATTACCCGAAAGATGTCACAGGCAGTGCCATCTCCTCCTACAAAAAATATTGCTTCAACACGAACTGTCATAAGCTTTTCACAAAGCTTCTCAGTATCTCTACTTGTGCTAAACTTACCTTTATATTCATAGGCTACTTCAAAATTAATTCCTTTGTTCCGTAAATAATCTTCACCCATTTTAGAGTTAGAAGTATAGAAAAAGAAATCATTTTTTCTAAGCGTCGCAATCTTCTCGGCAAATTCGAAGGCTCTTTTCTGGGCTATCTGCGGAACCTTTTCTACCATTGCTAATTCTATTATTTCCAGATTATCGGTTCCTTTTAATCCCAAAACGCCGCTTGGCCCTTATTTCAGTCTAGCCCGGCTATGGGATTCACTATGAACCCTATCCTTTTCATATGTTTATACCAATAATGGCATCATTTTTTAAGTCTATCTTTAATATATTGATGTGTGATTCCGCCGCTAATTGCAATAGAAGGAATAGACCAATCTGGGAAAAAGACTCAAACAGAATTACTAGTTTTAAAGCTAAAGGAAAACGGCGTTAACGCAACTAAAATGTCCTTTCCAGATTACAAGACACCTGTTGGCAAACTAATTAAGAGAATATTATCAAATGAAATTCAAGTACCTTTAGAAGTGAAACATATGTTATTGTCAGCTAATAGGTGGGAGTTAAAACCTAAGATTGAAGAATTAATTGAACAAGGATATACAATTGTGTTTGATAGGTATTATCAATCGAATTGGGCTTATGGATTAGCCAACAATCTTCCTATTCAATGGTTAAAAAGTTTAGATTCGCATTTGCCCCGTACAAATTTAACGATAGTTTTGGATCTTCAACCTAATGTTTCCTTTAGAAGGAAGGAGCATGATCGTGACATTCATGAGAAAGATCTGGAATATTTGGCACGCGTAAGAAGGTGTTTTATTAAATTAGCAAGTGAAAACAAGTGGGTCATTGTAGACGGAAATCTGTCGATAAACGCTGTTCATAATTTAATTTGGAAAGCTGTTTCCGAAAGGTTAAAACGTCGCATCTAATGATTGGTTCATAATGGAAGTTTTAGAGATTAAAGATCCCGTGCATGGGTACATAAAACTAACAGAGTTGGAGCGCGATTTAATTGATACAAAGGAATTTCAAAGATTACGGCGGATAAAACAGCTTTCAGGCGCACATTTGACATATCCTAGTGCAGTGCATACCAGGTTCAGCCATTCTCTTGGTGCCCTATACCTCGCTGGGTATATCGGTGACCTTTTTCTTGCTAAAAAGATTATAACCGTAGATGATATGCAAAAGCTTAGGGCAGCTGCCCTTTTGCACGACGTTGGACATGGTCCTTTTTCACATTTGTTTGAAGAAGTTATATTTTCAAAAAGGAATCTAACGCATGAAGATCTGACAAAAAGGATCATCAAGGAAACGGGAATAAAAGATATTCTGCAAAAGTACGGTTTTTCTCCGAAAAATATAGCTGACCTAGCTATTGGTCGCTCAAAGAAGGATCCGATGTTTATGAATGAGATAGTCGGCGGTGGATTAAGCGTTGACATTATGGATTATGTTCTAAGAGACGCTTACTTCACTGGCGTTGAATATGGGAAAATAGATGTAAATAGGTTATTAAATTCTTTTGATATTTGCGAAAAAGACGGTCATCTTGCACTCGATCACAGTGCTGTTTATTCTTTGGAAGCAATGATGATTTCACGGTATGAAATGTTCAAAGCGGTTTACTTTCATAAGACGGTTCGAGCATCTGAAATAATGATGATTCGTGCCCTCTCACTGGCTGATGATATTCTTGACTTCTCTAACTTTGAAGATATTAAAGATCTAATAAATATGGATGACGAATCCATTTTATACAAGATATTAGGCTCTGATGATTTAAGACTTCAGGAATCTCAAGAATTAATCAAAGATGTTCAAGATCGGAAGTTAGTCAAATGTGTTTATGAAAAGGTTGTACACAGAAAAGATCCCCTAATATATCAGATATTAACTCAAAAAGATGTTCGTGAAACTCTTGTCAAAACCATAAGTAATCGGGCCAAAATCTCTGATAAAGCTCTGTACGTCGATGTTACAACAGCTCCTTCCCTCCCTGTATCATCAAAACGTGAAGCACTAGACGAACTTTGTGTTTTCAGTAAATCTTCAAAAGGTAAAAGTGTATGGATGATGTCATTTCAAGAAAACGTAGTCCTGAACGCAATCAGAGGCTATGTTGACATGCTCAGGGTGTACACGACTGTAGAGAATAGAGAAATTGTGGAAAAAGTAACTGACGAATTCTTTGGAATTGATCAAGACTTTATTTCCAAACTTTCTGTTTAATCAGAATTACTTATTTCGTCCAGTAAATCTAATGTACCATTATTTCCATTTACAATAGCATATAACTTTGAATTAAAGAGTTTACTAAAACTTATTCCATCAATTAAGGGTATTCCAGAAATTGCACAACCTGTAACAAGCATGGAATCTGCATCCTTGCATATAATAGCCTTGGGTCCAAGCTTTCTTTTACTTATTGCATATATTACATAAGCACCAACGGTACTTCCAACAGATTTAGGAATGTAGAGAACTTTGCCTCCAACTTTTTCTTGATAGAGATCATTCTTTTGATCAACGATCTTTCCTGTTAGTCTATCTACTCCGCCTAAAAATGATAAAGCTTGTCTAGTGGCAATAATTTCTCCACGCGCGGTCCCTTCAACTAATCCCCTTCCTTTAATCGAAGCTACTATCATGATCATTGCGTCTCTTGATTAATTATTTGATCTATGGTTTTCAGGTTTACTTGGATCCCCCTTAGTTTATAGTAGTGTGCTGCCTTAACAGAGTTAGTTATTACCTTCTTAACTCCCAACTCCTTAAGTAATGGTGAGAAGATCGGGCAAGCTCCTTTAAAGAAGGATATGTGTTTTTTTGTAAATTTGTCGATACTATTTTTTTCTATAACTCTCTGGCATGCGCCTTTATAGCAGGCGATTAAACAGTCTTTTTTTAGACGTTTGTTTCCGAGCTTTGACAAGAATTCCCCAATTTCATAATGATTCCAATGGGGGCAACCAAGAATAATCATTTCTCCTGGCTCGTCTGTGGACAATTCCATCTTCTCTCTTTTTAAATCACTAAGCTTAATTTCCCGATTATGAAGCGTTGCTTGGTTTAATCTAAAAACTGAAACATTACTTACTGCTCCTAGGGCTCCGGAAAATGCTTTTTTCATTAAGGACGTCATTGGTCTATAAGAATTAATTGAAAAAGGTACATCAATCAACTTGGCTATATGGTAAGCATATAAGCCTGCATCAACTTCGTTTTTTATACATTCAATTTTGAACCCAATTTGTGGTATACGATTTTTCTGGTGGTGTAATCCAGAATTGATGGTTTCTCCTAGTACTGCGCTTGCCAACGCGCTTAATGAACTCTCTTTGTTTGTAAGAAGATTAAGAAAAGTATTTCCGTAGACTACTGCTGAAGACTCTGCCCAGGATACGTGAGAAAACGTTTTTGGAGCCGGAAAATAATCAAAGGGAGTGCACGTAAACGATTCTACTGCACCTAATTTAATGAGTGCTTGCGCAATTTCCTTCTGTTTTTCGATGAACTTATCATGAATGCCAAAGGTGTTATCATAAATATCCGCTCCCATGGGATTGGCTGTTGTAAAGACTGAAAATTTGCCATTATTTGATATTTGCCTTAAAAAATATAATCCTTCATCTCCAATGTTTTCATAGGAAACTCCTGAGAGATGTGCACTGGAAATCTTGATCCTACTAGCTTCTCCGTAATATTTTGCAAGTGACGCTAAGATCCTTTCAGAGGTATCCTTAGTATATGACACATTATTTCACGGGATTTTCCCTTTTTTAAAACTGTTTTTGTCAACATGAAGTGGAAGTGTAGCGTCTATGCCTACCTTGGAGGTTATGGACGTCTTAAAGGAGGAGGGGTCTAAACTCGACCCGTGTTGATTATGGACGACTTCTAAACCTCGATTTGCTTGAAAGCGTGTTGCCAGAGCCCATTCAACCATTCTGTAATCGAACGGATTTATGTCATCGTCAACGACTGTAACTAGTTTGATTGGATGCGACGTATTAAAGACTTCTTTTATAACCTTCAAACCGTCGTTGTCACCCTTTTTCTTTATACTTATTATGCAATGGAAATAGGCACATCCACCATCTGTCAAATTGATTTGATTAACTTCTATACCAATACTTTGTAGATTTAATATTATCTTGATTTCTTGAGGTATTCCCATGAACAATTTATGCTCACTTCCTGCAGGTAACAGTGCTTGGAAAATAACGCCGTCCGAAGGTGTGAGCATCTTCTCAAAGGATATAACTGGCTCTTCCCTTATGGCGTCGTAGGTTCCGGTTATATCAACGAAGGGTCCTTCTTTCCTTCTACGGTCAGTGTTAATTGTTCCTAAAAGAACAATTTCCACTCCTTTAGGTACCATGATTCCATTTTCCATTTCAACCAATTCCATTTTTCCGCATAGGAGTGCATTTGCTATGTCATATTCAGATATTCCATAATTGGCAGAAAGTGCGGCTGCCAGGAATATGGCTGGATGAACCCCAATTAACATAGCTACATCTGCTTTACCACCCCTTTCTTCTAATATTTTGTTAAGATGTCTGGGAAGAATTCGGATGACCCCTTTTCTTTTATCTAGAACCATGATTCTATGTATAGATAGATTTTCTCTGTTGATGTTTGGAAATTTACTAACAATTATTGAAGATGTAAAATATTTTCCTCCATCTTTCTCATAGTATTTGGGCACCGGTAATCTTTCTAAATCCGCTTTTTCAGTAATCCAAGAATTATCTATTGAAATATTCACAGGCTTCTTCAGATTTAAAAAGGCTTTGATCACAGTTTCTGATAAATCTTTTTCTTCAGTATTCAATGAAAAACTTAAATCATGTCGAGTAGGACAAATATTTCCTATAACTTGGGAGTTCTCTAACCCTTTGATCTTCTTAAAGAGAATTGGAACTTCTTGGCTCTGGCTAATGATCTTTGAAACACCAAAATTTGTATCTACTTCTTCTTCTATCCGTCTAATTTTGCCTAGCCTGTCAAGTTCTGCTAAATATTCTCTATAGGTGCTCGCCATTTGTTTCCCTCTATAGGACATCCCTATTAAAATATAAACCAGCTTTATATCTTACAAAACTTTGGTGAATAAATATCATTCTAAATTAGTCTTTTAATGTCATATTTTCCATACGATCATTATCGTGAAGGGCAAGTCGAATTACGATTTATGAGATGCTTTCCTGCACCTACTGAATCACTAATAAAAGATCCTTCAAGAACAATGATAATATTAGATGAATACCATAATCTATCTAGTATCATATCTGAACTTCATTCGTTATGACCATATAATGATGCTTGTTGAAAAAACTTGGTTTCCGCAAATCTTGATGAAATTTCACTTGGAAGGATTTTATACAACTCTTTTCCCATTTTTATGAACAATTGTAACAGCTGAAATTTTGTCCCTTTCTTTCCCTTGGTTAGCTTTAGCTTTCGCGGTCTTTGTGGTTCTCTGTTCGTCGATGAAGTACACTTCCAAATTGTTGAACCTGTATTGGAGGACTTTTCTGAGCTCCTCAGCAGCCTGCGGATTTCCCTGACCTATCTTGACTACTTTTTTGCCAAACCCTATCTCCTTAAGTATTTCAACAACATAAAGTATTGCATCTTCCCAAGGAGAAACCACTTCATTCAAGATCATTTTTTTTCCATAAAAAACGGCTACACCAGTTCTTTTTCCGGGATCAACTCCTATACATAGCCCCTCCTTTCTTCCTCCAAATAGTTTCAAAGTGATCTTTTTAAAATCAACTATTGGATCATAAGTTATTTCTTTTGTTTCTAGAACCGTTCCATCAGCCCTTCCGCTATCAGATATAATCATATCTGCATCATTTAAATTATCTTTATCTACAACACTAAAACGGATATTTTTCTTTTTAATAATTCCTAGAATGTAATATATGATCCTAGCATTTGTGGTATCAAAATGTATATTGATGTACGGTGCTAAAACTTTATTTATTTTAGTCATTTGATTCCGTTTGTCCTATATGATAAAAAATTCTCCAACGCTTGTTATTAATACTTTTTTAAAAGGGCCCCCTTTTAGCGTCCTTTTTGGATACAATACTAATGCTCAAAAGACATCCTTCCTAAATGATATAGTCAATACTTCTTTTATGCTGAAAAAGCAGGTCATCTACGTCGACACTTTCTCAAATTTTATACAGCTTTGGGAAAAGCCAGAGAATCTAATAGTGATTTCTCCCTTTGATATGTCGTTACAACAGTTCTTTTCTACACTTTTATGTTGTCCTAGAGGTTCAATAATCGTAATAGATTCGTATCCCTTTATCATAAATGCCTTTTTTGAGGAAGAGGAAAAAGCAGACCGTTTTTTCATGTATCTTCTAGCAAAAACCAAGCATTTTTTACATATGATTGTTTTTGTATATTTTGACTCAGAAAAGGGAATTCCTTCTTTTCCAATTTTTGATAAAAGGTTCTATGACAAGTTTATTATAAATAGAAATGCTAAAGCATATTTTTTGAATAGAGGAACAAAATCATAACTATAGTTGCCAAGATCAGTACAATCGTTCCAGCTACAAAGTTATTACGGGAATCTCGTTGGTTTATACTGTTCGCTCCTCTGTATATTAAATACATGCCTCCACAACCTACAAAAAAATTCATCAAAGAGATGAGGAACTCCGTTCCTGTTTCATATGCTCTGTCCGGTACAAAGATTGTTGCAGGGGGTAACGCTGCAGCAGATTCAATTGTATTTATTATTCCTCCTAAATAGACTGCAAAATATATGATAATTATTATGAACAGAATGTTCTGTTTGATTAGATCAAACCTAAATGATCTGCCTAAATTTTTTTCAATCCTTCCAACCCTTTTGGATATCGAGTCTATCCATTTCCTTAAACTCATACATTCAGATCCTCCGATTTTTTAGTTATTAAGTATTTAGCTACTTCTTTTACCCACACTCCGTTTTCAGGGTTGTCTATGGTTAATTTTAAGTATGCCTCCCATGAAAGCTCTTCATAAGCTTCCTTCCAATAACCATAGTTTCGTTCAATTTTTTGGTATGCGATATTATGGTGCTCACAAAATTGTCCATTCAACACTTTCTCTTTACTGCAGATTGCGCAAGTATTATTTTCAATGTTCATCTTTTATCTCTTCTTTGATGGACAATCCACGTTTATGCACAACTTCCAGGGAATTCTCCTTCCCCGTACAATTATTATTGGCCATCCACACATTACACAGGCTTTTCCTATGTTTTGTATTATTCCTCTTTGAGGTAGAGGTGATGATGCTCGGCAATCATTTTTATAGTTAGTGCATCCCACAAAACGTTTTCCTGTCCTTTTACTTCTTATTATTATGAGATTTCCCACTTTACATTTGGGACATTTTCCCAAAATGTTCTTCTCAAAAAAGGTTTCTTTGAGAGCTATCTTTAACTCCTCTCCAACCTTATCCATGTTGTCAACAAGCTCGCTTATTGAATGTAACGTAAGATAGAATGTGTCCTCTAATACATTTTCTGGCGTTTCCTTTCCCACCTCTATTTGTTCCAGCTTCCGCTCCATCTCTTTAGTCAAATCTACTGAAACAATTTCCTTAGAGTATTTTGAAAGCGTTAATGTTATCTGGAAACCAAGATTTGTTGGAGCCATGCTATCTCCCACTATGTACCCTCTTTTGTACAAGGTCTCAATTATTTCTGCTCTGGTAGCTTTTGTACCAAGGTTCTCTTCCTCCATCTTCTCTAATAGGCTTCCTCGGTTGAACCGTGGAGGACGCCTATCAAATTTCTCAGCAATTTCAACAGATTTTATCAAAACCCTTTCCCCCTCCTGCAACAGTGGCAGATCGTGTTCCTCCATATTCACGTATTTTCCATAGAAAAATGTCCAACCCGCATATATCGTTCTTAGGCCGTTAACCTCCCAATGATGTTTGTTTTGAACATTAATTGAAAGTTGCATTCTCTCTTTTATTGCTTTCTCACCGAAGACGGAAAAGAACCTTCTTACTATCAGGTCATATAATTTTATTTGTCTCGCATCAAGTCCTCCTGCTGGAATCTCTCCTGTAGGGTATATGCTTGGGTGTGCTGGATCATCTTTATCTCCTTCTCTGGGTTTAAGTCTTGTATTCAGTAGGGCTTTTACTTCTTTCTTATATTCTTCTAATCGACCTAACCCATTCACTATCTTTAAGTAGTTTATTGATGGAGGAAGTTTTTGACTGTTAGTTCTAGGATATGATATTAGGGCGTTTAAGTAGAGTCTCTCTGCTATACTTAACGTCAAGATAGGTGAAAAGCCGAAGAGTCTAAAAGCTTCTTTCTGAAGATCACCTGTATTAAATGGCGTTGGTGGAATGAGTTTGACTTCCGTCTTCTTTAACTGTTCAACTATCCCTTCACGTCCCTCATTTTCATTTTTTATAAGATGGCCTTCTTTCCTCTTGGTTATTCTGTCTATCGAGTATTCTGCATAGAAAGTTTCTTTGCTTGAATCGACTAGTGCTTTTGCTGTCCAATAAGGTCTTGTAACAAAAGATCTTATTTCGATTTCACGGTCCACTATGAACTTTAGTGTGGGTCCCTGCACTCTTCCCGTACTTATGGAACCTCCACTGCTTGCTGAATGTTGTAAAGCTGAAATTAAAATTCTCGATAGGTTGATTCCCCACATGTAATCAATAATATGTCGTGTGATTCCTGCTCTAGCGAGCCCATCATCTATTCCAACTTTAAGATTCTCAAATGCTTCAGAAAGTTCTTCTTTAGTTAAGGTTGAAAATTTTGCACGTAACACCTTTGAAATGTCCGCATTGCATGAGTATTTTATTATATTACGTCCTATTATACTCCCTTCAGTATCATAATCGCATGCATTCACAAAAGCACTTGCTCGGTTTGAAAGTGATGATATCGTTTGTATTCGATTCCATACGATTTTCTTATCTGTGTCGATTTGACTTAAGGGAAACCACATTAAATCGAAAATGGGAAAAACATCCCTTTTTTTTCTTGATGTTCCTAGACCATAGAGATGACCTAATGCAGAACAAATGATGTATTTTTTTTTGTCATTTTCAACTAGATAAATTTGTGTCCCATTGGATGTGTACGTCTTAAATTTATCACTTAAAGCAGATGCTATCCTCTTTGACGCGTCTGCTTTTTCGCAAATGACTAATGTATAGCCTGAAATATTTGGTATTCTATCCAAACTGCTATGCTTCCATTAAAATAGCATTTATAAAGAGTTTTTATCTGTGTCCTACTTAACCTACCTAAGTTGATAGAAATCGTTTGTGGTACCTGCAAATATAAAATCTATTCTGATGAGAACCTTAAGTCAGTATATTCTATTCTTAAACTTTACAATTTTCAGTGTCCATCATGTGGTTCAAAATTTTCAAAGGATTATCAAATGACGGTATCTAAGAACAAGGAATCATAACTTTTTATCTGCCATTTCTGAAAAATTTATTTCCCAGTTCCATAATCTTCGGTTGATGGGTATGTCCAGTTATAATATACCAGAAGACTTGCGATACAGCGAAGAGCATGAATGGGTCAAAATCGAAGATGATGTTACAATAATAGGCATTACCGACTACGCTGTGAAATCACTACATGACGTCGTTTACGTTTCTTTACCTGAGGTTGGGTTAAAGATAGACCAAGGCAGTGTTGCTGCTACGGTCGAATCGATAAAGGCTGTATCTGAAGTGTATAGTCCTGTTGGAGGTGTAGTGGTTGAAGTGAACAAAGCTCTTGACATAAATCCAGAGAAGATTAACACATCACCCTATAGTGAAGGGTGGATATTCAAATTGAAACCAATCAACTTAGAGGCTGACTTCAAAAAATTAATGAAAAGCAGGGAGTATATTGCTTATCTCGATTCACTAAAAAAATAATCTTACTTTTAGTGAACATAAGCCGGCTGTAACCCTTCTTCTGTTTTGACAGTATTAGACTATGCGACCTACCTGGGCTTTGAGTAAATGCACATTGCCCTATTTGGTCTTGCTCCGCGTGGGTCGGCCGTTTAACCCAATTGCTAGACCTTCTCAAATATCTATCATCGTCATGCGTCTAGGTTGGTGTCGTTTCTGTTCCGTTGCCAACGGTCTACCGCTGCGCTTCTCAGCGCCACGCTTTTACTCGGAGGAAGGAGTTTCCACAGGATTTCTTCCGTAATCTGTCCACCGGCGTATGTTCATCAAAGATTTCGGATTGTTCTTATTAACTCTTTCTTGTTTGTTCGTCTAAAAATTTGTTCTGTAATTCTATGAGCTCTTTTGATGTATTTGCTTCCGAATACATCTGAAGTAGATACTGATTTAGTTTAAACGCGTTGATTCCCCAAGAGAAAATCTTCAGCAATTTTAGAGCCTCTTCCCTGAACCCTGTGATGTATAAAGCAAAGGATAGCGCTTCGACTGTACTTAATTTCGTTGGCAAGCCATAGTGTGTAGGATTTCCAGCCACCAAGTATGGTAAAGCACGAAATTCATATTTTCTATTATATATCATAAACTTTTCCTCGTTGATTTTATTCCAGCTTCCATCCAAAGCGATTAGCCCCCTGCTTTCTATCGTTGTTCTATCTTCTTTTGATATCGTTCTTTCTGTAAATGGATTTAGGAAGATGGCTCCTTTTGCCCTGCTATCCCTCCTACGTATGAAATCAACTAGATCAAATTTTCTCAGTTTTATTGCTGTGCACCTCCGAACATCGCATTCACCTAGGTGTAATATGTAAATCCTAATTTGACGCATGATACGCTTTCTTATACTAAAAGAAAAGTTTAATATTCTTTTCTTTTTATAATATATGGGTAAAAATGCCACTTGCTTTTGTTTTAATAAATGCAGATTTAGGCACAGAAGAAGAATTAATTAAGGAACTTAAGAAAATCGAAGAGGTAAAGGAAGTCTATGTCGTCTATGGTGTTTATGATATAATAGCCAAGATTCAAGCAGATACAATGGACAAGGTAAAGGATACCATAACTTGGAAGATTCGCCGTCTAGAAAAAGTTCGTTCAACCCTAACGATGATTGTTGTCGAAGAATAAAGTCATACACGTCTCCCTAGACGATGTAGACACACCGAACTATGGTTGTACAACTTACGCTCTATCTTTGATTATAAAAGAGTTAAAGGCTGCACGGATAAAGTTCTTGGATTACCCCCATCTTATCCGTCTTAACCCCAACATACCATGGAAGACTCGAGGTAATGGGGCAGTTTCCATTATTTTAGAGCATGAAGACCCAGAACATGTCTTCAAGGTCGCCAAAAAGATATCGTATATAAATTACGTTAAGGCTGGTAAGAAGTCAACACCAGCAATAGTTCTGTTTAATGGTAACAGTTTCAATAATGAACTGTTGGAATTCTCAAAAGAAGCCTTATACAGAGTTTTAAGTGTTAAGAGGGCTAAACAGCTGCTTGATAAGTACAATTTCATATATTCAACTTATGGTGGTGAAATAGGGCTTGTAGGCGCATTAGCGGGGTTATGCAACCAGCTAGTAGAACATACTTACGAACTGATATGTTACCGTAAAGAAGAGAATTTCGATAAGCCGAGAAAGGTGAACAAAAAGTCTGTAATAAAAATGTCAGCTAAAACTTATCCTTTTACATATAATAATTATGATCCAATAACAGATCGTGTTATAATAACTCCTCATGGTCCTGACCCAATACTATTTGGGATCAGAGGATTAACTCCAGAAAAACTATTGACTGCTTTCAAAATGCTAGAGATCGACGAAGAAGTGTCACATTATGTGATCTTCAAAACAAATCAGGGGACAAACTCACACTTCGTAAATTTCTTTAAAATAAAGGATATTAAACCATATTATTCGGTCAAAGTTCAAGGAAAAGTGAAAACGGTTCCAAAAATAGAAATAGGTGGTCACGTATTCTTTTTACTAGAAGACGATACCTCTTCTGTTAAATGTGCTGCATATGAGCCGACTAAAATCTTTAGATTTTCTGTATTAAAACTAAGGCCTGGAGACGAAGTTGAGATAGGAGGTGGAGTTCGTGCTCCAAGCAAAAAAGATTCTATGGCACTAAATATTGAGTACCTGAAAATCTTAAATTTATCGGACGACTCCGTTTATGAGAACCCTTTATGCCCCATATGTAGTAGGCATATGAAATCTTTGGGTAAAAGCAAAGGTTTTGAATGTGACAAATGTAAAGTCAAATTGGTAAAAGCTTCGAAAGTAAAAAAAATTATTTCTCGTGATATTAAACCAGGTCTATACATTCCTCCCCCTTCAGCACATCGCCATCTCACTAAGCCTTTGCAATATTATTCCACCGACTTAACAATCAACGCACCTTTTAACAACATGTTTTTAAAAATCTTCAGGTAAAGCTTTTTCAAAAGCTTTAAAAAGCAGATTATAACCTCAAGAAAACAATAGCGAGGTGGGGAAGCTAGGTTATCCCGGCGGGCTCATAACCCGCAGATCAGTGGTTCAAATCCACCCCTCGCTACCATCATAATTAACATCCAATTATTATAGTACGCTATATTTTTAGCCTTCAATGATTATTGATTCCATCCCTTTCTTCAGCTAGTAATTCGATTTCTTTTTTTATCTTTAATATTCTTTTGTTGGCCTTGTTTCCCTCACCTAGAATTTCATCAAATTTACTAAGCGTCTCTTCGAGAGGTTTGATCTGATTGTCTTCTACATATTTGTCTGCTAAGCAAACAATCTTTTCTTCCAATGATGTAGGTATAAAGTCTCTTTCAGGTATTCCAAGTTTCGCACAGTCTTGCCTGTCTATTCCTCCACCAACGTGATTTTCTACAATTTTGATAACTTTTCTATCATATCCATCTTTTTTTAGTATTTCTCCTCCTAGGAATCCATGCCTAACCGAATGCTCCTTTGAGCGACCGATATCATGAAGTATTGCCCCCCTTAAAATGGATTTTTCATCTATATCGACTCCCGCGCGCTTCAGTTCCTTTATCATCTTATTAGAAACATTCATTACAAGTAGGCCATGTTGGATGATGTAATCATTGCATCCATGTTTTATTAGCTCTTCCACTTCTTTTTTTATTAATGTGTCCTTTCCTCTAGTTCTCCTTCTATCTGTTTTATTTTCCATTTAAGTGCCTCTTTAAATTCTTCATCTTTTATAAGGTTCACAGCTTTGCCGCATTTGGGACATTTAAACAAGTTCTCCATTGCCTCCACAAACGGCATCTTCCTGCAGCCTGGAGTTCCACAGTAATAAAATTCATTCGTTTCCTCATATTCAAGTCTATGTTTAAGTCTCTCAAGAATCTTTCTTTTCTGACTCTCTATAAAGCTTTCAGTTTGATCTCTCCGTGCTTGCCACCTATAGACAAACCACCCTTTCTTCGGATCCCTTACTCTTATTCCAGAAATTAAGGAATGACCAAAGAGATCGTACAGAACCCGTCTAACGATGTTTATCTTCAATCCCGTGGCGCTTGCTATTTCCTCATCTGTTGCATTTTCATTGTTTAATAGTGCTCTAGCTACTCTTATATGCTCTTCTCCGCCTAAAAGGCTAGACGCTTTTACGAAGGAATCTTCATATTCAACTTTCAACTATTTTCTTGCCTCTTTTTGTAGGTATGATATTCATTTTTGCACCACTAAATCTTAAACTTATCTCTTTTCCCATGTAAAGTCGGTCTAAAAAGATTGCCAATGCGGCGATTTCGGAGTGTGGTTGACTGGTTATCGATACATTATAATCACTTATTTCATAGAGCTCTCTTGGAACTTTTTCTGCTCCTACAACGACTAATTTCTTTTCCTCTTTTTTCCTTATCTCTTCAATTACATTATCAATAGGCAAACCATACATCGTCAAGTGAACAACTATCCCATCTTCCTTTTTCCAGTCAATTATAAATTTTAGCCAATTCCCTTCGATGATCTCCGTCTTAAATGGACCCCCCCAAAAGTTTGTTACCTCATCAATCTTTTCCTTTATTTCTTTCTCTGTGTTGACAAAGAAGATTCCCTTTGCTCCCAAGGCTCTTGCCACTAGACCAACATGCGTTGTAACTCTTTTGTCCCTTTCTATTCTATGCCCTATTCTAAGTACGTATATCTGCTCTGACACGCTTAAGCTGGTTTTCAAATTGACTTAAAATTGTTTTTCTTCCAGTAACTTTGATATATAGATAATTTTGGTCCTTTTCTAGTTTCTACACGCGAGGATTGCTTCAACCAGTCTAAAAAGTTAGAGATTAAAGCAACGCTCTGATAATCAACAAAAAACTCTTTTGTTACCTCATCGAGCTTAATCCTGATCTTCTCTAAGAGTTCGTTGCCTCCATAATTAGTTTTGGCAGAGATGATTATGTACTCAAGCTCATCGTTTTTAAATTGGTTTTCGATTTCCTTGATTTTTTCTTCCGATACAAGATCCTGTTTATTCAAAACTACAACTATATCACTGATAATGACTCCTAACTCGTGCAAGATATTCAAAGATGTGGAAAATTTTTTCCGGATTTCTGATATCGGCTCGCTCACATCTACTACTAAAAGAATAACATCAGCAAACTTTAACTCCTCTAAGGTGGACTTGAAAGCTTCAATCATATAAGGTGGTATATTTCGGATGAATCCAACCGTATCTGAAATAAGGATGTTTCTCTCGTTAAGGATTTTTCTTGTTGTAGTCCTTAGGGTAGTGAAGATCTGATCAGACACTTGTAGTTTTTCTCCGGTAAGCAGATTAAATATGGATGTCTTGCCGGCACCAGTATACCCTGCTAATGAAACTAATGGGATGTCATTTTCTTCTCTTTGCGCCCTCTGGGTTTCCCTTTGCTTGCGAATATCTGCTAATTTGACGTTCAAATACTCGATCTGTCTCTTAATTTGGTTAACATAAACCTCAACTTCATATTCTCCTAAACCGAAGAATCCTGGCTGTTCACCTTTCTTTTCTAGGTTAACTTTGTTCCTTGCTCTGATTAGTTCATATCTTTGTTCAGCGAGCTTTATTTGCAGTTTCGCTTCTGAAGTTACTGCATGTTTTGTGAAAATTTGTAATATTAGCTTTTCCCTGTCAATTACCTCTTTCTTCAGAATCTTTGCGAGATTATATGCTTGAGTCGGTCTTAACGTCTCATCAAAGAGTATCTTGTCAACTTCCGTATTCTTTACCATTTCTTCTAAGTCCTTCAACTTACCTTTCCCTATACCAAAACTAGATCTGTTCAAATATTTTTGTGTGATGACGTTTGTCACGTTATATCCTGCTGTGCTTGCTAATGCGATAGCCTCCTTTATGACGGATTGTTCAGGATAAGTGATAAGTATAACATTTTCTCTTTCGCTTAACATTTATTTTTCCTCGATCATTGTAAATAGATCTATTTTTAGTGCGCGTTCCAACTTCTGACCTATCAATATACTAGGTTTCATTTTGCTAGATTCAATAAGGCTAATTACAGATGCTTTTTCGTTGACCCTCCTTGCGAGGTCGTCTTGAGATAATCCCATTTTTTCTCTAGCTCTTTTAATTGTTAGAGCATAATCTGGTACGATTTCCATTTCTTCAAGATCAATTTTTTGGGGATACGTCATCGTCTTTAGCCTAGGCGTCATCGTCTTTGGCCTAGGCTTTAATTTGCTTCTGGAGATTTCTTTAACTTCTTCTCCTAGGTTAGCACACGAATTACAGACTTCAAGTATTGAGCCGTCAACCATAATTTTGTTAGGTTTTCCGTCCACCCGTTTTCCGCAGATTTCACAGCTCAATATTTTCCTACCCCAAAATTTAAGTTGTTCACCATGTTGTAAGACGATGTCAGCATGCGTAAACTAAAAGATCTCCCCTATATATTAGATTATTTCTATGGACGTTCAGTTCACGAAGGAGTAGACATTGAAAAGATCAAGGCTATAGTTTCAAAGAGAACAGGTAAGATAAAACAGTTATTTTACAAAAATAAATTATTAGGCACATTCCGTTCAAATGGAAGTTTTGCTCCTACGCCTTACGCTTACGATCTATTGTACAAGGCCAAAGATTTTAAACGAAATACTGTGGTTGTCAAAGAAGACGCTGTAACCCATATCAAGGATGGTTCATCTGTTTTCGTCAAGAATGTTAAAAAGATTGGGGAGAACGTTTTTGTAGGGTCAGACGTTTTCATACTAGAACCAAATGAAACATTAATCGGTGTTGGCAGATCCACGATTTCCTTTGAACAAATCGAACGTTTTAAATCCGGTCTGTGTGTTAAAAATAGGGTGGTAAAAGATTGGGATTCAGATTAAATCAGAGAGACGCAAAACGAATGATGGATAAATTAGGTTTAGATATGAAAGAAGTTCCTAACGTAAAAGAAGTTATCATAAGAACGGAGGGTAAAGACATCTTGATAAAAAAACCATCCGTATCCCAAGTTAGCGCTCAAGGAGTGCAGATATATCAAATAATGGGCGGTTCAATAGAAGAGCAGGGTGCTGCTAAAAAGTACAGCGAAGAAGATGTTCTCCTTGTGGCTCAGCAGGCTGGTGTTACGAAGGTTGTCGCCGAAGAAGCCTTAAAGGAATGTGACGGAGACTTAGCTCGAGCAATTCTTAAACTGTCTTCAAAATAGCGCTACTTTTTTACGAAGAGAAATATTCTTGTATCGCCTTGAAGTTCCTCGAGTATCCTTTTGGTTATAAGTTTCGCAACGTCTCTTAATCCACTCCTTTTATTAATATCTTCGAATGAAACGAAAGGACCTTTTTCCCTCTCGTTCAATATTTGCATCATGTAGGTTTTTCCTATGCCCGGTATTAGTTCTAAACTATGTAGTCTAGGCGTTACGGGCATGGATTCGTTAAAATATTTTACAAATCTCTGCTCATTTGCTAAAACTATTTTTTCGCATACGTAAGGTATTTCGTTCTTTGCATTGGGTGAAAGGTCTCCATAATTGAGTCTACCGAGTACACTTATTATCTTCTTCCTACCCTCCTTCCCAATGTAAATCCTTTCTCCTGCATCAAATGTGACGTTATTTGTTGATAGAATCTCCAATAGCACAAGGTTTTCCTCTCCTATTGCCTGTACAATTGATCCTTCCCGCCCCCTTATCACAGAAGATCTGCCATTAGGAATAAAATCCAAAAGATAAGCGTACTCTTCAAATTTTCGCTCACGAAAGGAAATGTTTACTCACCCTTCTTCCTTTCTTCATTAATAATATTCAGAATTAAATTTTTCTTTTCTGTGGAAAAGATCTTCCTCCAACCAGCGATAATTGTATTCAATTCTCCTAATGAGGAGGGTAATATATTAGTCACCTCTATGGCTTCTTCTTCTGTTAACCCTAATTCTTTAATGAGCCTTCCCTTTATCCTGATGGCAATTTTTAAACTTACCTTAGTGAACTTTGTCAGATAATCAATGGTTCTTTTCTGAATCTGATCTGCTTCCTCTACGTTTATCTTCTCTAGGATCTCTTTTGCTTCTGCCATTGTTATTGGCTTTTTAACGGCCTCCTTCTTCTCCATGAAATCCACACTCTTACGCAGTCAGAGGCTTAACATGCTCAAGTCGGGCAATTACTTTCTTGGTTTTATCTCCCACCTTAACATCGATTAGGAGGGATCTTCTCATTACCTTTTCCACTACTCCTACTTTCCCATGAAATCTACGGTGAGGCATGCCTTTTACTATTGATGGGTTAATTTTAATAATAACTTTATCATTAACATTATACTCTCTCATAATATAGGATAAACCTTGCTCACTCGTCAAATCCTTCGTGAACAAGCTTCTTGTTCTCCTTCTATACCCATGCGACCTTGTCATATTCGCTCGCCACCCATTCCTTTTCTTATGTAATATAGTTTTATTAAAGTCTTCCCCTGTACCTTACTGCTCCTACTACTCTTCATAGTTCTATTACATTTCGGATCTCTGGTTATATGGAACAATATCCTTCATTTTGACCGCCTACGACCTCCTCCTACCATTTCTTTGATTTCAGTAACTTCTATGCCGCCCGAAATTATAATTTTTTCGACATGAATCGTTCTCTTTTTTGGATGAATAATTCTTATTGTAAACAAGTTTCTTTTAACAAGGGGGTCATGGGAAGGGCTGATTTTCACTTTTACAGATTCTGCTTGAAACTCTCCAAGAAAAAACTCTTTTAGCCTTTCTTTAATGTTTAGATCATTTTCTGTTTCATATTGTCCATGCATAAAGATAGGTTTGGTGATGATTTTGACATTTAATTGATCCTCAAAAGGTTGAAATATGATCTTGATATCCGGGTCCGAAAAGCTGGTATCCCTCTTTAACAATTCATTTAACTTTAATCCAACTTCACGTACTATCTCTTTCCTTAAACTTTCACCTCTAAGTTTGTATTTTGATCTTATTTTATCTTCTTTCTCTGTTATCTGGAAGGGCACATTTGCTCCACATAAAAAATTCTTAAATTCGTATTCCCTCATTTCATCGGCTAATCTGTCTGCAATATCATCGATCTTATCAAAAATACCTCTGCATAATTCACATGGCTGCTTCTCAAAGAGATTATAAAGTTCTTCCCAAGTGTAGCCTTCTGAATTCCAACCTTTAGTCTTAGTCTCGGCTAAGAACCTTAACAGTATTCCTTTTTCTTTGATTGCAAGTTGCGGTTGGAACTTGGGAAACTGTCTTCCCAAGCAATTGTCACAGAGTTGTCTTTCATTCAGTATCCTTTCAGTTAAGGCCACCTCTTGTGGAGGCCTCATTTGAATCACCTCATAAACCCGCGTAGAAGTTTGCCTTTGTTTTTTTTCATTACAATTTTCATATTGTTGTACTGCTTAACCATTTCTTTAACTTCTTTTTCGTCCACTCCGGATCCTCTAGCTATTCTTCTCATTCTTGATGCATTAAGTATATCTGGATCTCGTTTTTCTTCCTTTGTCATCGATTGTATTACAAAGCGCCATTTCTCTAACCTACCTTCTAGTTCGTCCATGTTTATAGAACGATCAACTTCTGGCATTCCAGGTATGAGTTCCAAAAGTTTCTTCAAAGAACCAAATTTCTTTAACTGCATCAATTGATCATAAAGGTCGTCTATCGTCATCTTTCCTGACATTATCCTTCTTGCTCTCGGCTCATCTTGCTCTATTTCTGCTTGCTTTACTCTCTCTAATATTGCCTTAATATCGCCTAATCCGAGTAATCTGCTTACAAATCTTTCTGGGGCAAACCTTTCGATATCATCTATTCCTTCCCCTGTGCTTATAAAAAGGATACTTGCTTGGGTTGACGCAGCAGCTGCTATTGCTCCACCTCCCTTTGCTGCTCCATCCAGTTTTGTTATAACTATTCCACCTATAGAGGTGGCTTCATGGAAAGCTTTTGCCTGAGCAAAACTCTGCTGCCCTATTGTTCCATCAATAACTAGTAGTACCATTTGGGGTTTTAGTACATCGTTTATTTCTTTCATTTCTCGAATTAGCTCCTTTTCTTCTTTATGTCTTCCGGCAGTATCTATTATTATGATATTCTTATTTTGTTCAAAAATTTTTTTTCCTTCCACACAAATCTTTATAGCGTTTCTTTCCTCCTGTTTTCCAAAAAGGTCTATCTTTCCTCTTTCGCATGTAGTCTTCAATTGCTCTAAGGCTCCAGGCCTAAATGTATCGGCACAAACTATTCCGACTTGGTATCCTTCCCTTAAGAAATATTTTCCTAATTTTGCTGCAAAAGTTGTCTTACCAGAGCCTTGAATTCCGACTAATAAAATTACGTTAGATTTATTTCTAGGGAACTCAACTTTACTTTCTGTGCCAAGAATCTTTGCAAGCTCTTCATAAAGCAGATTAATGATATAATCACGCTTTGATAATCCAGTAGGGATGTCACTTTTTAACGCCTCCTTTTCTATCTTTGATGTTATATCTAAAACGATCTTAACGTTGACATCAGCTTGTAGTAGACTTCGTTGTATATCCCTTACAAATTCCTTTATCGCCTGCTCGTCTACTACATCACTATAGATCAGTTTCTTTATCGCATTCCTTAGGCTTTCTTTTAATTGATCTAACAAACTTTTCACACTCCGACTAGAATTATAAATATACCCTTAATCATATTATTCAAATTCAGCCTTTTCCTTACATTTAAAGGGACTAATAACCATTTATGTTCCAAGTTTCTACAAGATGTAAAACATACGATAAGGGGATTATGTATTCGAAATCTTAAACAGGTCAAATCCTTCTCTACCATAAAGTGTTTGACCAAGAGAGATTTAATTATTGCAGAACCTTCATTAATTTTATATAGACATATGTTTCTTCTTCTTTGATGATAATAAAGGTGATAATTTTTGAGTCGACCAGCTGATCTTTCAAGTCTTAAAATAGGCTCATACATAATTATTGATGGAGAGCCTTGCAGAATTGTGGAATATGATAAAAGTAAAACTGGAAAGCACGGTTCTGCAAAAGCACGTATTGTTGCCATAGGTGTATTTGATGGTTCAAAGAAGAGTCTTTTAAGTCCCGTTGCATCTATGGTCGAAGTTCCGCTTATTGAAAAAAAGAGTGGTCAGGTAATTTCTATCACAGGAGACATTCTACAGATTATGGACCTGGAAACGTTTGGAACGTTTGAATTGCCATTTCCAAAAGAAGACGAGGTAGCCAAGTTAATAAGTCAAGGCACGGAAGTAGAGTATTGGAACGTCTTAGGTAAAAGCAAGATTATGCGAGTAAAAGGCAAATCCTAAAGGTGCCCTCGTAACTCATAATCATCTTCATAACATATAATGCTCAGACGGCTCTTCCTGTAATTCATCGGGCACCATATAATTGTTAATGCCAGTAAAAATAGGTTTTTCCCGACAATATTTAATATCACCACTAAAGGACAAATATGGTTGGCACATTTGACCGCAATAAACAGGATCGCGATCGCAGGAAATATCAAAAAGATAAACCAACACAGGGTGACAAAGTTCATCATCGAGTCCTTCAAGAAGAATAATTTTCACGTAAATACGATAACACCAATAAAATATCAATCAACAAATAGTCTAAATATAGAAGATGTGAATCAATCTAATACAGATCTTCTATGCATTTTAGGTGGAGACGGCACGATAATAGGTGTGATTAGAAGTTTATCAAAACAGATCCCCATCCTAGGAATAAACGTCGGCTCAAAGGGCGTCCTAACGGAAATATTTCCTGATGAAATAGATTTGGCAATCGATTCAATAAAAAGGGATAGGTTTCACGTTCAAGAGCATATGATGCTTAAACTTGACGTCGGTGACCATGGTAAAAAATTAACCGCCCTTAATGAGGTACTTTTATACAGGGGATCGTTGACGGAGCTGCCTCTGTTCACTATAGCGCAGAAGGAACTTCTCATAAAAAAAAGAATGGATGGTTTAATCATTTCTACACCAACAGGGTCTACAGGACACTCATTCTCTTTAGATGGTCCTGTATTAGATGAAACACTTGATGCTTTTTTGTTAAATTCAAATTTTTTCGGATTTTTGTATCGGAAAATAATTAAAGCTTGGGTTCTTTATTATTAATAGTTTTAATTATTTTAGTAAATAAATCCACGAGTGAAAAGGGCTTAACGAAATATCCTACCGCCCCTAAACTGTAAGCCTTTTTTACATCCACTAAATCGCCAAAACCCGTGATAATAATTATTGGGATTTCACGGGTTTGCAAATTTTTATTTAAAATCTCGCAGATTTCAAATCCACCTAAGTCCGGCATTAATAAATCAAGTAAGATAAGATCGGGCTTAAATGAAATTATTGAAGTTAAGAATATTTTTTGGCTCTTTAAGGACCATCACCTCAAAATCATGGCCAGTGAGAAAATCTTTTAATAGTGACAGAACATCCTCTTGGTCATCAGCGATAAATATTTTCTTTTTCGGCATCTGTTTTTAAATCAACAAAAGTTTATAATTTATATTAGTTAAATATAGTATAAATTAATTTGGGAAAATAGTCAAGAGGGCTGTTTATGAAAAACTTATTGCAGAAAGACAGTTTTCGTTAGATAATAAGCAACAAGTTTTGTTTAATTAATTTTTGAGACGATAGTTTATGGATAAATTAAAAATTGAAAAGGCAGTGCGCCAGATATTAGAAGCAATCGGTGAGGATCCCAAAAGGAAAGATCTTTTAGAAACTCCGCGCCGGGTTGCCCAAATGTACGAAGAGATATTTTCCGGGATTAAGCAAGATCCGGAAAAAGAGCTGGAGGTTATTTTAGAGCAAAAGCATCATGAGATTATTCTTCTTACGGGGGATACCGTTGTATTCTGTCTGTGAACACCATCTTTTGCCTTTTTTAGGCAGGGCAAACATCGCCTATATTCCCAAAAATGGCCGGGTAACCGGATTAAGCAAACTTGCCCGGGTAGTGGATATTCTAGCTCGCCGGCCGCAGGTTCAGGAGAGATTGACTACGCAGATTGCCGAGATTGTCATGGGTAAATTAAAACCTTTAGGAGTAATGGTGGTTATTGAAGCGGAACATTTATGTATGTCTATGCGTGGGGTAAGAAAGCCCGGGACGATGACAGTAACTAGTGCCGTGCGGGGGATTTTTAAAGATAATGAAAAGACTCGTTCTGAAGCGTTGGCTTTAATGCGGCAATAAGAAATTTTTAAGTAGGAAGAAAGGAATAGGCTTTGAAAAAAATTTTAATTTTAATTATTTCTTGCGATTTATTGTATCCGGCTGTGCTACTTATAAATTTCAGAAATCTACTTCTCCCGGCAACCAGGGTTATTTGGTTACTTATGATGGTAAGCCTATTTTAGAATATACTATTGGAAAAGAAAAATCCCTGCCGGATTTAACTTTGGCTAAGGAGCGTTTTAAACGCCGCCGATCGACAGTTGAGTATTATTGTAAAAAAACGGACAGATAGAATCTCGTTTAAAGAATATCTCTGGGATGTTCCGGCGATGTTGGTGGATTTTGTAGGAGGTATTTTACGCTGGCCGTTTATTGCCGTGGCAGATTATAAATATAACCGTGATCCTAAATATAAAGAAAAAGCAGATAAGCTTGATGAAGAGAAGGAGGCATTGGAGAAAGCCCGCGTAAATAGCTCCATCGAGCGGATGCGCGCCGCGCTCGCGGCCGCCGGCGACCCGTCCCCAGATCAACGTCTATCCCGACGCGCCGCACGGCTTCAATGCGGACTACCGGCCCAGCTACCGCCAGGGCCCCGCCGAAGACGCCTGGAAGAAGATGCTCGATTGGTTCAAGCGTTACGGCGTGGCGTAGGCGCTCGCTACTTGATGGCGTGCGTGCCGTGGGTGATTGCCGCGCCGGCCCGCAGCGCCGCCGCGACAGCGACGACTTCGGCGATCTCCTGCTCCGAGGTGCCCGCCTCGCGAGACTTGTTGCTGTGGATTTCGATGCAATACGGGCACTGCGTAGTCAGAGCCACGGCCAGCGCCATCAGCTCCTTGTACTTGGCCGGAATCGCTCCAGCGGCCAGCGCCGCTTTGTGGAGTGCCCAGAACGCCTTGACGGCTTCCGGCGCATTGGCCTCGAGGGTCTTGAGTCTGGGCGAGGTTCTTCATGTCGTACATGGGTTACCCCTCCGCTGAGTTTGTATGTTGTGAGTGTAACATACGACCGGCCGGAGGCCTGTCCCACTGAGCTGCGCTACACTCGGGCGTATGAGGTTCCTCGTTTTCCGCAGTCTTCGCCGCGCTGCTGGGCGCCCAAACGCCCCCCAAAGTGCGGAGCCTCGTCACCATCATCGATCGCGATGGCTCGAACAAGCGCGTCATCTTCACCGCGGATCGTCTGTTCGAAGCGCCCAACTGGTCGCCCGACGGCAAATACCTCCTGCTCAACTCCGAGGGCAAGTTGTGGAAGATCCCGGTCGCCGGCGGAGAGCCGGAGCCGGTCCCGCTCGGCAGCGTCAAGGGCATTAACAACGACCACGGCATCTCGCCCGACGGCTCCCGGATCGTCGTCTCCGCCGGCCAG
>CAVVXT010000013.1:0-3115 GCA_963752255.1 Nitrososphaeria archaeon | reverse complement strand
TAACGGATACTGTTAAGTTTCTCATGACGTCAGGGAGCGAAAAAGGTCTCTCCTGCAAAAAGCCTGTTTGGAGGAGATATTTGTTTTTTAAGCTCTTTCTAAGCCTTAAATACTAAAAGCTCTGATAGTAACAAAAGGGCATTGTATGAACGCGCCTAAACCAAAAACTTTTGATTATGTTTGGGTTCTTAGATGCTCTGGAACAAATGAAAATAGGAACCCTGAATGTGCGATAATTCCAAATGTTTCAAGTAAAGGGATAAAACCTCTAGTTGAAGTTGTTGATACTGAAATACTGCACAGGTTTTCACGTCTTCTGCGAGCCAAATATGGTGAGGTCATGGTCGATTTGCCGTATTACTTGCTTGAAGCAGACAACAAGTTTTCCGATTCGATTAGCAACATTTTCAGACAATATCCTGATCAAGCGGATTTTTTTCACAAGAACAAGAGCATGGTTGATATTCCTGTAGTTTCGGCTCAGCATATCGGCAATAGAGATTATGACAGTGAAAATGCCATTATGCAAAGAATTAAAGGTGAATTTGAGAAGGTAGCAGTTCGCGTAAGGGTGCCTTCATTCAATCTGGGCATGGCAACGACAATTAAAAGGTCATATGAGTCACTTGTGAATAATATGCATAAATCTGATTTGCTTCTACTCGATGTTTTTGATATTTCTGGTTACGAGAGCCAAATTAACTCCAATCTTGAACTAATGAGTGACATAGGTAAGAAACAAAACATTAACGTATTTGTTCTGAATGCCTTTGAACCTGTGGATACGGGCCATAATTATGGACCTTTGTTTAGCTTCAGGTATGGTTTAGACGGTTTTGGAGATTTTGCAACAGAAAAGAGATACCCTCAAGCGGGTGGAAGAGCTGCAAAAAAAATTATCAGATATTATCTATGGGAAAAATTCATTCTAAAAGAAATTAAACGAGACGACTATAACATAGCAGCCGCAACTCTCAAAGCATCTCGGTTTTGGAGCAATCACAGTAGTCATATTTCTTCATGCAGCGCATGTAATGATGTACAACACAATCGTTTCAACAGAGGCCACACTTTCTGGAAGAAATTTAGGGTGATTCACTATTTACACTGCATAGGTAATGAAACAAGACTCAAATACTCAACAACATCGACAGACCAAGACTTAGACCCAGATGGATACGATATTTTATTTAATGTGGAGGAAGAATGATAAAAATAGATGACAAAATGAGAACGAAGCAAGAATATTTGTTGGACCTTCCCTTTGAATTTATTATCGGTTTCTCCGAAGAAACAGGGTTAGTCCGCGATCACGCTTGTTTCACAAAGAAGGATTTTGTCCATCGCCTAATAGGGACATTGACAATATCTGAGTGCCATGTTCTTTCCGAGATGTACAGAAAAGGTGCACCTTATAGAAGCAGCGTTGATTGGTATCTTGCCAAATATCCATCCGGCGAGATGGTAAGCAAGAGTTTTGTAGAACACCTTAACAAAAGAGAAAGCAATCTTGGCTCCATTTATTTTGAATTTCCAATAATAAAAACGCGAGTTGATATTCTCAGGTTGGCTTCCGATTCCCACGCATATGAAGTAAAGTCTGAAAGAGACAAGGTAGATCGCTTAGAGTATCAAATTCCAGCACTCCAAAAAGTCTTTGATTATGTTTACCTAATAGCGCCAAATAGACTGATGCAAAAAATTCCTGATTCAATTAATTCCCAAATTGGGTTAATCACCTTCAGTATAGACGCCTGCGATTACAGTTTTGAATTAGCAAGAGAACCAAAGATCAATTATGGGCTAAATTCAAAGCTCCAGCTCAACCTGCTTAGACTGGATGAACTGGGAATAATATGCTCGAAAATTATTGGAGCTAAGGCAAAACGAATGGGTAGAAAAGAACAAACTCTTGCAATAATCCAGCATTATAATAGTGAACAGATTCATGAGATGTTTAAGTTAATAATCCAATCTAGATATTCATCCCATGACCTACCTTTCTTGCAGACAGCATCAGTTAATTAATATCTGCCTTTCTATGTACAGAACGGATGCAAAGCCTTTATAAACTAGAAGTAACCAAACCAATCTTTTATGACTGCTACTGCTGCAACTGAACCAACCGTTTACACGCTTTATTTGGATTCATGCGGTGATTCTGGTTGGTGTCCGCCATGTGGTAGGTCGCCCGTCAGATACTACGTTGTCGCTGGATTGGCACTGACTGGGAGTGCTGACTTAAGGGCGCAAACGGAGTTAGATGCTATACTAACAAAGTACATTGGTTCGGCTGTTAAGCTCGGTTACAAGAAAGAACTACTTTATCATGATTTAATCAGAGGAAAGAATGCTTACGAAGGGTTAGACCACCCGCAGAGAAAAGAAATGGCTGATAGCGTTTTTGCCTTGTTGGCAGAGTTGAAACCCGTACTTTTTGCTACGGCTGTTGACAAAGTCCACATGAAGGAAAGATACCACGAAGATGCACATGACCCTAAACGCTACGGAATGAGAGCAACTATTGGACGTTTTTCCATGTTCTTGAAGAGGCAAACGAACGGAATAGGCAATGTTATAATGGATACAGAAGAAGTTAGAAAAGATAGGGCTATTCAAGAAATGATTAGAACGTTCAAAGTTGTTGGAACAGAAATCAGAGGATGGGACTACCAGCCCCGTTTCGTAGACAGACTTGAGCGAATCTTAAACACCATAACCTTCGCCGACTCGTCCATTACAACTGGCATTCAGCTAGCCGATGTTTGTTGCAGAACTGTTTGGCAACATATCGAAAAAGGGAAAAGCACACGGTATGCGGAACTACAACCTTATTGGAACCGAGAAAATGGCGGACGGATATATGAACCATCCATTTTGCCAAAATAAGTGTTCGGAAAGGAAGGTTGCCCTTTCGGACAACCTAGCGAACCATCACGGTTCTCCTTACCTCAATAAGGGCATAAGTCCTTATTCCGCTTAAAAGTCTATTGCACAAAAAAAATTAAAATAGTGACAGGTGTCCTTCCTCAGTAGTCATTCAATGTTCACTTATTCTTTGATTTGTCGTTCACCTACTAGTTTCTAAAGGTCATGTCAATATTAAAAGGGAGAC